>NZ_JAVHWM010000239.1:0-3182 GCF_032159765.1 Mycobacterium sp. | reverse complement strand
TACAGCTCACCCTGCGCGTTTTCCGTGGTGATCCGACTCAGCCCGTCACGCAGTGTGGCCGCGTCGAAGACGTAGATGCCGGCGTTGATCTCGTCGATCTGGCGCTGCTCCGGGCTGGCGTCTTTGTGCTCGACGATGCCGGCGACACTGCCGTCCTCGCCGGGCAGGATCCGCCCGTAGCCGGTCGGGTCCGGCACCCGCGCGGTCAGCACGGTGACCGCGTTCCCGCCGCTCTGGTGCTCGGCGAGCAACTCCTGCAGCGTCTCGGCCCGCAGCAGCGGCACGTCGCCGGAAGTGACGACGATCGCCCCGTCCACCTCCGGTACGGCGGTGAGCCCGGCTCGTACGGCGTCCCCGGTGCCTAGTTGCTGCTCCTGGAAGGCGGTGCGGGCGTCCGGGTCGATCTTGGCCAGATGGGCCTCGACATGCTCCCTGCCGGTGCCGACAACAACGACAAGATGCTCCGGCGCGAGTGCCCGGGCGGTGACCATCGCGTGCCCGACGAGACTGCGCCCGCCGATCTCGTGCAGGACCTTGGGGGTGGCGGATTTCATCCGGGTCCCCAGTCCGGCGGCCATGATGATGACCGCCGCAGGACGGTGGGAAGTCACGCGGTCTTCTCCTCGGGTTCCCTTGGAATTCAGGCCCTGTCGTTCCAGTGCTGTCAGGCGCCAGCGTACTGGCGCTGCCCGGCTGGTTCAGCATCGGGCCGACGCCAAGTCACCCGGCCAGGCTCCGAAGCGACTCCACTAGGTCCTGCTCGGTGAAGCCGGTCCTTTCCTCCAGCAGCCGCTCGCGGATGCTCGGCGAGTAGCCCCGGCGGGCGACCTGCAGATAGAAGTCGGTGACCGGGCGGGTGCCCACCTCTTTGATCAGATGGTCGACCGCCAGCCAGCTGATGTCGTAACTATCCGTACTGTTCGCGCCGCTGAATGCGTCGTCCGCCGGCAACGCGGTCAGCTCGCCCAGCGCCTGCTTGCTGACCACACTGAGCTTCTCGGTGACCTTGACCTTCTTGCCGGCGAGCACCAGTTGCTGGTTCCCGGCGTACTCGGCCAGGCCCTCGGCGAGCCACCGCGGCGCTTCGTCACCGAGTCGCACCGGCAGGAGATGCACCAGTGCATGTGCCAGCTCGACCCGGTCGAACAACTGCCGGCTGTCCGGCTTGACCACGACCCAGCCGCCGACTGGCCGACCGTCAATGGCAGGGCTCGGCATCGGCTCCACCACCGCTGGCTCCGCACCGTCCAGAGTCGGCGGCATCCCGGTCAGCACCCGCCGATCGGTCATCGCGACGATCACCGGCACGCGCTGCAACGGCCCCGGCCAAAGCTTGCGGACGCGCTTTTCCACCTGGACCGTGTCCGCCGCGATCCGCTCGCCGAGCCTGCCCTCGCCCGCAGTCACTATCACCATCGCGCCCGGCCGCCGGATCACGTTGATCGGGCCGAAGTCCCACGGCATCCGCCCGGCCCCGAGCTGCAAATTCAGGTCGTTGTCATCGACCAGATAGAGCCGACCTGACCGCACGGTGAACGTGTACCCGACGTCCGTCGCCGCCTGCGGCAGCCTCGTACCGACGAGTTGGTACCGCATGCTCACCCGGAAAGTCCCGGTCGCCGGTCCGAACCGCTGCATCGCCTGGTTGTCGTCCCAAGGCTCGGCCCGCCGATAGGTGACCGCCATTCCGATGGCCCCCATGTTGGCGAACAGCCGCCGTTGCTCGGCTCTCAAGTCCGGACTTACGTCCCGCAGGAAGAGCGCGAGGTTGTTGGTCCGCGTCGCCTTGCCGCGCCGCGCCAGGAGCGCGTCCACCGCCGCTGCGAGCCGCGGATCCACATCCCCGGTCTCACTGGGGCGCACCCCCTCGAGCGTCGCCCCCGCCATGACCGATGCCGGCAGTTGCAAGGTCTGATTGCCTGGGCGGACAGCGATCCACAAGGCACCCGCCACCACAGCCGCCGCCGTCAGCATCTGCACCGCTACCAGGGATGCGGTCGCGAGCCACCGTCGTACGGCCGACCAGTATCCCGGCATCCCACCGACCCTCTCCCAGATCTGCCTCAGCCCCGCAATGGTCGCCTACCCGTCACTCCCTGACAAACTCCGGCCGGATCTCGATAACGGGCGGTAGGGTCCAGCGGCATGATCCTTCGCCATCTCACCATTGACTGTGCCGATCCTTACGAGCTCGCGACATTCTGGAGCAAGGTCACTGGGTGGCAGGTGTCGGATGTGGACGGGCCGGGCGACCCCGAGGTCCTGATCGAGGCTCCGCGGCCCGTGCCCGGCCTGCTGTTCATCCGGGTACCCGAGGGCAAGGCCGGGAAAAACCGGATCCACTTCGACTGGGTTCCCGCCGATCGGACCCGAGACGACGAGGTGGAGCGAATCCTCGCCCTCGGCGCGATGCTGTACGAGGATCACCTAACCGCCGAAGGGGCCGGCTGGGTCACGCTGCTCGATCCCGAGGGCAACGAGTTCTGCATCGCGCGAAGCGACCGCGAACGCGAGCTCCAAACGAGCGGAGCATGACAGAGTCAGCTGGATTTGCGGACAGCTATCTGGGACGACTTCGCAAGTATGTCGGGCATGATCTCTTGGTGAGCCCGGGTGCTCAAGTCCTTGTACTTGACGGTTCAGGGCAAGCGCTGTTCCAACGCCGTTCAGATACCCTCGAATGGGCATTACCGGCGGGCGCATGCGAACCGGGCGACTCGTTCAGACGCACCGCGGTCAAGGAACTCCTCGAGGAAACTGGTTTAGCTGTCGAGGAGTCGGATCTCACGCCGTTTGCGAGCATCTCAGATCCGACGGTTCACATCGTGCGATATCCGAACGGCGATGTCGTGCATGCGTTTGCGCTGTGTTTCTGGGTGCTTGCGCCATCGGCCCGTGTGCACGGAAGTGATGGTGAGGCCTGTGAGTTCACCTGGAGTGACCTCGGACTCCCCCTCCCAGAACCGACTTATCGCGCAACGATCGAGGCCGTCAACCTGTACCTGAAGTATGTCGAAACGGGATTGTTTCAGGCGGCATAGAGGGTTCACCGCCTCTTCAGCACGTTCACCTGCCGGCCGTCGCGCACGAGCGGTTCGTCGTACTGCCCGACCAGTGTGTAGCCGCGCTTCTCGAACATCCCGATGATGTCGGCAGACTTGACCGGTTCCAGCGAGCCCCAC
>NZ_JAVHWM010000228.1:0-2654 GCF_032159765.1 Mycobacterium sp. | reverse complement strand
GCCGCCTGCACCTCCGGCTCTGCCGTCGAGAACGGCCTCACCCCAGACGCGATCCGGGTCCATCGTGCTGTCTGTGCCAAGTTCCCGTCGGTCACCGGGTACGGCGGCCTGCGGTCAGGTGATACCGGTAGCGAGCACGCCACCGGGCACGCGCTCGACATCATGATCAGCGGTTCTGCGGGTCAGGAGATCGCCGACTGGCTGCACGCCAACTACAAGGCGCTCGGCATAAGCCAGCTGATCTGGCAGCAGCAAATCTGGACCGTGCAGCGCAGTAGCGAAGGCTGGCGAGCCATGCCGGACCGTGGCTCGACCACGGCGAACCACTACGACCACGTGCACGTCAGCGTCTACGGCACCGCAGGCACCGTCTGACCCTTCGATGGAGTGGCCCTGCCGGCAGGTCAGGGCCACCTACTTCTTACGCAGGCGGGATGTTGTGGTTGAGGTGGAAGAAGTTGTCCGGGTCGTACGCCCGCTTCACGTCACGCAGCCGCCGGTAGTCCTCGACTGTGTACGCCGACGCCGCCCGGGCCGGGTCCGCCAGGAAGTTCAGGAAGGTCCGCCCGGTCGGCCGCAGCACGTCGATCAACTCGGGCACGTCCTGGTCGATGATCACCGAGTACGGCGCGGCTCTGTGCCCGACTGGTCCTGCACCCGGGCCGGGGTGGGCCATCGCGCCGCCCCAGTGCCGGATCTCCACCGTCGGCGCCGACTCGTCCGTCAACCCCGCCAGCCGGTCGATCAGGTCGTCCGGAAGTTCGTCGACCAGGTCGAGGTATCGGGCCGCCGTACCGCCCATCGCGGCTGTGCCGAAGCTCATCGTCCGGAGCCCGCCGGTGAGGACCGGACCGGCCGCCTCGAACAGCGGCCGCAGGATGTGCTCGGCCAATTCCGCCGCACCGGCGTACAGGGCCTTGATCGCCAGCGCACGGCGGCCTCGCAGCGGCTCGGGAACCTCGGGTGAGTCGGGGATCCGGGTCAGGACGACGGCAGTGCTGAGTTCGTTGGGGATGCGGCTGGTCCAGTCGCGATAGAAGGAGAGGGTATCGGCGGCCCGCTCGATCCCGAAGTAGGTGATGCCGGCGTGGACCTGGCTGACGGGGTGAAGCCGGAACTCGAGCGAGGTGACGATGCCGAAATTGCCGCTGCCGCCGCGCAGCGCCCAGAACAGCTCCGGGTGCTCGTCGGCGCTCGCCGTCAGCAGGCGTCCATCAGCCGTGACCAGTTCGGCGCGGATGATGCTGTCGGCTGCGAAGCCGTACTTGCGGGAAAGCCAGCCGACACCACCACCAAGCGTATGGCCGATCACGCCAACGTCCCGCGAGGAGCCCGCGACAGGCGCCAGCCCGAACTGCGCAGCCGCGTCGACCACCGCACCCCACCTGGCGCCCGGCCCGACCTTGGCGATCCGCCGCCGCGGGTCGACCAACACCGAAGTCATCGCGGAGGTCTTGAGCAGCACCCCACCGTCCGACGGAATCCGCGTGCCGTGCCCGGTCGCCTGAACCGCGAACGGCAACCCGTACCGCCACGCCGCCACCACAGCAGCCCGTACGTCGGCACGCCCCGCGGCCTCGGCGATCACCAGCGGGCGCGGATCCATCGTCGGCATCAGCGGGCGCCGCTGCACGTCGTACTCAGCCTCGCCAGGCAGGTAAACCCGGCCAGTGAACGTGCCACTCAGCAAGCCGGCCGCTACGGGTGCCTCGCGGAATATAGCCTGGGTCGTCATGCTGGGAACTCCTCGCCTCGTCCGGTTCTCTACACACACGTCGAAGGGGAAGGCTGGGAATTGACACTTGGCCGCACTTTCCCTGGAGGTAGCCCTGCACACCCACAACGTGAGCATCAACGCGCAGGTGCTGACCAAGCAGTACGTCTCGTGGTCCCGCGACGAGCATCTCTCCGAATGGGCGGCGCTGCAGTTGGTGTCAGCGGCAACGCACGACCTGGTCCCGACGCCATTGCATCTCGAGGTGGATCCGCCTTGCGTGACCATGAGCCTGCTGCCCGGAAACCCGCTCAGTGGTTCGCTGACAGCTGCCGAACTCGATGGTCTGGAGGTTGCGCTACGAGGGCTGTGGTCAGTGCCGGCTAACGGGCTGCGGCAACTCGCTCCTGCACCGTCGGAAGGCGCGGGGCACATCATCGCCCGGGTGAGGGACTCGGTGAAGTCCTGGCAAGGGGTTGGGATGGTCGCTGAAGCTCATGCAATGGCTCTCGAATGGTTGGCAGGCCCGCAACCTGAACAATTCTTAACGCCGTACGCCGAGCCGATAGTCGGTCATGGCGATCCGAACCTGTCGAACTATCTCTGGGACGGCTCGAGGGTTCGCATCGTCGACTTCGAGGACTCGGGGCGTAGCGACCCGGCGGTGGAGCTCGCGAACCTGGTCGAACACCTCTCCGCCCGGGACACGGATTGGTCTGAGTTCGTAACCCGCTTCCGGTCGATCCCGCGCGACTCGCGGCGGCACGGTGCCTCTGGGCAACGTTCTGGCTCACTCTCTTGAGACCCGGCGGAGCGTCTGCCCTCCGAAACCCGGCAGGAACAGCCGAGAGACAAGCCGAACGGCTGATCACCCTCCTCAAGTCCGGCGCCTGACCCACGGATCCGACAGCAGAGGTACTTAGGTATGCGGCGGCCCACG
>NZ_JAVHWM010000097.1:0-72096 GCF_032159765.1 Mycobacterium sp. | reverse complement strand
GGCGCTCGCAGCGACGCGTTCTTCTTCGACTTCGACGGCGTCAAGAACCTGTTCGACACCTCGGGTACGCGCAACTTCACCTCCCCCACCTCACCGCACTTCGACGGCCCGCCGCCGTGGACGGGCGTCGATTCCAACACCGAGGCCAACGTTTTCTCGACGGTGATCGAACTGCCAACCGAGCAGCTGGGCGCCAATCCGGTAATCCGCATCTGGGGACGCTGCAGCCTTCGCCGCGACGGCGAGCTGCTTCACGTCGACCGCGCGGGACACCCGTCAGTGAGCAGCTTCTTCAACACCGACGACACCAAACTGGAGTACAACGCGAGCGAACCCGTCAACGATCGGGACCGCTGGCTCGACCAGTTCGTCCACCTGATGGGGCACACCGGCAACTACACGCGCGACGAGGCCATCACGGCAATCGACAAGGAAGGCACGCTTCCGGACATGTTGACGTTCAACCCGTCCGAGCCTGCGAAATACCCGAACGGACGGGTGTTCACCGACGACGTCATCGACTACCGGCTGGCGTTCCTGTCGAAGGGCGAGATTCCGCCGTCGGGGCTCTCACCGCACACGGACACGCTCTCGGAGTTCCCGTACCTGGGCACCCCGCACTAGTCCGTCAGTCGAATTGCGGCGGCTCGGTGCGGGTGCGCTTGAGTTCCCAGAAATGGGGATACGACGCGAAGGTCACCGACGCGTCCCACAGCTTGCCCGCCTCTTCGCCGCGAGGGATGCGGGAGAGCACAGGCCCGAAGAACGCGACGCCGTTGACGTGAATCGTCGGCGTGCCGACGTCGTCGCCGACGGCGTCCATGCCGGCGTGGTGGCTCTTGCGGATCGCGTCGTCGAACTTGTCGGTGTTGGCCGCGTCGGCGAGCTCGGCGGGAAGGCCGACTTCCTCGAGTGATCCCTTGATCACATCGTCGAAGTCCTTGTTGCCCTGGTTGTGGATACGTGTGCCCATCGCCTTGTACAGCGGCGCAAGCACCTCATCGCCCTTGTCCTGCTCCGCGGCCATCAGCACCCGGACCGGCTTCCACGCCTCCTTCAGCCTGTCGCGGTACTCGTCCGGCAGGTCCTCTTTGTTCTCGTTGAGCACGGCCAGGCTCATGATGTGGAAGTTGGTCTCGATGTCGCGAACCTTCTCGACCTCGAGAATCCACCGGGACGTGATCCAACACCAGGGGCACAGCGGGTCGAACCAGAAATCGGCTTGCGATTTAGCCGGGGCCTTTTCAGCCATTTAGAGTCCTCTCAGGCGTGATGTGGGCAGCCTTCCATTCAGCACAACTACCACCAGCATGCACGTGTTCCCGATCCCGTTATGTTGGACCCGTGGCACTTCCGAACCTCACACGTGACCAGGCGATCGAACGCGCGGCTCTCGTCACCGTCGACAACTACAAGATCGAGCTCGACCTCACCGACGGCCACGGCGCGCCCGGCGAGACCACGTTTCGGTCGCTGACGACGGTGACGTTCGACGCGACCGCCGGCGCCGACACCGTCATCGATATCGCCGCCGATACCGTACGCAGCGCAACACTCAACGGAGTCGACATCGACGTCTCCGGGTACGACGAATCCACCGGCATCACGCTGAACATCGCCGACGAGCACAACGTGCTGATCGTCGACGCCGACTGCCTTTATTCGCACACCGGCGAGGGCCTGCACCGGTTCGTCGACCCGGTCGACGACGAGGTGTACCTGTACTCACAGTTCGAAACCGCCGACGCCAAGCGGATGTTCGCGTGCTTCGATCAGCCTGACATCAAGGCGACGTTCGACGTGATCGTGACCGCGCCCGAGCACTGGCAGGTGGTGTCCAACGGCGCCGAAGCCTCCACGACGGAGCGTGAGGGCGCCACAGTGCATGTCTTCGCGACCACGCCGCGCATGAGCACCTACCTTGTCGCGCTGATTGCCGGTCCATACGCGCGTTGGGACGACCTGTACGCCGACGAGCACGGCGAGATCCCCCTCGGCATCTTCTGCCGCGGGTCGCTGGCCGAGTTCATGGACGACGAGCGGCTTTTCACGCAGACCAAGCAAGGCTTCGGCTTCTACCACGAAAACTTCGGTGTCCCTTACGCGTTCGGTAAGTACGACCAGCTGTTCGTCCCCGAGTTCAACGCCGGGGCGATGGAGAACGCCGGCGCGGTGACATTCCTCGAAGACTATGTGTTCCGTAGCAAGGTGACTCGCGCATCATACGAGCGGCGCGCCGAGACTGTACTGCACGAGATGGCGCACATGTGGTTCGGCGATCTCGTCACCATGCGCTGGTGGGACGACCTCTGGCTCAACGAGTCGTTCGCTACGTTCGCGTCGGTGCTGTGCCAAAGCCGCGCAACGGAATTCACCGAGGCGTGGACGACGTTCGCCAACGTCGAGAAGTCGTGGGCGTACCGGCAAGACCAGCTGCCGTCGACGCACCCGGTGGCCGCGGACATCCCCGATCTCGCCGCCGTCGAGGTCAACTTCGATGGGATCACCTACGCCAAGGGCGCCAGCGTGCTCAAGCAGCTGGTCGCCTACGTCGGGCTCGACAACTTCCTGGCCGGACTGCGCGATTACTTCCGGGCACACGAGTTCGACAACGCGACCTTCGACGATTTGCTGAGCGCGCTCGAAAAGTCTTCTGGCCGAGATCTTTCCGATTGGGGTAGCCAGTGGTTGAAGACCACCGGGCTCAACACGCTACGCGCCGAATTCGACGTCGACGAGAACAACCGGCTCACCCGGTTCGCCATTCGGCAGAGCGGAGCCGAACCCGGCGCCGGCGAAACCAGAGTGCACCGCCTTGCAGTCGGGATTTACGACGACGACGGCATGGGCAAGCTCGTGCGCGTGCATCGCGAGGAGCTTGACGTCGAGGGTGAGTTGACGGAAGTACCTGTGTTGGAGGGTGTTTCACGCGGCGAACTGGTGCTGGTCAATGACGACGACTTGACGTACTGCTCGCTGCGGCTCGACGACCAGTCATTGGCGACGGCGCTGTCCCGCATCGCTGACATCGACGACCCACTCCCGCGCACGCTGGTGTGGTCGGCGGCATGGGAGATGACCAGGGAAGCCGAGCTGAAGGCCCGCGACTTCGTGGCATTGGTGTGCGAGGGCATACCCGCCGAGACAGAGGTCGGGGTGGCCCAGCGGCTGCTGTTGCAGGCGCAGACCGCGCTAGGCTCCTACGCCGAACCCGGGTGGGCCTGCGCGGAGGGATGGCCGATGTTCGCCGACCGGCTCCTGGAGCTGGCGCGCGCGGCCGAACCCGGTTCCGATCATGAACTGGCCTACATCAACGCGTTGTGCACGTCGGTGCTGCAGCACCGGCACATCGAGGTGCTGGCCTCGCTCCTCGACGAGGACCACGGCCAGCAGGGCCTCGTCGGGCTCGTCGTCGACACCGACCTGCGCTGGCGCATCGTCAGCGCGCTCGCCAGATCCGGAGTCGTGGACGCCGACGGCCTGGAGACACCGTTCATCGATGCCGAGGCGCAGCGCGATCCAACGGCCACCGGCAAGCGCAGCGCGGCCGCCGCCGCGGCAGCGCGACCCCAGCTGGTGGTCAAGGAGAAGGCATGGACCGACGTCATCGAAGACGACACGCTGCCCAACATCGTCGGGCGCGCGATCATCGGTGGGTTCGCCGCGCCTGGTCAGGGCGAATTGCTGCAGCCGTTCACGTCGCGCTACTTCGAGGCGATTCCCGGCGTGTGGGAGCGGCGGTCGAGTGAGGTCGCGCAGACCGTCGTGATCGGGCTCTATCCCAGCTGGGACATCAGCGAGGACGCAGTCGCGAGGGCCGGCGAGTTCCTCAGCGACGAGTGGCCGCCCGCGCTGCGGCGCCTGGTGCTCGAAGGAAAAGCCGGAGTCGAGCGCGCGCTGAGAGCCCGCAGCTTCGACGCGTTCTAGCGCCGTCCGCGCCGCCGCGAAATGGAATTCCGTGTAGTAATCCACGCGGATCTACTACATGGAATTCCATTTCGCGAAGCTCAGCAGCAATCAGGGCGGGGAGATGCCGGCGCTGAGCACCCGGACGGCGCTGATCAGGCCGTCCATCAAGTTGCCGTCCTTGAACGACGACGCGGCGGCCGCAACCCCGAGCGGCGCGGCCGATTCGGCACCGCGGCCCTTCACGCCTTCGCCATAGACGACCTCGATGACGTGCTCGTTCGGCGAAACCGCGAGCAGCACAGCGTCATTGGGCGTGGGCACCTGCGCAAGAATCTCTCGCGCGCGCGTCGCCGAATTCGGGCCGAGCTCACCAATGTACACCGCCATCCGCGCCTTCGACCCTCGCGAGCCGTAGGTCAGCGCGTCGTCGAGCGTGACCAGATCCTCCGTCGAAAACGGGTAGTGCACCGACAATTCGCCGGGCTCTGTGACTCCGGAGATGCGTCCGCTCGACGTGATGACGAACCCGTACGGCAGATCGGGCTCGTCCAGCGTCGCGAGCTCACCACTTGCCACTGGCGCCACCTCCGATCTTCAGCTCGTGGGATCCGTGGCCGTGCGGGTTGCCGACATGCTCGCCGGTCGCTGCCCACAGGATCGGCTCATGCGTCCACGGCTCCGACATCTTGTAGCTCGCCGCATGCGGGCCCTTCCGAGACCAGATGAGAGCGGCCAGGATAACGACCAGCGCCAGCGGAATACCCACGAACAACGCGTGGACCATGAGAACGCTCACGAGCCAAACCGTAGCAGTCGGAATGAAGCCGCGTGAGCCGACGTGACGAGCAAAAAGCTACGCCGCACCCTCGCCCAGGTATCGCTCCCAGGCGGGGTCGAGTTCTTTCACCGTGGACAGCAGCCGCCAGTGCTGACCCTTCGGCGTGGACGGGATCGCGCGCAGCGTCCAGCCGAGCTCGGTGAGCAGCCGGTCGGCTTTGCGGTGGTTGCATGGCGAGCAGCTGGCCACGCAGTTCTCCCAGGTGTGGCCGCCCCCGCGGCTGCGCGGCACCACGTGGTCGACGGTGTCAGCCTTGGCGCCGCAGTAGGCGCACCGGAACCGGTCGCGGTGCATCAACGCCGCGCGAGTCATCGGGATGCGTGCCCGGTACGGCACCCGGACATAAGAACGCAGCCGGATCACCGACGGCACCTGGATCGAACGCGTCGCGGAATGAATCACGGGACCGGAGGGGTCGTCATGCACCACGTCGGCCTTCCCGCACAGCAGCATGACGACGGCGCGCCGCATCGGAAGCGCGGTCAGCGGTTCGAAGGTCGAGTTCAGCAACAAAACCCGGCGGCGGCCCCATAGCGACCCGGATTCGGGCGCGGGATGGGCGTCGACGGAGTGCATGACGCGCTCAACGAGCGGGCCGGATCGCCGGCCCTTCTTGCCATGCGCCATGTCACCTCCGCCGATCAGTCCACCATGAATAGCGACATAGTGCACGACATTTCTGAGCGTGTTCGCAGGTCAATTGGTGAACACCGGGTGACGAGCGCGATGCCCCACAATGGAGGCGATGGATTCCACAACCCAGCAATCGTTCTACGACGCGGTCGGTGGCGCCGAGACCTTCCACAAGATCGTCTCGACGTTCTATGCCCTGGTCCGTGAGGACGAGATCCTGCGTCCGCTCTATCCCGACGACGAACTGGACGCGGCTGAAGTGCGGCTGCGGATGTTCCTCGAGCAGTACTGGGGCGGGCCGCGCACCTATTCCGACCAGCGCGGCCACCCACGCCTGCGGATGCGGCATGCGCCGTTCCGGATCGGGCCGTTCGAGCGCGACGCGTGGCTGCGGTGCATGCACACAGCGGTGGCGTCGATCGACGCGCAGACCCTTGACGACGAGCACCGCGCAGAGTTGCTGGCCTACCTGGAGATGGCCGCCCATTCCATGGTCAACTCGGCCTTCTGAGCCTCAACCCGCCTTGGTTGGGTCGATCATAGGGATGTCGGGGGGGACCTCGCCCTTGCGCGTGTACGTCGTCGGCGTCTCCGTCACCGCGCCCTTGTCCTTGCAGCCGTCGTCGAGCGCTGTGGTGATCGACTTGCCGGCCAGACTTCCGTCGGGCTGCGGCATCAGACGCGTCACGTGGTGAGCCTTCGTCGACCCTGCCGCGGGCGCGCCGTCCGCGAGTTGACATTGCATCTCGTCGTCCTGGGCCCATTCCCACGCGCCGTTGACAAAGTGGTAGACGCGCTGGTTCGGGGGCATCTCGGCGACGTTGGTGTTGGCATCGTTGAGCTTCGTGCTGGTGGCCACGCATCCGGCCGGCATGCAGGCCGACCGAAAGGCCCACCACTGCGTGATCGGCTGGCCCGCTGAGCGCGGCGCACCGTTGTAGGTGCTGTGGGGCCCGTCGACGAACTGCAGATACAACCCGTCGAACACCGGATCGGCGCCCGGCGACGACGACGTCGCCGCGGGAACCGAGCCCGTCAACGCAGTGCTGTGAGCCGACGAGCCCGTGGACGCGTTCTGGCCCGCCGAGCACGCAAGGCAAAGGACGCCGACCGCCGTGGCGAGGAACCCGTGGGCCGCTGCCGTGTGAATACGCGTCGTCATATCGCTGAGTCTGCCAGTCAGGGGGCCACGCATGATCGCACCGATCCGTCGTATGTGCGCCCGCTGGTGGGGGCTCGGCGCCCGTTGAATGCCTAGCCTTCCATTACGGCACAATGGTCGCTCGTGGGTGACCTCAGTGGCCGGCCGTGGTGGTCACGTGCAGTCTTCTATCAGGCGTATCCACGTTCGTTTCTCGACAGCAACGGCGACGGCGTCGGCGATCTCAACGGCGTGGCGGCCAAGCTCGACTACCTCGCGCTGCTCAGCATCGATGCGATCTGGCTGAACCCGGTGACGGTGTCACCGATGGCCGATCACGGCTACGACGTCGCCGATCCGCGGGATATCGATCCGCTCTTCGGTGATCTGGAGGCGCTCGACGCGTTGGTCGAAGGGGCACACGCGCGCGGAATCAAAGTGACGATGGACCTCGTCCCCAACCACACCAGCTCCCAACACCCGTGGTTTCAAGCGGCGTTGGCTGCCGGGCCCGAGTCGGCGCAACGAGAGCGGTACATCTTCCGCGACGGACGCGGAGCCAACGGCGAACTGCCCCCGAACAATTGGGTGTCGGTCTTCGGCGGGCACGCCTGGACCCGGGTCACCGAACCCGACGGCAACCCCGGGCAGTGGTATCTGCATCTCTTCGATGCCGAACAGCCAGACCTGAATTGGGAGAACCCCGAGGTGTTCGAGGACCTCGAAAAGACATTGCGGTTTTGGCTGGAGCGCGGGGTCGACGGGTTCCGGCTGGACGTCGCACACGGCATGGCCAAGCCTCCGGGGTTGCCCGACATGAAGAACCCCAACCTGCCGATGCTGACGCTCGACGACGACGACCCGCGGTTCAACCACGACGGAGTCCACGAAATCCACCGCGGGATCAGACGAGTGCTCAACGATTACCCGGACGCGGTCGCGATCGGCGAGATCTGGGTGTTCGACGACAACGACTTCGGGAAGTACCTCAGGCCCGACGAATTGCACATGGGTTTCAATTTCAGGCTGGTGCGAACCAAGTTCGACGCGGCGGACATCCGAGCCGCGATCGAGCATTCTCTGCAAGCGGTTGCACGCGTCGACGCCGCCCCGACCTGGACGCTGTCCAACCACGACGTCGAGCGGGAAGTCACCCGGTACGGCGGCGGCGCGGCCGGGCTGGCGCGCGCGCGGGCGATGGCATTGGTGATGCTCGCGCTGCCCGGCGCCGTGTTCATCTACAACGGGGAGGAACTCGGCCTGCCCAACGTCGACCTTCCCGACGAGGCGCTGCAGGATCCCGTGTGGCGCAGGTCCGGCAGCATTGAGCGGGGCCGCGACGGCGTGCGGGTGCCGATGCCCTGGAGCGGCGACGAACCTCCGTTCGGGTTCTCGGACAATCCCGACACTTGGCTGCCGATCCCGCCGGAATGGGCGCAACTCACGGTGGCTAAGCAGCTTTCGGACCCAGACTCGACGCTGACGTTCTTCCGCACAGCGCTGCAATTGCGGCGCGAACGCGCCGAACTCGACGGGTCGACGCTGGAGTGGCTCAAGGCACCTGCGAACGTGCTGATCTTCCGGGTCGTCGATGGCGGCCTGGTCTGCATCCTCAACGCCGGAGCTGATGCTGTCGAATTGCCCTCAGGCAAGGTGCTTTTGGCCAGTGCTCCGCTGGTCGACGGGATGCTGCCGCCGGATTCCGCCGCGTGGCTGGTGCGATGACGGTGTTATCGGAGCTGACGCGCTTGCGGGAAGCGTTGGGCCGCAGTCTGTTCGGTATGATCGCGGGACCAGACGGCCCCACGAACCGGGCGCGCATCCATCACACCCCGGGCCCGCGCTGGTTCGCCGAGGACCGCCCAGTCCGGCGGGTACACGCCGACGCATCGATGTTCGTCGGCGGCCTGCGGGCACTGTTGTTGCAGTCGTTGCATCCGCTGGCGATGGCCGGCGTCGCAGAGCATTCCGATTATCGGGGTGATCCGTGGGGACGGCTCCAGCGCACCAGCACCTTCCTCGCAGTGACCACCTACGGCACTGCCGATGACGCCCAACGTGCCGTTGACCGCGTCCGCGGAATCCACCAGCGGGTCCGGGGATTCGCTGCCGACGGCAGGCCCTATCATGCTGCCGATCCCCACCTTCTGGAGTGGGTGCACATCGCTGAGGTGGACAGCTTTTTGCTCGCCCATCAGCTGTACGGCGCCGAACCGCTCGACCAAGACGGCCGAGACGGCTACGTCGGCGACACGGCGAGAGTCGCCGAGGCGCTCGGCGTCCTGGACCCTCCACGCACCGAACGCGAACTGGGCGACCGGATCGACGCTTACCGCGCTGAGTTGCACGGCACCGCTGCGGCGCGCGACGCCGCCAAGTTCCTGCTGCTCACGCCACCCTTGCCGCTACCAGCCCGCGGCCCCTATGCCGTGCTGTCGGCAACTGCGGTGGCGATGTTGCCGTCCTGGGCGCGAATGCCGTTGCGGCTGCCTTACTTTCCCCCGATCGAAAACACCGCGGTCCGGATGAGCGGGCGTGTGTTGGTCAGCGGTATCCGATGGGCGCTAGCCGCGAGCCGACCTACGCCACCCCCACCCGCTTGCGGGGGAGCACGTTTGTCCGGGCTAGGCGGCTACCAATAACGCCCGGCGTGCCATTTGCCCGAGACGGTCTTTTGACCGCCAGAGGCGACCGGCGGGACTGTCGTCGATACGGGCCGCTGAGTCGAGTCGGCGGGTTGGGCAACCACCACAGCGCCCGCGCCAGGGGCCTGCTCCGAGGACGCCGCAGCGAACAGCAATCCACAGGCCACCGCGGCTGCCGTCAGCGACAGCGACACCATCGTCAACGTCCGACGATGAAGCTGGGTCAACGATCGCAAGGACATCATTCGTTGCCTTCCCAAATCTGATTAGTGCGCAAACACCGCCGAGTTTGCCAGATCAACACTGAGAAGATGTTGAGAACGCCCTTGAACTGCAAGGAAGCCCCGAACTAGACCTTCCTTGCACACAATTTGTGGTTCCGGCGCTAGACCAAACGCAGGAGGTCTCGGCGACGGTACACCGAGCCGTACCTCGCGTCGATGCGCAACCACACTCCCACCGTGCGCACCCGTACTACCTCTTCGGGCAGATCGCCGACGAATCCCATTGCCGTCAAGGCGAAGATGCAGCGCATCGGGATACCGACCCTTACGCCCGACCCGCTGACGTGGATGACTTCTTGATCCAGTAGAGACACCGGCGGCCCTTGGGAGCCTTGCTCTTTGGACACCTCGGCGCCACGGTCCGCGAGCGCGAGCACCGCGCTCGCAGGCACGTCGTCGACATGGACGAAGCCCGAATCGGGCGGCAACACCCCCCGCCAGGCCGAGTCCATCGCGAAACCGGGGTCGACATATCCTGAATCGACCGAGTCGGACGGATCCACGGCCGACAATCCGCGCAGCAATGCGTCCGCGTCGGCGCAGATGTCCGCCGGTCGCACCGTGCCCTTTACCACCCGGCTGGCCAGTACATCGAAACCCGTTGCGGCCCAAGCTACCAGAGCGTCTGCTGACCGTTGGCAGAGCCGGATCACGACGGCGTCGTCGAGCCGACGAGCGCGCTCGACGAATGCCCCGAGGTTTGCGCGCGCGGCGCTGTCGGTCAACCACAGACCGCGCTCCGGCGTCGACGTCATCGCATCCAGCGTTGCAGATAATTGCGCTGCGCAGGGCTCAGCCGTTGCAGCCGCTGCTCCTGAATGTGCACGGCCGCCAGCTGCGTCTCGGCGATCACCGATGGCTTGACGCTTGGATCGGCGCCGGCCGGTCGCACCTCGTAACCCAGCGTGAAATCCACGGCGCGCACACGGGTGCTGAAGATCGTCACCTGCAATGGTGAATCCACCAGGCGCAGTTGGCCTTTATAGAGCACCCGCACTTCGTGGATCAGCAAGCCGATCGTCGCGATCTCGTCCCCGAATGGCTCCAGAAGGAACGGCACACGCGCTTCCTCGAGGATCGTCACCATCGTCGCGTGGTTGACATGCTGGTACATGTCGATGTCGGACCACCTCACCGGCACCGGCGTGGTGAAGCCAGAGGCCTTCAAACCGAACTCCCCGAGCCCGCTCGCGTCATGCTGCGGATCTGCCGGGCCGCGACCGACAGCGTCGCCAGATCATGCTCGTCGCTGTTGTAGATGTCGGTAAGGGTGCGACGGGCGCGCTCGATGCGCGTTGTGTTCGTGTGCTCCCACTCCGCGATCTTCTCCTCGCCGCTTTCCTCCGGCTCTCCCACGGCCAGGACATCGAGACACAGTGAGCGCATCGACCCGTAGATGTCGTCGCGAATCGCTAGGCGCGCCAACGTATGCCAGTGGTCGTTGCGCTCGAGTCCGGACACCGCGGTAAGGAGCTCGTCGACGTTCAAATGGCCCATCAGCGCGAAGTAGGCGTCGGCGACCTCGTTGTTGTCGCGATCGGTGATGTCGGCGATGTCGATCACGTCGAGCAAGCTGTAGCTGTACAGCCCCGCAGCGACGGCTCCCGCGACATCCTCTGGGACACCGTGAGAGACGAACTCGCGGGCGTGGCCGTTGACGATCTCCCAATCCGCCGCGCGCAGCCATTCGCCAATCCGCGGCGACAATTCCCTGACCTGGGATGCGAACCGGTTGATCTCCGCCCCGACCGCCAGCGGTTGCGGGCGGTAGTTGATCAACCACCGCGACGCCCGGTCGAGCAACCGGCGCAGGTCCAACGTCATCCGGTCTGACAACACCACCGAGACGTCGCCATCGCGTCCCAATTCGACGACCCGGCGCCACATGTCACCGATACCGAAGATCGCGTCGGCGGCCACGAATGCGCGAACGGCGTCGACGAGGCTGACGCCTGTTTCCTCAGCCACCCGATAGGCGTACGAGATTCCTCCGCAATCGACCACATCGTTGACCAGCATCGTGGTCACGATCTCTCTGCGCAGCTGGTGGTTGCGGATCTCCGCGTCGAACTTGTCGCGCAGATCGGACGGGAAGTATGCGGGCAGCCTGGCCGCGAACACGTCCTGGTCCGCCACATCGCTGGCCAGCACCTGGTCCTTCAACTCGAGCTTCACGTGCGCCATCAACGTCGCCAGCTCGGGCGAGGTCAGGCCCAGCCCCGCGTCTCTGCGGCGCTTGATCTCCTTCTCCGACGGCAGCGCCTCGAGTTCCCGGTTGAGCCCGTGATCCCTTTCCAGGTGTTCGATTTGGCGCGCGTGCACGGGGAACAGGCTGGCTGCGTTGGCGCGACTGGTGCCCATCAGGTCGTTCTGCTCGATGTTGTCGTCGAGTACAAGGCGGCCGACCTCGTCGGTCATCGACTCCAGCAACTGCGTGCGTTCTTCGGGCGCGACCTTGCCGGCAGTGATCAGTGAGTCGACGAGAATCTTGATGTTGACCTCGTGGTCGGAACAGTCGACTCCTGCGGAGTTGTCGAGCGCGTCGGTGTTGATCCGTCCGCCGCTCAGGTCGTATTCGATGCGCCCCAACTCGGTCAGCCCGAGATTGCCGCCCTCACCAACCACCTTGGCGCGCACCTGATTACCGTTGATACGGACGATGTCGTTCGAGCGATCGCCGACGTCGATGTTGGACTCGGACTCCGCTTTGACATAGGTGCCGATGCCGCCGTTGAACAGCAGGTCCACCGGTGCGCACAACACGGCTTTCACCAGCTCGGGCGGCGTCATCTCGGTCCGGTCGTCGGGCAGCCCGAGGGCCCGACGTATCTCGTGGCTCACCGTGATGGACTTCTGCTCGCGGCTGAACACTCCGCCGCCCTGGCTGATGAGTGACTTGTTGTAGTCATCCCAGCTCGACCGCGGAAGCCCAAAGAGTCGGTTGCGCTCCTCCCATGACGTCGCGGCATCGGGGTCGGGATCCAAGAAGATGTGACGATGATCGAAGGCGGCAACCAATCGAATGTGCTTGGACAGCAACATGCCATTGCCGAAGACGTCGCCACTCATGTCGCCGATACCGACGACGGCGAAATCCTCACTCTGCGTATCGACACCCATCTCGCGGAAGTGACGCTTCACCGCTTCCCATGCGCCCTTCGCGGTGATGCCCATGGCCTTATGGTCATAGCCGACCGAGCCGCCCGACGCGAACGCGTCACCCAGCCAGAATCCGTAGGACTTGGCAACCTCGTTCGCGATGTCCGAAAATGTCGCGGTGCCTTTGTCGGCCGCGACGACGAGATACGCATCGTCATCGTCGCGCCGCACGACGCGGTCTGGCGAAGTGACCTTTCCGCTCTCCCGGTCGACGTTGTCGGTCACGTCCAGCAGCCCCGCAACGAACATCTTGTAGCTGGCAACACCTTCCGCGCGGGTCGCGTCACGATCGGCGGCGGGGTCACCGGTGGGAATCGGCGGACGTTTGACCACGAAACCGCCCTTGGCGCCGACGGGCACGATGACTGCGTTCTTCACCGCCTGCGCCTTCACCAGACCGAGCACCTCGGTGCGGAAGTCCTCGCGCCGGTCGGACCAGCGCAGACCGCCGCGCGCGACCGGCCCGAACCGCAGGTGCACACCTTCCACGGCCGGGGAGTACACGAAAATCTCGAATCTCGGCCGGGGCAGCGGTAATTCGTCTACGAGCCGCGGGTTCAGTTTTATCGACAGCACGCCCTGCAGGCGGGCAGAACCCTCGCGCGTCACGAAGTAGTTGGTGCGCAGCGTCGCCTGCACCAACGAGGCGAACGCGCGCATCACCCGGTCGGTGTCGAGGCTGACCAGAGCGTCGATGTCTTTGGCGACGGCGGCAGCTGCGGCCTGCCCATCGCGCTTGGTGGACTTCGACGGGTCGAACAGCGCCTCGAACAACTCGACGAGAGCACGCGCGGTGTGCGGATAGTCGTTGATCACCGTCTCGATATGCGACTGGCTATAGGGAAATGCGGCCTGCCGCAGATATTTTGCGTATGCGCGCAGGATCACTACCTGCCGCCATGTCAGTCCGGCGCGCAGCACCAGCTCGTTGAACCGGTCGACTTCTGCCTGACCGCGCCAGATCGCAGTCACCGCATCGGCGAACCGCTGTGCGCTGTCCTCGGGATCGGTTCCATCAGGCGGGTCCGGAATCGTGGCGTGCGGGGAGATCTTGAACTGATAGATCCACACCTGCAGGCCGTCCGCGCGGGTCACGGTGAACGGTCGTTCCTCGAGCACGTCGACGCCCATGCTCTGCAGCATCGGGAGCAGCTGGCTCAGCGAGGCCGACCGGCCGCCGAGAAACCAGGTCAGCTGGGCGCTGTGATCCTTGCCCCGCAGGAACACGAGCTTGACCGAATCATCCTGCAGCTCTTCGATGATCGCGATGTCAGCGATCGCGTTCTGCGGCGATATGGCCTGCTTGTAGCTCTCGGGAAAAGCCTCGGCGTAATGTTCGGCCACCGCCTGCGGTATCGAGTCGGATCGGGCGGCGCCGAGCAGCCGATCGCCCCAGGTGCGGGCCGCCTCGGTGAGCAGCGCCTGAATTCGCAGCCGGTTGTCGTCCGACGTGTCGACGGCGCCCGGCCTTGCCCCGGCGGGCAGCCGGACTGTGAAATGCACTGCAGCCCAAGGCGATTCACTGACCCTGGCGGCGTAGTCGATGCTTTCGCCGCCAAGCTCGCGCACGAGGATGGCCATCATCTCAAGCCGCACAGACGTCGTGTAGCGGTCTCGGGGCAGATATACCAGGGCCGAGACGAAGTGGCCGAGCTGGTCTGGGTGCATGTACAGCAGCGTGCGGCGGCGCGAGCCGACGTCGATGATCTCGGTCGCCATGGCCAGCATCTCGTCAACGTCGAGCTCGAAAAGCTCTGAGCGCGGGAAGGTTTGGATGACGTCGAGGAGCAACTGTCCGGAGAGCGAGTTCGGGTCGCGCCCCGACATTTCCAACACCTTGTCGACCCGGCTGCAAATGACCGGGATCTCCATCACGTTCGCGTTGGTCGCCGCGACCGTGAACAGGCCAAGGAGCCGATGCTCGGTGGAGTCGCCGCCGGACTCATCGCGCACGACGATGACGTACGGGTGTGCGCCGTAGCGGAGGTAACTAGTGAGCGTGGACTGCGTCACCGCCATCAGCTGGTCGGCTCTGGTCAGCTGGGGGAAGTCCTCCCGGCGGTGGCGCAGCACGCCGAGGCGGCTTGACTCGTCGACAACCGCGTCGCCGTCGCCAACGGAGCAGCGTTCGTAACCGACCAGCACGAAATGTCCGTCGTCGAGCCACCGCAGCAGACGGGCCACCTCATGGCGGGTCTTGGCCGGGAACCGGCTGTAGGTGTCGGTGTCGACGGAGTCGGCGATTCCGCGCATCACGCTCCGCATCGCGTCGGAGTCGCGGGCGGTCTCCTGCACGCCGGTGACAACCACTGGGAGTTGCTGTCTGAGCTCATCGAGGGACCTGCGTTCCACGCCCTTGGCCAGCTCGACGTGGATCCAGTCTTCCTGGACGCCGGGTCCCGCGTCGTTGTCCGAGGCGACGTGGATGTCCTGCAGGTGGCCGTTGGGGTCGCGGCGGACGCGGAACACGGGGTTCATGATCGAGACGTACGGAACGCGGAGCCGATTGAGCAGGACGGTCACCGCCTCGAGCACCATCGGCAATTCGTCGGTGACGACCTGCAGCGCCGGCGCGGCGCTGTCGAGATCGCCGTCGGCGTAGGTGGCAACGTTCGTCGCGCCCGGTGTCCGCACCGAGCCCAAGCGACCGTGCGCCGCCAGCACGGCCGGCGTCAGTACCTGCAGGGCACGGACCCGAATCGGGGCGGTCAGGCCGCTGTCACCGATGGCGGGTGCCTCACCTTGCGGACCCCGATAGCTTTCGATGTAGGCCTGCGCAAGCCGCGGCGCGACCCTCCCCCAGTCGGCGATCGGGTCGACGCTGGTGGAGTCCGGCCGAACCGTCATGGGGGTGCTCCTCAGTCGACGTGGCGCGCCCTCGTTGGCACGCAGCCGCAGCCCACAGTAACCCCGGCACCTGGCCGGAATCCCGGGACTTTAGTCGCGTGTCAGCCTGCGGTGTGTCACCCGATGCGGACGCGCGGCGTCGGCACCGAGCCTATCCACCTTGTTTTCCTCGTAGGCCGCGAAATTGCCCTCGAACCAGAACCACTTCGCCTCGTTGTCCGCATCGCCCTCCCACGCCAGGATGTGCGTGCAGGTGCGGTCGAGGAACCAGCGGTCGTGGGAAATCACCACGGCGCAGCCGGGGAATTGGTCCAACGCGTGCTCCAGCGAGCTGAGGGTTTCGACGTCGAGGTCGTTGGTCGGCTCGTCGAGCAAGATCAAGTTGCCGCCCTCTTTCAGCGTGAGCGCGAGGTTGAGCCGGTTGCGTTCACCGCCGGACAGGACGCCGGCCGCCTTCTGCTGGTCGGGTCCTTTGAAGCCGAACGCCGAGACGTAGGCGCGCGACGGTATCTCGTTCTGGCCCACCTCGATGTAGTCGAGCCCGTCGGAGACCACCTGCCACACGTTCTTGTTCGGATCGATGCCGGCGCGGGACTGGTCGACGTAGCTGAGCTTGACCGTCTCGCCAACCTTGACGTTGCCGCTGTCCGGTTCCTCGAGGCCGACGATGGTCTTGAACAGCGTGGTCTTCCCGACGCCGTTGGGCCCGATCACGCCGACGATGCCGTTGCGCGGCAGCGTGAACGACAGGTCCTTGATCAGCACTCGCCCGTCGAATCCCTTGTCGAGGTGGTCGACCTCGACCACCACATTGCCCAACCGCGGCCCCGTGGGGATCTGGATTTCCTCGAAGTCGAGCTTGCGCGTCTTCTCGGCCTCGGCGGCCATCTCCTCGTAGCGCTGAAGGCGGGCTTTGCCCTTGGCCTGCCGCGCCTTGGCGCCCGAGCGGACCCAGGCCAGCTCCTCCTGCAGGCGCTTTTGCAGCTTGGCGTCCTTGCGGCCCTGAACACCGATCCGCTCGGCCTTCTTCTCCAGATACGTCGAGTAGTTGCCCTCATAGGGGAACGCACGTCCGCGGTCGAGCTCCAGAATCCACTGCGCCACGTTGTCCAGGAAGTAGCGATCGTGGGTCACCGCCAGCACCGCGCCTTTGTAGTCGGCGAGGTGTTTCTCCAGCCACAGCACGCTCTCGGCGTCGAGGTGGTTGGTCGGCTCGTCGAGCAGCAACAGGTCGGGCTTGGCCAGCAGCAGCCTGCACAGCGCGACGCGGCGGCGCTCACCACCTGACAGGTGCGTGACCGGCTCGTCGGGCGGCGGGCAGCGCAGTGCATCCATCGCCTGTTCGAGCTGGGAGTCGATGTCCCAAGCGTCGGCCGCGTCCAGTTGCTCCTGCAGCCGTCCCATCTCGTCCATCAGCTCGTCGGAGTAGTCGGTGGCCATCAGCTCGGCGACCTCGTTGTAGCGGTTCAGCTTGGCCTTGATCGCCACGCCCTCTTCGACGTTCTCGCGGACAGTCTTCGTCTCGTCCAGCGGCGGTTCCTGCTGCAAGATGCCAACAGTCGCACCCGGCGCCAACAGCGCGTCACCGTTGTTCGCCTGGTCCAGGCCCGCCATGATCCGCAAGACGCTCGACTTGCCCGCCCCGTTGGGGCCGACGACGCCGATCTTGGCTCCCGGAAGGAAGGCCAGCGTCACGTCGTCGAGGATGACTTTGTCGCCGTGCGCCTTGCGGACCTTGCGCATGGTGTAGATGAATTCGGCCATTGCCGGGTGCGGTGCCTTTCGTGGTCTTCGGGGAATGCTCCGCGACCATCCTAGGCACCGCCCAACTGGGCTAAGCGGATAGAGGCAGCGCCTTTCCGTCGTCCGCCGACTCGCCTTCGGCCTCGTCCTGCGGGTTGGCGGCGGTTGACGGCTCCGCGTCCTTGGCCGCGGCCGGCACCGTGTCGGAGATCTGGGCGATCACCTGGGCCAGGTCGGGGCCGACGGAGATCGCCCGCATCTCCAACGACGAGCGCCGCACGCCTTCTTTGTCGTCGTACTCGCTGGTGTACACGTGCCCGACGGCGATCACCGCGCGGCCCTTGCGCAACGACGCGCCGACGCCGGTGACAAGCTTTCCCCAACAGTTCACGGTGATGTACAGCGTGTTGCCGGGCTCCCAGTCGCCATCGGCCGTGCGGCGGCGCGAATTGCTGGCCATCCGGAAGCTGATGACCTCCTGGTCGCCGACTTGACGGCGTCTGAGGTCGGTGATGATGCGGCCGACCACGGTCATAGGCGTTTCAAACATTGCGATTTCCTTTCGTTCACACGTTGCGTGACAACGCCCATTACGCCCGCGGGCCCCGACAACACCGGTCAGTCGTCGGGTCACCGCTTCGCATTTGTGGATGAAGCGGAATCTGTGGACAACCCGCTTCGTCCAGTCGCCGAGATTCACGTTATGCAGCGAAAGTGCGAGAACCGGCTGCATAAGGTGAATTTCGTTGCGGCTCAAGGCTTCCAGCCCCGTGAGATCATGACAGAGCGGGCCTCGGCGGCGACGTCAGCGCGGCGGTCCTCTTTGAATGCGCGCACCACGTACCACCCCATGCGCGCCAACTTGGGCAGTACCCCGCATCCTTGCGGTACTGGTAGCGACTGGTCTGGTGTTGTTCGCCGTCGTACTCGGCCGCGACCTTGAACTCTTCCCACGCCATGTCGACGATGCGCACGAGGTATCCGCGGCTGTCGGCGATCGGAAGCTGAGTCACCGGCTTGGGTAAGCCAGCGTCGACGAATGCCAGACGCAGCAGGCTCTCCTGAGGAGACGCGGCACCGCCGTCGACGAGTGGGAGCAACTCACGCAGCTGCCGGATTCCCCGTGCGCCCGAATAGCGCTTGGCGAGCAACAGCACATCCTCGGTCGAGAACACCATTGACCGCATTAGCGTATCCATCCGCGCCAAAGCGTCGCCCCGCGGCTGGTGCCGGCCGAGGTCGAACGCTGTGCGTGCGCGAGTGGTCACCGGAAGCCTTGCAATACGCGTGATCTCGTCAGGCGCAAGCGTCTCTGTGCGGACGACGAGCCCAGGCTGCGGGCGCAGGTGTCGTGAGATCAATTCGATTCCAATGTCGGCGTCGACCCAGTTCGAACCGTGCAGGCCAGACGCCGCCACGCCCGCGATCACACCCTGGCCATGCGTTGACAACCACGCGCCGACTGTGCGATCACGGAGGGTGACGGTCGTGGCCTTAGGGACGTAGACGTCACGAAAGATTGGGCGATACCACTTCTGCAGTTCGTGCCGGGACAGCAAACCATCCGCGACCGCACTTGAGCCCACGAAGACTTCACTCATAGCCGCATGGTGGAGTCACCCACCGACATCTCACCGAGATTCACGATATGCAGAGAAAGTGCGAGTGACGGGCTGCATAACGTGAATTTCGACGCAAAGGGTGGCGACGACGCACGGGCGGCGACTCGACGGGGGCGACGACGGGGCGTCGACGTCGACTCAGTCGGCTCGGCGTGATTCGCGACGTGCCAATTCGGCCAGCATCGCGTTGTAGGCAGCCAGGTCGGCATCCTCGTCGCGCTCGGCCGCGCGGTCCAACCGCTTCGCGGTGCGCTCGTCACTGCGCCGCCATTGCACGATCAACGCGATAATCACAACGGCCAAAGGGATTTCGCCTGCCGCCCAAGCGATTGCGCCACCCAGCCGCTGGTCTCCGAGCAGATCGGTGTGCCAGCTCAACTGAAGCGACCGATAGAACGGCTCGCCCATCACCATGGTCGAGCCCATCATCACCACCCCGAAGAACGCGTGCAGCGCCAGCGACGCGAACACCATGCCGAGCTTGGCCACGGGCGGAATCGGCCGCGGTGTCGGGTCGATACCGATGACCACCCAGTAGAAGAGGTAGCCGGCCAGCAGGAAATGCAGGTTCATCAGCACGTGCGCCAGGTGACTGCCTGCGACCTGGTCGAAGATGCCGCCCAGGTACAGCGCGTAGAAGCCGACGACGAACAGCACCGTCGCCACGATCGGGTGCGTCAAGAACCGAGACAGCTTGCTGTGCAACGCAATCAGAATCCACTCGCGCGGACCGGGCGGCTCACCCTTGCCCGCCGCCGGGACCGCCCGCAACGCGAGCGTCACCGGTCCACCCAGCGCCAGCAGGATCGGCGCCAGCATCGACAGCAGCATGTGGGCGGCCATGTGCATCGAGAACATCGCCGGCATGTAGCGGCCCACGCCTGACGACGTCGCGAACAGCAGCACGACGCACCCGCTCAGCCACGCGACCGTCCGCCCGAGCGGCCACCCGTCCCCGCGACGGGCCAGTCGACGCACCCCGGCCAGGTACACCAGTGCCATCACGACGGCGGCGGTGCCGAAGAACACATCGAAGCGCCAGTCGAGGAGCAGCCGCGCAACCGTTGGCGGGCCCGGGAGGTCGTATCCGATTGCGACCTGCGTGGCCGACGGAATCGCGCCCGACTCAGGCGGCGGGGTCCTGCCGAGCCCGACGGCGATACCGAACGTCGCGCCGAACACCGCGGCCTCGATCAGGGCGAGCCGGATCAGCGGCCCACGCGCGCCCGTGTCCTTCTCCAGCGCCGTGAGGCTGACGCGGCGCTGCCGCCACCCGAGGACACCCAGCGCGCACAGCGCCAACGCCTTCGCGACAACGAGCCGACCGTAGGCGGTAGCGACGAGGTCTGCGAGGTCGATCCGTACCAACGCGTTGACGGTGCCGCTGAGCGCCATCGCCACGAAGCACCAGAACGCCATCTTCGAGAAACGATGGGCCGCGAGGTCGGCGTGCTCTCCCCCGCGCATCGCATGGGCCAACAACGCAAGCAGGCCGCCCGCCCACAACGCACCCGCGAACAGGTGGATGACCAGGCTGTTCGTGGCAAGGTCGTGCGAGCCGCCCGCCGACGAATGCCCGGTCAGGCCCAGGGGCACCAGCGTCACCAACGAGGCCACGAACAAGAACGGAGTCAGCGCCCACCGCAGCACCGGCAGGCTCGCCAGCGTCAGCACCGCGGCGAGAAACGCCGTCCATCGCCACGCGCCGGCCACACCGATAATGTCGGCGGCCGACCACAGCACCCCCGGGTCCAGCAGATCCCCGACGGGGTGACCGGACACATCGGAAACCGTCAACGGCACCAGCAGCGCCGCGCACACCGCCCATGCCCCTGACGCAACGGTCCCGGTCCGCAGCGCACGGTATCCGGCCGCATCCAGCACGCCGTTGTCTTGAGGTGGGACAAGGAAACTCGCGAGGAGGAACGAGCCGATGGCGATGACGGCCGCGATCTCGCCTGCCGCTCGCACAAAGGGCAGCCCGTAGACGGTGACCGGCCCGGGGTCGGGGAGCCCGGTGGCCGTGAGTGCGGATGCCAACGAGAGCGCGCCGATCCCCGCGGCCGTCGCGCCGGCCAACGCAGCAACGCCGACGAACACCGGCCATACGACCGAACGCGACGTCGTCAGGCCCACTGTCATGAAATCAGCGTATGGCGGTTCGCTGACGGTCAGCCGGGCGGGAACCCGCCGGTGGCGATCGGACCCCAGCGTTCCGGCGTGACCCGCAGCAGACACTTGCACTGCTCGACCATCGCCCGCCGGTACTCGTCCCAGTCGGAATGCTCGCCGGAGATGACCCGGAAGTACTCCACCAGCGGCTCGACCGCGTCGGGCAGGTCGATCACTTCTGCTGTGCCGTCGACCTGCACATACGGGTCGTTGAAGTCGTCGGACAGCACCAGCACGCTGGCCTGCGGATGACGCCGGATGTGCTTGGTTTTGGCGCGCTGCGGGTAGCTGGCGACGACGATCCGGCCATCGTGATCCACGCCACCTGTAACAGGTGAACTATGCAGCGACCCATCACGTCGAAATGTGGTAAGGACCATTCGGTGTCTCGGTCGGACGAATTCGAGGAGGTCTGTAAGACCGACAACGTCGGCTTGTGCGATGCGTCTGGGCATGCCTCGACCGTAGCCGCCGTGTGTCGGTCCCGGAGGTTACGGACATCACGACGTAGGCTCCCGGGCAGGAGAAGATTATGAATGCCGTTGTCTTGGTGCTGTTGTCAATCATCATTGTCGCGCTGGCCGTGCTCATGCATCAGGCGCAGACATCGTTAGAGCGCTGGGAACAGCGCCGTCACGCAGACGACTAGAACTAGCCCGCCTCATGCTTGGCGCGGCGCTGCGCCTCCCGTTCGGCGAACTGCTCGAACGATGCCATCTCGATTCTGTCCATGTCACGCAGGATCGCCCGCACTTCGGCCAGGAACGCCGCGCGGCGTTCGGCAAGATCCGGCGAGGCCTGCAGCAGCTTCTGGTACGCGATCACCTTGTGTGCGGTCGCGAACAACAGAGCCGACACCGACTCGTTACTACGCACCCGGCCCTGCGCCGCATACTGCTTGCCGACCCCGAGCGCGAGCTTGGTCAGATCCTTCTCACTGATCTCGGCGGGGGTGTCGCGCAGCACGTCGGCTGCGATCTCATAGGCCTCCAGGAACGGGCGCAGCATCGCATGAGACATCAGCGGCTTCTTGTCGTGCAGCAGGATTTCGATGCCGCCGGCGCGCACGTGCTCCTCCCAATCGTCGTGCCACGCCATCTCTTCGGCGATGTGCTCGCGGAAAGCCGCCGAGTCGGCGAAGTAGAAGTCGAACTTGAGCAGATCGCGCAGCCGCATCGCCTGAATCCAAAACGCGTCGAGCCGGTCACCGTCCGCGCGTGCCGAATACGCCAGCGCGAGTTCGACGATCGAGGTCTCCAGGAACGCGTCGATCAACGTATTGCGATAGAACGCCGCTTCGTGCTCGTGCTCCGGCGCGATTCGCCAGACCGGCTCGCGTCCGCTGTCCACCTTGGTCACCGGGTGACCGTTCGACATGGCGTCAGCGGCGGTGCGCACGCCCTCGTGCGTGCGGAGTCGCAATGTGCTGTTGGTCATCGGCAGCTGCTTGCGTTCCAGATAGTCCAGCGAGTCCTGCATGGTGTGGTGTAGCTGGTCGAGCGTGAGCGCCCGTCCCCGCGTCGCCAGCAACAGCGCCGACACCAGCCCGGTGGCGTTCACGGGGGTGGCGCGCAGGATCCGCCAGGCCACCTCGAACGCCATCTTCTGCAGCGCAAGGCGTTTCACGGCGTCGTCTTCGGTCATCGGCCCGTGCGGCTCACCGAGGTATTCGCGCATCGAGACCGCTTCGGGGAAGCGGACGTAGATCTTGCCGTAATTGCGGTCGCCCTGCGCCTTGATGTAGTTGTACAGCCAGCTCAGGCCCTCGGGCGTTTTCTCACCGCCGCGCGCGTACGCCGCATATTCCGCCGTCTCGTGCAACTGGTCGAAGCTGATCGACACGGGCTGCAGCAGGATATCGTCGCTGCGACCATCGAGGTACGCATCGGCAACGTAAGCAAGCAGACCGAGCTTGGGCGGCAACATCTTTCCGGTGCGCGAGCGAGTGCCTTCGATCGACCAGCTGAGGTTGAACCGCTTCTGCACGATGTAGCCGACGAACTCGCGCAGCACGTATTTGTATAGCGGATCGTCGAGCTTGCGCCGGAGAAAGATGACGCCCGAGTGGCGCATCAACGGCCCCATGAACCCGAACGACAGGTTGATCCCGGCGAACGTGTGCACGGGCGGCAGCCTGTTCTCCTGCATCGCCACCGGCACGATCACGCCGTCGAGGTACGACCGGTGGGAGAACAGCAGCACCGCCGGGTGATTCTCCAGTGCGGTTCGCATTCGCTCGACTTCGGCGCGGTCGTAGTCGATGTTGGGATCGAAACCGCGGCTGAAGATCGCCCGCCCGAGCGACGGGATCAGGTCGACGGAGAACCGGCTCCACCCCGTGGACAACTCGTCGAGCATCTCACCGGCCTTATCGGCGGTGGCACCCGGAATCTGTTGCAGCCCTTCGACGAAACGTGACGACTCCAGCATCTCGGGTTTGATGAGCCGAGGCGACTTGTATTCGGGTCCAAGCAGCCGCAGTTCCACGCGTTCGATGGCCAGGGCAGCCCGGCGCAACACGAACCGAGCGAAGTCGCGGGGGTTGTTGCCCACGGTGGTGTCGTGCCATTGCTGCCGCAGTTCCGAAACCTTGGCCGGCTCCCCTGCCACCACCCGCGCTCTGCTGGGATCCTTGCGAAGGATGCGGCGCTGCAGGATCTCTGGTGGCCGGTAGGTGTCGCGGCCGGAGATCAGACCGACGAGCTTCGATCGTGTGGGTAGGCCGGCGGGCACCCAGAACACACGCACCGGGACGACGGACCTGTCCTCGTCCGCGCCGAGCGCTTCGACGAGTTGCGCGACGACGCCCGCGGGCGGTTCATCTTCCGCAGGAAGTTGCAGCACCTCGACGTTCGCGTCGGGATGCTCTTTACGCTGATGGGCGAGCCAGTTCTTCAGCAGCTCGAGCTCGGCGGGTGACGACACCGACGCCAGCACCAGCGCGTCATCGGTGGCGGTGAAGCTCGCTAGGTCGCCCGACCGCGCACTCATCGGGTTTCCTTGGCAGTCGCCTTCTTTGCGGGCGCCTTCTTTGCCGGCGCCTTCTTGGCAGGTGTCTTCTTCGCAGGTGCCTTCTTGGCAGGTGTCTTCTTCGCGACCTTCGTAGGCTTGGCGGCCGGCGGTTTCGGCGGGGCCTCGTCGCGCGGCCAGTTTTTCAGCGTGTGCAGGTACAGCTGGCGGACCGCCGCGATCTTGTCTCCCAGGTTATCGACGGTCCAGTCGTCGGTGGGGATCGGCGGTAGGACGACGACGTCGACGATGCCGGGATTCATCGTGCTCGAATCGCGGGCGGCGATCACTTCGGCGTTGCGAATCACAATGGGGACTATGGGGATTCCCGCCGCCATCGCGATCCGGAAGGGCCCCTTCTTGAAGGTTCCCACCTCGGTGGTGTCCAATCGCGTGCCCTCGGGCGCGATCACGACGGACAGTCCCTTGCGCGCGAGTTCCTCGACCTTCTTGAGTTCTTCGATGGCGGCCTTGGAGTTTTCGCGGTCGATGAAGACCGCGTCCATCATCCTGCCCAGCGGCCCCATGATCGGATGGTTCTCGAGTTCCTTCTTGCCCACCGACGTGAAGTTGTCGCGCACCAGCGTGCAGGCGATGATCGGATCGACTTGGTTGCGGTGGTTGAAGATGAACACTGCCGGGCGCTGCTCGGTGAGGTTGTCTTCGCCGAGCACGTTGAGATGAACGCCCGCGGCCGCCAGAAGCACCTCACCGCTGTTCGACGTGAAGAAGTTGACGCCGCGCCGCCTGCTGCCGGCGAGCAGACCCACGCCGACGGCTCCGGCGGCGACCGGCAGCCATGCCGCCATACCGGCGAGCGTGCGCAGCTGCGAGATCGGGCTGCTGCCGCTGCGGCTGGTGAACCGCAGCACCGGCCAGCCGCGCTTGGCGGCCACCGCCGCGAGCTTGCCCTCCGGGTTGGTGGGGCGCGGGTTGCCGACGAGATACATCAGCGCGACATCCTCGTCGCCGTCTGCGTAGAAGTAGCTCTTCTTCAGGTCAATGTCGTTGTCGGAGGCGAACTTCTGCACGGCGTTGGCTTTGCCTGGTCCCCAGATGATCGGCTTGAGGACACCGCCGGTGAGGATCCCGTTGTCGTCGGTCTCGAAGCGGTTGCTCACGATGTTGTCGATGCCGAGGAATCTCGCGACCGGTTCCACCTGTACTGTCAGCGCCGAGGAGCTGAGGACGACGGTGTGGCCGCGCGCCATGTGCGCGCGAACCAGCCCGCGCATCTCGGGATAGATTTTCGACACGATGTGCTGGACGAAAAGGCGCTCCCCGAGCTCGTCGATGTCGTCGAGCGAGCGTCCCTTCATCATCGAGGCGCCGCGGTAGATGAGCTGCTCGAAGTCCGCGCGTCCGAGCTGGTGGTTCAACGCGGCTTGCACGACACCGAGGAACTCGCCGACCCCGATTTCGCGCCGGCGGAAGCGATCTCGCGTCATGATCACACCGGTGAATCCGGCGACGAGCGTGCCGTCGACATCGAAGAACGCGCCGACCTTCGGGCCCGGTGGGCTGGCTTCGATCTCGGCCACCGAACCAGGCAGCCGGGCATCGCGGCGATCGAGCGATCGGTTGGTGGACGGACTCATGACGGTGAACTCCCGTTGCTGGATGCGGGTTCCTGCTCTGTCGATGCCGGCAACGTGAACGACGCCGGGGCGGCGCGGCCGGCTCCGCCGAGCGCCAGCACTTCGTCGAAACCGGTCAGAAGACATCGGGCCCATACATCTTCGTCAGTCACCGAAGCGCGATCGTATCGAGTGGTAACCGTGCACATTCCACCCCGGGAGATCAGCACGGCCATCATCGCGACGCCGGGCAGCGGGCCAAGACCGAACTGACGCAACACCTTTGAGCCTGCGAGGAAAGTGTCTCCCGCATAGACGGGCACGTTGCTGGCTTGGACGTCGGCCGATACCACAGAGCCGGCCACGGATTCGAGGATCGGGTCGGGCAGCAGGCCGAGCAGCGGGGCGACGGCACCGATCACGTCGATCGCGGCTTCGTCGCGTCCCTTGATCATCTGGGTGCGGACGCTGCGAATACGGGTGGCCGGGTCGGCGATCCCGAGGGGTGCCGAGATCATCACACCGGCGAAGCGGTTACCGCCGGCCGGGTCGGCTTCAGCGCGCAGATTGACGGGGACCGCCATCGGCAGCGCCTCGACCGGCATGCCGAGCTCGTCGTGATAGTGGCGCAGCGCGCCGCAGAGCGCGGCCAGGTAGGCGTCGTTGATCGAGCCTTCGGCAGCCTTGGCCGCGGCGCGGATATCGCCGAGTTCCATCTCGATGGCCTCGGTGCGCGATGAGAGGCTGCGCCGGCGGAGCAGCGGTGAATGGGTGGCGGCTGTGGACATCACCCTGCTGCCGGACCGTGCGTACTCGACAACTCCACCCACCGCGGAGGCGGGATCGCTCAGCACCTTGCCGACGGCCTTGGCCGCGCCAGCGAGGGCACCGCGAGAGCCACGAATGATGTTGTTCGGCAACCGGTTCAGGCCGACACGGGCCAGCTCGTTGGCCGTCAGATCTTGCGGAATGGGCAGCGGCGCGGGCTTGCGTGGCGGCGGGTCACGTTCGAGGTCGTAGATGTGGGCGAACATCTCGACGGCACCCACGCCGTCGGTCACGGCGTGGCTCATGTGAAGCAACGTCGCGGCGCGACCGCCTTCTAGGCCTTCGACCAAGGTTGCCGTCCACAGCGGACGGGAAATGTCCATCGGCGACTGCACGCTGACTTCGGCCAGGTCGAAAACCTCACGCAGCGTCCCGGGCTCGGGAACCCTGACGCGGCGGACGTGGTAGTTGATGTTGAAGTCAGGATCGACGACCCAGCGCGGCGATGCGGTGGGGACGGTCGGCACGACGACCTTCTGCCGGAGCCGCAGGACGTGGCGTGACGCCTGTTCGAACACGTCGACGAAGCGGTCCCAGGGCGGAGTGCCGTCGAGAACCTCCAGCGCCATGATTCCCGACCGGGTCCGCGGGTTCGCCTCTCCGCGGTGAAGCAATAGATCCAGCGCGTTGAGTCGCTCCGGCAGTCCAGCCGCGTCCAGAGTGTCAGCCACCGAGCCGCCTTTCCGTCGTTGGTCCGTGGACAACGCTAGTCCGCTGGCGGTTGGTGCGGGAGGGGTTATTGGTGCGCCCTGCTTGCGGGGGGCCGTTCGATTGAGTTCGCGCGGTGCCCCCGACTGTCCGCGCAGATGACTGCCAATCTGATACCTCACCCAGTCACGTGCGGAACAACTCAACTTGTGATGTCAAGGATCAGCCGGTCTAACACTCGAATGGATCCGCCGGGCATCACCCGGCGTCGTACACCGAGCACCCCCGGCAGGAATTGAACCTGCGACCTACCGCTTAGAAGGCGGCTGCTCTTTCCGCTGAGCTACGGGGGCAGCGGCCTAACCCTATCTGAATCCTGCCAACCGATGGATGGCCAATCCCTTACTCTAGAGATCGATGATAAGACACCACACGAAAGACAAAGGTGATCTAGCCGTCGCGAAAGCCCATGCCGACCTCGCAGGCAAGGGGTTCACGGTCCTGTTTCCAGCGACGGAGCACGCGCCGTTCGATCTGGTGTCATATGCAGCTGGCGAGTTCTATCGCCTTCAGGTCAAGTACCGGTCTGCTCGTGCGGGTGCCGTCATCGTGAAATTTCGGTCTACATGGGCGGACCGGAACGGCACGCACATGACACCGTTGGACAAGGACGCGATCGACATAATGTGTATCTACTGCCCGGACACCGATGAGTGCTATTACATCCGGCCGGACACACATGGCGCGTCAGTCACTCTCCGGATCAGGCCAAGCAAGAATAATCAGCAAGCAGGAGTGCTGGACGCCGCGGCATTTCGCGATCTACCGCCCACAGTTCGTCGCCGATCCCAACATCCGTGAATTTATCCTTGGGCTGGTAGCGCCCGAATGGCATCGACCGAGATAGAGTGCGTCGGCATCGCGGGCGGCTGCGAAACGGTGTCGGCATCAGATGCCGGCGGCGGTGGTCGAGCGATAGTTCGTAGACCGGCTGCAGTCTCGCTTTATCGACTCGGACGAATACCCTCGATCCGTGAGCAACAGTCGCATCAGCGTGTTGGTCATAGGAGGCGGCTTCGGCGGCCTGTTCTGCGCGCGCAGGCTTAAAGGCGCCGATGTCGAGGTCACGCTGCTCGATCGCGCGGCGTGCCACGTCTTCCAGCCGTTGCTGTACCAGTGCGCGACCGGCACGCTGAGCATCGGACAGATCAGCCGGTCGCTACGCGAGGAGCTGGCACGCCACCGCAACGTCACCACCCTGCTCGGCGAAGCGGTCGACCTCGATCCTGAGGCGCGCCGGGTTACCGCTCGCCGTCCCGACGAGACCACGTTCACTGTGGACTACGACGTGCTGGTCGTCGCTGCCGGGATGAGGCAGTCCTATTTCGGTCATGAGGAGTTCGCGCACTGGGCACCGGGGATGAAGACGCTTGATGATGCCCTGAGCATCCGCCGACGGTTGTTCAGCGCGTTCGAAATTGCCGAAACACTGCCGCCCGGACCCGAGCGCGACAGCTGGCTCACCTTCGTCGTGACGGGCGGCGGTCCCACCGGTGTCGAACTCGCGGGCCAGATACGAGAAGTGGCCACCCGGGCCCTGTGCAATGAGTTCCACAGTATCGCGCCCGAGGCCGCGCGCGTCCTGCTCTTCGACGGCGGCGAGCGCGTTCTCGCAAGTTTTGCACCGGCGCTGTCGACCAAAGCCGCCCAAACCCTCGAAAAGCTCGGCGTGGAAATACATCTCGGTGTTCACGTCACCGATGTTCGTGGTCACGGAGTGACCGTGTCTCCGAAAGCAGGTGGCCCTGCCCAGGACTATGCGGCGCGTACGGTCTTGTGGACGGCAGGCGTTGAGGCGGTTCCGTTCGCACGGCGAGTCGCCGAAGTGCTCAGTGCGAGTTCGGATCATGCGGGGCGCATCGCCGTCGATCCCGATCTATCGATAGCCGGACATCCCGAGGTTTTTGTCATCGGTGATCTCGCCGGCCGCGACCACTTGCCTGGCGTCGCCGAGAACGCGATGCAGGGCGGAATACACGCCGCCGCGTGCATTCGTCGCGACCTCGCGGGTCGGCGACGACGACCGTACCGCTACCGCGATCTCGGCTCGGCGGCATATATCAGCCGCGGACATGCACTGTTACAAGCCGGACCGGTCAAGCTGGCTGGTTTCGTCGGCTGGTTGGGATGGGGCCTCATCCACATCGCATTCCTCATCGGGCTGCAAAACCGCGTCAGCACCCTGGCCACTTGGCTGGGCACGATCGCACGGGCCAGACGCACCGACCGAACATTCTTGATTAACAGTCCGAATCCGCTGGAACACCACCACAACTGGCCGGCATCGGTTCACGCGCCGAAGACGCATCCATCCGATCGTTCGACGCCGCCGCAGTGACGTAGGCATCCCAGAACTCAGAAGTGGTCTGCGGGTCGACGTTGGTCATGGTGGTTGCTCCTCGGGTTCGGCGCTGCGCTCCCGCAGGCCGTCTTTACCTCCAATGGAATTCACGACGAGCACGTGAACCACGTTCGACCAATGTGACGCGTTCCTCACTGACTTGTGGCGTTGCCTGTGAGCGCGGTACGCCCGAATTCATTGGGATGCAGGACCTTTGTGATCTCCCGCACTCGATGAACACACCGCGAGTCGCCAGTCGTGCCACAGATAGCGTGCAAGTCAGGAGGCAAGACCACGAAATTCCCCTACCTCACAACGCTGTTGGCGGCCGCTAGCGTCGCGGCATGGATAGGTATCACGCCGACGGCCTCGGCCGACTCGAGTGCCGACGAGCAGTCGTGCACATCCATGGGCGTTGCTAGCGAGTGCCAGTCGCCGGGAAACGTCCAGATCAACGAATCGCCACCCGTGCAATTCGGTCCGCAATACCCTTTCTGGGAGGGCGATCTGTTCAGCCGCTTCCACGCTGTCAGGGGTCGTCGGTAATCCCGGATCAGCGAACAACGCTGCGCGAGACGGGATCCCGTGTTGGCGTTGGCTGTGCCGGTCGGAGTAACCCGGTAATCCGCGAAGCGGCCGTTCGCGTGAGTGTCAACAGCTCAGCCGGTGGTCGCGGACCCGTGTATAGCGCTGACACCGCTACATATTGACCCGGTCCCACACCGATGGGGACTGCGACGCAGCTGAGGTCGCGCAGGACCCCACCGGCGTCAACAATCGGTGCGCTGCGAGCGAATGGGGCATGCGCCCGCGCTTCGGCCGTTCCCGGCGGTACTGCGGCGCCGGCTTCGGCGACAAAAGGCTGCCGAACGCGGGCCTCGATGGTGTCCAGATACACCGAGTGACCGTCGATGGTGGCAGACAGGTTCACCGCCGCTCCCGTCGCGGCGGCCAGTTCAGCGATGGGCCGGCGGGCGGCGACGCGCAGTCGACGCTCTGGGGTCACCCGGCTGCCCAGGCCCAACAGGCTCGCCCCGAGGCAGTACCGCTTGCCCTGGCGACGAACCGCCCCTACCGCGATCAGCTGATGAAGCAGTCGGTGGACTGTGGGGCGCGGTATTCCCGTGGCGTGCGCCAGGTCGTGAAGCCGTGCGGGTTCCAACGCGCCGATGTGATCGAGGAGACAAAATGCAGTTTGGATGACGCCGCGATCGGCACCAGCAGTCGCGTCGACTTCGTTCAGTTCGTTTGGCGCGGCAGGACCTTGGATGTCCGCGGCTGCTTCGAGCGTCATGGCAACTCAATCAATCCAAACCTATATAGGTTCCCTATGCGTCAATGTACTCCCGTAACGACGGTATGGCTCGCGTCCCCATCGCTTTCACAGGTACCCGGGTGGATACACACAGGTTCACCATCAAGACCCCGTCAAGAGATTTCACTCAGCGGACTATCGGTCGTAAGTCGTCGCAGGTGTTTTTACCCTCGGGGAAATGACAACCGCATATGCGCCGGGACTGAGCCCGGTAACAAACGATCCCGACTCCGGGGTGTTGCAACGACTCTACGACGAGCACGCACCGGCGCTGTTGCGCTATGTCGTCGGGCTGACCGGTGACCGAGCCCGCGCCGAGGACGTCGTGCAGGAGACGCTGCTGAAGGCGTGGAAGCACCCGGAGGTGACAAACGACCAGCAGAGGTCACCGCGGGCCTGGCTATTCACTGTGGCACGCAACATGGTCATCGACGAGTGGCGCACTGCACGCTTCCGGAACGAGTCCGCGATCGCAGACCCCGGCAGGACATATGAGCGCGCCGGCGCGGACGAGGCAGATTCCGCAGTCGACCGGTTGTTGTTGAGCGACGCCCTAACCCGCTTGTCCCAAGCGCACCGTGAGGTGATCCAGCGGTCGTATTACCAAGGGTGGAGTACCGCGCAGATCGCTGCCGACCTCGGCATTGCCGAGGGCACCGTGAGGTCAAGACTGCATTATGCCGTGCGGGCGCTGCGCCTCGTGTTGGACGAAATGGGATACGGCAGCCCAGGTGATGGAGACAGTTCCGTAACCACGCTGTTCTTAACCCGTTGTCCCGCAAGCAAGTAGCTGTCGACCCCATATCGAACGGTGACCATTCCGATGTCGGGCCCGGCTAGCCTCACTGTGAACCGGTTCCGATCTCACAAGCGAGAGCGCGTATATGCGACGTTCCAAAGTCATCCGCGGCATCGCCGCGGCGGGTGCATCAATGGTGCTCGCGGCTCTGGTGTTCGCACCATGCGCGTTGGCCGATCCCGACGATGATTCGTCCGTGCCGAGCGATCCGCCGCAGGCAGCGAAGGTCAACGCTGCGGCCGTCACACCTCCGTTCAACCTCTCGTCGATCAACCCCTCAGACGGAGCGAGTGTGGGCGTCGCGAAGCCGATCATCATCAACTTCGCAGCACCCGTGGCTGACCGCGCGAGCGCGGAGGACGCCATTCATGTCACGTCTGATCCGGCGGTGCCGGGCAAGTTCTACTGGCTGAACGACCGCCAGGTGCGCTGGCGGCCACTTGATTTCTGGCCCGCGCATGCGACGGTGGATATCGATGCGGCCGGGACCACGTCCAGTTTCACCACCAGAGATGCCCTAATCGCGAACGCCGACAACGCTACTCACCAGCTGACCATCACACGGGACGGCAATGTCGAGCAGACATTCCCGATGTCGATGGGCAAGCCCGGCCACGACACCGCCAACGGGACATACTATGTGCAGGACAAGTCCCCTGATGTCGTGATGGACTCGGAAACCTATGGGGTATCGCATGATTCACCCGAAGGGTACTACCTGCATGTCAAGATGACCGTGCAGCTCGACAACAGCGGCAACTACGTCCACAGCGCGCCGTGGTCGGTCAGCGACCAAGGCGTTCGAAACGTCAGTCACGGCTGCATCAACGTCAGCCCCGACAACGCGAAGTGGTTTTACAACAACTTCGACATCGGTGACCCCATCATCGTGACCAATTCCGTCGGCGACTACACCCAGAACGACGGTGGCCAGGACTGGCAAATCTAGGCACTGAGCCCGTCGTGCAGGTGTCCACTATGATCCGGTGGTGCCAGCCCGCCGTCAGCGCGTCGTACCCGAACCACCCAGCCTGCCGAACGAACTCATCTCTGCAGCAGGCGATTTCAGCGACATCGCGGAGTGGGACGGCCTCGTCGCCGATTCCGCACTGACGCTGCCGGACGTCATTCACGACCTCGCGATCACCGAATGTGTATGGCGCGGGGTCGATGCCAGTTCCCGGACGTTCACCAACCTGCAGGCCCGGGACGTCGTCTTCGACCATTGCCACTTCGCCGGCGCAGTCCTCGACAGCGCGGTCCTCACCCGCGTGGCGTTCATCGAGTGCCGGCTGACCGGCATCGTGCTCAGCGGCGCGCAACTCGGCGATGTCGTTATCGAGGGAGGTGTGGCTGATTTGGCCAATTTGCGGTCCTCGGTGTCATCGTTCCTCTGGGTCACCGCCACATCGATGAAAGAGGCCGACTTCTACGGCGCCCGGTTGCACCGGTCCGCCTTGCTCGACACTGACCTCTCCTCGGCAAGCTTCGACTCGGCGACCGTGGAGCACCTGGGCCTTCACGGTTCGATAGTCGACACATTGCGCGGGACGAGCGCCTTGACCGGAGGACACGTCGGCGTCGATGCGAGCCAGCTCGTCACCCTGGGCGGCGCTGCGCTCGCCGAGATGGGCGTGCGCGTGGCCGACCGCCCCGGTGGCCCGAGCGATTAAGACCAGGCTCAGGCATCGAGGAAGCGCCTCGCGGGGAGTGCGATCTCGATAGATTGCAGCAATGGCAACCGAATCAGCACCCACGAATCAGTCAGGAGCGCTCGATTGGTAGTCCGGGTGGCGCAGTGGGCGACCGGCGCCGTCGGCCGCGCCGCCTTGCAGGAACTCGTCGAGAATCCTGATTTCCAACTCGTCGGCGTTCTGGTGTACGACCCAGCGAAGGACGGCCTCGACGCGGGTGAGCTGTGCGGGCTCCCGCCGACTACCGGCGTCATGGCGACATCAGACAAAGACGCCATCTTCGCCCTAGGCGCCGATGTCGTGGTGCACGCGGCCAGCAAGGCACACGCCGTCGAGACGAACGCCGAGGACATCTGCCGCCTGCTCGCATCCGGCACGACCGTCATCACGACGACCTCTTACAACCATCTGCCGACCTACGGTGCCGACGTCGAAGCCGCCTTCCGCGATGCGTGCGAAAAGGGGCAGTCCCGATTCCACGCTGCCGGTGAGAATCCCGGCTTCATGTTCGAACGGCTGATCGCGACGATCACCGGCCTGAGCAAGAACGTCGACCGCATCGACGTCTACGAAGCCGTCGACGTCTCCGGTCTCGACAGCAGGCCGATGCTCGTCGACCTGATGGGCATGGCACGCCCACCCGAAGACGTCAGCGCCGATTCGGTGATCATCAAGAAGCTGGACATGGCGTACCGACAAGCCCTCAACGCCACCGCTGACGTCCTCGGCATCACGCTGTCGGACATCGCGGTGACCGTCGACTGCACCACCCTCGACCACCCGATTGAGATCGCCATCGGCACCGTTGATCCGGGATTGGTTGTCGGTCAACGCTTTTCCTGGGTCGGCAGCTGGGCAGGCCGCGACGTGCTGGCCATCCACGAAGAATGGGTGCTCACCCGCGACCTGCCGCAATGGGGACTTCGTCCGCTGGCCGCTGGTGAGAAGGTACCGATGATCCGCGCCGTGATTCGTGGGATTCCGAGTTTCGAGCTGCAGCTCGACGTCGGCTGGGACGAGGTCCCGCCGGGCTTCGAGGGAGCCAATCCAGGACATCTGATGATCGGGATGAGCGCCGTACGCGCCATCCCTGACGTGCTGGCGTCCCCGCCTGGCATCGTCACCGCACCGGTCTTCGGCGCACTGCGGCTACGCTGACGCGACGGCACCCACCATCGAAATGCCGGCGCTCGGCGCGGCATGAAACACGTGGGCGCTCGCGTCGGGCAGCACCCGCCGTGCAACGAGGTAGTCGACGCCCATCCAGCCCTGCCGGATGTAACGCCCGAAGCGCAAGCACGTGCCGGGCGCGCCGCTGGCGCTGGGCACCAGCTTGACGTCCTCGATCGCGTCTTTGACTCCGGCGCCGGTCAATGGGCGTGCGCAGGCCAGCGAGCGCACGATCACTGTCGCCACGTCGGCGCACAAACATGGCATGAAATACGCTGGGCGCCTGCCGTATCGGGCCTCAAACCTGTCGAGGAAAGCCTGCCCCACCTCATTGCGTTCGTCGTAGCTGTCGAGCCCGATCCACCCGGCGAGGTGCCCCATCCACACAACGTTGATGTGCGCCATCTCGAACGCCGTCGTCGTGTAGCGCGGCGGATCCCAATTCGCCGCTGCCAGAGCGGCATTGAAACCCCAGAGACCGTGCCCGAAGCCCACGTGGACGATTGCGTCAGGATCGGCGGCGCGAAGTTCCGCGACCGCGTCTGTCTTGTCGGCCTCGACTTGCGGGATGGCGACGGTCGCGACGAGCTGCAAGCCGGCGTCCGCGCACGCGCGCTCCGCGTACGCCAGGTACTCCTTGCCGATCAGCGACGACTCCCGTGCGATGGCGATGCGCCGGTGGCCGTCGACGTGCAACACGGCGGCCAGCATCCGTGGCTCCTCTGGCATCGAGCCGTTGTTCAACGCGAAGCACCACTCACCGAGGGCTCCTTCAGATCCGGACAGCGAAATGATCGGTACCTTCGCCGTCAACTCGACGTGAGAACGCAGTGGTACGGCATTGTCGGATACGTACGGCCCAAAGATGACCAAACATCCTTCGTCGACGAGTTCGTCGAACGCCCGCTCGACGGCTTGATAGGTGCCGTTGGGCAATCCGATCACGTCACGGCGGACGAACTCGACAGGCCGGTCGAGAACGCCCGCGGCGACGGCTTCGTCGATCACCAAGGCCAATGCGTCAAAGGCGTTGTCCTCGGTGTCGGCTTGCGTCGGATAGTCGTTGAGCAAACCAACTTTCAGCGGTGCTACCGACCCGTATGCGCGATTGCCTGCGTCTGTCATGCTGGCAACATACACGACGTATCACGCGAGGAGACCCGGGCGTCAACACCCGGGCTCCTAATGAAAGCGTGACCGCAGTTCGGTCTTGAGTACCTTGCCGATCACGTTGCGCGGCAACGCTTCCACCAGCTCGAGACGCTCGGGTGTCTTGTGCCGGCTCAGCCCGTGCGCCTGGCAGTGATCGGCGAGTGTCGCCAGCGTCACCTCCGCGCCGGGAGCGGCGACCACCACTGCGCATACGCGTTCGCCGGTGCGGCGATCCGGCACCCCGATGACCGCGACATCGGCGACGGCGGGATGCGTGTTGAGCACGCCCTCGATCTCCAGAGCGGAGATGTTCTCGGCATTGCGGATGATCGCGTCCTTGATCCGGCCGGTGATCACCACATTGCCGTCGCCGTCGATCCGGCCCTGGTCGCCACTGCGGAACCAGCCGCCCGCGTCGAACGCGTCGGCATTCAGAGAGGCGTCCACGTAGCCCAGAAAGCATTGTGGCCCTTTGAGCCTCAACTCGCCCTCGTCACCCGGTGCCGCCTCTCGCTCGTCGCTGTCCACCACCCGGACCCGCACACCGGCGACAGGCGGCCCTACGGTGTGGTCAAGCACCGCCGGATCGGCGTCCAACATCGGCGACGTCACGACAGGAAACTCCGTGAGCCCCCACGAGTTGGCCACGCCCGGCACCGAAAGTGTCTCTCGCACTTGGCGCGAGAGTTCGGGTGTGATCGGCGCTCCACCTGCCAAGCACGCACGGACATCGGAGAACAACGGCTCGGTACCGTGTGCGTGTTGGGCGGCCATGTATGCGACGAAGAACGGCGTGGCCGAGCCGAGAATGGTCGGCCCGTGAGCGGCAATCGCGAACGGCGTGGTCGCGTCGAAGACATCGAAGAGCACCAGTCGCATCCCGGTCAACAGGGCAGCCGCCAGCATCGCCGAACCACCGATGTGCGTGATGGGGAACGCGACGGGGTTGACGTCGGTGTTCGGTGTGCCGAGCATTCCGACTACTCCGGCCGAGCCCGCGATCACGGATCGGTCCGTGTGACGAATCCCCTTCGGCGCCGCGGTCGTCCCGGACGAGTAGTAGATCCAGCGGGCTTCGGTGCCGGTAGCCGGTGGATCAGGCAGGTCGCTGACGTCGCCTGTCGGCAGCCGTAGAGTCCCGGGTTCGGGTGCCTGCGCGTGGTCGACGACGATTGTGGTCACGTCGCGTTCGGCGGCCAGCGCGTGGGCCAACGCCGCGTGGTCGAAGTCTCGCCACACACCGGGCACGACAACCGCCTCGGTGTTCAGCTGCGTTGTGGCGAAACGAACTTCGCTCTCGCGCCAGATCGGCAAAATGGGGTTTTGCACCGCGCCGAGTCTGGTGAGCGCGACCATCACCACCATGGCCTCCAGCGTCGTCGGCAGCTGCCACGACACCACCGTGCCTGTTCCGACGCCTTTCTCGGCGAAGGCCGCGGCCGTCACGGCGGCCGCGTCGCGCAGCTGCATCGTCGTCAGACTGCGGCCGTAGTCGTCGGACAGCACCAGCCGCTCGGGATCCTTTGCCGCCGCCCACTCGACGATGCCCCAGTACGTCTGTCTTGCCGCGAGATCGACACCACGGTCGTGCTGCTGGCTGATTTCACAGCCCTGGTGTAGATCTCGGCGAGGGCCCTTCACTCGGTTTCCGATACGCAGCGCGCGCCGGGCGGCGGCAGGACGAGATCGACCAGGTAAGCGGTCACGATGTCGTCGACGCAGGCGTGCCCGTAGAAGGCTGCCGTGTGCTGGGTGGCTTCAACCGTTAGCAGTGATCCCCCCAACTGCTCGGCGACGCTCACACCTTCCTGATACGGCGTGGACGGGTCGTGGGTTGTCGAGACCACCAGCACCGGCGCCACACCGGGGGCGGAGTATCGCTTTGGCTGCTGGGTGGCGCCGACGGGCCAGAACGCGCAGATGCCCCTTGGCGCGGATCCCGTGAACTCGCCAGCGGTTTGAAAAGGCGCCGCATCTCGTAATCGCTTGTTGGCCTCCACCCACGACTCGGGGTCCTTCGGAAACGCCTCGTCCCGGCATTCGACTGCGGTGAAGGCGTCCTGCAAGTTCGAGTAGTGACCGTCGTCCCCACGCCCCGTCAACTCGTCTGCGAGCACAAGCAGGTCGTCGGCCTGATCACCGCGGGTAAGTGCCGTCAAACCCTTCGTCAGTTGATCCCACGCCGCCGGCGAGTACATCGCCGACACTGTGGCGATGAGCGCGTTGAAATAGCTGACGCCGCGCGGATCCTTGGCCCGCGCAGGCTGTTTCGTCAACGGATCGACCAACGACCGATATACCTCTACGGCTTTTGCGGGATCTGTCCCGAGTGGGCAGTCCGTCGATCGCGCGCAGTCGGCGGCATAGTCGTTGAAGGCCACTTGGATCGCGGTCGCCTGCCCTAACCAGCGGTCGATGGGCTCAACCGACGGGTCCATCACTCCGTCGAGCACCATGGCACGCACGCGGTTCGGGTATGCCTCGGCGTACAAGCCGCCGATGAGGGTGCCATACGAAAACCCGATGTAGGACAGCTTGTCGTCGCCGAGTGCCGCGCGCAGCGCATCGAGATCCTTGACCACGTCCGCAGTTCCGACGTGCGCGAGGAAGTCTTTGCCGGTGGTGTCCACGCAACGCTGCACGACGCCCATGAGCGCGGCTTCGTTCTTAGCGACTCCGCCGGGGCTGTAGTCGACTCCAGGCAGCCCGTCGGGCACATAATCGAGGACGGGATCTGCATGGTAACGGTCGATTTCAGCGTCGGTGAGGCATCGCACGGCGGGGCGGGAGTAGCCGACACCGCGCGGATCGAATCCGACGAAGTCGAAGTGCTCCCGGACAGGGGCGGTCAGGTCACGGACGATCGCAGCGGCCGCCTCGACCCCCGATCCACCGGGGCCACCCGGGTTCACCACGAGCGAGCCGGTCTTCGCGCCGGTGGCCCGAATGCGGATCACGGCGAGGGTGGCGACGCCGTTGTCGGGATTGTCGTAGTCGATCGGCACAGCCATCTCGCCGCACTCCGCACCTTGCGGCATGTGCTCCGGTGGCAGTGGCTGGATCTGGCAAGGTCCCCATTGAATCGGGGCTCCGATCGGGGGGTGATCCAGCTGCGGGCTGCCGCCCACCACCCTCGTGCAGCCGGCCACAGCAACCGCGACGACGACGACAGCCGTTGCTGACCGGGCCCGTCGCAGCGTCATGCACCGATGTTCGCATGACCGCCAGCAAATATGGGCGATTCGGCTGAAAAGACTCCCTGACTTGAGTCACCCAAAAAGAACCCTCTCTTGGTGACTGCAGTCAGTTTTGTTATGGTGGCCAGCACAGGCGGCGCGGCGAGGAGGGTCTTTGAACACTGCCCCCCAGAGTCTTTCGCTCGACGAACACGCGGAGCAATCGCGCGTCGCGCAGCGCCAGGCGGACAAGTGGCTGATCTCGGGCAGCCTTTTGATCGGCACTGCCGCGTTGGGGATTTTCGGCCTTCCGCTGTTCCTGCGCGGAGTGTGGCTGCTGCGGGGCGCACAGCGCAACGGGCTGTCGGTACGCCCGATGCTCGTCACACTGTTGGGCTACCTGGTCATCATCGACGCCGCGATCAACACCGTTGGGTGGGCGCTGGATCTGGTGGCCAACCACACCATCCTCGCGCGCGTGCTCCTCAACGGGTGGGGCAACATGTTCGACGCCGGATACTTCTGGCACTACAACGAGCTGTGGGTGGGCGGCGCTGCCGGGCCGGGTGAAAAGGCCTGGGAGGTAGGACTGATCCTGACAGTCTTCACGATGCGAATCGCGGCTGCCATCGGCTTCTTGCAGATGAAGCGCTGGGGTCATCAGTGGATGGTGATCACGTGCTGGATGGGCGTGGTGATCTGGGTCGGCTACGTGTTGAACATGACGATGTTCGCCGACGTGCGTTATGCGGGAGTGGTCCTTCCGGTCGTCGGGTGGTGGCTGTACGACATCTTCTACATCACACCATTCTTGGCGATCCCCTATCTGCACACCGTCAACCGCGAGATCTTCTCCGACTAACCTTTGTCGAATTCTATTGGAAGACTGGTGGGTCCGCTCATGCCGAGCAGTGGCCTCCAGGGCGCCGGCCCGACGAGCCGCGGATTGGGCATTCTGTGCGACAGGATCTTCAGCGCCTCACTGAGCTCACGCCGTGCCAAGTTCGCGCCAAGGCAATAATGCGCCCCGCCACCGAATGTCAGGATCGCCGGCGGGTCGTTACGTGTGATGTCGAAGCGAGTCGGATCGTCATAGATGGCCGGATCACGATTGGCGGCGTAGGTGTTGATGAGGATGAATGTGCCGGCGGGAAAGGTGCAGTTGCCAACGGTCACATCCTCACTGACGCTGCGTAGCGTGCTGCACATCGACGGCGAGTGACGCATCGTCTCCTCGACGGCGTTCATCGCCAGCTCGGGACGGTCTCGCAGCAGTGCCAGCTGCTCGGGGTGGTCACACAACGCCTGCATCGATGCGGCCAGTTGCGTGCGCGTCGTGTCCGTTCCGGCGATGAGAACACTGAAGGCCAGCATTCGCACTTCGCCGGCGTTGAGCCGGTCGCCGTCGACTTCGGCTCGAATCAGTTCCGAGAGAAGATCATTGGTCAGCTGACTGCGCCGGTAGGCGATCATGTCGTCGACGTAGGCGTCGAATTCGTCCCACGCCTTCAACACCACCGGCTGCTGTTCGGCCAGGTTGATGTCGAAACTGACAATCTTGAAGATGTCCTCTGCCCACTTCGAGATCTGCTTCCAATCCGCCCGCGGTGCACCCAGCAGCGCACAGATCACCGGGATCGGATACGGACGGGCGATCTGCTCGACGAACTCGCACGCCCCCTCAGATTCCACAGCGGCGGTGAGCTCGTTCATCACGGAGTGGATCGTTTCGTCCATCCGCGCGGTCGCGCGTGGCGTGAACGCTCTCGACACGAGGCCGCGCAGCCGGCGATGCTCATCCCCTTCCATGCACAAGATGCTGCGAGTCACCCTGTCCCACAGTTCACCTGACGTTATGCCGTGGGCGGTGAGGTGAATACCGGGAGGAATACCGAAGCGGGGGTCGCCGAGCACTGTCCTGGCGAGGTCATACGACAAGACCTCTGGCCCGATCGGACCCAGCGCGATCGGCGAAACCTCCTGTGCCGCCCGAAATTGCGGGTAGATCTCCTGCGGGGTCGCCGTCACGTCGTACTCAATCGTGGGCAAATCCGACTCGAAGATGTTGGTTTCGCGCAAGCCCGTCATCGGCTGCATCCAGGGTCACGGAACATTGGTCGACAAGAAGGTCAGGGGCAGCCCGTGCACCGACAGATCGATCTCGTCGAGATAGGAGCCCTCGCCCGAGAAGCTCTGCCGGAAACGGGAGACCGAACCGTAGCGCTCGGTGAGCGCCTCGGCTGCCGACGCGTCGGCAACCCGGAGCACGACGGTGTAGACGCCGTCGCCGTGCCTTTCGATGAAAGCGTTGACCGACGCCGCGACGTCGGCGGTCGACCCGGGCAGTGCACTGATGAGTTCGAGACCGCCGTTCCAATCGAGTTGGACATAGATGCCGAGTTCGGTGAGCTCCGCGCCGTCGAACGTGAACCCGAGATCGGTGAACATCTGGCCAACGGCGGCCTGCCGCTCTGGCGCTACCGCGAATACCACGTGGTGAAGCGTCGGACGTTCGAGACTGGCACTCATGTGGCGACAACTCCGCGCGGCAGCAGCAACGGGAGGTTCGTGTAGGTCGCGATGCCCGGCGGGGCCGCCACGACGGCAGGGATCGCGGTGACCACGGGTACCGCAACAATCGAGAGCCCCATCGTGATGTAGTCGTCCAACGTCTCGCCGACAAAGCCGGTTGGCGGAAGGAAGTTCAGCGTGGTCTTGATGGTCGGTGTGCCCTGTACTTCGATCGTGTAGCCCATGTCGAGCTCCCAATCGGGCTGCAGTGTCTGGCCTTTTCGCCATCGCCCGCGGATCTCGATGACCTCCCGGCCGTCGATGATCCCCTTCCACCCGACGTCGACGCCGGCGACACAACCTTTGGCGATCGTCCAGCTGCCAGGCAGGTGCAGGTCCTCAGTTGTCTGCGCGTACTCGACGTCGCAGCGGATGTCGTCGAGCTCGACACCGAGGGCGTCGGCAATCAAGAGCACCCCGTCGCGGAAGATGCCTGAGCCCTTCGTGGTGATGTCCTTCAGGTCCGGCTGGTCGATGGGATAGCCGAAGCCCATTGGCCTTTCGGTGGCGGGTGAGTCATAGATCGTGGTGTCGATGGCCTCGACGACGGACACCTTTTCCACCCGTTCGGACAATCCGGCGGACACGATCGCCAGCAGCTGTATCACACCCGGGTTGATGCCACTGCCGAAGATCGTCGATGCGCCCTGTTCACAGGCCTTGGCTATGCGGTCGCGGTGCTCACCGAGGTAGTGGCCCGTGATGAACTCTGAACTGGACACGATGTTGATGCCGGCACGCAGGATCCGAATCATCACCTCGACATCGGCGAACATCGGGTTGTACACCACACAGTCCGGTCTCAGGGCGAGCAGTGCTTCGACGTCGTCGGTGGCCTGCACGCCCAGCGGCTCGATCCCGCACAAGACGCCAACATCCTTGCCGACCTTGTCTTTTGCCCAGGCGTAGCATCCGACCAGCTCGAATTGGGGGTTGAATGCGACCGCGCGCACCGACCGCTTGCCGACGTTTCCCGTCGTCCACTGCACGATCCGGTAGGTCACGTGCGCAAAGTCCTCACGGTGCGGCAGCGGTGTGCTGTTGGGCGGCTTTACGCGCCTCGCGCTCCTGGTGGATGCGGACCAGTTCGCGGAAGCCGATGCGCTTGTACTCCGGGACCGGCTGGATCCCCCATTTGTCCTTGGCGGTGTCCTTGCCCTCTGCGCCCTCGGGTGGACCCAACATGGGATAGGGCACTTTGCATTCAAGGGTGTCATCGGAGTAGCGGATCTTGAGTAGCTCACTGCAGATCTCGGTCAGGCTCAGCGTCGGATACCCGTAGTAGACCGCCATAAAGGGCAGTGTGAATGCGCCTTCGATCACCAACGCGACCAGGCAGACCAGAACCCCCCGTTGGATGTATCTGTGCATCCGCGCGTAGTAGGGCGTGGTGCCCGCCGGCAGATCCTCCGCTGGATCCTTTTGCACATTGGGCGATGAGGATGAGCTCGTCATTGTCGTATCCAGTCCTGTTCAGTCGGAGAAGATTTCGCGATTGACCGTGTGCAAGTACGGAATCGCCAAGAACGGCGTGATGTAGAAGATGTCGTACGCCCACCACCCCACGACGGGAAATATGGTGCCGGCATAGCGAACATCGGCGTACATCGTCATATTGAGCACATACGTGGACCAGATCACCACGCCCATCCAGCAGGTGATGATCATCCATTGGTGGCCCCACCGCTTCATCTGCAGGAAACCGATCGCCGCCGCCACGCGCATGGCGAACACGGTGAAGATGAAGCCGATTACGTACGCCTTCTCGCCAGGCCCTGCGGCACCACCGACCCAGAGCTCGTTGTAATGCCAGAAGTACCCGCCGTCGAACAGGTAGCCCCACCCGGCCGTCAGCACCCGATTGATGAGCGTGTGGTTGGCGACCAGGTCCAAAGACCAGCCGAGAGTGTTGAGCATCCCGTCGATCAGCACCAAATAGCCGATCAGGGTGACGATCATGGGTCGGACGGACAACCCGGCCCGCAACGCTTCGCGCTGCAGCCACACGCCACGCATGAAGATCGGGAACCCGATGATTCCCGGCGCCCAACAGCCCATCAAACCGGCGCCGATAATCATCCACTTGTCGGCGCGCCGCTGCGCTAGCCGGGATTCCTCGTCATGCTGTCCGAGATTGACGTAGCCGCCCGGCTCGGTGGCTGGCTTCGGTCGCGAAAAGCGGTCAATCAAGCGAATATTCACAGATCCCACCACCCCCGGGCGAACGACATATACAGCTGTATGGAGAACATCAACAGCAGATATCCGTAGATGACGATCTGGAAGACGATGAGCGCCCTTTTGCGCTGTCTTTCTTTCTCATCCATTCCGTTTCCCTCCTAGAGTGTTGTGCTCGAGCTGTCAGCGCCGGCCAGGCTCGCGATGGCGACCTGACGCAGGCCGTCGGAGATCGCGCCGTCGGTGGAAAGCGGCGCAAGAATGCACGCCTCGGCCGCCTCCAGTTCCGTTGCCCCGGCGGCGATCATCTGCGCAGCGGTGACCAGAACCCTGGTGGACGGCGGTTCGAAGTGAAATGCGACGTCGGCAGTCCTGACAGCGGTCGCACACTTGACGAGCCTTGCCGCGCTTGCTGATTCGATTCCCGCTTCAGCGACGACCACCTCTGCCTCTCGGTCGGCCGGAAGATACCGCATGGGCAGCGTCACGAACCGCTGCCGGAACGACGGCTTGAGTTCTTTGAGTGAGCTGCGATACGCCGGGTTGTACGAGCACACCAGCATGAACTCCTCCGGCGCCCGCACAACCTCGCCGGCGCGATCGAGGTAGAGCGCGCGGCGGTGGTCGGTCAACGAGTGCAAGATCGCCAACGAGTCGTGGCGGGCTTCCACGACCTCGTCGAGGTAGCAGATCGCGCCCGCCTTGACCGCGCGCGTCAGCGGCCCGTCGGTCCACACGACGTCACCGCCGGTCACCATGAATCGCCCGACGAGGTCGGAGCTCGTCAGATCGTCGTGGCAGCTGATCGTGACCACCGGCCTGTTCAGCAGGATGCCCATGTGTTCGACGAGCCGTGTTTTGCCACATCCTGTCGGGCCAGTCAGCATGACGGGAAGGCGCTGCTGGTATGCCTGTTCAAACAGCTGGACTTCGTTGCCGTTCGAGTAATAGGTATCGGTGGTCATCTGTTCCTCATGCGGGTGGTCATACGGCGACGAGCTGGCGATGGACGTGTGCGAGCACGCGCGGAAGGTCCTCGACTCGCCGGATGCGTTGGGAGCGAAGGGTTCCGAAGACGTCGGGGAGTGGATCGACGCGCGTGGGCCCCACGCCGATGTAGTACATGGACACGCCGGCGTCCGTGGCTTCTTCGACGGCGTGCGCCGCGTCTGCCCATGCGTAGCGGCCCTCGTACCCCTCGTCGGAGATCAGCCCGTCACCGATGACGATGAGCAGCCGCCGTTCGGATGGCTGGGCCAGCAGCCGGCTGGTCAAATGGCGCAGCGGCGCGCCGAGTCTGGTGTACCCGCCCGTCGCCAGGCCAAGGCTGCCCGGCGGGACGAACCGACGGTCGGGAAAATCCTTGAGGCAGGTGACTTCGACGCGGTGTCGCGTGTTGCCAGTGAAGACGAAGATGCCATGACGCTCGCGTGCCAGCGTCATCGCCCGCGACAGCGCGTCGGCACAGGCCAATTCGAGTTTGAAGATCGTGCCTCCGTGCACGCCCAGCGACGAGCTTCCGTCAAGAAGCAGAGCGGTCGTGACGTCTCGGCTGCTGGGTAGCAGCTCGCGGAAGATCCGGGGTTCGATCGCCTTGCCGGTGGTCAGATCGATGAAGTGACTGACGTACTGCTCGACGTCGAGATCGGACCCGTCCTCGAGGCGGCCCTTCATCGAACGATGGGTTCGCTCTTCGAACCACTTCCGAAGTTCGGCGGACGTGACTTCGGGTCGGTCGTCGTGTCCCACGTACGGGCGTTCGAGCACCGCGACGTGATCAGGCATGAAGGTTGAAGTCCACATATTCCATTCGGGGTAAGGGATGCCCGGCCGGTGCGCTGGTGTGATGTCGAGATCGTTGTCATGCGGGCGGCTGGGCGGCGGCAGGTTCGGGTTACGGACACCTCCGTCACCACCAACCGGAACGGAGTGCGGTCGTGGCACCCGCTTTTGGGTTGTGGTCCACGGCATTCTGCCGCGACTGCGTCGCAGCCTGTCCACCAGGCCTTGCGGCGCCGTGTGCGCCGCAGGCAGTCTGCCGATCAGCGGATCAACGGCTAGGGATCCCTCTGTGCGCGCCTTGACGATTGCGCGGTTCAGCATCTCGACGGCGTCCACATCGGCGGCAGCGATATCGATGCTCGGCAGAACCCGACGCAATTCGGGCACGAGGCCGGGCCAATTCGCGGCGATCCAGCCCATCGCGACGCCCGCTTCGACGAGGGTCAGTGCACGGAGTTCGCGTGCGGACAGCTCGTTGAGCCGGTAGCCGAGAACTCGGTCCTTCGACGGCGAACACTGCAGCGCCACACCGCAGGTGAGGGTGGTGCGTGTCCAGGCCAGCTCGACCGACGGGTGTGGCACGTACACGAAGTCCAACGCCGAGCTCAAACTGAACGCACGATTGGCACCGGTGACGAGCCGTACCCCCTCGCGACGTTGCCCGCTCAGCGCGACCGCCGTCAAGGCGCAACTTCGCTCCAGCGCCATCGCGTGCGCGTCGGATAGTTCAGCCATCGCACGGGCCGCCGCGTGCTGAGCATGCTGTCGCGATCAGAACGTCCCGATCCTGGAAAACAGCCAGTACCAGAACCAAATGATCAAACAGGTTCCGCCCCATGCTGCGACGTAGCGAAGAATCTCCCAGATCCAGTCCATCATCAGAACTCCACCTTCTTGGGTTGTGCCTGAACGAAAGCTTCATCGGGCCTCCAGCCCGCGCAGGGCCGTGGCAACCAGTTCTGCGAGCATCGCTTGGCGAGACGCGACACTTTCGGTGGTGGTCAGCACTCCGTAGACGCCGAGGAGGAAGAACGTCGCGTTGTAAAAGATGTCCACCTCGGGATGTATGACGACCTCGGCGCGCGCCCGTTCGATCTCACGAACCAACAACACGACCAGAGGGTGATCGGTCCAATCATCCGCCTGCGGGCGCGACGGTGAGAAGTGCAGCGCCAGAAACTCTTTGCACAACTGGGCGCCCAGACGCTCTTCTAGTTCGGCGACGAGGTCGACGACCTTCTTGAGTGCGGTTTCGAGGTCGTGGTCCTGCTCCAGAAACTTCGCGAAAGTTCCTGCCATGCGGGCCTCTTCGCGTCTCTCCAGCTCGAACAGGACGTGCTCCTTGGTGGGAAAGTGAAAATAGAAGGTCCCGTGGGCAACCCCCGCCGCCACGACGATGGTCGCCACATCCGCCGCACCCATGCCTGAGCGTTTGAACTCGGCGATCGCGGCGCCGAGGATCCTCTGCCGCGTCTGTTGCCGACGCGCGTCGCGCACCGAGTGCCTGACAACTGGCGGCATCGCATCTTTGTAGCCTACGGACTGACCTTAGTCAATATTTTGTCGGGCTAGCGCCTGGGTCGGCAGTCCCCCGCTCACCAATATCACCAGCTCACGGCATTAGAATCGCCGTCATGGCGTTACCCGCGGTCGCCCTGGATCTTAGGTGCTCGTTGACAGGACTCATCGGCGCGAACTTTACGAGGAGGACGACGCCCGCGGCTGCCGCGACTTCGACGGCTCCATGCTTCGCATTGACCTCAAGACGTAGTCATCGACCAGCGCGCGACGCGTCGGCCAATCGAATGTGGTGATCAACAGTGCGTAAAGCCCGAGGAGGAAGAACACTGCACTATTCATCGGATTGACCTTCGCATCGATCTCACCCCGGGTGCGCGCCTGGTCGATCTGTTCAGCCACCAAGACGATCACGGGATGATCGTTTCCATCCTCCAGCGGAGGACGGGTTTGCGAAAAATGCAGAGCGAGAAAGTCTTTGAATAGGTCATCGCCAAGTCGACGCTCGAGCCCCACCACCAGCCGCACCGCCTCATTGAGAACGTCGCGCAGTTCACTGCGCGTCTTCAAGAACTGGCCGAACTGTTTGACGATGCGTTCCTCTTCGCGGTGCTCGAGTTCGAGAAGCACGTGTTCCTTGGTGGGAAAATGAAAGAAGAACGTGCCGTGCGCGACGCCCGCTGCCGTCACGATGGCGCTGACGTCGGCGTCCGCCATTCCCGAGCGTTTGAACTCCGCGATCGCTGCGCCGAGAAGTCGCTCGCGGGTCTGCAGCCGCTTGGCCTCGCGCGCAGACACGCCGTCAGCTACGGCCATCGTTCGTCCTTCGCCTTCTGGCCCGGCGCACCCGGGAATTTCAACTGTTGATACCACGACATTATCGCTTCGAAGCGAATCCGGCGTGATCCGCCCACACATGACTGATTCTAGTCGCCAAACATAAGTCATTGACTTCAGTCAACAGCCGACGTTAGATGAAGCGCGACACATCTATTGAGTCACTGAGGAGTCCGTGGTGGCGCTGGAGCAGTTCGATCTGAACGGACAGGTGGCGATCGTGACGGGCGCCGGCAAGGGCGTCGGTCAGGGCATCGCCAGAGTGCTGGCGGAGGCCGGCGCGACGGTCGTCGGCACCGCGCGGACGGAGTCAGACATCGTCGCAACAATCAAAGGCATTGAAGACGCGGGCGGGAAGGGGTTGGCGCTCGTCGCCGACGCCATGAGCCGCACAGACGGCGAGCGCGTGGTCCAAGCCGCGATGGATGACTTCGGGCGCATCGACATTCTCATCAACAATGTGGGCGGATCCACCTACGCGCGCTTCCTCGACATCACCGACGAGGACTTCCGGCACACCTTCGACTGGTGCGTCACGTCGGCGTTCATCATGAGTCAGCTTGCCGCCCCCCACATGCTTGCTGCCGGGCACGGGTCGATCGTCAACATCTCCTCGGGCGCAGGGCGTTTCGGCATCAGGGCACTCACCGCATACTGCGTGGCAAAAGGAGGGCTCGAAGCGCTCACCCGCGCGATGGCGCAAGAACTGGCACCCAAGATTCGGGTCAACGCGATCGCGCTCGGTTCCTTCGCCACTGACGGACTGCAGGGCAGCCTGGACTTGATGCCGGGATCACTGGAGAAGATGAATGAGGCCACGCCGCTGCATCGCCTGGGAGATGTCGCAGACCTCGGACGCCTGTGCGTGTATCTGTCGACGCGCGATTGCTATGCGACGAACGCGATCTTCCACGTGGACGGCGGCATCGACGGAAACAACTCACCGCTCCCGATTCCTGATTACTGACAAAGGGGCAGCAATGGCCGAGCAGTCGCCGACTGACAAGAAGTACCGAGTCATCCAGTGGGGCATAGGAAATGTTGGGTCGATAGCGCTGCGCCATTTCATCGGCAACCCGGCCTACGAGGTAGTCGGGGTGCTCTGCAACCGCCCGGAGAAAGTCGGCAAGGATGCCGGGGAGCTCGTCGGCGCAGGCCCGATCGGAGTGCTCGCGACCGACGACAAGTCGGTGATCGAAGCCATCGACGCGGATTGTGTTTTCTACGCACCACTGTGGTCTGACCCCGACGAGGTCTGCCGTCTGCTGCGCGGCGGCAAGAATGTCGTCGCGTCAGGCGGCGCGTGGTGGTTCCGAACCGAACACAGCACGGCGGACATCGACAAGATCGACGCGGCATGTCACGACGGCGGCACATCGTTTCACGCCGGCGGCGTCAATCCCGGGTTTGCAGGAGATCTGCTGATTCTGACGCTGGCTCGAATCGTCAGTCGGATCGAGAGCATCAACATCTACGAGGTGGTGAACTTCGGCAAGGACACGTTGAAGTACTTGTTCGAAATGGGGATGGGCAGCGATCCGGACGAGTTCCGTTCCGGCCCAAACCTACTCGGCAACGCATGGCCGTTGTTCGCGCAGTCGATGGCCATGGTGGTGGACGGATTCGGCGAGACCGTCGACAAGTACACGACAGAAGTCGACCTCGGCGTGGCCACCCGCGACATCCCCTTCGAGGGCGGCCCGACAAGCGACATGCCGGGCTTCAAAGGTGTGATCAAGAAGGGCACCGTCGCGTCCCAGCATCACAAATGGACCACGTGGGTGGACGGAAAGCCGTTCATGACGTTCCACGAGATGTACACCATGGACACATACGATGCCATTGAGCCGCAACCTGATTGGGGCGGTCACTACCACTACCGGATCGTCATCGACGGCGACGAGCCAACAGAACTGATTCTGCAGGCGCCACCGGACCCGCAGGGCAATTACCAGAAGCCCGGCTACACATGGACGGCGATGGGCCCGGCGAACGCGATACCGGCGGTGTGCGACGCCCCGCCTGGGTTTCTCACCCACAAAGAGCTCGGGCTTGTGCCGCTACCCGGACTCATCCGCGCGTAGCGGGGCGGCCTTACCGCTAGGGGTTGTGCGTAGTAAGGCAGTCGATGACGTCCTGCGCACCCGTGACCAGTCTCTGGGCGACGCCCGGATCCAACTTGGGCGGCGCGGCGGCGGCAAGCCCGGTCAAGGAATTCTGGAAGTCGGCCAGGATGTCGTACGTATCCGGGGGTGCCTGGGCACCTGTGAGCCTCGGCCAGGTGATGATGACCTTGTTGAAGTTGGCCGTGAAGTCGGCGTCATTTGTGAACGATGGCCTGGCGTCGTAGGTGTCCTTGCGCAGGGCCAATAGCTCCGGCTGGCACGTGGTAGGGGTGATCGCCGATGAGGTTGTCGCGACGACTCCGTTCACGAACAGCAGCCCAACCACGACGGGGACGACGCGTATCAGTCTCATGACGTCTGATTGTCGCCCATCGCGGGGTCCATTCACTAGCTTTCAGTCCAAGCTCGGCAGCGCGGACCATTTGTCGGTGATCAGGTCGGCCGTCGGGTGGACGCCGATTTCGTGGCCCTCGTCGACGACCTCGCGGATGTAGTAGGAGACCGGGAGGTTGAGATCCCGCTTCTCGGGAACCGTCAAGGTATGGGCGGCGAGCTTGTGCCACTTGTCGTCGCGCCGCCACGTCGTGGTGCCCAGGGCCGTCATGGCCTGGATCATTCCCATGGACACTCCGGTGCTCAGCGGCCAGCGCAATTTCGGCGGGAGCGCCTGCCGAAACCATTCCTGAGCGGCGCGAACGGCCTCGTCTTGAGTCGGTGCGGTGGGCGGACGGAGCTGCATGACGCTTGACAGCGCCTCGTCGAGAACCGAGGACACCGCGGTCCAGGCGTAGAGGATGTCACGGACGTGCTCGCGCTCCCCCTCGTCGACCCGGTCGGCCGCCGCCTTGCTGAAGTACAGGTAGCTGTCGCTGCCCGACGACGACGGGATTCCGTGCAGCCCGGGTGTCGGGGAGAACGCCTCGACGTGAGGTTTACCCGGTAGCCAGGCGCGGGTGACCGATGCGGACCACCGGCCGTCGGTGTCTTGGGTCGGGATGAAACGCACGCCCGGCATCGAGGTGTCCTTGATGGAGGGCCAGAGGGTGACGCCGAGGGTGCCTTGACCCGCGTCACGATAGCGGATGTAGCCCATCACGGCGCGCACCGGTTCGCTTCCCGCGATGACCGATTCGTCGTAGGCGGGCAGTCCCGGTGCGGGTTTCGGCGGCGGATCCCGGGACACCACCCCGCCGGTAGCTGTCGGCGCGCGCATCACCGTCGGCGTCGTCGCCGTCGCCGGCGGCTGCTGCTGGGCGATCAGTTGGGCGACAGCCTGGTTGCCGGCGGCGTGTTGCAGCGCCAGCACCCGGGCCGGTGCCAACGGTCCCCGGACAGCAAGGGTGAGCAGCGGATCGCCAGCCGCGGGACGCTGGGCGAGACGTTGCGGCCGGATGGCGCCGTGGCGCGCACGCATGGCTTTGACTGTAGTAGCGCTTCACAGGTTCGCGGGCAATCGACGGGTACAACGTCAGTGACCGTGCTACCGTTTGCCCGTCTTTGGGGGAGTTCGGCGTGTTAGGGATGAGGCTCCATGGCCGGTAGGCACCGCAAACCGTCGCGACGTCGGTCGGCTGTCACCCGCCGGGGAGGCACGAGTCTCGCGGCAGCCGCGGTCAGCGCGACGAGCGTCTCGGCGGCGTTGGTGACCGGGACGACGACGACCGTCGGGCCGTCAGTCGAGCTGACGGCGTTGGTAACGCCGTCCAACTCGACGTCGCAGTTCTTTGCGGGCACGACGTATTACGGCCACGACTACACCACCACGGACGGCCCCCAGCAGGTCGTGCCGTTCCTCCTCGGGCCGCAAGGCATCGTCAACGCCATTGATCAGAACGCGGGCGACCCCGACGGGATCGTCGTCCTGTCCTCCGGTTGGGGCGCCGGCCAGACGGGCACCGCGCTCGCCATGATGGAGGCCAGGCCGGGCGGGCCGCCGAACAACATCAAGCTGGTCATCCTCGACAACAATTCCAACTTCCCCGCTGGCGGTTTCTGGACGACGTATTACCCGTTCGCGCCTTTACTGTTCACGTCGGCCGAGCCGTCACCCAAGGACGTCACGGTGCCGGTGATCGAGACGGCCTACGAGTACAACGTCAATTCCAACGCCGTCACCTATCCGATCAACCTGATCTCGGATGTCAACAGTCTGGTCGCATACGCGTATGGCTATGGCGGTGAGGCCCGAGCTCCGATGCCGTCAGAAGCGTTCGAAGCTACGCCCGACGGCGCACATTTCCACTATGTGGTTGCGCCGAACGGAGATGCGGTTCCTGTCTATGAACTGAACCCAGAAACGGACGGCAACGTCACCTATGTGACCTTCAAGTCCGACGGGTTGCCGCTGCTGCGTCCGGTGCGCCTCCTTCCCGGCGGCGACATTCTCGCCGACACGCTCGAGCCGGTGCTCACGGAGATCGTCAACGCGGGATACAAGGACAACGAACCGATTCAGGCGAATCCGACCTTGACGCGACCAATGGGTCTGCTGCCGGCGTCGGAAACCATGACCATGCTGAGCAGATTGCCCGGCGCGGTAGAGACCGGCGTGCACAACGGCCTGGCCACGGCGCAGGCCGATCTCTCGTCACCCGCGAATTTTGTGACGAAACCGCTCGCCGAGGTGGGCAAGCTGCCGGGGATATCGTCGCCCAACTCAGCGTCGACAGCGTCGACGCTGAAGACGAACACGGTCACGACGAACGGCACAAACAAGTCGTCGTCCGCGCCGGACAAGACGAGCGTCGCTGCTCCCCCTGATCATCCAAAGCCCTTGAAGCGCATTGCCGAGAAGATCACCGGTGGCAAGCACGCGAAGGCTGACGACGGACCGTCAGCCAAGTAACGTCTGCTCAGTCTGATTCGCCGTCCTGCGCCGGTCCGCTAGGAGTCGCACCGCCCTCGTCGGCCCAATCGGCAGGGCCTTCAGCGCCCTTCTGCGGGTCGCTTTCGACGTCGTCCTCGGCCGCGTCGTCGCCCGTGCCCACGCCGACACTCTTCGGGTTCTCGGTACTCATCGCGCACGAATACCCCGTCGGTTCACGCGGTAACCGCCGTACAGCAGCGCCGCGACGAAAAACGCGACGAAGTAGGCGGTGTCGGCACCGTGCCACGCGGAGGCGACCGGACCTTCGATCAACGACGTGTGCATGAAGGGGATTGCGGCCACGTAAGACAGGACGAACACGACTATCGCTGCGACCGCGTCGGCTCGGCGCGTCGTCTCCATCGCGGGGTTGATGGTGGCGCGGTCGCGCGTGCGGATCACCCAGTCGATGGCAGTCACCGCGACGAATCCGGGAATCCAATAGCTCACCAAGAGCAGAACGTCCGTGAACCGCGTCGACATGTCCCCCGAGTGCAGCCACATGATGAGTGCGAACGCCAGCACTGCCACAACAAGCGCAGAGATGGGCCTGCGGATGCGAATTCCTATGGTTTGCAACGCCAGTGAGCCGCTGTAGTCGTTCATGGCCGCCGATCCGACAGCCGCCAACGCGATCGCCAGCAGTGCCAGTGCACCGAGCACGCCGCCGCCCATCACGGTCCGCACTCCTTCGGCGGTCTGATCGGACAACACGGAAGCGGCCGCCAGCCCGATCGCCTGGACAAAGACGTACGAGCAGACGAGCCCGGCGAATGTGAAGCCGAAGACTTGCCCGCGTGGCGAATTGGCCGGCAGGTAGCGGCTGAAGTCGGCTGCGTAGCTCGCCCACGAAATCGCCAGGCTCAGCGCCAGCGTCACCTCGAAGACGAACGCGCCGATCAGGTCGGCGCCGTGAATGGTGGCCGGGACGACGATCTGATGGCCGCCGACGAGTTTGACGGCGAACACAAGGAACATCACGAACAAGACGACGGTCAGCACGGCCTGCAAACGATGGATCACCTCGTAGCCGAAGAACCCGACCACGCCCTGCACCGCGAGAACGATCAGCACGGCCGTCCAGAACGGAGTGTCCAGCAGGACCGCGAGCGCTTCGGCGCCGAACAGACCGACGAGGCCGTCCCACGCGATCGAAGACAGCCATTGCAAACCCGCGGGCAGGACCACGCCCGCGCCGAATGCCATTCGCGAGATGGGTAATTGGGCGCTTCCCGTCCGCGGCCCCCACGTCGACAGGTACGCCACGACCAGTGACCCGAGCACCGTGCCGACGATCATGGCCACCATTCCGAGCCAGAAGCTCAAGCCAAGCGCGATCCCGAGGGTGCCGGTGAAAACACCGGTCATGGTCACCTGAGGCGCGAACCAGACGGTGAACAACCGGGCGGGCTTGCCGTATCGCTGATCCTCACCGATGGGGGCGATTCCGTGTGTCTCCACCGCGAGGTCCCCGGAGCGGGTTGGTCGACGTCCGCGGAAGACGGGCGCGTCCAGCGCTCCTGCCGCCTGCTGTGTCATGCGCGTGCTCCCGTCGTCGAAGACCTCACCATAGCGTCACGGGTGAGGCCGGGCCGTACCACTTGGGTCTGACAAAACTGTTTGCGTGAAAGATGGTTATCCACAGGGGTTTTGGTTGTGGATTGGTGCAGTCTAGTGTCGGCGGGCGGGGATAGTATTCGAATATGCGTTCGAGTTCGGGACCCGGCCGGGAGGCGGTGATGGCTGTCCTCGCCCGCCTGGGCGAGGCGGCCGCCGCGGCGGCAGCGCTGCCCGCCGAAGCCCTGGACACGCTCGGATTCGCCGACCTGTGCACCGTGCTGGACACCACCGAAGCCGTGCGACGCCTACTGCCCGTCGTCGAGCACGCCGCCATCAACACGCTGACCCAGCAGGCCAGCGCCGAGCAGATCGGCGGCTCACTGAAGCAATACCTGGCCGACCGGCTGCACATCCGCTCCGACGAAGCCCACCGGCGCATCGCCGACGCCGAAGTCCTCGGCACACGGCGCACCCTGACAGGCGAACCTTTGCCACCGCGGTGGCCGGCCACCGCAGCCGCCCAACACGCCGCAACGATCAACGAGGGTCACGTGCGTGAGATCGCCCGGTTCTTCCACAAGCTGCCCAGCTGGGTCGACGCACCCACCCGCGAACACGCCGAAGCCGACCTGGCCGCCCACGCCAGCACACTGCGCCCCGACGAACTCCGAACTATCGCCGACAAGCTCGCCGACTGCCTCAACCCGGACGGCAATTTCACCGATGACGACCGCGCCCGCGCCCGCGGCATCACCATCAGCCGCCAAGACATCTACGGCATGAGCCGGATAATCGGATGGCTCACTCCCGAAGCACGCGCGAGCCTTGATGCCGCCTACAGCAAGTTGGCCGCGCCCGGCATGTGCGACCCGAGCGATGAATCACCGGTCGTGGACGGCGAGCCCTCCGAAGCCGCACAGCAGGCCGACCGGCGCAGCCAGGCCCAGCGCAACCACGATGCACTGAACGCACTATGTCGCAGCGTGCTGTCCTCCGGCGAACTCGGCTCCCACCACGGGCTGCCGGTATCCGTGGTGGTCTCCACCACACTGCAAGAACTAGAGTCTGCGGCCGGGGTCGCCCACACCGGCGCCGGCACCACCGTGCCCATGTCCGACCTGATCCGCATGGCCAGCCACGCCCGGCACTACCTACGCATCTACGACAAACACACCAGCCGCGAACTGTATCTAGCCGAAACCAAACGCATCGCCACCCCCGCGCAGCGGATCGTGTTGCACGCCAAAGACCGCGGCTGCAGCCGACCCGGCTGCACCACACCCGGATACCTCTGCGAGGTCCACCACGTCAACCAATGGGCCCGCGGCGGGCGCACCGACATCGACAACCTGACCTTCGCCTGCGGACCCGACCACCGCCTCCTCGACCAGGACGGCTGGACCACCCGCAAAACCGCCGACGGCATCACCCAATGGATCCCCCCACCACACCTGGACTTCGGCAAACCCACCACCAACGGCTACTGGCACCCACAGCGCTACCTCCGAAACGACGACGAAGACGACCCCGAGGCAGGCGAGAGTTGAGGCGCGCCAAGGGGTTCAGCTATCGCTTCCGGCGATGCCTTGGGCCTCAACGGCACCTATGCTGCGACGTCCAACGGCGACTTGGCGAGAACGAACGGATCGCGAGCAGACGCAAAAGCCCCCATTTCCACCCGAAATCAGCTATTTGCGTCTGCACGCGCCGAGGAGCCGCGGATGCGCGCGGCCGGCGACCAGTGGTAGATCCAGCGAGGTGACGATGCCGGGCGGTGCATCACGCACGTAGGGCACCGCGTTCACGCAATGCAACGCTGTGGCAACGATTCCCGGGCTCGTCAGCAGTTCACCGTCGACGAGTTCGGGCGTCCAGCCCTTGATCATCACGACGGTGTCGGGATTACCCTTGACCTCGATCTCGTAGCGCTCCCCGCCTGCGCCGAAAGTCCATGCGGGATCGAGGCTTTCCTCACCCATGAGCCACGTGACGCCGGTCCGCATGACGACTTCGCCTTCGACGACGGCCTCCCAGTGGAACTTCTGGCCTGCGACCTGGCCAGGCTGAATCGTGCCGATCGGCGACTCGATCGGGGCCGTGGCCACCGCGGACTCGTGAATGGTGCGGATCTCCGCGCGACCCGTAAGGCCCAGCCCCTCCATCACCATGTGTATCGACTGCTTGAAGCCGCCGCTGAGCGCCTTGACCATGATGCCGTTATTGGCCTCTTCGGGCGTGCCGCCGAAGCACATGACGTGCCGGATGACATCGGGCGCGCCGTAGGTCCTGATATCCGAAAACTCCTCGGCGCGAACGAATGTGACTGCCGACGACATCGCCGAGAACATCAGCGGGAAGATTTCGGTGACGCCACCCGGGTGGATGCCGGTGCCGTGCACGCTCGAGTTCCCCTGTGCGCACGCCGCCACCAGCGGGGCGGCCTGGCGCTCGGACGGGTAGATCGGCCCGACCGGGCTGACGACGTCCTTGCCCGACGCCAGCAGCGCGGCCACTTCGTCGGCATTCCACAACAAAGGGGCGTACACCACGGAGTCCGCGGCGAGGGCGAGGATCTCGTCGATGCTCGACGTCGCGATGACACCCAGCGGTGGACCACCGATGATCTCGCCAACATCCTTGCCGTCCTTGTCTTTTGAATGCACCCAGCATCCAACCAGCTCAAGCTCCGGGTGGTTGAGAATGCCTTCGATCGCGGCCTTGCCCACCCCACCGGTGGCCCACTGGATGACCCGTAACGCCATGCCCGCTCCTTTGCGCATCATGAGACGCCTCGAATGTAGCCCGCGTGCGCGCCGTTACTGTGGACGGATGGCAGATCCGGTCCTGTTCGAAGTGCGCGATCGCGTCGCGCTGATCACGGTCAATGACCCCGACCGACGCAATGCCGTCACCGGCGACATCTCGGCAGGGCTGCGGGCTGCGGTGGCGCGAGCCGACGCCGACCCGGGCGTGCACGCGGTGGTCGTCACCGGTGCGGGTAGCGCGTTCTGCGCCGGCGCGGACCTGTCGGCGCTGGGATCCGCCGAGCAGGACGGCCTCAAGCAGCTCTACGACGGCTTCCTGGCAGTGGCCGACTGCACGTTGCCGACCGTCGCCGCGGTCAACGGCCCGGCGGTCGGCGCCGGGCTGAACCTCGCGCTGGCCTGCGATGTCCGCATCGCCGGCCCGAACGCGTTGTTCGACGCCAGGTTCCAGAAACTTGGCATTCACCCGGGCGGCGGCATGACGTGGATGCTGCAGCGCGCCGCCGGACCCGAGGTGGCCCGCGCCGCCCTGCTGTTCGGCATCCGCTTCGACGCCGAGAGCGCGGTGCGGCACGGCGTGGCGCTCAGCCTCGCCGACGACCCCGTCGCCGCCGCGTTGGAGCTAGCGGCCGGGCCCGCGTCGGCGCCCCGCGAGGTCGTCGTCGCCACCAAGGCGACCATGCGCCGCACCGTCAGCCCCGGCGCCGTCGACAGCGAACAGCACGCGTACGCCGTCGGCGCAGAGGTCGGCCCGCAGGCGCAGTCGATCCGATCACCGGAATTCGCCGCGAGGCTTGCCGCCGCGAAGAAGCGCTAGTTTCGCCGAGACGGAAGCCAGCGTCGTAAAAGCTCCCGAATCACTACATGGAATTCCATTTCGCGGGAGAAGTTAGAGGTCGAGCAGCGCCATTTCGGGCGACTCGATCAGCTCACGCAACTCGCCAAGGAAGGCGGCCACCTGAGCGCCGTCGGCGATGCGGTGGTCGAACGCGCACGTCAGGGTCATCGTGTGGCGGGGCACGATTTCGTAGCCCTCCTCGGTCTCGACAACGACGGCGCGGGGCTTCAGCGATCCGACCCCGAGGATCGCGGCCTCCGGGTAGTTGATCACCGGAACCCCCTCGTCGAGGCCGAGCGCACCGAAATTCGACACCGTGAACGTCGAGCCTTGCAGCTCAGTCGGTTTCAGCGTGCCTTCCCGCGCGCCGCGGATGAGCTCGGACACGCTGTCGGCCAGTTGGGGTGTGGTCTTCGTGTGCGCGTCGGCGATCACCGGGACCAGCAGACCGCGGTTGGTGGCGACCGCGAACCCGAGGTTGACCATCGTGTGAGTGTGCACTTGTGGCCCGCCGGGCGAATCCACCCACGTCGAGTTGAAAATCCTGTTGTGGTTCAACGCGATCACCAGCAGGCGCAGTGTCAGCACGAACGGCGTGATGTGCCTGCCGCGCTCTCCCACCGCCGATTTGAACCGCTCGCGAAGCGTCAGCAGATTGCCGCAGTCGACCTGCACACTGGCATGCGAATCCGGAATCCGGCTGCGCGACAACGCTATCCGCTCCGCCATCCACATCTTCACACCGCGCACCGGCAACACGTCGTAGGGACGGCCAGGACGGGTCTGCGGCGGCGGATCCGACGCGGTCTCCCCCGCAGCGGTGAGCACGTCCTCGCGGGTGATGATGCCGTCCTCCCCCGACCCGGGATAGAGCTGCGAAAGGTCGACCATCAGATCCGCGGCCAGCTTGCGGACGGGCGGTGCGGCCCGCGGCCGCAGCCGCTCCGAAAGCGGTTGGTCCACTTGAGCACCCTTCGGCGGCGTGGCGCGCCTGCTGCGGTCGAGTTCGTCGTCGGTTCCGTACCCGACCAGCACCGCGGTGTGCGACGCGCCGTTGCCGTTCTCGCCGTCGAGGTGTTCAGACAGGTCCGCCGGCGCAGAGCCGAACGAAGTGTCGATCCGGACCAGGACCGATCCGACGTCGAGCGTCTGGCCCTCGTCACCGCCGAGTTCGACAACCCGCCCCGAGTACGGGCTGGGTATCTCGACTTGCGCCTTCGCCGTTTCGACCGAACACAGCGGCTGGTTCAGCTCGATGTCGTCGCCGACGTTCACATGCCAGGTCGCGATCATCGCGTCTTCGAGGCCCTCACCGAGGTCCGGCAACAGGAACGGCTTGACGGCCTCGGTCGTCATGGTTGTCTCAGCGAACGCTCGACGCAATCCAGGAGCCGGTCGACCCCGGGCAGCCACAGCTTCTCCAGCCGGGCAGGCGGATACGGGGTGTCGAAGGCGGTCGCGCGCATCACGGGTGCCTCCAGCTCGTAGAACAGCCCTTCCTGAATGCGGGCTGCCAATTCTGCACCGTAGCCCAATGTCCGTGAGCCTTCGTGCAATACGACGGCGCGGCCGGTCTTGCGGATCGAGGCTGCGATCGTCTCGAAGTCCAGCGGTGACAGCGAGCGCAGATCGATCACCTCGATGCTCCAGCCGTGGTGCTCCTCGGCCAGCTCGGCCGCGCGCAGCGCGGTGTCGACGACGCCGCCGTACGTGACGACGGTGACGTCGCCGCCGGTGCGCCGCACCGCCGCCTGGCCGAACGCCAAGCCCGGCGTTGCGGTGTCGACGCCTTCGCGACTCCAGTAGCGCCGCTTTGGCTCGAGGTAGATCACCGGGTCCGGGCACGCAATCGCGTACCGTAGCAGCCAGTACGCATCCGACGGCGTCGACGGGACGACGACCTTCAGGCCTGCTGTGTGGGCCCAATACGTCTCGGTGGACTCCGAATGATGTTCTGCCGCACCGATTCCGCCGAACGACGGGATGCGGATCGTCACCGGCATCGCGATCTCGCCGCGGGTGCGCATGCGGTACTTCGCCAGATGGCTGACCACCTGGTCAAAGGCCGGGTACGCAAAACCGTCGAACTGGATCTCGGGCACCGGGACCAGTCCGCGGATCGCCATGCCGATCGAGATGCCGATCAGCGCGGACTCCGCCAAGGGCGTATCGAAACATCGCTGCGGACCGAACGCGTCGGCCAATCCCTCGGTGACCCGGAAGACGCCGCCTTGGGCCGCCACGTCCTCGCCGAACACCAGCACCCGCTCGTCGGCGGTCATTGCGTCATGCAACGCACGGTTGATCGCCTGCACCATCGTCATGTTGGCGCTGGCTGATGCCACGCTGCTGGGGGTCGGCCCCGGGTTGCCCATTGTCATGTCAGACGCTCGCTCTGCGGTATCGGTCACTGCGCCTCGCCGCGGACGTGAGGAGCAGGAACGGATTGTGCTAGTTCGGCGAGGAGCTGGTCTCGTTGCGCGATCAGGTCCGGCGTCATCTCCGCGTAGACATGCTCGAAAAGCTCCGTGGCATCGACATCAGGCGCACCGAAGACGGCGTCGCGCAGCTCTGTACGCAGCCGCGCGGCGCGCCCCTCGATGACGCTTTCGGTTCGCGGGCTCCAGACACCGATCGATTCGAGGTACGTGCGGTAGCGCACGATCGGATCGAGCGCAGACCATCGATCGAGCTCGTCCTGCGTCCGGTACCGCGTCGGGTCGTCGGAGGTGGTGTGCGGCCCCATCCGGTAGGTGACCGCCTCGATGAGCGTCGGCCCGTCGCCCGCGCGCGCTCGCTTGGCAGCCTCGGCCATCACCGCGAAGCACGCAAGCGGATCGTTGCCGTCGACGCGGATGCCCGGCATTCCATAGCCAATCGCCTTGTGCGCCAAGGATGGTGCCGCGCTCTGCCGGCTCACCGGCACCGAGATTGCCCACTGGTTGTTCTGGACGTAGAACACGCACGGCGCCTTGAACACCGCCGCGAAGTTGAGCGCCTCGTGCACGTCGCCGGTGCTGGTGGCACCGTCACCGATGAACGCCACAGTGATCGAGTCTTCACCGAGCCGCTGGGCGGCCATCGCGGCGCCGACCGCGTGCAGGGCTTGAGTGCCGATGGGGATGCTCATCGGCGCGCACCGCTTCTTGTCGAACTGCAACCCACCCAGCCAGGTGCCGCGCCACATCAGGCCGATGTTGCCGGGCGGGATGCCGCGCACCAGGTAGACGCCCAGCTCGCGGTATTGCGGGAACAGCCAGTCCGTTTTGCGCAAGGCCGCGGCCGCGCCCACCTGCGCGGCCTCCTGGCCGTTGCTGGACGGGAACAGCGCCAACTCGCCCTGCCGCTGCAGGTTCACGAATTCGCTGTCGAGCGCGCGGGTGACGACCATCATCTCGTAGAGCCAGGACAGGGTCTCGGTGGGCAGCTCGCGGGAGTACCGGTCTTCGTCGGTGGGCCGCCCGTCAGGTCCCACCAGGCAGACGGGCTCCAGTGCGACAGTGGTCAACGGCTCAGACAAACCGCCTCCTCAGTCTCGCGTCCGAACGTTCGGAGGGCCACCGCTCGAACTCGCCCTGTGAGTTCAGGGTACGCGCGGTCAGCCAGGTTGCCAGTTAACGCCAACGCCCGGCAAGTCGCAGCGCAGCAAAGATCGCCGAGGTTGCTAAGGTTTTCGGGAACGCGGAACTCAGAGTCCGTGCAGGCGCGCGATCACCATCAATTGGACTTCGGACGTGCCCTCGCCGATCTCCAGGATTTTGCTGTCGCGATAGTGGCGAGCGACGGTGAACTCGTTCATGAAGCCGTAGCCACCATGAATCTGCGTGGCGTCGCGTGCGTTGTCCATCGCGGCCTCGCTGGCCACCAGCTTGGCGATCGCGGCCTCGCGCTTGAACGGCTTCCCAGCGAGCATCAGAGCGGCCGCGTCATAGTAGGCGGTGCGCGCGGCGTGGGCTCGCGCATCCATCCTCGCGATCTTGAAGGCCACCGCCTGATGCCTGCCGATCGCCTTGCCGAACGCGTGCCTGTCCTTGGCGTACTTCACGCTTTCGTCCACGCACCCCTGGGCGGCACCCGTGGCAAGCGCGGCGATCGCGATACGGCCCTCGTCGAGAGTGCGCAGGAAGTTGGCGTAGCCACGGCCACGCTCGCCGAGCAGGTTCTCCTTGGGCACCCTCACGTCGCTGAATGTGAGGGGATGCGTGTCGGATGCGTTCCAGCCGACCTTGTCGTAGGCGGGGCCGACGGTGCATCCCTGTGCCGGCAGCGGCACGACGATCGACGAGATCTCCTTGTGCGGGGAGGAGACTTCCTTGTGGCGCTGGGCCCGATTGGTCACGGCCGTGACGGTGACCAGCCGGGTGATGTCGGTTCCCGAGTTGGTGATGAACTGCTTGCTGCCGTTGATCACCCACTCGTCGCCGTCGAGGATCGCCGTGGTCTTGGTGGCCCCGGCGTCCGAGCCGCCGTCGGGCTCGGTCAGGCCGAACGCGCCGAGCGCGTGGCCACTGGCCAATTCGGGCAGCCACTCCTTCTTCTGGGCTTCGGTGCCGAACCGGTAGATCGGCATCGCGCCCAGCGACACACCGGCTTCCAGTGTCACCGCGACGCTTTGGTCGACTTTCGCGAGTTCCTCCACCGCCAGGCACAGCGCGAAGTAGTCGCCGCCCATCCCGTCGTACTCCTCGGGGAAAGGAAGGCCGAACAGGCCCATGTCGGCCATCCCGGCCACCACCTCGTAGGGGAACGAGTGCTCGGCATCGTGTTTGGCCGCCACGGGGGCAACGACCGTCTTGGCGAAATCGCGTACGGTCTTCGCGAGCTGGTCGTAGTCATCCGGTAACGCGGCTGTCGACAAGAAATCCGTCACGGTGTTTCCTTCTGGTGAGCGGTGATCCGGGCCAGTAACTGCCCGACTTTGACTTGGTCGCCGACGTTGACGAGCAGTTCGGCGGTGCCGTCGACAGGCGCGGTGAGCGCGTGCTCCATTTTCATGGCCTCGACGGTGACGACGACGGCGCCCGCGGTGACCTCGGCGGCGGACTCGACCCCGAGCGCGACGACGGTGCCCGGCATCGGGCTGGTCAGATCGGCATCCCCGCTGTGTGCGTCGTCGGGCCGCACGGCTTCCTCCCGCACCTCGGTCACCACGACAGTGCCTGCGGGGCTGGCGAGCCAGATGTGGTTGTCGTCGGCGGCGACGGCGTACTCGCGACGGATACCGTCAATCGTGACCGCGACCGTCCCATCAGTCAAAGTAGCTGTCAGCGTGCGACTTTCGCCGTCTTCGATGCGCACGGAGGCGTGCCCGGGCCGCCCGGAAATGTGGACATGGTCGGTGCGCGCGCCGGCGTGCAGCCGGGAGCTGGTGGACGCCCGGTCACCGACACGCCATCCCGACGGCTGGGTCCACAGGTCGCCGGAGGCGTTGGCCCACGCCAACACCCAGCGATATGCGGCCGCCGCGATCAGCTGATCGTCGGTCGGTACCGGCTCGGAGAAGCCGCGACGGTCGAGCAATCCGGTGTCGAGTCGACCGGCCACCACGTCCGGATCGCCGAGTGTGTCGCGGAGGAAGTCGATGTTGGTCACCACACCGAGCACCGCGGTCTGGCTGAGCGCCCGGTCGAGGAGGCGTAGCGCCGCGGCGCGGTCTGTGCCGTACGCGATGATCTTTGCCAGCATCGGGTCATAATCGCTGCCGATCGTGATCCCGGCGGCCAGCCCGGAGTCGATGCGGACACCGGAAATACCTTCCGGCTCAATAAGGTCGAGCACTGTGCCGCCCGTCGGCAGGAACCCGTGTGCGGGGTCTTCGGCATACACCCGAGCCTCGATCGCGTGGCCGGTGAGCGTGATGTCGTTCATCGTGGCGGGAAGCTTCTCCCCTGCTGCGATGCGCACCTGCCACTCGACCAGATCCCAGCCGGTGACCATCTCGGTGACCGGATGCTCGACCTGCAGCCGCGTGTTCATCTCGAGAAAGAAGAACTCGTCGGGGCGGTCGGCCGAAACGATGAATTCGACTGTGCCCGCACCGGTGTAGTCGACGCTGCGGGCGGTCTCACAGGCCGCACCGCCGATCCGGTCGCGGGTCGCCGCGTCGAGCAGCGGCGACGGGGCTTCTTCGATCACCTTCTGATGCCGGCGTTGCAGGCTGCACTCCCTCTCGCCGAAATGCACAACGTTGCCGTATTGGTCGGCAAGCACCTGCACCTCGATATGCCTGGGCTGCAAGACGTATCGTTCGAGGAACAGCGTGTCGTCGCCGAAGGCAGCGGCCGATTCGCGGCGCGCCGCTGCGAGCGCGTCGGGCAGCGCCGACGCGTCGTTGACCACCCGCATTCCCTTGCCGCCGCCGCCGGCGGACGGCTTCACCAGGATCGGGTAGCCGATGCCGCCTGCCGCGTCGATCAATTCGCGGTCGGTCATCGAAGGCCGCGCGATTCCCGGTACCACCGGCACCCCGAACGGCGCGACTGCCGCCTTGGCGGAGATCTTGTCGCCCATCGTCTTAATCGCGTCGGTCGGAGGCCCGATGAAAACAATGCCCGTGGCGTCCAGCGCGCGCGCGAAATCAGCGTTCTCGGAGAGGAATCCGTACCCGGGGTGGATCGCTTGTGCGCCAGTGCGGCGCGCGGCGTCCACGATGGCTTCGATGTTCAGATAGCTGTCTCTGGCCGGTGCGGGGCCGATCCGCACCGCGACGTCCGCGTACGCCACGTGTGGTGCCCCGGCGTCGGCGTCGCTGTACACGGCGACCGACCGGATCCCCATGCGCCGCAGCGTCCGGATCACTCGGACGGCAATCTCGCCGCGGTTGGCGACCAGCACAGTATCAAAAGTCATGCGGTCACATCCGGAAAACGCCATAGGAAACCGACTCGACCGGCGCTCGGCCGGCGACTGAAAGTGCGAGGCCGAGAACAGTTCTGGTGTCGGCAGGATCGATGATGCCGTCGTCCCACAGCCGCGCGGTCGAGTAGTACGGGCTGCCCTGTTCCTCGTACTGCTGACGAATCGGCGCCTTGAACGCCTCCTGCTCTTCGGCCGGCCACGGCGTGCCCTGCGCCTGGCGGCCGTCGGCCTCCACGGTGGCGAGCACGGATGCCGCCTGCTCGCCGCCCATCACCGAGATCCGTGCGTTCGGCCACATCCACAGAAACCGTGGGGAATACGCGCGTCCGCACATCGAGTAGTTGCCCGCTCCGAAGGAGCCCCCGATCACCACCGTCAGTTTCGGGACGCGCGCACACGCGACCGCCGTGACCATCTTGGCGCCGTGCTTGGCGATCCCGCCCGCCTCGTAGTCGCGCCCGACCATGAACCCAGAGATATTCTGCAGGAACAGCAGTGGCACTGTGCGTTTGTCGCAGAGCTCGATGAAATGCGCTCCCTTGAGGGCTGATTCGCTGAACAACACACCGTTGTTGGCCACGATACCGACGGGGTGGCCGTGAATCCGCGCGAAGCCGGTGACCAGCGACGAGCCGTATTCGGCCTTGAATTCCGAGAATTCGCCTCCGTCGACGAGGCGCAGGATGACGTCGTGCACGTCGTACGGGATGCGCTGGTCGGTGGGCACCACGTCGTAGAGCTCGGTCTGGTCGGCGATCGGATCGACGGTCGGCGCCACATCCCACAGCAGGGCCGACTGCGGGCCGACCGTCGCCACGATCCGCCGCACGATCGCCAGCGCGTCGCGGTCGTCGTGCGCGAGATGGTCGGTGACGCCCGATGTCTTGGCGTGCAGTTCTCCGCCGCCGAGCTCCTCGGCCGTCACTACCTCGCCCGTCGCCGCCTTCACCAGCGGCGGACCGCCGAGGAAGATCGTGCCCTGATCGCGGACGATCACCGCCTCGTCGCTCATCGCGGGCACATATGCCCCACCGGCCGTGCACGAGCCCAGCACCGCGGCGATCTGCGGGATGCCCTCGGCGCTCATCGTGGCCTGGTTGAAGAAGATGCGGCCGAAGTGCTCGCGGTCGGGGAACACCTCGTCTTGCCGCGGCAGGAACGCACCCCCTGAATCGACGAGATAGATACAGGGCAACCGGTTTTGACGGCCGATCTCCTGAGCGCGTAGATGCTTCTTCACCGTCATCGGGTAGTACGTGCCGCCTTTGACGGTCGCGTCGTTGGTGACGATCACGCACTCGCGACCCGATACCCGGCCGATCCCGGTGATGATCCCTGCGCCGGGGCTCTCGTTGCCGTACATGTCATCTGCGGCCAGCGGGGACAGCTCGAGAAAGGGGCTGCCCGGGTCGAGCAAATCGTTGACCCGATCCCGCGGCAACAGCTTTCCCCGGCCTACGTGGCGCTCTCGTGCGCGTTTGGACCCTCCGACCGCCGCCGCAGCGAGTTTGCGGCGAAGCTCAGCTACGAGCGCGAGATGATCGTCTCGGTAGGAAGTTTTAGGTGCCACGTCCCGATCGAATTCTAGTTAATGGTCGCTAACTGACACGATGTTAGTTAGGATTAACCGAAATGTCCATCGAAGCCCACAGTGATACGCGTCGCAGCAGGCTGAAGTCCGATCGCCGATCGAAACTTCTCGCGGCCGCCGAGAGCCAGATCGCCGAGCGCGGCTATCACGCTGTGCGGCTGGAGGACATCGGCGCTGCGGCCGGTGTCAGTGGGCCCGCGATCTACCGGCATTTCCCGAACAAGGAAGCGATGCTGGTCGAACTGCTCGTTGGCATCAGCACACGGCTGTTGGCCGGTGCCCGTTCGGTCGTCGCGACCGCGCAGAACTCCCGGGACGCGCTGGACGGATTGGTCGACTTCCATCTTGACTTCGCCCTTGACGAGCCGAATCTCATCGGTATCCAGGACCGCGACCTCGCGCACCTGCCCGACAGGGCGAAACGTCAAGTGCGCAAGGCCCAGCGGCAGTATGTCGAGATCTGGGTCGACCTGATTTGTGAGCTCGACGGCACCGACGAGGCGGACGCGCGGCTCATGGCTCACGCGGCTTTCGGCCTAATGAACTCGACGCCGTATGCCTTAAAGGCATACGGCGCCAAGAATATTGAATTGTCACGGTCTCGCCAGCTGCTGCGGGAGATGACCGTTGCGGCGCTCTCAGGCGAGAGCCGCGGCGACTCTCGTTAGTACCAGTAGCGGCGGCCGGCGACGGGGCGGTTCACCGCGCCAAGGATCCACAACACCACTCCGACGACTATCAGGATCCAGCCGATCGTGACGAGCACTGATGCGATGGTGGTCGGAACGAGATATCCGACGAGCAGCAAGATAATTCCTAGGACAATCATGATAACTCCAATCTTTGCGCTGTTGTGGTTGTTCCTGACGGCTGTACTAGCTCGGCTGCGGCAACTTCGACTGGTCGATCTTGCAGTCTTCGACCTTTGGCCTCAGGCCGAAGTAGTTCAGCGGACCGGCGACGATGTTCAGAGCGATCGTGCCCGCTTTCGCACAATCTGCGGTCGGGCCCCCGAACAATCCGCGCTGATATGTAGCCAGTACCCCTATTAGCAGCCAGATCACTACGATGATCCCGATGATCCCACCTGGACTTCGCATCTTCGCGCCTCCATCCGCACGTTCGGGTGTAATGCTTTTACCCAACAGTTAAATGGCGCAAACCACAAGGGGCCGCCGGTAGTTACGGGGGCGGGTGACCTGCAGAAAACGCAGCACAGAGCCACTCGCACATCTCGCTGTTCAGCACGGCCCGATTTTCCTGCTTGACGATGTCGTGCCCGTCGTCGTCGAACACCAGGTAGCGCACCGGCCGGCCCAGGTCCTGCAGGGCCGCGACGATCTGTTCGGACTCGCTGACAGGCACATTGGTGTCGTTTCCGCCGTGCATTACCAACAGCGGCGCTGTCAATGCGTCGACACGCCGCAACGGCGACAGTTCCTCGAGCAATTCCCGATCACCTACCGGATGACCGTATTTCGGGTACGCGGCCGCAGCGATCCACGGCTCGGTGTTGCGATAGAAGGTGGTCAGGTCACTCATACCGCAGATGCAGATTCCCGCCGCCCACGCCGTGGGGTGAAACGTCAGCGCCGCCAGCGTCAGATAGCCGCCGTAGGACCATCCGCCGCATGCGACCCGGCTCGCGTCCACCAATCCCGAGTCGACGAGGAACCGGGCACATTCGGCGACGTCGTCGATCGCGGCGAAGCGATTCTCTTTGTCGTCGGCGTGCATGAAGGTGCGGCCAAGACCGCCAGATCCCCGCACATTCGGTGTCAGCACTGCGATTCCGGCGTTGAGGAGATCGGGAAAGAACTCGTGATAGCCGGGCCGTGACTGTCCCTCAGGTCCCCCGTGCAGGTACACCAACGCCCCGATCACCCCGGCTGAAGGGGGTGGTCGGTGCAGCCATGCGGCAAACGCCTGCCCGTCCCGACCGGTGATGGTGTGCAGCGTGGGGCCCGGCGCGCCTGCTGCGACCACAGGGCCGCTGCTCGGTTCCTTATCGACGCGCTGCCATTCCCCTGTGCGCGGATCCACCAGTTCGACTGTCCTCGGCAGCGAGGGACCCTCGACGGTGACCGCGAGCATCGAGCCGCCCGCGCTGATCGAGAGCTCACTGGCGACCAAGCCGGGCAACGGAATTGGGTCGGCGAGCGTGTTGTCCGTGTACTCCAAAATCTGCAGCTCGCTGCCGCCGTCGATGTTCCACAGCAGTGCGATGGTACTGAGGTCATCGCTGACGACGAACTCGTCGAGGTCACAGTCTTGACGTTCGGCCACCACGTAGTACGAGACGCCGTCGGCCGTCGCGGTGACCTCGAGCAGCCGTGTGTGCTCACAGCCGTTGGTGCTGCGAATCAGCGCGCGCACATAGCCTTCCGAACTGTTCACGTCGTAATCAATCGCCGGCTGGTAGAGCCTGGTCTCCTCGCCCGTCGGCCCGTACCGGATTCGCCGTGGAAAGTGGTCGTCGAGGATGACGCCCGTGTTGGTGACCGATCCCGGATCCGATGGCAGCAGCGCGATCTCGGTCAGCCCACGCAGAAGAAGCAACTCCTGATAGCCGCGCGGGCCGACCCTGACCAGCGAGCCCCCGCACCAGGCGTCAACCAGCCGGCCACCGGAACGGCGGTCCAGCACAAGGCGATTGCCGTTCTCAGGATCGATCAGGCAGGATTCGCCGACCCCGTCCTCGCCCATCAGCATCGCGGCCACCCGGGTGCCGTCCCACCCGACGAGCTCGGCCATCCCGTCGTCGTGGAAGTCGATGCGGCGGGCCATGCGGTCGTCCGGGTCGGTGGTCACCACCCAGATCTGCGACCTGGTGCTGCCCTCCGGCGCAACTTCGCACGCCAGCCAGTGACCGTCGGCGGAGTGGATGACGCGGAGCACTGGCCCGTCCACGGGGAGGACAACGTCACGAGACGAGCTCGCCCGCCACCCACGCAGAAACCGTTGCACCGCACGCGGATAACCGCCGTCGTCGACGATGTGTGCGAACGCGGTCGCATCTGGGGACATCGAGGCCCCGTAATTCGCGCGGACCCGCTGCAAGAGTATTAGCCCTCCATGCTCTGCAGCCACATCTCCAGCACCGCGAGCTGCCACAGCGAGTTGGCACCGAGCGTGGTGCGGCCCTCGTTCGGCTTATTCAACAAGGCTTTCAGCGTCTCGCGCCGGTACAGGCCACGGTTGCGGGCCGACCGGTTCGTCAGGGCATCGCGGACAAGGTCGAACACCTCACCCTCGATATGACGAATCCCGGGCACGGGGAAATAGCCCTTCGTGCGGTCGATCACCTCAGCGGGCAGCAGTGCTCTCGACGCGTCCTTCAGCACACCCTTGCCACCCGAGGCCAACTTGAGGTCCGGCGGGCAGGTGGCGGCGAGCTCGACGAAGTCGTGGTCGAGGAATGGGACCCTCGCCTCCAGCCCCCACGCCATTGTCATGGTGTCGACGCGCTTCACCGGGTCGTCAACCAGCATCACCTCGGTGTCCAGGCGCAACGCCGCATCGACCGCCGTGTCGGCGCCCGGCGCGCTCTGGTGCGCGGCGACGAACTCGCGGCTGGCGTCGACATCGAGGCAGTACTCGGGAGCGAAGATCGCGTTCACGCTGCGGTGGTCGCGGTCGAAGAACACCTTGGCGTATGCGTCGGTGACCTGGCCGCGGTCGATGTTGGCCAGCGGCGGGTACCAGTCGTAGCCGGCCAGGATCTCGTCGGCACCCTGGCCTGACTGCACCACCTTGATCGACTTGCTGACCTCCTCTGAGAGCAGATAGAACGCGACACAGTCGTGGCTGACCATCGGCTCGCTCATCGCGGCAATGGTTTTCGGCAGTGCGGGCACCAGTCGCGAGTTGTCGATGTGGATCTTGTGGTGGTCGGTGTCGAACGCCTTGGCCACCATGTCCGAGTAGTAGTACTCGTCGCCCGATTGCCCGCCCGCCGAGTCGAATCCGATGCTGAAGGTGGCCAGCCCGTGCTGGCCCTGTTCGGCGAGCAGCGCCACGACCACTGACGAGTCGATGCCTCCGGAGAGCAGTACACCGACGGGAACGTCGGCCACCATCCGGCGCGACACCGCAACACGCAGGGCATCGATCAACGCGTCTTGCCAGTCCTGATTCGACCAGCCGCTGCGCCCAGGATCCCGGCGGAATTCCGGTGACCAGTACACCGTGTCGGCAAACCTGCCGTCGGGCTGAATCACCCGCACAGTCGCGGGCGGCAGCTTGCGGACGCCCTGGTAAATGGTGCGCGGAGCCGGCACCACGGCGTGAAAACTCATGTAGTGGTGCAGCGCATAGCGATCCAGCTCGGTGTCCACGTCACCGCCGTCCAGCAGCGCGCGCACCGACGACGCGAAGCGAAGCCGCCCCGGCGACTCCGCAAGATACAGCGGCTTGATGCCCAGCCGGTCGCGTCCCAGCGTCACCACTCCGGAATCGCGGTCTGCGATGGCGAACGCGAACATTCCCTTGAAGCGCTCGACGCATTGCGGGCCCCACTTGTGGAATGCCTTGAGCAGCACCTCGCTGTCGGCGGTGGAGAAGAAGCGGTAGCCCGCGGCCTGTAGTTCCTCGCGCAGCTGCTTGTAGTTGTAGATGCAGCCGTTGAACACCAGCGTCAGCCCGAGCTCGCTGTCGACCATCGGCTGCGCGCCGTGGCTGGACAGGTCGATGATCGACAGCCGACGATGCCCGAACGCCACCGGTCCGTGTGCGACGACACCGTCGGCGTCGGGGCCGCGCGCCGTCATCGCCGCCGTCATCCGTGTCACCGCCGCGACGTCAGCCGACCGTCCGTCGAACCGGACCTCTCCGCAGATACCGCACATCCCTCTACCCTCTCGCAACACCCTGGGTCGCCGCCATTCCTGTGCCCACGACGACGCGAGACAAACCGCTCAGATGAGCGCAGACCCACGGTCCCGTTCCGCAGGTACCCTCGCTGCTATGGGTGTGGATATCACCGAGAGGTGGACATGACCGACCCGCGTGGCTCGGGCCCGGTGCCGTCGGATCCCACCGAGGCCTACACGGGCTCGCATGCGTATTCGGACCCGGCATACGGCGGCACCGGGTACGGGTCCCTGTATTCCGCACCGACCGGCCTCAGCCCGACCGAGCAACTGCCCCCATATTGGACGCAAACCAACCCGGCGCCACCGCCCACAGGCACGACGCCCGACACCACACCGCCAGATCCGCCGCGCGGCAGTCGGCCGTGGCTGTGGGGCCTCGCGGGCTTCGCCGTCGCCGGCGTCATCGGGCTGGTCGCCTACCTCGTATTCGTCGTCGCCAGCCCGTCGAAGGAGAAATCAGTCGCTGCGCCGTCGTCGCTGACGCCGACCTCCCGGCCGTCGGCGCGGCAGCCGTCGCTGCCGTCGCTTCCGCCCGGAATGCCATCGTTGCCGCCACTGCCGACGGGGATTCCGTCGCTTCCGCCCATCCCCATACCGGGGCCCCCGGGCGGGAACACGTCGGGCGAGACCGAATCGGTGTCCTACGACGTGACCGGCGACGGCATGGCGCTCACCATCAGCTACAACGACACCGGCGGCATGCTGCAGAGCGAATTCGGCGTGGAGTTGCCGTGGCACAAGGAAGTCGAGCTGCCCAAGCCGGCGAAGGAGTCGGCGAGCATCATCGTGACCAATTCAGGCAAGAACATCACGTGCTCGATATCGGTGGACGGCAAGAAGGTCGTCGAGCGAAAAAGCGCAATGCTCACGGTGTGCCCTCCGGCGACTCGTTAGCGGCGTTCGGCGTCCTCACGAGCAGCATCGCCACAAACCCGGCGCCGAGCACCACCAGCAAACCGCCGATGCCGGC
>NZ_JAVHWM010000226.1:0-2892 GCF_032159765.1 Mycobacterium sp. | reverse complement strand
GTCGCGGCGATCGATCCGAAAAACAACAAGATGGTCTATGCGATCGATTCCGGCTCAACCAATGGCCATCGCCTTTGCATCGCGGCGGACGGCCAGCGGCTCTACACCGACAACGAGGAAGACGCGTCCGTGTCGGTGATCGACCTGCCGAACCGCAAGCTGCTCGGCCAGATCAAGACGCCGCAGGCGCTGGCCGGCATCGCCGTCTCCAGCGACGGCAAGACCGTCATTGCCGTGAGCGACGAGAAGCCGGCGCAGATCGCGCGCTACTCGCCGGATGGAAAGCTCCTCGTTGTCAGCAATCTGAACAGCAACATGCTGCACATCATCGATGCGTCGTTCGGCGCCCAAACCGCGATCCCGGTCGGCAACCAGCCGATGGACTTCGCCTTCCGCGGCGACGAATTGTTCGTCGGCTGCCAGGGAGACGGCTCGATGCACGTCATCGATATTCCGGGCCGCCGCGTGAAGCAGAGCTTCCAGGTCGGCACCGGCTGCGAATCTGTGGGCTTTTTCTAGGCCCCCCGAACTGGCAACTGGGCACGCACCCCGCTAGATAGGCAGCGGGAGAGCCTTAAATGACGCGTGAAGCCAAAGCCGCCAAAGAACGGGAAACCTGGGCGAAGCTCTGGCCGAGCCAGACGCCTGAGAAATCCGTGCCATTGCTGCAGGCGCTGCACATTCTGACGCGCGAAGCGACGCTGAACGCGGATTCGCGGCGCAAGCTGACGCAGGTGCTGCACCTCGCCCAGTTGCTGCGGCCGACGCTGGAGCACCTGCTCAAGGACGATGGCGAGCCGGTGATCGCCGACGTCGGCGCCGGCAAATCCTATCTCGGGTTTATCCTCTACGATCTGGTGCTCGGCCCGGCCGGACGCGGCAGTGTCGTCGGCGTCGAGGCGCGCGACAGACTGGTCGAGTCGTCACGCGCGCTGGCGGCGCAATCTGGCTTCGAGCGCATGCAGTTCATCGCCGCGCCCATCGCCGAGGCAAGCCTGCCGGGCGGCCGGGCCGACATGGTCACCGCGCTGCACGCTTGCGACACCGCGACCGACGACGCCATCCGCTTCGCGCTGCGCCATGAGGCCAAGACGATTGCGCTGGTGCCGTGCTGTCAGGCCGAAGTGGCGCGGCTGCTGGAGGGCCAATCCGGGCCGCTGCGCCAGTTGTGGCGGCATCCGATCCAGCGCCGCGAGTTCGGCGCGCATGTGACGAACGTGATTCGCGGCCTGGTGCTGGAATCGCACGGCTACAAAGTGCGCGTCACGGAATTTACCGGCCTCGAACATACGATGAAGAACGAGTTGATCCTGGCCGAGCGGCACCAGCGCAGCAACGCGCAGGCGCGCGGTGAACTCAACCGGCTGATCGACCAGCTCGGCGTCAAGCCGGCGCTGCTCGACGTGATGGCTGCCTAGCGCATGGTCGCGAACGTCGCGGGCATTTATGGCAAGCCGCCGGCGGATGTGGTCGAGACGCCGCGCGACGCGATCCAGTTTTCGCCACTGATGCCCGGCGCTTCGGAATTGGTGTCGCAAGCCGACGGCAGCCTCGCTTCCATGACGATACTCGCGCCGCCGGGCACGCTCGAGCGCCGCTACACCCTCGCCCTCGCCTTGCGCGCCGTGGCACCGGGCAGCACTGTTGTTGCGCTGGCGCCCAAAGACCAGGGCGGCACGCGGCTGCGCAAGGAACTGCAAGCCTTCGGCTGCATGACCGAGGAAACCGCGCGGCGGCATCATCGCATCGTCACCTGCAAACGGCCCGACCGCCTCACCGCCATCGACGAAGCGCTTGCGGCCGGCGGCCCGCAGCTTTTGCCGGACTTCGGCCTCTGGTCGCAGCCCGGCGTCTTCAGTTGGGACCGTATCGACCCCGGCAGCGCGTTGTTGCTGCAGCACTTACCCGCGCTGAGCGGGCGTGGCGCCGACTTCGGCTGCGGCGTCGGCGTGCTGGCGCGCGCGGTGCTGGCCTCGCCCAAGGTCGCGCAGCTCACGCTTGTCGATATCGACCGCCGTGCGGTTCAAGCTGCGCAGCGCAATCTCGACGATGCCCGCCTGAGCTTCCGGTGGATCGACGTCCGCGATCCCAACCCCGATCTCGCCGCGCTCGACTTCGTCGTGATGAACGCGCCATTTCACGACGCTGGTACGGAAGACCGCGGGCTTGCTCTCAACTTCGTCAAGCGCGCCGCCGAGGCGCTACGCCCGGGCGGCGTTTGTTGGCTGACCGCCAACCGCCATTTGCCGTATGAAGGTGCCATGAAGCCGTTGTTCAAGCGCGTCGATCTGACAATCGAAACAGGCGGTTACAAGATCTACGAGGCGCACAAGTGAGCAAAGCGACATTGCGGCTCGACCGCCTGCTCGCCAATCTGGGCTACGGCTCACGCCGCGAGGTGCAGCGGCTGGTCGTGATGGGGCTGGTGACGCTGGACGGCGTTACGTTGGAAGACAGCGACCAGCGCATCGCGATCACGCCGGATTTGTCATCGCGCATGACCGTCGACGACGAGCCGCTCGATCCGCCGCCGGGCGTGGTGGTGGTGATGAACAAGCCCATCGGCGTCACCTGCTCCCACAAAGAGCCGCCGCTGGTCTACTCCCTGCTGCCGGAACGCTGGCGCGCGCGCGAACCGGCGATCTCGACCGTCGGCCGCCTCGACAAGGACACCTCCGGCCTGCTGCTGCTGACCGATGACGGCGCGCTGCTGCACAAGATCATTTCGCCGCGCAGCAACGTCACCAAGCACTATGACGTCACGCTCGACAGGCCGCTGCGCGGCGGCGAGGAGAAAATCTTTGCGTCCGGCGAATTGATGCTGGAGAGCGAAACGACGCCGCTGCTGCCTGTGCCGATGGAAATAGTGTCGCCGACCCGCGCTTTCGTGAC
>NZ_JAVHWM010000068.1:0-12723 GCF_032159765.1 Mycobacterium sp. | reverse complement strand
CTGTTCTCGCCCGAGATGATGCGAGCCACCCGGTCGCGCATGACCGGCAGCGAGCGTTTCATCTGGTGCAGCACATGGTCTGGTTCGGTGTCAGCCAGGGAGCCAAGCGAATACGTGCTCTGAAAATCCACGATGAATCGAAGTGCAGCATCGAGCCGGTCCGGCCCGGTCAGTCCGGCCATGGCAGCGGCGATGCCCGCGTCGAAGTTGTCCTGCTCGTAGAGGCCAAATGCCTCCAGGAGCCCGTCTTTGGAGCCGAAGTACCGGTACAGAGTCGGGCGCGATACCCCGGCTTCGGCCGCGACGTCGGAGAGCTGCAACCGTCGCCGCCCGTCGCGTGCGAGCACGACGAAAGTGGCCGCGAGGATGCGCCGCCGCAACGATGGTTCCGCCTCGGCGACCGATCGGGGAGCCATCATCGAGTCCTTTACATACATAGGGTCAAATGTCACACTACCGCTATCGTCCGTCGCGGTGTTCAGATCGCGGTGTGAGACACCGATGCCCGTCAATGCTAAAGCTCGCGAGGCATCGAGAGGTGGTTCCGTCGGCAGAGAGGTGACCGCAGTGCTGAACACGAACTACGGCTCGTTGGTGCCTGAAGACGAACTGCTCACCCATCAGATCGTCGACACGTTCGCAACCGTCAGCCAATCGGATCCCTCATGGACCGAGAAGATCTGGACGATCGCCCATGCTCGCGACAACTCCCTGCAAGTGGTGCTCGGGATCGGCAAATACACCAACCGTGGTGTCTTCGACGGAGCGGCCGGCGTGTGCCGAGGAACCGAGCAATGGACCGTGCGCGCCGGCAGGCGGCTCTCGTCAGATCCTGCGGGAACCCACGTCGGGCCGGTTCACTACCGCGTCGTCGAACCGCTGCGCGAGATCCGCGTGATGCTCGACGCGACGGAACATGCCCCAATCGCGTTCGATGTCGCGCTGCGCGGCAGCTTCGATGCGTCTCTGGAAGACCCGTGGCCCGATCGCAGCCCCGACGGATACCGCGTGAGCCACAACGTGTTGCGTTACCACCAGATCGGTGTCGCATCCGGCTGGGTCGAGGTGGAGGGCGTCCGTACAGAAATCGACGCAGACAAGTGGATTTCGATCCGGGATCACTCGTGGGGCCTGCGGCCCGGCGTCGGGAAGCCGATCCCGGGCTTGCCGCGGGGCGGTCGGAGGATCAAGCAGATGCTGATGACGTGGCTGCCGATGACTCTCACTCGAGCGGACGGGTCGGCCTACTCACTGTTCGTCTTCTATCAAGAGGAAAGAGGCGACGGATACATCGACATCCGCTGTCAGGCAGAGCAGCAAAGTACCGACGGCACCTCCGAGCGCTTCGTGTCCGTCGAGCAGGACCTGCACTTCAACGACGACAACCGCCGGTTTACCCACGGAACCATCACGCTCGTCGATGCACACGGAGCGAAGCGTCCGCTCACCATCACCGCGGCCGGCCCCACCGGCTTTCACCTGGGCACCGCCGGCTACTACGGCTGGAATGACTGGGTCTACGGCCAATGGGTCGGCGAGTTGAAGGTGGAAGGAAACTACGTCGCGAACTGCGACGATCCGAAGAATGCACGTGAATTGCACCAACTGCGCGACCTGCTTGTGCACGTGGAGGACCCGCTGGGCGGAGGGTCGGGGCTAGGCAATGCCGAAACGTTCGCGATGGGTGCGTTTCCCGATCGCGGTCTGACCGCCGAGAACTCGTTCCTGTAAACACCTCGGCGCACCCGCGTAAGCTCGTCGGAACAGCGTGCACGGCAGGCGGTTGATACTGTAACAGGTTGTCTTGCAAGCAATTTCGATGTCTACACGTATCAGGCAGCCGTGATGGGCACGGCGTCGGCTTGTCGCGAGTTGGGGCCCGGCGGGACCGGCCTGGCCGTCCGGCGATGAAATAAAGTTTCCGCGTATTGCTGTTGTCATGATCAATTTCGACCATCTTTGGATTGCCTTCCTGATCGCGAAACATGATGCGATAAAAAGCTCGTTTTCCTATCTGGGCGTTTCTACGCAAACAGCCGGAGCCATTCATCTGCGCATTCACTTGTGTTTGCGTGGTGCAGCCGAGCAAGCTTTCTAGGGTGTTCTGGGGAACACTCCCAATCCCTCCATCCGCGACGAGCACATACGGCGACGCCCCAGCCGCGCAGGGGCCGATCTCGGGCCTCGATGGCCTGATTTCGCGGCGTGGCGCGCTCAGGCAAATTGACATTCATGTAATAATGATGGTCGCGGCCATCGGACTAGCAAACGTCTGCGCCAGGTAAGCAGGATAAATGCGTCGTCAGCTTACATAAATACTGTCGGCAATCATCTTTGTTGAGCGTGAGTAGCAAACTTCCCCTGTTTAAGTGCGAAATCCCGGAAAACGAGCATGTTTTCGCGCTTACGGCACGATTATCAGCACCTTCGCAGGAGTTAATTTTCTTTTGAATTTGCTTCCGCAAAGCGCAAAGAAAACACACAATGGCATTTGCGCTCGAAAGTCACTGGAGCCAATCAGCTCCATTTTGTTAAGAGTCTGGAGTGAACATGAAGCAGACCGCTCACCAATTATTGGAGACAGTTCGGGTATTCCTACGACGCCCCACAAGCGGCTTCATCGGCCTTCGACGGCAGCTGATTCCGGCTGCGGTTCCAGACAGCGCGACAACGCAGCCCATACCTCCCGCGAGGTCGGTGCACACCCCTTGCGATCCACCACGCGGGCGGCCTGAGAAGGCGATGGTGCTGGGCGGCGCACGGTATGTCGGCCGCGTCGGTGCGCTGGCGGTTGCGTTGGGCGTCGGGGCGGCGGTCGCGGGAGCTCCAGGAACCGCGTTAGCTGCACCCGGTCCGGCATCCTCACAAACTGATTCGTCGGGCCGCCATGCGGCACCCCCCTCCCGGGAATCCAGATCCCCGCGGAAACAGCAGGACTCGGCAACGACTGGCTCGGCGCAACCGTCCGCTACGACGGCAACTGGGAAGAGCGCCCGGAATTCCAAGCCTCCGGCCGAGAAGAGTTCGAAGACCACAACCGATGCCTCCCCTGCAAAGGACGCGGCGGATAACGACCCCAGCGCCGGGACTGTCGTGAGTTCCGGAGGTCCCAAGGCCGGCTCGCCTCGGTCGCGCAGTCTTCCGGTCAGCGACTTGTCGGCCAACAAGCCGGCCACCAAGGTGGGCAGCACGCCACCGGTGACGTCGAAGCCACCGACGAGCTCTGTACTCAATTCACCGCCTCCGGCGCTGGCTCGCGTGACGTCGCGAATCGTGACGCGCGCCCTGAAGGTCACCCCCGCGACGCCGCGGACGCGAGGAGCGATCGATCCAGCGTCGGGGACCGGCCCTGAGGCGCAACGTGTGCCCGCGCGACTGGCTGCTGCCAGTTCGTTGTCGGAGTCAGCGCCGACTGTCAGCGGTCCAGTGAGCCCGTCGACCGTGGTGGCCAGTGTGGTGTCACGGGCGTTCGACTTGGTGCGCACAATTGCCAACCCGGCACCCGAGGCACCGGTGGATTCGCCGGCGTTGTGGACGGTGTTGGCTTGGGCGCGCCGTCAATTCGGTCAGGTTCGAGCAGATCAGACTCCCGTATCGACCTTGGACGCCCAGGTAACTGACCAGAGTGTGCAGGACCTGACGGCCGAAGGGGCGCAACCCTTTACGGCGTTCGCCGCCGTGGCCGCCGTCAACAGTGCGCCGACGGCGGCACCGTCGCAGGTGCTGCCCAACCAGACGACGGGCGTGGTGACGGGCTCGATCAACGGTACAGACGTCGACGGAAACACGTTGAGTTATAAGGTTTCTACGGCACCGTCTAGTGGGACGGTATCAGTGAATGCCTCGACCGGGGCGTTCACCTACACGCCCAGTCAGGCGGCGCGGCTGGCCGCAGGCGTGACGGCTGCGGGCGATGTCGACCAGTTCAGCGTGTCCGTCAGCGACGGGCAGGTCACTACACCGGTGACCGTGGCTGTACCTGTGTTGCCTTCGCAACTGTCAACTCCCCAGACAACGCGGGTCGGGTCCAACCCGATGGGAGTCGTTGCGTCGGCGTCCAAGATCTATGTGGCCAATTCGGCGAGCAATACGGTGTCCGTGATCGATAGAACCAGTGGCGCGGTGACCACGATCAACGTGGTGAGCACGCCGACGGCAATCGCGCTGAGTTCCGACGGCAGCCGCGCATACGTTGCCGGCAACGGTGCGGTATCGGTGATCAACACCACCTCCAACGCAGTCGTGAGCCAGGTGGCCACACAAGGCGGCCAGTCCTTCGGGCTGGCGGTCTCACCCAACGGTCAGCGGGTGTACGTGACCAACACCTGGAACAACACGGTGTCCGTGATCGACACGTCGAAGGCCACACCGGCACTGGTGGCGACAGTTCAGGTCGGAAGCACGCCCGGCGGGATCACCGTCTCACCGGACGGCACCAAGGTGTACGTGGCCAACTTCGGCGCCAACACGGTATCGGTGATCAATACCGCTACCAACAGTGTCGTCGGTAAGCCGATCGCGGTGGGCGCCAACCCGTATGGGCTGGCGGTCTCCCCAGACGGAAGCCGGGTCTACGTGGGCAATTTCAGCAGCAACAGCGTGTCTGTCATCGACGCCGCGGCTGCCACTCCAGCGACGATTTCCACGATCGGGGTCGGCGCTCTGCCGTTTGGTATCGCCCTGAGTCCGGATGGCACCGTGTTGTATGTCGCCAACGGCGCTGACACGGTGTCGGTCATCAACACCAAGACGGGCGCCGTGACGAGCACGGTGACTGTGGACAGCGCTCCCGAATACAGCTGGCACGGTATAGCCATCAGCCCAGACGGGCGCCAGATCTATGTATCGGATATGTCGGATGCCGCGGTGCGGGCCCTGACGGTTAACCGGGGCAACACCGCACCGGTCGCCGGCACACCGACGGTCGGAGCGCCCGACGCGAGTACCGGAATCGTGAAGGGCACGTTGAATTTCACTGACCCCGACGGCGACGCGCTGTCGTACAGTGTTCCGACGCAGCCCGCCGGCGGTACCGTCGTGGTCAATTCAAACGGTGCTTTCACCTATACCCCCACGTCGACCGCCCTTGCCGCGGCGGCGATTCAAGGACCGACGTCGTTGACGTTCAGTGTCAACGCCAGCGACGGCCAGGCGACCAAGTCGGTTTCTGTGACCGTGCCGATCTCGGGCTCGGCGGGCACTCCTGCGTCACCGCCGCCGGTGAGCAATCCGCCGACGACCCCACCGGTGAGCAATCCGCCGACGACACCGCCGGTGAGCATTCCTTCGGGAGACGCCACTGCATATCTGCAGGCCAAGTTCGACGCGCTGAAGCCGGGGGACACCCTGACCCTGTCCCCAGGGGTCTATCAGCACTCAGGTGTGTTGCAGATCCGGGTTTCCGGCGTGACGATCAACGGAAATGGCGCAACCCTTCAGGCGACGAACGACGCCACATCCGCGGTGCAGATCCTGGCCGACAACGTGACGGTGTCGAACCTCACGCTCACCGCGCCACTCACTGGCCCTCGCTACGACAGCCTCGCCCAACACAAGCTGGTCATCGAAGGCAACGGCAACACAATCAATGACGTAACGATCAACGGCTCGGCCGCCGCGGGCGTCTTTGTCTACGGGGCAAGCAATTTCACTCTCAACCGGGTCATCGTCATGAACACACGCGCTGACGGCATTCACATGACCCACGGCGCGAACAACGGGCACGTCAACTACGCGGTTACCCAAAACACCGGAGACGACGGCATATCCGTCATCTCCTACTCCGGCGAGCCGATCGACCACGACATCGTCATCACCTCACCCACGGTGATCGGAACCACCTGGGGCCGTGGCCTTTCGGTTGTCGGCGGACAGAACATTTCGTACACGAACATCAACGTGTCGGGGACCGACGCCGCCGGTGTCTATATCGCGTCCGAAGGCAGCCCTTGGAACACGCTGTCGACGAACAACGTGACGATCACGGGAGGCACCGTGACGGGAGCCAACACGAGCAAAACCACCCAACAAGGTGCCGTGCTGATTTACAACGGCAACGCCAACCAGAGCGTGACCAACGTGACGATCTCCGGCCTGACGATCTCGGGCACGCCGTCCTCGGCCTACCGCAACGTCGGAATCGTCTTGGGTGCAGGGAAGATAAGCAACATCGCATTCAACAACATCGTTGTGACGAACACGACGGCCGTTCCGTTCGCTACGTCGTCAAATGTCACCCGAAGCATGTACACAACGTCGGGATGGACGCTGAACGGCAGGTCGATTGCTGTGTGACCCTGCGCGTCAAGGCGTTCGGTAGCCCTCGCGTGTCAGGATGCGGATCGGGTCGGTGCCGTCCCATTCGGCGCAGGTCTGCGAGATCCGTGCCAGGTTGACCAGAAAGCTCGGTTTCTCCTCGGCGACTTCGGTGAAGAAGCCGAAGTCGGCGGTCGTGTCGAAGAACGCGACGCGCTGGCCCGGCGAGGTGAACTCACACGCCAATTCGTAACCGAGACTCTCGTAGTGAGCCTTCTTGGCGTCGTAATCCCGCGTCATGGTGCAGACCTGGTGGAAGCCGAACCCATTGCCGCCATGAAGACCTCGCAGGTCGTCGAACACGCTCGGGCCGTCGGTGAAGTTCTGGATCAGTTCGACCTGCACGGGCCCGGCCTGTGCGACGCCGATGCGCATGTCCACGTTGGCGTCGCCGCCCCGGTAGCGGCAGGCGTTGCTCACACGCGGCATGATGTGGAACGGTCCGACCTCGAACACCTCCACCCAGCGCCGCGCGGCACCCACGAGATCGTCGACCACGAAGCCGAGCTGAAACATCCGGTATTCGCCTTCGGGCCAAGCCTGTTGGAACAGGGGGTGCTCACGACCTGACACGGACCAGCACCTCCTGTGTGACATTCGCGACGAGATGGCCGTCGCGAGTGTGGATCGCGCCGCGCACCAGCCCGCGATCCCCGGAGACCGCGATCAACTCCTGTGTGTAGCGGTGCCACTCGTCGAAGCGGATAGGGCGGTGCAGCCAGATTGCGTGATCGACACTGAAGCTGGTGGCCGACGCGACGGTGACGTCGACCGGATGTGAGCGCAGTGCCATGTCGAGGAGAAGGTAGTCGCTCGCATAGGCGAGCAGCACACTGTGCAGCCGGGGATCGTCGCCGACGTCGCGGGGCAGTCGCATCCAGTGCGTGCGGGGCCCGGGGGCGCGAGGGCCGCCGAAGAAACGGGTCGGTTCGCCGATGCGGATCTCCAACGGGGGCGGTCTGTCGATCCACATCTGTGCGCGCTCTCGCAGGCCCGGTGGCGCGTCGTCGACCCAGTCTTGCAGAAGGGGCCACTCGCCCGGATCAGGCACTAGCGCAACGGGTTCGGCGAATTCGGGTTCCGTGGGGTTGTCGTGGAAGGACACCATGGCGATCAGCAGGGTTTCGTCACCTTGGCCAACGGTGACGCGGCGAGCCGCCATCGAGCGGCCGTCACGCACCTGGTCCACCTCCACGTCGAGGGGACGATCGGGCAGACCGGATTTCACGAAGTACGCGTGCACCGAGTGCGGCGGCTTGTCGCTGACGGTGACAGACGCGGCCTGCATGGCCTGGGCGATCATCTGTCCGCCGAATACCCGCCCGAATCGGTCGGGCTCGTTGTGAGCGCGAAAACGGCTGTCGCCCTGTGCTTCCAGGTCTAGTGCGCGTAGCAGTCCGTCGAGCGCGGCGAGCACGGCAGTGTTCAGTGCACCCTGTGTCCCGGCCATCGTCACCAGATTCGCCGCAGCTGAGCGCCTTCGCGGCGGATGCGCAGAGACTCTTTGCGTTCGTCGGGCGTGAGAGTCGGGGTGTCGGCCGGTAGGTGGTCGCGGATGTCGGCGAACGGCACTTTGGTGAGAATGGGATCGGGGTAGTCGGTGGCGTGATTCCAGCGCATCTGGATGATGCCCCACGGATAGTCGCCTTTGTCGAGCCAGTTCGGCACGCCCGGGTCGAGCCGCGAAATCACCGCACGGAACTTGCCGTCGCTGTCGATGTGGGCCTGAACATCGTTGAGGCTGGATTGCCGGTTGACCCAGTCGACCGTGCAGAAGCGGTCGTCACCCACGAGGGCCTGCCAGTAGCGGCACTGGCGCGGCAGTACCGTTTCGATGATCAATGCCTCGGTGTCGTCGATCTCGTGGATGCCGTCGTAGTAGGCCTGCTTGGGCAGTCCACCCATCTCGTCGATCTTGCCCGACCTCAACAACGTGTTGACGCCGTGGTGTTCGCGGTAGTAGCGGATCAGGCCCATGTCGAACTCGATGGTTCCCTCGATCCACGCGGCCAGATCGGAGAACCGCCGCGCGATCTCCTCGGGTGTCATGTCGGCACCGTCAGGGTCGCCCAGACGCTCGATGGCCACGCGCGCGTCGACCTCGCGGTTCCAGTCACATGAGCAGCGGCGCATGAGGATTCGCACGGTCCGGTCGTGCAGTTGCCACCAGTCGCCCGAATAGCCAGCTGGGCATTCGGCGGACATGACGACGCTGAAGTAGCCGTCCTCATCGATGGTCAGTTCGTCGAGGTCGTTGGTGAAGGCATACGGCGGCGTGCTGCCGTCCATCGCCTTCGGGCTGAGCATGTCGATGGCCTGCTGGGTGAGTTCGACGAATCGCGTCGTGCCGCGGTATCCCGAGATCCGGTACACACCTTTCGGATCGACCTCCACCGTCGAGTAGACGTAGTCGGGGCTGGGACCACCCTGGTTGAACGCGTAGTTCCACAGCGGCATGAAGACGGGCCGGTGGATGTCGGTGTAGACCCGGCACAGATAGCCGCTCGCCAGGATCGACAACGCGAGCCTGTTCATGTCCTGGCTCTCGGCCTCGCTGGCGCCGTCGGGACGCCACTTGCCGATCAGTTTCTCTCCGACCTTCTCCAACGCCTTCATCTGGTCGGCCCAACTCGGCAGCGCTGTCATGTATGTCCCTTTTCGTGTTGTACCGGTTCACGTTTCGACGGTGACGCCGAAGCGCTCGATGTAGAAGTCGTAGTCTCGACGTATCCGAGCGGCATCGAGGCCGAACTCTACGGCGGTGTAGCGGTGCACGCCGTGCGCGCCTTGCCGATTGCGGTGTTGCCAGTCGCTGATCGCTCGTAACACGTTGTCCTGCAACGGGAGGTCCAGAAATTCGTACACGCGCTGCAGTTCGCCGAATGGATCGGCGACGAGGTCGACATGATGGACGTCGCTGAAGCGATCCTCGCCGAGCCTGTCCCGTGCGGCGATGGTGTTGTGCATGCCGTCACACAGATGCCCGCTCACCTCGCGGCCGAGCCGGCGCATGTCGCGCTCGCCGTCGGGCGGCGGGAAAAACATGTTCACGGTGCTGACGTAGGACGGCACGACTTTGGCCGGGTCGCGGTGCGTCATGACGAACCGGGCATCGGGATACGCGTCGACGATCGCTTCTAGGTGGAACATGTGGTGCGGTGCCTTGAACAGCCACAGGTCTGGAGGGCGTTGTGACTGAAGGAGTTTGACGACACGTCGGTGGTAGCGATAGGTGGGCCAGAGGTTGGCGTGACGCCACCACGCGTGGTAGCTGTAGACCGGCAGCGTGTATCCCTGGCCGTGGAAGGCCATCCCGAGCAACTCGGTGTCCTCCATGGTCGCGTCGAGGTCGTATAGGTGCAGTGCCTTTGCTTCGGCCGGAAGCTGCTCGTTGAACTCCGCAGCTGCGATCCGCCGCGGATCGTCGGTCTCGCTGTCTGTGATCGGTGGCGGGCACGGCTTGGTCTGTTCCCATCCACGCAGACAACGGAATTGGGGGTCGAGCGACATCATGTTGGCGAGTGCTGTGGTGCCGGTGCGGGGCAGCCCGTTAATGTCGACGGGCCCGGCCACGCCGAGCTGCTCGATCTCGGGATGACTGCGGTACCAGGCCTCGACCTCCAGCCGGTTGACCAGCCTCCGCCGGAAATCGTCGATCACCCGAGAATCGGCAGCGGGGTCCAGGTCGCCGTCGCGCTCCAGGCTGTCGAGCAGGACGTCGAGCCCGTCGCGGAAATCGCCCGGGCCGAAATCGTCAAGTCCGCTCTGCTGCTTCGCCGCGTCCATCAGCTCATCGCTGGTGGGATATCGCCGCGGTCTACCCGACATCAACTCTGCGCACCAGGTCGGGGTAGAGCTGTTCGGCGACGCGCCGGATGCCGTCGCGCCAGTGGACTCGGGAGGGCCCTGTGATCGCCGCGCGCTTGGTGTGGTCGGCGACTGAGCCGACGGACGCGCCGGGAACCGGTTCGACGACCACGCTCGCGTCCATGCCGAACAGTTCGCCGATGTACGACGACCACTGCTGAACGCTCACCGCCTCGTCGCCACCCCAATTGACGATCGTCGCGGGCACGCTCGCCACTCCGAGCAGCGGCTCCACCTGTGCGCTGATGTCGTCATCGTGAATTGGGCTGTACGGCATGGGATTCCACCGGGTGCGGATCGGCTCACCCGCTGCGATCGCGTGCATGTGCCAGACCGGCATGCCGCCCCGTTCGCCGTATGCGGCGCACATCCGTGCGATTATCGTCGGCAGCCCGAATGAGCGCGCGCAGTACCGAGCGACCGCCTCCTGTGCGATCTTGGCGATCGAATACGGCGCCTGCTGTGGCACCATCGCATCGCCCGGCGGATCGTCCTCCCGGAAGGCGTGCCACGGATCCGGGTGTGGTTTGTAGATCGTGACAGTTGACATCACCAGTGCCGCCTTGGCCCTGCGGCAATGCGCGAGGATGAACCCGGTGCCCTCGGCGTTCACGGTCAGCGACCGTTCGTAGTCGGAGGAGCTGAAATCAGCCGCGACGTGCAGGAGGTAGGTGAAATCGGTTGGTAGATCACCGAACTGCCCGTCGGCGAGGTCGCAGGTCCGGGTAGTGACGCCGATCGACTCGACCTTCTCGCGGGTGGCGGCGTCACTGAACCGAGCGATACCCCACACCTCGTTGTCGGCGACCAGCGACTGGGCGAGCCCGTACGCGATCCGCCCCGCAGGGCCGGTGATCAGTACTTTTTCGTCGCTGAGCATGGTCGATCTCCACTATGCACTGCTCACCGCGCTAGGCTGACCCGACCCGCGCGCCGCGCGGTTTCGCGAGGAGTACACATGCCACGGCCCCTAACGCTCGCCCTTGCCGGGCTGTGCGTCCTGGCGGCCGGCTGCGGGTCAAGCGGCGACCACGACAGTCACACTTCGGGCGCGCCGACCGGGCCGCCCCTGGTCGTCGAGCCTGCGCTGCCGGGACTGTTGCTCAGCCCCGCTGAGATCGACACCGCCGTGGGAGCCACCGATCTGGCGGTGACTGGAGACGCGAAGGACATGAGCGACAGCGGCGCTTCGGTGTCGCGGCAGGAGTGCCTGGCGATCTTCAGCCCCGGCCAGGCGAGGGCCTACGTGAACAGCGGGTGGTCGGCCTTTCGCAGTCAACAGCTTTCCGATCCACAGCGATCACGGTGGGTGGACCAGAGCGTCGTGCTGTTCCCCACCGCCGAACAGGCTGCCGTGTTCTTCACCGCGTCGTCGACGAACTGGCGGAAGTGCGACGGAAGCTTCGCCAACATCCTCTCCGGTGGTCGTGAGACGTACGACGTGGGGCCGATCGCTGAGACGAACGGTGTCCTGTCGACCACGATCCGGGCCCATCTCGAGGTATACGACAACCCCTCGGCGGGACACGACGCGACCAATCAGCGGGTCCTGAGGGTCCGCAACAATGTGGCCATCGACGTCGGGGCGGGAGGCGCTCCGGATGAGCCGGGCGCCGCCAAAGTCGCCGAGCAGATCGCGGCAAAAGTCCCCAATGGCTGACCGAAACGTCCTCGGCGGTCAGTTGCAGCCGTGCGGCACCGACCCGATGACCGGCTTCTACCGTGACGGATGCTGCTCGACGGGGCCCGAGGACGTCGGCTTGCACACCATCTGCTCTGTAGTGACCGCTGAGTTCCTCGAGCATCAGCGCTCCATCGGCAACGACCTCACGACGCCGATGCCCCACTACCGGTTTCCGGGACTCGTGCCTGGTGACCGGTGGTGTGTCACCGCCGTGAACTGGCTTCGGGCCTATCAGGATGCATGTGCCGCGCCCGTGGTGCTCGCGTCCACTCATGAATCCGCGCTCGACGTGGTGCCATTAGAGGCACTGCGCGAGCATGCTGTAGATGTGCCCGACGACCTCGGCGACCTGTGACGGTGGTGGATGAACGTTCTGCAGGTGCTGACGCTTGTGACACCCGACGGGGCCTACGGCGGCCCCGCGCGGGTCGCGTTCAACCAGGCCGCTGAGATTCGGGCGCAAGGCCACTCGGTGACGATCACGGGTGCGGGCCGCGGCTACAGCCACTCTCCGGATTTGTTGTACGGGACCCCGGTGCGGCTGTTCAAAGGCACGCAACTGGTGCCGCTGACGGGGCATGCGGGCATTGCGGCACCGTCGGCCCTGTACTGGATGTTCAAGAATCGCCGCAGCATCGACGTGGTGCATGTGCACCTCGGCAGGGATCTGGTCTCGATGCCGGCCGCGTTCCTGGCGCTGCTCATGCGCAAGCGCCTGATAGTCCAAACTCACGGCATGATCGTGAGGTCGCGGCATCCGGTCGCGCCTGTGCTCGATCTGCTCCTGACCCGCCCGATCCTGCGCCGGGCAGACGTCGTGCTCTATCTGACGGACAAGGAGCGCGACGACCTGCTGG
>NZ_JAVHWM010000063.1:0-26454 GCF_032159765.1 Mycobacterium sp. | reverse complement strand
GGTCGTCCTCGCGCGCCTGAACAAGGGGCTGACCTGGCAGGAGCTCGCCGATGCCATCGACAAGCCGGTCGTGTGGACCACCGCCGCATTGCTCGGGCAACATCCGATCCCCGCCGAGCTGGCCAAGAACCTCGTCGAACTGCTCGGCCTCGACGAATCGGCGGTGCCCGTCCTCGCCGCCGTCCCCTACCGCGGCGGCCTTCCGACGGCCGTACCCACCGATCCGACGATCTACCGCTTCTACGAAGTCCTGCAGGTCTACGGCCCAGCCATCAAAGAGCTAATCCACGAACAGTTCGGCGACGGCATCATGAGCGCGATCAACTTCAGCGTCGACCTCCAGAAGAAGCCGCACCCGTCCGGCGACCGCGTCGTCGTCACGCTCGACGGAAAGTTCCTGTCCTACGACTGGACCGCCGCGCCCGACTAGCCTCAGTCGCTCGTTTCCACCTCGACGACGATCAACGGATCCGGCTCACCAACGACGTCATGGTCCTTGCCGTCGTAATCGAACTTCGACAGCAGGTGCCTCATCGCGTTAACCCGCGCGCGCTTCTTGTCATTGCTCCTGATGACAATCCACGGCGCCGCCGCCACGTGTCCACGGGCATGCCGTGGCGGAGCAGAACGGGATCGTCGTCGTCATCATCGTGGACCGTGAAGCCGTGATCCTGGCCTTTCAGCCCATTGAGGTCGAGCTCAAGCATTTCTGAACCATAACCAAAGGTTGGCTAACGCTTAACGACTTCCAGATGAACCCGGACGGTAGGATCTCCTACACCTCAATCAGGAGGGCAGAGCCACGGCCGTCAGCACCGTTGACGCTGGACCTCGGCAGGTCAGCCGCTCAGTCGAAGTCTCCGCTCCAGCGTCCGAACTGTTCGCCATCGTCGCCGACCCGCGCCGCCATCACGAGCTCGACGGCTCCGGCACCGTCGGTGACAACATCCGCGGCCCGTCCCCGCTCAGTGCGGGTGCGCGGTTCTCCACCAAGATGAAGATGTTGGGACTGCCCTACCGCATCACCAGCACGGTGACGGAGTTCACGCCCGACCGGCTCATCGAATGGCGCCATCCCTTCGGCCACCGTTGGCGGTGGGAGTTCGAACCCATCTCGCCAACCGAGACCCGCGTGACCGAAACCTTCGACTACCGCGATGCCGGCGGCCTGAAAAACAGCATCAAGTATTACGAGGCAACGGGTTTCGCCAGGAGCAACGGCAAGGGGATCGAAGCCACACTGCAGAAACTCCAGGACCGCTACGCGGCCTGACGCTCAGCGGTTGTTGATCCACCACGAGTGAAGGCTGGTCAGGTCGGAACTCTGAGCGTCGCCGAGCAACTCCCCGCCCTTGGTCCAAACGATCCGTGCGCGGCCGCCGGACATGCCGCACGCGACCTGCCCGCCGCTCCACGTCGATGACTGCGCACACCCCGACGCGGCTGTCACGGACCCCGCCGAACCCGCGAACTGCTGGCTGAGCGCGCCGGAATTCTCGAACAGCGAGTAGCGCGCGGAATCGGGTCCGCCCGAAGAAGAGTTCGAACAGCTGACGGCAGCCACCGCACCGCCCGTCGGTGTGGCGGTTGTGCATGATCCCGAACCGGTGGGCATCAGCTCCTGGAGCCGGGAAGCGGCGTCAGGGGTGGGTCCGGCCGTCATCGTCGCCGTCGACGTCGTCGTCGGGTTGATACTGGGTGACGACGAGGTTTCGACGGTCTGAGGGGGCGGCGCTCTTGTCAAAGTCGGCTCGTTGGGCGGCATCTCCGAATAGGTCCGCGGGGCCGGCTCCGTCGTCCGCGTGTTGAGAGTCGTCATCGCGGTGTTCCCCGAGATGCTGGGTTTTGACATTCCAAATACCGTGAGCGTCCCCACGAGAACGACGAGGACGGATGCCACTGCAGTGAGCGGGATCCACTGATTGCCCCTGCGCGCAACCGGCGGCAAGGGCGGTGCCTGCGGCGGAGGCGGAGCCTGCGGAGGCGGGAAGGCCTGCGTAGGCGGAGGAGGAGGAGGAGAAGGAGGGGGAGGCGGCATCGCGGGCCTCGGATGGCGGGCGGCGGCCGCCGCCCCGAGCGGGTGAAAATGTAAGCGCCCCAGATCAGCTGGCGGAAGGCCCGGCCCCGACGGCATCGGCTCTTCCCAATACGTGGGCCGGATGAACTCGGCACGGTTCAGCGACAGCGCATAGCGCCACTCGTGTTCGACGAAGCGCGATCGCATCGCATTGCGTGACCAAAACAGTTGGAAGACATCCGCTTCGCGAATGCAGTCGGACAAGCGATCCGTCCATACCTCACCGGCTCGCAGGATGTGAACGTCGCGCAGATAGCGGTCGCCGATTGCCTCCATGTACATCTCGAACTGCATCACGATCGGCGCATCCACATGAGAGTACGACGGGAAGATCTTCCGGAACGGCGTCGCGCTCACGGGCGCCTCAACCGGCGAAACCCGTTCTGGCGCTGCGATATCCACCTTGATGGCGAGAGCCACCTCGGCGAGCAGGATACTTCCGTGCCATACCCGCAGCCGCCCGCGGGCCGCCCGTCCATGCAGGTCCACGACCGCCCGGATCTGAAACTCCTCCATGTGGACGTCGTCGATCCACAGGAACGTCCGGCTCGGCGCATTGATCTCGAAGTCGGGCAGCTCGAGAGCGAACGTGACCTCGGCCTCCTCTGGGAGGGCCACCGAACTGTCCTGCACCACCGGCGTGTACGAGTCGAACCGATCGCGCAGCGCCATGCGGGCGCGATTCTCCACCTGGCGGATCGGGTCGTCGTCGGGATCGGCGCCGAGCGGAGCCTCGCCCAGATGCGCGAAGGCCAGCAGCTTCGTCCACTGGTAGGGGCGCACGGCTCTCGGCCGGTACACCGTGAACTGCACGTCGTCGTGGAACGGCAGCGCCGGCTCGGGTGGTGGCGGCCCGGGCGCGCCCATGGCCGCCAAGGCTTGCTCGGCTGCGCTGGCGAGGTCGCCGGCGCTCGGGTACCGACGTTCGGGGTCTTTCGCCATTCCGGACGCGACGATCTCGGCGAACTCCGCAGGAATCCCGTGTGCCGGGTCGCTCAGCCCGAGACACTCCTGCAGCAGATGTGCCAGCGCGTAGACGTCGGCACGACGATCAATCGGCTGGCCGCGTTGCTGTTCGGGCCGCGCGTTGGCGAGGTCGCCGACGGTGCCACTGGGTGCAACCGGTGCGCCGAAGCCGAAATCGACGACCGACACCGAATCGTCACGGGCGACGAGAACGTTCTCGGCAGTGAGATCCCCGTGGACGATTCCACTGTCGTGGGCGGCGTCGAGGGCCGACGCCACCTGCCGAACGATCGCCACCGCGCGAGCCGGCGGCAGCGGTCCGTCGTTGTCCACTATCTGGCGCAAGCTCGTGCCGGTGATCAGGGCCATCTCGACGCACAGCACACCGTCGATGTCGCCGTACCCGTGGATCGAGACCACGTGCGGGTTGGTCAACTGGCTGACTGCGTGTGCCGTCCGCCGCAGCCGTTCGTTGAACGCGGGGTCGCCAGACAGGTCTGCGCGGAACACCTTCAGCGCGCACGGGCGACGGGTCCGCGTGTCTTCGGCTTCGTAGACCTCGCCCATCCTGCCGCTGCCGATCATTCGCGTCAGGACATACGGGCCGAGCCGCGAACCCACCCGTGAACCCGGTGCAGTACCGCCCATATCTCGCGCGTGCCTCCCTTGCGACTATCTACCAGGGTGCTCCATCGGCATGCTCAGCGCCGCTGATTTCGAGCGAATCGCCGGACTAGGCTCAGCGGATGAAAGCCGTCACGTGCACCAACGCGAAGCTCGAGGTCGTCGAGCAACCGACACCCACGCCGGCCAAGGGCCAACTTCTCGTCGAGGTGCTGCGCTGCGGGATCTGCGGGTCGGATCTGCACGCACGCCACCACTGCGACGAGCTCGCCGACGTGTTGGCCGAAACCGGTTACGACGACTTCATGCGATCAAGCCAATCCGTGGTGTTCGGGCATGAATTCTGCGGTGAGGTCCTCGATCACGGACCCGGCACTCGCAAGACCCCGGCAACCGGCACTCCTATTGTCGCGGTACCGATGTTGCGGCGCGGCAAACACGTTCACCTCACGGGGCTGTCCACCCTGGCTCCCGGTGCGTACGCCGAGCACATGCTCGTCGAACAGTCCCTCGCGCTGCCCGTCCCCAACGGCCTGCCGCCCGAGAAAGCCGCGCTGACCGAGCCGATGGCCGTCGGCTGGGGCGCCGTCCGGCGCAGCGAGGTCGGCAAGGGCGACGTGGCGATCGTCATCGGCTGCGGTCCGATCGGCCTCGCTGTCATCTGCATGCTCAAAGCCAAAGGCGTGAGAACCGTCATCGCCAGCGATTTCTCGGCGGGCCGCCGCGCGCTCGCGACCAAGTGTGGCGCCGACGTCGTCGTCGACCCGACGCAGGAATCCCCCTTCAAACCCGGCCATGGCCACCTCTACAACGCGCCCGACATTCTCGACCTGGCGGTCGGCACCGTCGAGAAGATGCACAAGCTGCGCCTGCCGTGGTGGCACATCTGGCGCGCGGCCGAAGCTGCAGGCGTGGCAAATCCCAAGCGCCCCATCGTCTTCGAATGCGTTGGGGTCCCAGGCATTATCGACAGCATCATCGCCGACGCGCCGGGCTTCGCCCGCGTCGTCGTGGTCGGCGTCTGCATGGGCGCCGATACGATTCGACCCGCGATGGCGATCAACAAGCAGATCGAGTTGCGATTCGTGCTGGGCTACACGCCGCTGGAGTTCCGCGACGCACTGCACATGCTCGCTGACGGCAAGGTGAACACCGAACCGCTGATCACCGGGACCGTCGGATTGGCCGGGGTCGAGGCAGCTTTCGACGCGCTCGGCGATCCCGAGGCGCACGCCAAGATCCTGGTTGACCCGACAAGCAACGCCGCGACGCCTCAGACGAGGTAGCGGTCAGGCCGCCGCGGTGGGGAACGTATCGCGTGGGTCGCAGATGGCGAGCACACGTGTCACGGCTGTGCTGGGGATCAGCGTCCAGTGGACGCCGGCCCGTGCACACCGGATCTCGATGGTGCGCAAGCGCGCAAATCCCGCCGTGCTGAAAAACTCCACGCCCGACATGTCGAGGACCATTTCCTTGCAATTGGCGGCGCGCTGAAATACATACTCGGCGAGCTGGGGCGCGTTGTACGCGTCGATGTCCCCGTGGACGGTGATGCGAACCCGCGATGGTTCCAGCCACTCAGCGGCAAATGTCAGTACGTCAGTTCTCTGGGGTAGGGCGAATGCGGTCATAAAGGTTGGCTCCGTTGCTAGCAGCTCGAATCAAGATGTGGGTAGCGACGTCAGACGTGCGTCGAGAGGAAATTGCCTCCCCAGCGCCTACGACACTCCCGCAGGCTGGGAACTCAACCTAAGCTCAAACTACCTCGCGCCTCGCCGTGGACCTAGAACCGGCTCTGTTTCTCACGAACACGCAATTATCCGGCTTCGGCCGCGATACTTTCTCTGTGTCGACATCGAGCTGTGGAGGAAACGTGCGCGAAAAACTTCTGAGCGCGACGGCCGCGAGTGCAATGGCGTTGCTCACCGTCGGCGCCCCGGTGGCTCAGGCCGACCCGGACCAAGCGTGCGGCCCCGATCAGGCGACCGCGATGGCCGACGCGATCGCCCACACGCCGCACGACACACTAACCCAGGCGCCGTGGAACCCCGCACCCGTCGGTGGAAGCAGCTTCGACTCCTGCGCCAACCTGTCGGCCGTCGTCGTATCAATCGACAACCCGCGGCCGACGTCGCCGCGCAACGCATTCCTCTTCCACCGCGGTGTGTTCACCGGAACCGCTCTGTGGCAGTCGCGACCGTACTTGACGCTCGACCCCAAGGCGACCACCAAGGACGTGGTGGTGCTCGTCGCCATCTCGGGGCGCACCTGCGGGACATGCAACGACGGCGCCGCCTCGATCCTGCACTACCGCTGGGACGGCGCGCGCCCCGTGATGCTGGACCCGATGCCGCCGCCGCAGGCGTGGCCCTAGCGGTTCATCGACTTGTCAGCAGCGATCCACCAGGCTCGCGCAGGCGCCTCCCAGGAATGACCGATTAGCCTGGCTACGTGACCGTCGGTACAGCCATTCGGTGGTGGCCCCCTGTGGCCGTGTTGGCGTTGCTGCTGTTGGGCTGGCTCGTGGGGAGCGGGACGACGGTCGTCGACCAGCCGTTCTTCCGCCATGACTGGGACGCGGCAGCCTGGCGGCAGCACTGGCTGCTGTTTTTCACCGACTGGCGGATGCTGGTGTCTGTTCTGCTGCTCTGCCTGATCGTCGCGCTGTACCGGCGCTGGTGGGTCGCCGCCGCGGCCGTCATCGTTTGTCCTGCCCTCGGGCTGCTGTGCGTCTACGTGCTCAAACGGCTGTTTGACCGATATAAGGACGGTGCCCTGGCTTACCCGAGCGGTCACACCACGCAGGTGGTGATCGCCATGGGCCTGCTCGTCATGATCGTCAGCGCCCGGCTGTGGGTGGTCGCGATCGCGGTCACCGTCAGCCTGCTCGGCATGATCGGCATGGTCGCCGTCGGCTACCACTACGTGACCGACACCATCGGCGGCGCGCTGCTGGCCACGACGATCGTGTGCCTCGCAGCCCAGCTCGCCGGGGTCAGGACCCCGGCGAGCCGTCAGGAACTACTGGACTACAGGCAGCCCGGGTAGCACGGGTTGTTGTGGTAGTCGCCCGCCGATGACGGCGCCGCGCCGCGCGCCGCTTCGCCGCCGCCGTACCCGCCGCCGCCACCGCTGCCGCTGCCGCCCCAGCTCGCACGATCCTGGACGGCGTCGTTGTAGACGACCGTCGTCGGCGCCGCGCCCGTGACGTCGAAGTAGATCTTCCCGGTCGCCGTCTCGCCTTGCTGAAGGGTCGCCGCGTCCAGTCCTTCGGGGGCGTATGCCTGCCACAACACGCGGTAGTTGTCGCCGCTGCCGGTGCGGGCGTTGAAGAACGGGATCGAGGGAGTGACCACGCCCTGGACGGCCTTCACGGTTGTCTTGGCTTCGTAAAGTTTGCCGACAACCGGAACGTTGACCGTGTCATTGCTGACCTGAGGCCTCCACACCGCGTACGAGGCCGTCACTGCGCCGTCGGTGATGTTCTCGGGACTGCCATAGGCTCCGGTTGAGGGCGCGGCAACTGCCGCTGGGGCCGTTCCTCGTGTTTGGCTGGCGCGGGCCGAACAGGCTTCACATGGTGCGGCGCCGCGGACAGCCTGCCAGCTGGCCGTCCGCGGCGCCTGCGGTGAATGGTCTGTCAAAACCTCACTGTCACAGCGGGATCCAGATCCCGAAGAACCAGAATCCCCATCCGCCTTGGTCTGGCGCGAATATCGGAACTGCATTGAACCCGTTGTAGTTGAACGGCTGATGATCGAACCGCGCCTGGTCGATGTCGCGAGGCGGTCCATCCCAATGCCGGTTCCAGCCACCGGCCGGCGGAGGCCCGTTCCACCCGCCCGGAGGCGTCGGCCCGTTCCAGCCGGGCGGTGGGCCACCGGGCGGCGGCCCGTCGTTCCACCCGTTCTGACCAGGTGGAGGAGCCTGCGGGGCGCCTTGACCAGGCCGCCGCCAGTTGTTGGCCTGGTCGCGCGGACCGCCTTGCGGACCTTGCGGACCGCCTTGCGGACCTTGCGGACCGCCTTGATGTGGCCCCGGTGGACCGCAGTTCTGCTGGTTGCACGGCGGCGGATCTGCGAACGCCGGTGCTGCAAGCGAAAATGCTGGTACGCCAAGGCTTGCGGCTATTACCGCCATGGCTGACAAACGTTTGAGATTCAAAGCGCCCTCCCGGTTTTCACATGCGCGTAAACGTCGTAACACAATCGACGGTAGGGAGAGCAACTGACTTTGCTCTGTCATATCACTGCGAGAAGCCTGACAGCACAGCTACGCTCGTGATTCATGCCCGAAAGCGAATTCAGCCGTTCTGTGGTGGGAATGAAGGCATTCATCACCGGCGCCGCCAGCGGAATCGGCCGTGCGGCCGCGCATGTGTTTGCAGCAGAAGGGGTAAGCGTCGCGATTGCCGATATTCAATCCGACGCCGTGGAAAAGGTTGCGGCGCAGCGTCCTACATCACCGGCGCCGCAGTAGTGGTCGATGGCGGGTTGACGGCACGCAACGCCTGATCAGCGCGCCGCTTGGTTGTCGTGATGTCGCCCGTCGGCCTGATACTGCGCGTTGTTGTTGTTGAGTGGACGGATGTGGACGACGTCGGTCGGATCGTCCAGCTGCTTGGTGCGCAGCCGTTCCTTGACCGCCTCCGTCGCGCGCCTCACTCCGTCGATCTCGCTCTGGTAGACGTCCGCGCGCGTCTCCAGGCTCGCATAGTGGAAGTACGTCAACAGGTTTCGCAACAGCTCCAGCTTCTGCTTGTCGCGCCGGGCCAGGTCGTGGCCCGTCATCAACTCAACGCGCTGAATAGGCTGTAGTTCTTCCCAGTCGAGGACCACCTTCGTCTGGAAGTCATGCCGTTCGCGTCCGGATCCCTTGCGGCGCTTGCCGTTACCCTCCGGCGCGGGAGCGTCAAAATACTTGATGGTGCCGGTGAATCGCCAGTCGATCGACGAACCGAGCTGGGCACGGCTGGGTGCCGAATCCCACACCGTGCGCCACTCCTGTCCTGGCGCCAGCACCGGGATGTTGTCCGGCAGCGTCAGCTCGGCGATGTGCACCATCCCGCTTTGCTCGTTCTCGTACTGTGCGACGGTCGGGGGGTTGATGAACGTGAATTGCACGTCATAGGCCGCCGTTTCGCCGAAGTTGCGGACCACCAACTCGATGAGATGCCAATCCGACGAGTGCGGCTCCATGAACATCGCGACGTGTGGCCGGGTCTCTTCGAGCGCGATTTCGCGGTTCCGCTTGAGCTGACGGTGCGCGAAGATCAGCGCGGCCACTCCAACGATGACGACTGCCCACACCGCGATCGCAAGCCACAGTCCCGATCCACTGTTCAGCAGGTCTTGCCATCGGTCTTCGATCCACCCCATGGCGGTCACCTTCCCCTTCATCGCAATCCGGTCGTCGAGGTTCTCGAGCGGTTGCTGACGGGTGCATCTTACGTGGTACCGGGGATATCCGAAGATTGCGGTAACAGCAGGTAAATTGCGCACGCCGTGATTTCTACGCCACGACGGCGTGACCAGCCGTGACGGGTTGTTTCGAGTTTGCTGGCAAATGTTTGGGCTGACGGCCACGATGCCGTTTGGCATGATGCGGATGTGTTACGTAGTCGGCGCATCGTTGCGATCGCCATCCTCGCCCTGCTGTGTGTTATCGGATCTCCGACGGCCCTGGCGGACCCGGGCCTGCGGCCGCCGGGACCCCCGTACCGCGTCGTCGTCATCGGCGATTCCATCACCGGCGGCAGCAACGAGGGCGGTACCGGCGCGTTCGGCTGGCCGGAGATCACGTGGAACAGCTTGCGTGGGCAGGGCATCGACGTGATCCCGGCGGTTTCGGGGCAGGGCGGCTCGGGCTACGTGCAGCGCGGCAACTCGGGAACGATCTACGGCGACGAGGCCGCCAGGCTGATCGCGCCCGACGACAGTGTGATCCTGTTCTTCGGCAGCAGAAACGACGGGCCGCTGCCCCTTGACGAGGTTTCGGGTGCCGCACACGACGCGTTCGTGAACGCGCACAACGTCGCGCCCGCCGCCAAGCTCGTCGTGGTCGGCCCGATCTGGCCCGGTCCCGACGTGTACCCGCCGGTGGCGGCGATCCGCGACTCGTTGAGGCAACGGGCCAAGGAGGTCGGCGCCATCTGGGTCGATCCGATCGCGGAAGGATGGCTGACCGGGCCCGACCTGATCGGCGCGGACGGCACTCACCCCAACAACGCCGGCCACGTCGAGATGGCCGGGCGGATGGAAGGGATCATCAAGGCCGCGCTGGGGCTGCCCTGAGGACTACTGCTGGCGGAACTCGGCCGCGATCGTCCTGCGGATCTCGTCGAGGACATCTCTGCGGGCCGCGAGCTTGCTCTCCTTGTGCGCGTGGCCGTCCAGGCCGGCGAAGGCTGTCGCAACTTCCTGGGCCTTCGAGCGCACCAGCTCGGGCGAGGTGAGTTCGTCGAGATATCCTGCAGCAACGGCACTTTCGCCTTGAAATACCGCTGAGAGGCCCACGGCGCGCTGAAAGGCTGCGGGCGTCAGCCGGTGTCGCAGGATCGCCAGCGCGGGGCCCGGCATCGTCAACCCGATCGACACCTCGTTGGCCTGCACCCGAAACGACGGTGCGCCGATCAGGTGGTCACCGGAGAGCATCAGGAACGACCCCATCGCGATCGAGTGGCCGGTGCACGCCATCACGACCGGCTTGGGAAAGGCGAGGACCCGCGCGGCGAGCTCGAATCCGCCCGCGAGCATGTCGATCGCGGGTTGGCCACCGGCGGTGAGCACCTTGAGGTCGAAGCCGCCGCTGAACACCTTGTTGCTGCCTGCGATGACTACCGCGCCCACGCCCTCGAGTTCCGCGTGGTCGAGGCCCTCGTTGATCTCGAGCTGCATGTCCGGGGACAGCGCGTTGACCTTGCCGTCGTCCATCGCGATGGTGGCGACGGCCTCTTCGACGCTGTAGTTGACCCTTTCACCCATGGGGAGGGACGTTACGCGCCCATCAGCATTCGCCACTGTTCGAGGCTCGTCGGGCGGTAGACGTAGTTGGTGCGGCGCACCTCCGACAGCGATGCGCTCGGTTCCACCGAGTACCAGTGGCCGGGGAACACGGTCGGATCGCCGGGCAGCTCCGCGAGCTGATGCAGGCTGCGGTACATCTCGTCGATGTCGCCGCCGGGGAAGTCGGTGCGACCGCAGCCGTCGAGGAACAGGGTGTCGCCGGCGACGAGCGCGCCGTCGAGCAGGAAGCATTGGCTGCCCGGGGTGTGCCCGGGCGTGTGCAGAAGCTCGATCTCGATGTCGCCGACGCTGACCTTGTCGCCGTGCTCGTGCTTGGTGAGGTCGCTTTCGGGGATTCCGGTCACCCGCGACACCCACAGCGACTCGTGGGAGTTGACGTGCACGGGCACGCTGACGCGCTCGAGAAGTTCGGCGAGCCCTTTGAGTTCGAAGCCGGCCATCGAGCCGCCGACGTGGTCGGGGTGGTGGTGTGTGACGAGCACACCGGACAGGCGCATGCCGTCGTTCTCCAGGGTGTCGACGAGGTCGCCGGCCGCATAGGCGGGGTCGACGACGACGCAGTCCTTAGTCTCGCGGTCGCCGATCAGGTAGGCGAAGTTGCGCATCTGCCCGGCGATCATGTCGTTCGCGGCGAAGTCGCGCCCGGAGAGCAGTTGACGGAAGTAGAGGCGATCGTCGGTGGGCATGTTGCTCAGCGTATGCGCGGGCCGGTCACCCCCTCAGCGTGACCACCGCTCGTCACTTCGGTCACACGGCGCGACCATAGTTCGAGTTGCCCGTATAGGAGCGACAACTCGGTGTTGTCGGGGGCGGGTGCCAGTTTCCGGGTATGACCACACAGCTGCGCTTGCGAGGAACCTGGCTGCGATACGTGTTGACGCATCACTTGTCGGTTCACGGCCCCGCGACGGTCGCGGAACTGATCGAGATGCTGGAGTATCACGGCTTTACAACCAAGGGCCGCCCCTCGAAAGTGATTTCGGATGCCCTGCGTTGGGAAATCGGCCACGACCGAGTGCGCCGACGGGGGCGCGGACTGTACTTCCCAGGCCCGATTCCGCGGTCGACCGAATACCGAATTCACCAGCGCGTGCTGGCGTTGCGGGCCGAAGCGCGGCAGTTGTCGCTCCTATACGGGCAAAACGACACATGCTCGGCCGACGTGACGGATGGGACTGAGGGGGCAGGTGATGTCGACCCGATAGCCGGCTGACGTCACCCCTCGCTGTGCAACCGGACCATTCGCGTGGTGCTGCTCTCGTCGAGGTCGACGATCTCAGCGCGTGACCGCAGGAAGTCGCTGAAAGACCGGAAACCCAAAGACTTTTCGCTGAACGACGGATCCATGCGCTTCATCTGAGCCTTGACCGCCGAGTTGTGCAGCCAATCGGCGTCGTCGTCCTTCTGCATGACCATCCGCAGCGCCCGTTCCAACAGCCCCGTCGCCGCGGACTGCGCGTCCGGCGGCGCCGCTGAGGATGACTTCTTCTTCGGCGCACCTTTGGCGGGCACGGCGGTGATGCCGGGAAGCGCGTCGTAGGTGACGAACTCGTCGCACGCAGCGGCCAGCGATCCGCTGCTCGCGCCCGCGACTCCGATCCCAACCACGTAGCGGCCCAGCCGTTTACAGCGTTGCGCCAACGCGATGTAGTCGGAGTCGCCGCCGACGATCACCACATGCGTCAGATCCGGCAGCCGGAACATGTCCTCCACCGCGTCGACTGCGAGCCTGATGTCGGCGCCGTTCTTCCCGTACGCCGCAGCCGGGAACAGCTGCACCAAGTCGACGGCCCGCGCCACCAACTGGCCGCTGTAGTCGGCGTTGACGTCAGCCGACCAGTCGGCGTAGGCGCGCGTGAGCACCAACGTCCCGAAGGACGACGCGAAGTCGATGATCGCGCCGACATCGACCATCGCCACCTTGAGCCGGTCAGTCGACAGCCCCTTCGCCTTGTCCTTCTGGAAGGAGTTGCGGCCGTGCGTCTGGTCGTATCGGGAGATCACGATGTTGTCGAAATCGAGGTACACAGCAACGCGGGGCGCACCGAGCTCGGTCATCGGTTCAATCTATTGCCGTGCGCAACCCGCGCTGTGGTTTGGCAGACTAAATGTTTGGGGCTATATGTGGAGTTATGCGCTTGATTCAACTTGCGCGGCTTCTCGGTGCCGCCGCAGTGGGCGTTGTTTTGGCGGGCGCCCCGATCAACTTGCCTCTCGCCGCCGCCGATCCGTGCCCGGAAGTCGACGTCGTGTTCGCTCGCGGCACCAACGAACCGCCCGGGCTCGGACCGACAGGTGAATCCTTCCTGGCTGCGCTGCGCACGCAGCTGGGCGGCAAGACCGTCGGGGTCTATCCGGTCAACTACCCGGCCACCACGGAATTCTCCACCGGCGTGGACGGCATCAGGGATGCGAGCGCCCACGTGATCGACATGGCGAAGTCTTGTCCCAACACCAAGATGGTGCTGGGCGGCTTTTCGCAAGGCGCGGCCGTGATGGGCTTCGTCACCACCGACAAGGTTCCCGACGCGTTGCCCGACAGCATCGATCCGGGCAATCTGCCCAAGCCGATGTCCCCGGATGTCGCCAAACACGTCGCTGCAGTGGCGCTCTTCGGCGAGCCCTCCAGCCAATTCATGAAGACGATCGGGCAGCCGGCGATAACAGTCGGTCCGCTGTACGCCGCGAAGACGATCAGGTTGTGTGCCGACGGTGATGTCGTGTGCTCGGAGGACGGCGGGGATTTCGCCACCCATGACACCTACCCGATCAACGGCATGACGACCCAGGCGGCCAGCTTCGCCTCGAGCAAGCTGTAGTAGGCCAACCTGCTGTTTGGCGGCCCTGCCAGCCAGGCTGTAACCTCTAACGGGCCCTTCTGCGGGTCAGGCCCCCTTAGCTCAGTCGGTAGAGCGTTTCCATGGTAAGGAAAAGGTCAACGGTTCGATTCCGTTAGGGGGCTCGGCGGACGCCAGGCGGTACCCATGACAGGGCGATGTAGCTCAGTTGGTTAGAGCGAACGACTCATAATCGTTAGGTCGCCGGTTCAAGTCCGGCCATCGCTACACGACGACAACGAGAGATTGCAAGAAGGGCAGCTAGAACGTGGCCTCCAGTACTGACATTCGGCCCAAGATCACCTTGGCGTGCGAGGTGTGCAAACACCGCAACTACATCACCAAGAAGAACCGCCGCAACGACCCCGACCGGCTCGAGCTGAAGAAGTTCTGCCCGAACTGCGGCAAGCACCAGGCACACAAAGAGACTCGCTGACGGTGGCACTGTCCGACAAGATCGTCGGGTTGCACTACCGGCACCCCGACTACTACGAGGTCGGCCGGGAGAAGATCCGCGAGTACGCCGAAGCCGTCAAGAACATCGACGCCGCGTTCTTCGAGGAGCACGCCGCCGCCGATCTCGGCTACGACGCGTTGCTGGCACCGCTGACCTTCATCTCGGTGTTCGGCTACCAGGCGCAGTCGGCGTTCTTCGAAAGCGCCGACGTCGCAATCAACGACGCCAACATTGTCCAGGTAGACCAAGTGCTGAAGTTCCTGCTCCCCATCAAAGTCGGCGATCGCCTGTACTGCGACGTCTACGTGGACTCGGTACGTCAGTCGTTCGGCACGGACGTCATCGTGACGAAGAACATCGTCAGCAACGAAGCCGGCGAAACCGTGCAGGAGGCATACACCACGCTTGTGGGTCGAAGCGATGGAGAAGGAGAAGAGGGCTTCACAAATGCCATTGCGTGAGTTCAGTTCGGTAAAGGTCGGTGACCAGCTCCCGGAGAAGGTCATCACGCTGACCCGCCAGGACCTGGTCAACTACGCCGGGGTGTCCGGCGACCTGAATCCGATCCACTGGGATGACGACATTGCCAAGCAGGTTGGGCTCGACACCGCGATCGCGCACGGCATGCTGACCATGGGCCTGGGCGGCGGCTACGTGACCTCATGGGTCGGCGACCCGGGCGCGGTCAAAGAGTACAACGTCCGGTTCACCGCGGTCGTGCCGGTGCCCAATGACGGTGTAGGGGCGGAGATCGTCTTCACTGGGCGAGTCAAGTCCACGGACGAGGACACCAAGACGGTGACGATCGCGCTGTCCGCCACCACGGGTGGGAAGAAGATCTTCGGCCGCGCCGTCGCGACTGCGACGCTGGCGTAGTCGCATGGCACTCAAGACCGACATCCGGGGGATGGTCCACCACTACCCCGATCACTTCATCGTGGGCCGGGAGCAGATCAAGCAATTCGCCAACGCGATTCAGGCCCACGACCCCGCCACGTGGGACGAAGCGGCCGCCGCCGAGCTGGGTCACGAGAGCTTGGTTGCGCCGCTCACGTTTGTCTCGATCCTTGCGATCCTGCTGCAGAACGACTTCTTCCGCACCGTCGACATCGGCATGGAAACCATGCAGATCGTGCAGGTCGATCAGAAATTCGTCTACCACCGGCCCATCCGGGCGGGCGATAAGCTCTTCGGGACCATGTACGTGCACTCGGTCGACGAGCGCTTCGGCGCCGACATCGTCGTCACGCGCAACGTCTGCACTGACGAAAACGGCGAGATGGTGCTCGAGGCGTACACCACACTGATGGGCCACGAGGGCGACAACTCGATCTCGGTCAAATGGGACCCAGAGACCGGACAGGTCGTGAGGACGGCCGTCGGACAGTAGTCCGTCGGAATTGGTAACTGGCACCTGGCCCGATGTACACTCGGGCCTCGGGGTTTCCCCACGTCAGCGCGCTGTCCGTCGGTGAGTGAGTCGGCCGTACGTCCAGCGCGCGAATTGTGTGAGCCAACCTCGGAGGGGCGTAGCTCAACTGGCAGAGCAGCGGTCTCCAAAACCGCAGGTTGCAGGTTCAAGTCCTGTCGCCCCTGCTGAAACTTAATACGAACTGATCGTGGACACTAGATGGTGGACACACAACGCGAGACACGAGCGGAGGGCACGCGGTGAGCGACGAGCGCGAAACTGACGGCGGCGCCGCAGGCGACGGCGACAACACCACGACCGGCGGCGGTCGCACTGCGGTCGCCACCCCGTTGCGCCCGACCGGAAAGCGGTCGCGGCAGGCATTGGCAGAGCCTGTCGAGGCTGAGCCCATCGAGAAGGCCGACGACAAGAAGCGCCGCCGCAAGAAAGCCAAGACAGCCAAGAAGACGGGGCCGTCGCGCAACCCGATTGCCTACATCTACAACTTCCTCAAGCAGGTCGTTGCCGAGCTGCGCAAGGTGATCTGGCCGAACCGCAAGCAGATGGTCAGCTACACCTCGGTGGTGCTGGTCTTTCTGATCTTCATGGTGGCGCTGATCGGCGTCGTCGACCTCGGCTTGGTCGCGTTGGTGCGCGGCATCTTCGCCGGTGAATGGAAGATTTAGCAGGGAAGGACAGAACCGTGACCACCCCCAACGGCGATGAGCTGGTTGTCGCCGACGAAACCGCGCAAGCCGACTCGTCCGTCGATGTCGTCGCCGATGAGCGCTCGCGCGAAGAGCATGTCCCAGATGAGCGCTCGCGCGAAGAGCATGTTGTCGACGAGACGGCTGTGGCAGAGGCGCCCGCAGAGAGCCCAGCCGACGAGGAACAGGACCCGGCCGTGGCGCTCAAGGCCGACCTTCGCACCCGGCCGGGCGAGTGGTACGTCATCCACAGCTACGCCGGCTACGAGAACAAGGTGAAAGCCAACCTCGAGACGCGCGTGCAGAACCTCGACGTCGGCGATTACATCTTCCAGGTCGAGGTGCCCACCGAAGAGGTCACCGAGATCAAGAACGGCCAGCGCAAGCAGGTCAATCGCAAGGTGCTGCCCGGCTACATCCTGGTGCGGATGGACCTCACCGACGACTCGTGGTCCGCGGTGCGCAACACGCCTGGTGTCACGGGTTTCGTCGGCGCCACGTCGCGGCCGTCGCCGCTGACGCTCGACGACGTGGTGAAGTTCCTGCTGCCGCAGGGCGCCGCGAAGAAGCCCGCGAAATCCACCGCGGGTGCGGCCGCCGCCGACACCGGCGGAATTGAACGGACCCCCGTCGAGGTTGATTTCGAGGTTGGCGAGTCCGTCACCGTCATGGACGGGCCGTTCGCGACGCTGCCTGCGTCGATCAGCGAGGTCAACGCCGAACAACAGAAGCTCAAGGTGCTCGTGTCCATCTTCGGTCGCGAAACACCTGTCGAACTGACCTTCACCCAGGTCGCCAAAATCTAGCGAGAAAGACAAAGAGAATGCCCCCGAAGAAGAAGGTCACCGGGCTGATCAAGCTGCAGATCCAGGCCGGCGCGGCCAACCCCGCGCCGCCGGTGGGTCCCGCGCTTGGCCAGCACGGCGTCAACATCATGGAGTTCTGCAAGGCCTACAACGCCGCGACCGAATCGCAGCGCGGCAACGTCGTGCCGGTGGAGATCACCGTCTATGAGGACCGCAGTTTCGACTTCAAGCTGAAGACCCCGCCCGCGGCGAAGCTGTTGCTGAAGGCCGCGCGCGTGGACAAGGGCTCACCAGAGCCGCACAAGACGAAGGTCGCGAAGGTGTCGTGGGACCAGGTCCGCGAGATCGCTGAGACCAAGAAGGAAGATCTCAACGCCAACGACATCGACGCCGCCGCCAAGATCATCGCCGGGACCGCCCGGTCGATGGGCATCACGGTCGAATAGGTTCCTCGCACCCGCGAGGAGCCGTGGGAGGGCCAGCTTCGGCCCGCAAGATGTCGCTCTTCCCGCGAGCGGTCATCGGAAGACCACAACCAACAACCGATTGGAATCGAATGAGCAAGAAGAGCAAGGCATATCGGGCCGCCGCAGAGAAGATTGACCGCGATTCGCTGTACTCGCCGCTGGAAGCGGTGAAGCTGGCCAAGGAAACGTCGTCGAAGAATCAGGACTCGACCGTCGAGGTCGCGATCCGGCTCGGCGTCGACCCCCGCAAGGCCGATCAGATGGTGCGCGGCACGGTCAACCTGCCCAACGGCACGGGCAAGACGGCCCGCGTCGCGGTGTTCGCCGTGGGCGACAAGGCTTCTGAGGCTGAGGCCGCCGGTGCCGACATCGTGGGCAGCGACGACCTGATCGAGAAGATCCAGGGCGGTTTTCTCGACTTCGATGCCGCGATCGCCACACCCGACCAGATGGCCAAAGTCGGCCGCGTCGCCCGCATTCTGGGCCCGCGCGGCCTGATGCCGAACCCGAAGACCGGCACGGTGACGCCCGATATCGCGAAGGCCGTCAACGACATCAAGGGCGGCAAGATCAACTTCCGCATCGACAAGCAGGCGAACCTGCACATGGTAATCGGCAAGGCGTCGTTCGACGAGCGCAAGCTCGTCGAGAACTACGGGGCGGCGCTGGACGAGGTGCTGCGGGCCAAGCCGAGCGCGTCGAAGGGCCGCTACCTGAAGAAGGTCACCGTGTCGACGACGATGGGCCCGGGCATACCGGTTGACCCGACAGTGACGCGGAACTTCGCGGAGGCGTAGGAGGCCTTCGCCGGGGAGTCATCGATGGACGGCATTCTCGGCCATGTGCTGGCGCTGGGCGTGGTCATCGTCGCCGGCGTCGGCGTAGCGTTCTGCGCAGTCTCGCTTGGCGATCGGATACTGGATAAATCCGTTGGCCCGCAGCATAATTCGACGCTCTCGCTGTTTCTCACGGTGGTCGGTCTGGTGTTCGGCGCTCTTCTGGGCTTCACGGTGGTCGTTTCATGGGAGCAGTTTGCGCAGCTATGCCAAGGCGGTTGAGGGCCCAGACTGGGAGGCGCTCGATAGCAGCGGCAGGCCCGACGCGTCGGCGAATCCGGTGAATGGCCAATTCCTCGGCCAGCTCACCATTTTGGCGAACGACCGCAATCAACGGGTGTTGGACGCCCAGCCTCGCATCCCTACGTTGTTGTGGGGCGGCCTGGCTTTCGGCGGCGTCGTGCTGGTGGCGCTCACGGGTTCCATGCGGCTGAACCACCGGGTCGCCACATCATCTTGTCGAGCGCGGTGGCCGTGCTGCTTGGGTTGTTGCTGTTCATCTACTGGCTCGACCATCCGTTCGGGACCCCTCCGCACGTCGAAATCTGCACCAGGGTTGTGAAATTCGCGAAACTACGACCCTGGTGCAGATTTCGGCGCAGGGGTCGCGCTGTGACTACAGCCCCGCGCTGAGCGAGTGCGCGAAGCCGCTGATGTCGCGGACCGTCGCCATGTACAGGTCGGACATCGTTCCGGCGCCGAGCATCTCGCCGGCGTGACAAGTGCCCGGCAAGATCCGGCCGATCGTCGGGACTCCCGCCCGCAGGAGAGTGCGGTAGTAGGCCAACCCTTCATCGCGCAGCGGATCGAGTTCGTTGACGCAGATGGCGTGCGGCGGCATCCCGGCGACGTCGGCGTCGGTCGCTTTCCACGGCCAGCACGTCGGATCGTCGGCATGTTTGCCCTCAGGGTCGTAGAGCGGCACGTTCAGCGCCATGTCGGCGGCGTTGAAGATGTACCCGTCGTTTTCCTTCAGCGACGGCAGTTCGTCCGGTTGCTCGGCATAGGCCGCCGAGATGTACGGGCACTGCGCGAAAGCGCCCGCGATCTCGTCCAGCCAGCCCTCCCGCTTGGCCTTCAGCGTGACGGCCAACGTGAGATTGCCACCGCCCGATTCCCCGGACACCACGATGTGCGACGCGCCCAGGTCGGTGAGGTGGGCGGCCGCCCAGCGGGTCGCCGCGGCGCAGTCGTTGAGCCCGGCGGGATAGGGGTGCGGGCCCAGTTTGCCTCCGCTGTTACGGAATTCGACTCCGACGACGACGAGGCCGGTGGCAGCGAGGTTCTCGCGCCAGCGGACGTAACCGAGATCTGTGGCGCTTCCGAATGCCATGCCGCCGCCGTGCAAGTGGACGATGCACGGTAACGCCGACGACACTGCGGACGGCCTGGTGATGTACAGCGTGATGTCGTTGTCGTCCACGCCCGTGATGGTGGTGGTCTCGGTCGCCACCCCCTCGGCCGTCGGCGCGCCCTGCGCCAAGAAGTTGAGTCCGGCGACAATCGCCTCTTCGAACTTCTCGAGGTAGGCGAGCTGTCCCTCCCGTGGGGTGTCCGCGGTGACGGGCGGCGCGGGCATGCGGCCGTCGAGTCCCAGTGGTTTCAGCGCGGCGACCAACCGGGGGTCGGTCCGTGGATCAGTGGCGAGCGTGGATTCATCGTTGGCGAGGCGACCATAGTGCATGCCTCAGGATGACATGCACTCCGCGATCCGCCGCAACAGGAATGCCCGCGACGGCTCGGAGCCCGTCATCGCCACGGCCTTCTGGTACCAGGGCAGCGCATCGGCAGCGCGCCCGTCGCGGCGAAGCAGATCGGCCCGGATCGACGGGACAAGGCTGCTGCGCGCCAGTCGCGGATCGTCGGTAACCTCGTCGAGCGCGCGTAAGCCTGCGCCGAATCCGTCCCGAAAGCCCACGGCGACAGCGCGATTGGCGCGTACCACGGGAGAATCGCTGATCGTCAGCAGCCTGTCGTACGCGGCGCAGATGCCCGCCCAGTCGGTCTGATCCCACGACGGTGCCGTCGCATGCAGGGCGGCGATCACCGCCTGCGGCAGGTATGGGCCGGATGAACCATGGGCAAGCGGCAGCCGCTGCAGTCCCCGCGCGATCGCCGTCTTATCCCACCGGCTGCGGTCCTGCTCGTCCAACGGCACCAACGCGCCGTCGGCGTCGACCCGAGTGAGCCGCCTGGCGTCGTGCAACGTCACCAGTGCGCACAACGCGTGAGCCTCGGGTTCGTCGGGCATCAGCCCGGCGAGCTCAGCCGACAACCGCACGCCCTCGGAACACAACTCGTCGCGGATCGCCGACGGCCCCGCGGTGGACCAGTAGCCCTCGGTGAACACCGAGTAGATGCACGCCAGCACATGCGGCGTGCGTTCGGGAAGTCTCTCGGCGTCAGGCACCCGCAGCGGGATGCGGGCATGTCGAATCTTGTTCTTGGCGCGCGTGATTCGTTGACCGATCGCCGACTCGGACTGCAGCAGGGCGCGGGCGATCTCGGGCACGGTCAACCCCGACACCAAACGCAGGGTCAGCGCCAGCTGCGAGAGGCGGTCCAGTGCTGGATGCGCGCACGTGAACATCATCCGCAGCTCGTCGTCACGGACAGGGTGCGGGTCCGACGCGTCGGTGCGCGCCCTGATGTCGTCGACCACTGCCGCCAATTCCTTTCCTGGGCGCGCGGATTCACGCCGCAGGCGGTCGCGGGCACGATTGCGCGCGACCGTCACCAGCCATGCGCCCGGATTCTCGGGCACGCCGTCACGGGGCCACGCCCGCAGCGCCTCAGCAAACGCTTCCTGGACAGCGTCTTCCGCGACTGTGAGGTCACCCGACCAACGTGCAAGCACCGCAACGGCCGGACCCCACTCGCGTCGGAAGACGCCGCCCAGGTCGCTCACTACAGGCCGGACACGCCCATCAGCTGACGCACCTCGACGGTGGTCGCGGGGATCATCGACGCGAGCTTGACGGCCTCGTCGCGGTCGGCCGCCGACAGCACGTAGAAGCCGTTGGCCACTTCCGCGCCCTCGACGAACGGTCCGTCGGTGAGCAGCACGTCATCGTCGCGTACCCGCACCGTCGTCGCCGTGCTCGGCAGGTGCAGCGCCGCGCCGCCAACAAGGTGTTCGCCTGCCGCAGCGGCGAATTCGCCGTGCTTGGCGATCCCGGTTTCCCACTCAGGTGAGCCCGGCGCAGTGCTCACCGTCGGCGGCTCGAACAGCAGCGCGAGCCAGTGCTCGCCGGTCAGTTTCGTCGGCGGATCGAACGGCATGATCATCGGCCAGACCTCTACGGCGCCCCTCGCGGCCAGCGGGATCTGGCGGGCGAGCGCCAACGCGGCATCGAGATCGTCGGCCTCGAAGACGTAGAAACCACCCGCGATCTCGGCGCTCTCCGGGAACGGGCCGTCGGTAACCACGGGCGCGTCGGGGCCACCCGTGATGCGCGCGCCCGCGGCGGCGGGAGTCAACGCGTCGCCGGCCTTGATGGACGACGCGGCGCGGGCGTGGAAGTCGTTGTAGGCCGCCATCTCGGCCTCGACCGCGGCGGGATCGGGGGCCCAGTCCGGGGCGTCGGACGGCGAGAGCAGGAGTGCGAAGTACTGCATGTCGGTCACCTCTTGTCGATAGTGAGCAGAACCCTGTGTCCCACTCTCTACCTGTCCGACGAACGGCGTCGCCCCAATCCGACAGCGACACGGATTTGTTTGCCGCAAACGTCTGTCTCCGTCGCCGCGATGTGTGAATGTGAGCACATGCGTAGATCCGCTCGCGCGATGGCGCTGCTGCTTCTGACAATGTTCAGTTCGCTCGTCCTGGGTGTCGTCTCGGCGCTGACGGCGGGAGTCACGCTGGCCGCGACAGCGTTGATCGTGCCGGGCACCGGTACCCACAACATCGGCACCGTGACGGGCTACAAGGAAAACGCGCAGCTGCGCTTCATCGGACCGTCCGACCCGGCGTGCGACGCCTCGTGCAAGCTTGTCGGCATCGACTACCCCGCGGTCTTCTGGCCGCTCGGGTTCCCGCCGTTCCCGGCGAGCTGGTGCCCGGGCCTGTCGTGCAAGACATGGAACGTCTCGGTGGGTGAGGGCGTGCAGAACCTCGACGACGAATTGATGAATCAGTTCGACCACCCCACACCCGACAATGAGCAGATCGATCTCTTCGGCTACTCGCAGGGCGGCGCAGTGGTCTCCACCGAGTTGGTGAAGCTCAACGCCACGCTCAGCGAAGAGGAAAAGGCCCGTCTGCACGTGACCACGATCGGCAACATCAGCAACCCGCAGGGGTTGTGGGCACGATTGAATTTCTTGGGCTACGTGCCGATCCTCAACGTCACGCCCGGCCCGATACTGCCCACCGACGGGATTGCCAGCACCAACTTCGTCTTCGAGTACGACCCCGTCGGCGACGCTCCGCTGTGGTGGGGCAACCCGTTGGCGCTCGCCAACGCCGCATTGGCGCTGCAATACGTCCACGGCAATTACCTTGTGCCGAACAGCAACTCACCCGACGATCAGCTGGCGTACGGGTACACGAACGACACCCTGGACACGGCGATACACGACCCCGCCAACATCCGGACGTACCAGAACGCGACGTTCGTGCTGATCCCGCAGCAGGGCACGCTCCCGATTTATCAACCCTTCGTCGACCTGGCCAACTCGACGGGCACGTCCGCGCTGGTGAACCCGGTCCTCGATCTCATCACCCCGGTGACGAAGGTCTTGATCAACACCGCGTACGACCGCGCCGCAAACCCCGGAATTCCGCAGAGCCTGACGCTGATCCCGACGTGGATCAATCCGGTGACCCTGACGGTCGATCTTGTGCAAGCGACCATGCAAGGGGTGCAGAACTTCGTCAACGACCTCGGCGGCGTCAGCACGCTGACGACGCAGTCGACACTGGCGGCCCCGCAGAAGAAGGCGTCGGTGACGAGCACGCCGAACGTCACTGCCAAGCTCGATGCCGACGGTGCGGACAAATTGAAGAGCGCGACGGCAACCCAGCTGGCGCCGGCCAAGCCGCTCACGTTGGCACCGAACCGGCCGAAGTTGACGCTGAGCGACCTGCTCAAGCCGCACCAGAACCAGAAGAAGCCGGAGGCCGCGACGCCGCCGTCCAAGGACAGCGAACCCGCCAAGACGCCCACAACCGGCGCGACGTCGACGCCGGCGGAGGAGTCGAGCCCAGCGGGTGCGAGCCCGTCGGCGTCCAGCTCGTCCGCGAGCGGTGCGGCCGCCTAATTAGTTAGCTCGGATTCGCGTTTTCTACCCTTTCTGCGCACCGCGTTGTGTGATTGTTGACACATGCGTAAAACAGCACGGTCGATGTTCCTTGCCGGTGTATCTGTCGTAGGTGCCGTGACACTGGGCACGGGCCTTGCCGTGGCGGCAGTGCCTCCGCCGCCACCGGTGGAAGCCCTCATCATGGGCGGCACCGGCAGACCGATGCCGTCAGACTTCCCGGGGTACATGGAGAGCGTTCGCAGCTATTACATCGAGCCCAACACCGCGTGCGACGCCGGTCCAACCTGCGCCTCGGTGTCGGTGTTCACCCCCGAGACGGCGTGGCCGCTCTACGGCGGGCTGACGGCGCCGACGTGGAAAGACTCGATCGACATGGGGGTCACGGACTTCGACACCACGTTCCAGCAGCACTTCGCCGCGAATCCCAGCGGCAAGTTCGTGCTGTTCGGATACTCGCAGAGCGGCGCGATCATCGCGATCGAGAAACAGCACCTCGCGGACACGCTGACCAGCGAACAACAGCAGCAGATCCAGATCGTGTCGATCGGCGATTCGTCGCGCCCCAACGGCGGCATTAATACCCGCATCCCGTTCTCGATCCCGATCGTGAACTTCCCCTACGGCCCGCCGACGCCCACGGACACCGATATGCAGACCACCGACATCGCATTCAAGTGGGACATCATCGCCGATTCGCCGACCTACCTGTTCAACCCGCTGGCGTGGGCGAACGCACTGCTCGGTTTCGAGTACGTCCATGGCACGATGCCCGACCCCAACGCGGCCAACCCCGACAGCACACCGGGCGGCTACTCGGTGGAGCAGTGGCAGGACATGATGGACCACCCGGAGAATTACCCGGACCTGATCGACATCCAGACGAAGGGTGACACCAAATACCTGACCGTCACACCGACGACTCTGCCGCTCGTCCAGCCGCTGAAGTCAATTCCGTTGATAGGCACGCCGATAGCGGACCTCCTCGAGCCGTCGCTGCGGGTGATTATCGAGCAAACCGGTTATGACCGCACGATCAACCCGGGCGATTACACGCCGGTCAAGCTGATCCCGATCTTCAACCCGATCACGCTGGCCGTCGATCTGGTGCCCGCCGTGATCCAGGGCGTGCAGAAGTTCATCAGCGACCTGGGCAGCCTCGGCGGCGCGTCTTCAATGTCCACCCTGAGCACCACGCAGGTGAGTCCGCTGGCGGCGCCGCAGCAGAAGCTGTCGGTGACGACGACGGAAGACAAGTCGGAGCTGACTGCCCCGAAGACGGACTTGACTCCAAGCAAGCTGTCGAGTCCGGCGGCACCGAAGTTGGCTGCACCGACCGCGACGTTGCCCAAGAAACCGCATTGGCAGCCGGGCGACGTGCTGACGAACCTGTTGAAGCCGCATTCGACGAAGCCGGAGACCGTGCAGAGCGAGACCTCCAGCCCGACCGCGACGACGACGACGGGCACCGGCGCCACGACCACCGGCGCGGGGACGACACCGGGGACCAGCCCGTCAACGGGTGAGCAGCCGTCCAGCGGGTCGCAGTCGCAAGGCGCCGCGGCCTAACGTCGAGTTACGCGGCGGCTGCGCCGGGCTTCAGGTAGGTCACCAGGCTGACGTCGATGGATTCGTCGACGAAGTAGTACTGGCAGCCGGTCAGGTACTTCATGTACCGGTTGTAGTTCTCCTCGTCGGTCGCGGCGATCGCCTCTTCCTTGTGGTTTTCTAGCGCGGCAGCCCAGATGCCCAGCGTCTTGATGTAGTGGTTCCGCAACGACAACGCCTCGGGAACGCTGAAGCCGGCCTTCTCGCCGTGATCGATCATCATCTGCGTGGACGGGACCCGGCCGCCGGGGAAGATCTCGGTGATCATGAACTTGATGAACCTGGCCATCTCGAAGGTGAGCTTCTTGCCTCGGGCCGTCAGGTCGTCGGGGTGGTAGCTGACGCTGCTCTGAATAGTCATCCGGCCGTCGTCGGGCAGGATGTCGAAACAGGTCTTGAAGAAGTCGTCGTAGCGCTCGAACCCGAAGTGCTCGAACGCCTCGATCGACACGATCCGGTCGACGGGGCTGTGGAACTGCTCCCACCCCTCGAGCCGCACGTCGAAGGTGCGCTCACTGTCGATTCCCGCAAGCAGCTGCCTGCAGTAGGCCTGCTGGTTCTTGCTCAGAGTCAACCCGATGACATTGACGTCGTACTTCTCCATCGCACGCCGCAGGGTGAGCCCCCAGCCGCAACCGATGTCCAGCAGCGTCATGCCGGGTTTGAGGTCCAACCGATCCAGGTGCTGGTCGACGTTGGCAACCTGCGCCTCCGAGAGCGTGGCGTGAGGCCCGGTGAAGTAGGCGCAACTGTACTTGCGGGTGGGATCCTGGAACACGCCGAAGAAGTCATCGGACAGGTCGTAGTGGGCCTGGATGTCCTCGAAATGCGGCCGCATTTCTGTCGTGCCAGTTGAGTTGTCAGACATTTCTTCCTGCTTGACCTTCCTTGCAACTTCGCCTCAAGCCGTTCACCCTAGCGTTTGGCTGCCGCTCGACTCCACTCGCCGAACCGCTAATTCTTCGCGAGCGTGAACTGGTTCACGTCGATGAAGCCCCGCCGGAACATGTCCGCACACCCGGTCAGGTATTTCATATACCGCTCGTAGACGTCCTCCGATTGAATGGCGATCGCGTCGTCCTTGCGGGCCTGCAACGCGCCCGCCCAGCTATCCAGCGTGCGCGCATAGTGCAGCTGCAGGGATTGGACCCGGGTCACGGTGAAACCGGTGCCGCGTGCCCGGTCCTGCACGGCGTCGACCGTCGGCAGCTGGCCGCCGGGGAAGATCTCAGTGGCGATGAACTTCGCGAATCGTGCCGCGTCCATCGACAGCGGTATGCCGTTGGCCTTCAACTCGTCGAGCGCGAGCCTGGTAATCGTGTGAAGCAGCATGATCCCGTCTGCAGGCAGCGCCGCATACGACATCTTGAA
>NZ_JAVHWM010000028.1:0-5701 GCF_032159765.1 Mycobacterium sp. | reverse complement strand
GATTGCACCTGCGGGTCCGGTTCGGTGTCACCCACGAAGTGCCAACGTGAAGTGTCGGCCCGGCCGGGCCATTTTGGATCTATGGACCGGAGGTAACGCGTGACCCATCCGTCGGGTATTCCGGTGTTCGAACGGTTCTTCCGCTCGGTCGCAAGCATCAAGATCGACAAGAACGACGTACGTCGCTTCCGGGAGTTCGTCGACGAGCAGATCGATGACATCGCCATCGCCGGGCGTAACTCGGCCAAGTGGAACGGCCGTGACGTGATTGTGGCGCAGGACCTTCCGATCACCAAGGGCGTCCAGGAACGAATGCGCGAGTTCGACAAGCTCGACGAGGCCGAGGAGATCCGCGAGTTGCTGCGCCAGGTGGTACGACGACCACCTGGGGACATTACGTTCGCCGAGGACACTGAGCAGCTGCTGCCAGAGCTGTTCGGCGGGTTGAGCATCGCGTTGGCCCGTTCGTTCCGCGTGGTGGACCCGAAGGTGTCCAACCCGTCACCTGAGCACTGGAACCGAGTGTTCACACTATTTCGGCTGGTTTTCTGATGCCGACGGTCGCACTTGTCGTGACTGACCCCGGCGAGCGAAATCGCGGGGCTCAAACCGTCCCGACAGTGCGAGGCGCCCGCCCGCATCCACGGGGCATTCTTTGACCACAACCGCTGATGAAACGTAAAGGGGAATTGACATGACTCTGCGAGTGCAACATTCCGCAGGCCAGGCGCGGAGCTGGCGCCCATTTCGCGAGTTCGAGAATCTTTATACCGAGATGGATCGGCTGGCGCAGTCGGTGTTCGGTGCCTCCACCGGTGATGGTGCCTGGATACCGGCGGCCGACATCGTCGAGACCGAAAGCGCGTATCTCATCGAGGTCGAGCTTCCTGGTGTGCGGCGCGAGGACGTCGATGTCAATCTGAACGGCAACGAATTAGTGGTAACTGGTGAGGTGAAGGAGCGCAAGCGCGAAGGTTTGTTCCGCCACCGGACCCGGCGGGTCGGTGAGTTCGAGTTACGCCTAATGCTGCCGGGCCACCTTCGGGAACGCGACATCGAGGCGTCCCTGGCGTATGGCGTGCTGAAACTCTATGTGCCGAAGGCCGAGAGCACCAAGACAAGCAAGATCACAGTGAGTGAGTCGGGCGACGGCTCACCCTAGACGCCCGTTGCACCGGGCTGCCGGTCAACGATCGGATTCAGGAATCGCCACGCCCGTGTCGCGGCGTGCAGGTTGAACCGGGTATCGACGTTACGGAGGTCGTGGCCGGTGAGTTCGGCGATGCGCGCCAGCCGGTAGCGAAGCGTGCTGCGATGGATGTGCAGTGCAGCCGCGGATTCGTCATAGTTTCCACCGCACTCCAGGTAATCGCTCAGGGTCATCACCAGTTCGGAGTTCTTGCGGTCGTCGTAATCCAGGAGCGGGCCCAGCCACTCGCGCACGAAACTTTCGACCTCGCCGCCGCCATGGGCGGCGTCGATGAGGCGATAGAATCCGAGTTCGTCGAACGCCGCTGCGCCTTCCGGATTGGCCGAGTGCAGTCGGATGTTCAGGGCGCGGCGCGCTTCTATGAACGACTGCGGAAATTCTTCGGGCACCTCGCAACGACTGCCGATGCCGATCACGCTGGTTGTCGCGCCGAGGATTTCACTGATCGCGTGGTGAAACGCCCGCGGGTCCGGGCGGCCGTCGGTAAGCAGAACCACGAGTCCCGCGTAGCGTCCTTGCAGATAGTTCCGGTGCAACACGGTCGCGGCGCGCCCCGCGGCTGTTGCTAAGGCGGTCTGTGCGCAACCGGCGTTTTGTGCCACCACCACGTAGTGTGGGCGGCGCAGGTCGTGGCCTAGGGCGTCGGCACGAGCGTAGGCCCCGTCTCGGTCGGTGCCGGCCAACAGATCGTCGACAAGATCGCGGCGCAGATTGAGTTCGATCTCAGCGACGGTTCGCTGGTGGGAAAGCTCCGGCGCCAGAACGGTGCTGCCATAGCGCAGGGCAAACAAGTCGTCCTCGGTCACCGTGTCGTCCGGGTCGCTCAACGCGAGGACACCGAGGATCTCGGCACGGGGCTGGACGAGCGTGAGCACCCGCCCCCCGATCCGCGCTGGTGTGTTCTGTGCGGCCAGCTCGTGCAGCAGGAGTTCGCGTTTGTCCGCCGCCTGTTTGGAGTAGGGGCGGGGTTGTCCGGGTCCGGCCCAGCAGCGTAGGTTGCCGAACCTATCTTCGAGGCCCACCGAATGCCCTGTCAGGTCATACAGCGCGTTCACGATGCCCTGCTCGCCCCTACCCGCCGCCACCGCCGCGCTCAATATCTCGTGCACGTTCGTTTGACGTTGCAGCCGTGACACCTTGGTGGCAAGTTTGCGATTCGCTACCTCCTGGTCGGCGTTCGCCTTTCTCAGCTTTGCCGCCGTACCGGTGTCGCGGTCATGCATTGCGGCATGCGCCAGGGCAGCGCCGGCCTGCTGGGCGAGCATGGTCAACAACTGAAACTGATTTTCCGACGGTGCACTCGCGGCGCTGACCACCAGACACCCGTTGACGGTGCTTCGGTGACTCAGCGGGAACGCCCACCCCCACCGGCCATTTTGTAAATCGACCTGCCCATCCGAGCCCGACTCGCGGATGTGTCGTTCGACGTCGGGGTGTGCCGCTTGGGACGGTGGAAAGCGAACGAACCCGCCGTTAACCGACCGGTAACTGGCCTCAACTTGGCAGGGCGCAAGGCCGCCAACGGCGGCGGTGGCGACGCAGAAGATTTCGTTGGCGTCGGAATCGCTGAAGGTAACGTTTGACAACGCGGTCAAACCCCCTGGCGAAAGCTGTTGGGGCTGCAGGGTGCGCTCTACCGGGCTGTGCGATTCGTTGTTCACCTTGGAGTGGCCGCGCTCAGGCCCTCCTCTCGAACCATCCGTGGCCGGATTGTTCGCTAACGCATCCGGGAAGCTACCCGCATCGGCGCTTCGAAGCGCCCTTCCGGGTCCGAAACTGACCACCCGAGATCCGCTGATTTAACGTTACTCCGCTGTAGTGCTAACAGACTCCGCTGTAGTGCTACCAGGCCGAATCAGAACCCAGATTTTCGGCTCACCGGGCGCACGCGACTCTGGCTACGGATCGCCAGACTTCTTGTTCGGGAGTGATTACGACGCGTCTTGTGGCGTGTGCTGCAACGCAACCTCTCGCCAGCGGCAACCGAAAGGAATGGACGATGGCAACAGCGGTAGGCATCGATCTCGGTACAACGAACTCGGTGATCGCCGCCTGGCAGGGCGGGGAGCCGATCGTGATTCCCAACGCCGAGGGTGCGCGAACCACGCCCTCGGTGGTGGCCTTCACGGAGAACGGCGAGCGTCTGGTCGGGCAACTGGCCAGGCGGCAGTCGATCATGAACCCGAAGGGCACCATCTACTCGGCGAAACGATTCATCGGTCGCCGCTTCGATGAAATATCGGAGGAAGCGAAGGCGGTCAGCTTCGACGTCGTCGAGGGCGAGGGTGGCGCCGCGCGCTTCGACGTGCGCGGCAAGCATTACTCGCCCGAGGAGATCAGCGCGCAGGTGCTGCGCAAGCTCGTCGACGACGCGAGCAAGTTCCTCGGCGAACGGGTCAAGGAAGCGGTGATCACCGTTCCCGCGTACTTCAACGACGCCCAACGCAACGCCACGAAGGATGCCGGCCGGATCGCCGGGCTGGATGTGCTGCGCATCATCAACGAGCCCACGGCCGCGGCACTGGCCTACGGGCTGGATAAAAAGGGCCACGAGACCGTGCTGGTGTTCGACCTCGGCGGCGGCACCTTCGATGTCAGCCTTCTCGACGTCGGTGACGGCGTGGTCGAAGTTCGCTCCACCGCCGGTGATTCCCATCTGGGCGGCGACGACTTCGACCACCGGCTCGTGGACTATCTGGCCGACGAGTTCCACCGTGAGAACAACATCGATCTGCGCAAAGATCCGCAGGCGCTGCAGCGGCTGTTCGAGGCGGCCGAGAAAGCCAAGGTGGAACTGTCGTCGGTGACACAGACGCAGGTCAACCTGCCGTTTGTCACTGCCGACGCCAATGGCCCCAAACACCTCACCATGACCATCAATCGGTCGAAGTTCGACGAACTCACGCACGATCTCGTGGAGCGCTGCATGGGCCCGGTCAAGCAGGCGATGGACGACGCCAAAGTGACGGCCAATGACATCGACGAGGTCATCCTGGTCGGCGGGTCGACCCGCATTCCCGCCGTCCAGGCCCTGGTCCGCCGGCTCACCGGCGGCAAGGACCCAAACATGACAGTCAACCCGGACGAGGTGGTCGCAATGGGTGCCGCGATCCAGGCGGGCGTGCTCAAGGGCGAGGTCTCCGACGTCTTGCTTCTCGATGTCACCCCACTCTCGCTGGGTGTGGAGACAGCGGGCGGCGTGATGACCAAGATCATCGAGCGCAACACCACCATCCCGGCCCGGCGCAGCGAGGTGTTCAGCACCGCTGCAGACAACCAGCCGGCCGTGGATATCGTTGTGCTGCAAGGTGAACGCGAGATGGCCAAGGACAATCGCGTACTCGGCAGGTTCAAGCTGGAGAACATCCGACCGGCCCCGCGCGGTGAGCCACAGATCGAGGTCACCTTCGACATCGATGCTAACGGGATCCTGCATGTCACCGCGCGCGACAAGGACACGGGCGCCGAGCAGAGCATCACCATCAGCGAACAGTCGAACCTCGATCAGAGCGAGGTCGAGCGGATGCTGGCCGAGGCTGAGGCGCACCGCCGCGAGGACGAACAGCTGCGCAAGCTGGTCGATGCGCGCAATGAACTCGATTCGGCCGCTTACCAAGTCGAGCGCCGCCTCGCCGAGCTAGGCGACTCCGCGGCGCCACATGACCGGGCCCGCGCCGAGATGCTGGTCGCCGACGGGCGGCAAGCCATCAAGGACGAGGCCCCGCTGGACCGGGTGCAATCGCTGACATCCGAACTGCAGCAGGTGCTCTACGGGCTGCAGCCCGCCCCAGCCGGCGGCGGCAACGAGCAGCACCCGTCCGGTAACGGCCAGGGCTCGCGAGTTGGCGACGACGACGTAGTCGACGCCGAGTTCGACCGGGGCTGAGGCGCAATGGTCAGCTCGACAGAACATTCGAAGACCGACGAGGACCGCGACGCGGTTGGCGACAGCCCGCCCGAAGCGGTTGCCTCCCAAGCCGATTCGGCCGCCGAGCTGGCCAAGCTCGAGGATCGTTGGCGGCGCGCGGTCGCCGATCTGGACAACCTGCGAAAGAGATACACCCGCGAACTGGACCGCGAGCGGGCGACGGAACGGTCCAGGGTGGCTGGCGCCTGGCTGCCCGTCGTGGACAACTTGGAGCGGGCGATCGCCCACACGGGTGACCAGTCCGACGCGGTCGTAGAGGGCGTGAGGAGCATTCTCGACCAGGCGTCACAGGTGCTCGAGCAGCTCGGCTATCCACGCGATGCCGAGGCAGGGGTGCCATTCGACCCGGAGCGTCACGAGGTGGTCGGTGTCGTCGAGCAGGCCGACAGCGCACCCGGGACGGTGGTCGAGGTGCTGCGACCGGGCTACGGGCAAGGCTCGAGCCAGCTGCGGCCGGCGGCCGTGGTGGTCAGCCGACGCGAGGAGTGAGATCGGGTGGCCCGCGACTACTACGAAGTCCTCGGGGTGTCGCGGGACGCGACCGCCGACCAGATCCAGCGGGC
>NZ_JAVHWM010000012.1:0-3369 GCF_032159765.1 Mycobacterium sp. | reverse complement strand
GCCGCGCTGCACGACCCGTCTCCATCTCCTCACCGGCAGCAAACTCCAACGGCTCCGGACACGCAGGGTTGACACACCAGCGAGAGGACAAACCCAATGCTGATCTTTGCCGAAGGAACCGTCAACGAACCCCTCAGCGATGTTGAACGCGCCGCCGTGAGGGACTGGTTGGGTCCCGATGGTCGACGAGGGCTTCATCCAGAGCGGATATTCAACATGGCTCGTGATCGGGTATGGATCGTGGTTTCTACAACAGAGATACATTGACCGAGGACACTGCTTGTACAGATCAAGCGGCACGAAACGCAGCGAATCGCACTGCGCGTGCGGTGCGTTTGGTCCACCCGCGAAGAGTCCGGTTTGGGACCACGTTGGGACGCTGACCTTCCCGTTAGCTAGGCGGTTCGGTGTCATCGGCAGCGGCGATCATCGCGGAGGCCACTTTCCGTGCTTCGGCAGTTGTTAACTTGAGCGCGATACGCTCAGCCGATCCGCCGGAGTGATCTACGGCCCTTGGCGGCCGAATGTGTTGGGACTGATGGCGTTCTTGCACAGTCGATTCCACCTTCGTCACTTCTGCTTCTTGTTATCCGACTCAGAACGCGCTTCCTTGGCCATCGTCTATTCATCGAAGACAAACGAGAATGGACCGGAATCGCTTAATAACGATTCGGAGACGCCAGAAGCTAATAGCGTTGTCTTTCAAGTAATTACGTGAAGTCGCTAGGATTCGGCGGGACACGCTGGTTGCAAATCTCATCATCCCGCAACGATGGAGGGCGTGAGTCTCACGTTGATTCGCTCCGGGCCGCGCAGCAGGTAGCCGGTGGACCACTGCGTTTCGCCGATAGCCTCGATGCTGCGCACTCGGGTCACCAGCTCGCGAAGTACGGCCTGTGCCTCCATCCGCGTGAGCTGTGCGCCCAGGCATAGATGTGCGCCGAATCCGAAGGCGAGGTGTTCGGTCGGGTTTCGATCCACGCGGAATTCGTCGGGGTCGTCGAACACCTGCGGGTCGCGATTGGCCGCACCGAGGGATAGGAGCACCCGGGCCCCGTCCGGAATGGTTACGGGACCAACCTGGTAATCGCTTCGCGCCGTTCGGTAAAGCATCTGCTTCTGAGTTCGCTCGGCGTCGTGAACGACGAGGCCGAAGAGGAATCCACTCTTGCCGGCAGAAGGATCGGTTTCGAGGCTTGGCGGGTTGGACCTTCGCAAGGTTCCAGATCGGGAGCAGTCAGGCCACGACGTCGCTGAATTCCCTTGCGCCAGAAGCGCATAGTTCTCGCTCGACGTAGCCGCGCGAGCACCTCGGCGGGCGTGGTCCTTGCCGGGTAGTGCGGCTGCTGCTGAGCAATCTGCGCATTTGCAGTGAGAGAGCTGAACGCGCGGTAGCATCCGTCGCATTGGAGAGGTCCACCCCGGAAGAGGGCGCCCATGAAACCCTCAACAAAGCGACTGGGCGGTTTCGCCTTCACCCTAGTGGCGCTAGCCGGCATGCTCGGCGCCTCGATGGCGAAACAGGTCGCGCCGCTGGCTGGCGCCTATGACGAGTTCCGGTGTGAGGCAGGCATGGCCGGTCGGCCGGTCCGCGACGTCGACTACATCAGCTTCGACTCGGGTTGGGATGGCAAGGTCGACTTCGGCGACGATCCCCACTTGCTCGGCGGACCGCGGGGTAATGCCGTCGTTTGTTGGTACGACGGCCGCGGTAGCGCTCAGGTGTGGGGCAAGCTGTACTGGGACGGGTTCGACAAAGGATGCGGGTCAGTCCGCATCGACTTCTTCAACACGTCCGGCCACACCGTGCCGTCCGATACGTTCGTTTTCGGTGTAGAAGCTGACCCGGCGGAGGTCTGCAGTGCCCAGGGTGGGCTGCGATCGCTCGAGGTGAACGCGACTGCCGGGTTCGGCGCGGACGAGGCGAACCTCAATCTCAAGAGAGTGCGTGTCCGTCTCTTCAGGGAAGGCGCGCTGGTTGGCACGATCAACAGGTATTACGGCGACTGATCCGCCGCAGGTAACAGACTGCACTTTCTCTGTGAGAACACTGGACGAGCGGTAACATCCGTCGCATCGGAGAGGTCCACCTCGGATAGGGGGCCCGTATGAAACCCATTGGTCAGAGGCTGGGCGGTTTCACCTTCATCGCACTGGCACTTGTCGGCGCGCTCGTCGGCTCGATGACAAACCAGGTCGCGCCGCTAGCCGGTGCCTTCGACGAAAACGACTGCCACCGAGAGTTCTACCAAGGTGCGGCGCTCCGTGACATCGACTTCATCAGTTTCGACTCGGGTGGGGACGGCAAGGTCGACTTTGGCGACGATCCCCACTTGTTGGGCAGTCCGCGGGGCACCGCTGTCGTCTGTTGGTACGACGGCCGCTACACCGCCCAGGTGTGGGGCAAGCTGTTCTGGGACGCCTTCGACCACGGATGCGGTTCGGTCCGCTTCGATTTCTTCGACACGTCAGGCCACACCGTGTCGTTCTCTGCGTTTGTCAACGGCGTGACAACTGACACATTGGAGGTCTGCAGTCCCGAGGGTGGCCTGAAGTCGCTTGCTCTGAACGTGCAGGCCACCGACTACAACGGCAAACTCAAGAGGCTGCGCGTCCGGCTTTACAGGGAGCACACGCTCGTCGGCACGATCAACAGGTATTACGGTGACTGATCTGCCGCAGCGCCATGGTGATCCCAAACCGCGTCGGCGCGAGAGTGATCAAGACAATGACTCGTCCAACTCGCCGAGCGAGGGGATCAGCGCGTTGTTGTCCGAGTAGTCGACCGGGCACGCTATGACGCTGACGGTGTCGTCGTTGAGCCCTTTGCGCAGAGTCGGAAGCAGTTGATCGGCCGCTGAGATGCGGGGCAGTGTCCAGGCCATCGTCGAGAGCCCGCTGGAGATCAGACAGGTGTTCGGCTCATATGTCGGGTAAAGCCTGGCCAGCCACATCTTGAGGGCGCCAGTATCGACTAGAATAATATCGTTGCGGCGCAAGGCCGTTCGGGTGTCGGCGACGATGCGGGCCGGCGCGAGCGGGAACCTGTCGTCGGCGCGTCCCCGGTCAAGCTCAGCTGCGAGCAACTCACGGATCCGTTCACCTCCAGAAGAGGACGGGTGATCGCGAGTTACCGCTGCTACGCAAACGACACCGCGTCAGGGCTTGATGCACTCACCGAGCGAGATGACGACCGAGCGCCTGACTACGGCGTGCGATTGAAAGCCCTCGCGTGCCATCAAGAGCTGGTGAAGCTCTGGCAGTCGGTAGAAGGGGACGCTCGGGTACCAGTGGTGCTCGATGTGAAAGCCGATATTGCGCGGCAGGATGAAGATCGCCTCGAGCCGGGTCGGCAGCGTGGTACGGGTG
>NZ_JAVHWM010000010.1:0-3668 GCF_032159765.1 Mycobacterium sp. | reverse complement strand
ATGATCAGTAGCCTCACGACACGTTCCTATCTGCTCCTCACGTCCGCGTAAGCAGCTCCGCCATCTTCGCCATCACGGTTTGCATGGCCTTGAACGGTCGCAACATCACCTTGAACTCGACGATCTTCCCGTCGTCGTTCCACTGGATCATGTCGACGCCGTTGACCTGAACGCCGTCGAGGTCGGTGACGAATTCCAACACCGCCGAGTCCTCGCCGAACCACTGGCCGACGTAGCGAAAGTGCTTGTTGCCCAGCAGCTCTGCGGCCGCGGTCAGGTACATCGCGGTCTTCGCACGGCCCTCCTGGGGGGCGAAGATTGCGGGCGAGTAGAACACTGCATCGTCGGCGAGTAGGGCGTCGAGCCCCTCGACGCTGTGGTTGTCGATCATATCGATCCAGCGCTGGATGACCGGTGGTGTCATGGTGCCCTCACTGCTCGATGATGGGGTCGATGCCCAGGTGTTGATAGGTGACGAGCGGGAGGTACGGCACACCGAGCTCGCCGAAGGCGCGTGCGGCCACCTCGCCCCGGTCGACCATGGGGATGATCCCCGTTACGACGGCGTCGGCCTCGATCGAGCGGTCGTAGGCCTTGCGCACCGAGCCGCCGGTGCTGACGACGTCTTCGACGAGCAGCACCCGCGTGCCTGGATGGTCGTTGAGCCGGAAGCCCTCGATGAACTGCTCGAGCCCGCGCGACTTCGGCTCTTTGCGCACCGAGAACCACGCCTTGCCGGTCACCATCGCGACACCGTGCGCGAGCGCGTCGGCACCCATCGTCAGGCCACCGACGGCGTCGAACTCGATCTGATGCGCCCCTGCGAGGTCAACGACCGCCCGGCAGACGACCGCGAGCCGGGCTCCGGTGTCGACAGCGTGCTTGCCGTCGATGTAGTCGTGGCTGGTCTGGCCGCTGGCGAGTTTGAACGGGATGTCGCGACGTTCATGACCACGCTTGATGATGTCGAACGCATCCTGCCAGGAGATCGGGGTCGTCACCGCGGTAATGGTACGGCGAGCGTCGTAATCGATCTCCTGTGTGTGCGAAGGAGAACCGGTTACGGTTCACCCGTGGGAAACTCGCTCGACCCGCTCGGGTTGTCAGGCATGGCGACCGGCGTGGCGCGGTTCTGGCTGCGCACCGGCATCCGGACGCAGGAGCAGCTGCTGGGGCTGCTCGGCGGCAAGGCCGACGGCGACGACCCGTCACCCGAGGCTGACCGGCGCACCTCGCAACGACCAGACGAGTTGAGCGAAAAAATGCGCGAGTTGCTCGACCGCGCGCTGGATCAGAGCACGAGCAGCAGCCAGGTCGAGCTTTTCAATCACATCCTCGACCAGCTGGTCGCCGACGAAGCCAGGATCATCGGCGCGCTTTCTGACGGCTCGTCGTCACCGCTGGTGAACGTCTACGACTGGACGCGGCGCAGGACGCCGGGGCGGGCCGTGCTCGAAAACGCGTCGCTGATCGGCCGGACCGCGAATGTCGCGCTGCCGGCCATGGTGCCGACCTATGTCAGCCACCTGCTCTCGCTGGGGTTGGTGGAGACCGGTCCCGAGGACGAGGACTTGAAGGACGACTACGAAGTGCTCATGGCCGAGGCCGCGGTGCTGAACGCGATCAAGAACGCGTCCCGCGGCCCGCTGACCGCCAAGGTCGACAAATTCACGTTGACGCTGTCGGGACTGGGCCAGGCGCTCTGGGAGGCGACGATGCAGCAGGACGGTCAGTGACCGACGTCCTGGTCGCACTGGAGAGCTGGGAGGAAATCAAGCGGGACTTCTCTGTCAACTGGCTGATCTACCTTTCGATGCCGATCGTCGCGGCGTTCGTCGGGTGGAGTACCAAGATCGTCGCGCTGGAAATGATTTACCGGCCACTCGAATTCAAAGGGATCGGGCCATTCGGCTGGCAGGGCATCGTCCCGCGACGCGCGGGCAAGGTGGGCTCCAAGACCATCGAGTTGTTGACCTCCAACCTGCTCAAGCCCGAAGAACTGTTGGACCGCATCGACGCAACGGAGGCCGTCGAGGTACTGCACGCCCCGATGCTCCAAGCGGTTGAAGAGATTTCGCGCGACCTCGCCGAGCAGATTCGGCCCGGGTTGTGGGATTCGCTTCCCGAGGCGGGCAGGCGAGCGATCCAGGACAGGATCGCGGCGCAGGCCCCGCGAATCGTCGAGAACATGCTCGAAGGGATGAAGGCTGACCTCGGCCGCTACATCGACTTGCAGTTCCTCGCGGTCACCACGCTGGTGCGTAACAAGGAAAAGCTCGTCAAGCTGATGCGCGGGGTCACCGACGACGCGATGGCTTTCGTCCGTCGCAGTGGGATCTACTTCGGCCTGGTGATCGGCCTCGTGCAGATGGTCGCGTGGGCGTTGTTCAAGAACCCGTGGATCATGCCGGCGTTCGGATTCGCCGTCGGCTTCATCAGCGACTACATCGCGCTGAACATGCTGTTCCGCCCGGTGCAGCCACGAAAGTTCCTCGGCTTCATACCTTTTCAGGGATTGCTGCACACCGAACGGGACAAGATCACGCGCGACTACGCCAAGATCTTGGCCGACGACCTCTTCTCACCGGAGATTCTGTTCGACGGCATTCTGAAAGGCCCCGGCTCCGACAAGTTGTTCGCCCTTGTCGCAAAGGAAGTCGACGCGGCCATCGATTCGCAGAGCGGAATCGCGGGGCCGCTGGTTGCTCTCGTCGTCGGCACCAAGCGCTACCGCGAATTGAAGGACCACGTGGTGACGCTGGTTCTCGAGCGCCTGCCGTCGACGCTGCTCGAGGCGCAGGAGTACGCGACGAGCGTGATCGACTTGGAGAACACCATCGTCGAGAAGATGAGTCAGCTCAGCAACGAGGAATACGAGTCGATTCTGCGACCCGTCTTCAAGGACGACGAGCCGCTGATGATCGCGGTGGGTGCGGTACTGGGTGGCGTCGTGGGCGAGATCCAGGTCCAGTTGATCGAACTCTTCGGACACTGACGGCGGCTCAGACGACCGGTCCGTATTTCGCAGGCAATTCTCAGTGCGCAGGACGATCCTGGCTTCGGGGCCACCGTGAGAGGACCGCTATGCCAGCCAAGGCGAGCCGATTCGCGCTGTTGTTCGCCGTTGTATCGGCACTTGCGCTGATCGCCGTCGCGCCACGGGCCGCCGCGGACGAACCGAACCCGCCCGTGGGGCAGTCGCCGGTTGAGGCCATCCATTATCTGAAGGGCGACGGGTACAACGTCGCGATCAACTGGACCACGGGTTATCCCGATGTCCCGCTGGACGAGTGCACGCTTGTCGCGATACACAACCCCGACGGTTCGGGCCCCAAAGAGAACACGACGGTCTACCTCGACATCTCCTGCCCGGCGGACAACACGGACTCCGACTAAGCGCTTCTGTCGGTCAGTTGCCGCCACCGCAGTGGGTGTCCGCAGGCTTTGACGGCCATGCGCAAGCGCCGACGTCGGTGCTGTTGGATCCGCCTCCGGTGAACACGCCGTAGGCGTCTCCGTGGGTCCCGGTGTAGGTGGCACCGCCGCCGTATCCGCCGCCACCGCCACTCTCCACCGTCACCGTCCAGCCATTGGCTTCGAGCGCAGACTTGTAGGCGCCCATCACGTCAGTCGGGGCTCCGGTGACAAAGAAGTGAAGGTAGATGCCG
>NZ_JAVHWM010000007.1:0-31697 GCF_032159765.1 Mycobacterium sp. | reverse complement strand
AGATGTACCCGACGTTCGAGGACTACCAGGCTTGGACGCAGCGCACGATCCCGATTGTGGTGTGCGAGCCGTGAATTACGACTTGCACTTCTATTTCGACCCGGTGTGCCCGTTCGCGTGGATGACGAGCAAGTGGGTGCGCATGGTCGCGGCACAGCGCGACTACAGCGTGGACTGGCGGTTCATCTCGCTGCGGATCCTCAACGCGAACATAGACTATGCCGCGCACTTTCCCGCTTATTACGAAGACGGGCACACGGCGGGCCTGAAGCTGCTGCGGGTGGCCGCGCGGGTGCGAGACGAGCACGGCCGCGACGCGGTCGGCCCTCTGTACGAAGCGCTGGGAACCCGCCTGTTCGACACTGTGCGACTGGAGAAGTTGGCCGCTGCGGACCAGGCTGCGCGATCGCTGGTGGATTCCGCACTTCAGGTTGCGGGTCTGCCCCGCACCATGGCCGACGCGCTCGACGATACAACGTTCGATAACATCATCCGCGCGGAAACCGAAGAGGCGCTTGGCCTTACAGGACGCGATGTCGGCACGCCGATCCTTCACTTCAAGCCGCCGGCCGGGACGGCGTTCTTCGGGCCGGTGATCAGCCGGCTGCCGAGCAGCGACGATGCCGTCGAGCTCTGGGACCATGTCATCGCCGTCGCCGATTTTGCAGGCTTCGCCGAGATCAAACGAAGCCTTCGTGAACGTCCTCAGCTTGCCGCGTTCGGTGTTGACCCCGAATCGGTTGGTAAGGAAGAGGACTGGCATGGGGGTAGCCGGCGCGTCAAGAAGTAGCGGCATACACGAGGCGATTCAGGCGCCGAAGACGGGCACCGGCGGGCGTGCTTTGGCGAGCAAGTCGGCGACGACGGACCCGAGTTCGGCCGGATCCCACCGCGCGCCCTTGTCGACCTCCGGACCGTGCGCCCACCCTTCGGCCACGCGTACGATGCCACCCTCGACCTCGAACATCCTGCCGGTGACGTCGCGCGACTCGGTGCTGCCCAGCCAGACCACCAACGGCGAGATGTTCTCTGGTGCCATGGCATCGAATTCGGCATCCTGAGTCGACATCATCTCGGCGAAGACGGTCTCGGTCATCCGGGTCCGCGCGGATGGCGCGATCGCATTGACAGTGACGCCGTATCGGCCCATCTCAGCGGCGGCGACCAGCGTCATCGCCGCGATGCCCGCCTTAGCCGCACTGTAATTCGCTTGTCCCACACTGCCTTGCAGGCCCGCACCGGAACTGGTGTTGATGATCCGCGCGTCGACGGTTTTGCCCGCCTTGGACTGGGCACGCCAGTACGCGGCCGCGTGCCGCATTGTGGCGAAGTGGCCCTTCAAGTGCACGGCGATGACGGCGTCGAACTCGTCCTCGCTGGTGTTGGCGAACATGCGGTCTCGGACGATGCCCGCGTTGTTGACCAACACGTCGAGTCCGCCGAAGGCGTCAACGGCCGTGTGAATCAAACCTTCGGCCTGCGCCCAGTCGGCGACGTTGGCGCCGCTCGTGACGGCTTCACCACCGGCTGCAGTGATCTCGTCGACCACTCCTTGTGCCGCGCTGCCACCGCCGGCCGGGGACCCGTCGAGCCCAACGCCGATGTCGTTGACCACCACCCGCGCGCCCTCGGCGGCGAATGCCAGCGCATGAGCGCGTCCGATTCCGCCGCCTGCGCCCGTAACGATCACCACGCGGCCATCGACCAGTCCCATATCCGTTGTCTCCCTTGCCTATTTGATTGCGGTAGTCGTCGCCAGATAGTGCGGGGGCTCACCGCCACCGTGCACCTCGAGCGAGGCGCCGCTGATGTAGGACGCGGCATCGGACGCCAGAAACGCTGCGGCCCAACCGACGTCGGCGGGCTTGGCCAGCCGGCCCAACGGCACGTTCTTCGATATCGCCGCAATCGAATCCGCGTCGCCGTAGAAGAGTTCTGATTGCTCGGTTTCGACCATCCCGACCACCACGGAGTTGACCCTGACTTTGGGTGCCCATTCGACCGCGAGTGTGCTGGTGATGCTCTCGACGCCGGCCTTGGCCGCTCCGTAGGCGACTGTCCCCGGAGTAGGACGACGGCCACTGACGCTCGCGACGTTCACGATCGACCCACCGCGCTCCTGCGTCTGCATCACCGCGTTGGCGTGGGTCGAAACCGACAGCGGCCCCAGCAGATTCAACTGAATGATCTTGGCACTGAACTTCGCCGACGCCTCCGCGGCGGCCACGTACGGCGATCCGCCCGCATTGTTGACCACCACATCGAGGCGGCCGTGGTCGGCCACAACGGCGTCGATCAGGCCTTTGACGTTGTCGTCGTCGCGGACGTCGCAACTGTGAAACTCGTACGGCAGGCCCTCGACCGGGCGCCGCGCGCACGTCACCACCGTCGCGCCCTGCTCGGCGAAGACGGCGCTGATCCCGGCGCCGACACCACGCACACCGCCGGTCACCAGCACCACCTTGCCGGAGAGCCCGAAATTGAGGGGAAGCCCTGGGCCGGCGTCGGTCACTGTGCTAGCTTACCAAGCAAGTGCTTGCTTTCCTAACAACCAGGAAGTCCTATGGCCATCACGTCAGCAACTGTCGAGCCCGGCATCGTCGCCGTCACCGTCGACTATCCGCCGGTCAACGCAATCCCGTCCCGCGGTTGGTTCGAACTCGCCGACGCCATTACCGCCGCCGGGGCCAGCACCGACACCCACGTCGTGATCCTTCGCGCCGAGGGCCGCGGCTTCAACGCGGGCGTCGACATCAAGGAGATGCAAACCACCGCTGCGCACGCGAGGAGCAATCAGGCCCCCGCCTACACCGCGCTGATCGACGCGAACCGCGGGTGCTTCGCCGCGTTTCGGGCGGTCTACGAGTGCGCGGTTCCTGTGGTCGCGGCAGTGAACGGATTCTGCGTCGGGGGTGGCATCGGGCTGGTCGGCAACGCCGACGTCATCGTGGCCTCCGATGATGCGACGTTCGGGCTGCCGGAGGTGGAGCGGGGCGCACTCGGCGCTGCCACCCACCTGTCTCGCCTTGTACCCCAACACATGATGCGACGGTTGTTCTTCACCGCGGCGACCGTCGACGCCGCGACACTTCACCACTTCGGCTCGGTGCACGAGGTCGTTCCGCGCGAAGAGCTCGATGAGGCCGCGCTGCGGGTTGCCCGCGACATCGCGGCCAAGGACACCCGGGTGATACGCGCCGCCAAGGAGGCGCTCAATTTCATTGACGTGCAACGGGTGAACTCCAGCTACCGGATGGAGCAGGGCTTCACATTCGAGCTCAACCTCGCTGGCGTGTCCGACGAGCACCGCGACGCGTTCGCGGGTACCTCCAAGGGGAAGTCCGAGTGAGCGACAAACGCACTACGCTCGACGAGGCGGTCTCCGAGCTGCGCAGCGGGATGACCATCGGCATCGGCGGCTGGGGATCACGGCGCAAGCCAATGGCTTTCGTGCGGGCGCTTCTGCGCACCGACGTCACCGACCTCAACGTCGTCTGCTACGGAGGGCCGGACCTCGGGCTGCTGTGCTCGGCCGGAAAGGTTCGCCGCGTGTATTACGGCTTCGTATCCCTGGATTCGCCGCCGTTCTACGACCCCTGGTTCGCCAAAGCTCGGACCAGCGGTTCGATCGAGGCCCGGGAGATGGACGAAGGCATGCTGCGCTGCGGTTTACAGGCCGCGGCGCAACGGCTTCCGTTCCTGCCCATCCGCGCCGGGCTTGGCAGCGACATTCGGTCGTTCTGGGGTGACGAACTCAAGACCGTGACTTCGCCGTATCCCGCCGACGGTGGCTACGAGGAGCTCATCGCGATGCCCGCGCTCACGCTCGACGCCGCCTTCGTGCACATGAACCTCGGCGACGCACACGGCAACGCGGCATACACGGGCATCGACCCGTACTTCGACGATCTGTTCCTGATGGCCGCCGACCAGCGCTACCTCTCAGTCGAGCAGGTGGTGCCCACCGAGGAGCTGGTGAAAGCCGTTCCACCACAAGCGATGCTGATCAATCGGATGATGGTCGACGCGGTCGTCGAGTCACCTAACGGCGCTCATTTCACCACGGCCGAACCGGATTACCGCCGCGACGAGAAGTTCCAACGCCACTACGCCGAGGCCGCGGCCTCCGACGAGTCGTGGCATGAGTTCGTCGCCACCTACCTTTCGGGCAGTGAAGATGACTACCAGGCCGCGGTGCGCAAATTCCAGGAGGGGCAATGACATCCGGGGCGAGCGAAGCGACGGGAGAAACCGCGGCATCCCGCGCTGAGGTGTGCGCCGTCGCGTGCGCCGAGCTGTTCCGCGACGCCGGCGAAATCATGGTCAGCCCCATGGCGACCATGGTGTCGGTAGGCGCGCGGCTGGCCCGGCTGACGTTCTCCCCCGACATCCTGTTGACCGACGGCGAAGCACGGCTTCTCGCTGACACTCCCGCGATCGGCGCCTCGGGTGCGATCGAGGGATGGATGCCGTTCGGCCGGGTCTTCGAAACCCTGGCGTGGGGGCGTCGTCACGTCGTCATGGGCGCCAACCAGGTCGACCGCTACGGCAACCAGAACCTCTCGGCGTTCGGACCGCTGCAGCATCCGACTCGTCAGATGTTCGGTGCACGCGGCGCGCCGGGCAACACCATCAACCATGCGACCAGCTACTGGGTGGGCAACCACTCCACACGGGTGTTCTGCGACAGCGTCGACGTCGTGTGTGGAATCGGCTGGGACAAAGTCGATCCGAACAACCCCGCATACCGGTTCGTCAACGTGTACCGGGTGATATCCAACCTCGGTGTGTTCGACTTTCACGGTCCCGACCACACCATGCAGGCACTGTCCCTACACCCCGGCATCTCGCCTGACCAAGTGCGCGAGAACACGTCGTTCGACGTTCACGGCCTCGACGATGCGGAGCCGACGCGGCTGCCGACTGATGACGAGCTGAAGCTCCTGCGCGAAGCGATCGATCCCAAGTCATTGCGGGACAAGGAAATCCGCTGATGGCCGCGCTGAAGACACCGCTGACCGACCTGGTCGGCATCGAGCACCCCGTCGTGCAGACCGGCATGGGGTGGGTTGCGGGTGCGCGGTTGGTGTCCGCGACCGCCAACGGCGGCGGTCTTGGCATTCTCGCATCAGCGACGATGACGCTCGACGAACTGGCCACTGCGATAGGCAAAGTCCAGGACGCCACCGATCGGCCGTTCGGGGTGAACATCCGGGCCGATGCCTCCGACGCCGACGATCGCGTCGATCTGATGATCCGCGAAGGCGTCAAAGTGGCGTCGTTCGCTTTGGCGCCGCGTCAGGAACTGATCGCCAAGCTCAAAGACGCGGGAGCCGTGGTGATTCCGTCTGTCGGTCTGGCCAAGCACGCTCGCAAGGTGGCGTCGTGGGGTGCCGACGCGGTGATCGTGCAGGGCGGTGAGGGCGGCGGCCACACCGGGCCAATAGCCACGACGTTGCTCCTGCCGTCAGTGCTCGACGCGGTGGACATTCCTGTGATCGCAGCAGGCGGCTTTTTCGACGGACGCGGGCTGGCCGCTGCTCTGTCCTACGGCGCGGCCGGGGTGGCGATGGGCACCCGGTTCCTGCTGACATCGGACTCGACAGTGCCCGACACCGTCAAACAGCGTTACCTCGAGGCCGGGCTCGACGGCACCGTCGTCTCGACACGCGTCGACGGGATGCCGCACCGCGTCCTGCGAACGGAGCTGGTCGAGCGGCTCGAGAGTGGTTCTCGCGCCAGAGGTTTCACGGCGGCTGTACGGAACGCTGCGAAGTTCAAGAAGCTGTCGGGAATGACCTGGCGGTCGATGGTGCGCGACGGGCTGGCGATGCGGCACGGCAAAGAGCTGACGTGGGCGCAGGTACTGATGGCCGCCAACACCCCGATGCTGCTGCGGGCCGGGCTCGTCGAGGGCAACACCGAGGCTGGCGTGCTGGCCTCCGGTCAGGTGGCGGGCATCGTCGATGACCTGCCGTCTTGCGCCGAGCTGATCGATTCGATCGTTGCCGATGCTGTCAAACATCTGCGAGCAGCCTCCGGCTTGATCCAGTAGGCCGCCCGGGCACTAAGGTTCTATCGAGGGGGGCCAGCGCGCAGGAGGTTCCGAGTTGCCGACTCATCAAGCAGTGCACGTCGCATCCGCGGGTGGGCCCTTGGAGCTCGCCGAAGTCGAAACCACCTCCCCCGATCGCGACCACGTTCGGATCGACGTCGCGGCCTGTGGCGTCTGCGGTACCGACCATGAGATCGCAAACGGGGCCTTCCCGGTGTCATGGCCGCTGACCTTGGGCCACGAACTTGCCGGAACCATTGCCGAATTGGGAGACGGTGTAGAGGGTTTCGCCGTGGGCGATCGCGTGGGCGTGGGCTGGTTCGGCGGCTGTTGCAACCGCTGTGTCCAGTGCCGTAAGGGCAACCTGATCCATTGCGAGAACGGTCAAGTCCCCAGCGTTGCCTACCCAGGCGGATACGCGCAGTCGGTGATTGCGCCGGCGACCGCGCTTGCGCGGATTCCCGACGAACTGTCTTTCAGCGAGGCCGCGCCGATGGGCTGCGCCGGTGTCACCACCTACAACGCTCTGCGCCACACCAGTGCGCTTCCAGGGGACCGGGTCGCGGTCCTTGGCGTCGGAGGGCTCGGACATCTCGGCGTGCAGTGGGCGCGGGCGATGGGATTCGAGACGATCGCGATCGCACGCGGCAAGGACAAGGAAGCCGACGCGCGCGAATTCGGTGCACACCACTATGTCGACTCCACTGCCGGTGACGTCAGCGAAGCGCTGAGGGATCTAGGAGGGGTGACCACCATCTTGGCGACGGCGAACAACCCGCAAGCCATCGGGCAGACCGTCGGTGGCCTGCTGCCGCTCGGCGAGCTCGTCGTCATCGGCGTCTCGGCGGATCCGCTGCCGATCAGCCCGCTGCAACTGATCACCCCGGCGCTCCGCGTGAGCGGGCATCCGTCCGGCACCGCCCGCGAAGTCGAGGAGACGATGCAGTTCGCGGTGCTCTCCGGTGTCCGCGCACGGATCGAGGAGTATCCACTCGCCGACGCGGCCGAGGCGTATGCCGCGATGGAGCACGGAAAGGCGCGCTACCGCGGCGTCCTGACCATGTAGCCCGTCTCGCCTATTGGCGCAGAGGTGAGTTGGGCCTAGAGGCGTTCGATGATCGTCACGTTCGCGGTCCCGCCGCCTTCGCACATTGTCTGAAGACCGTAGCGACCGCCGACGCGTTCCAGTTCGTTCAGCATCGTCGCGAACAGCTTTGCGCCGGTCGCGCCCAGCGGATGACCGAGTGCGATCGCTCCTCCGTTGGGGTTCACCTTGTCCGGATCAGCCTTGATCTCTTTGAGCCACGCCTGCACGACGGGGGCGAACGCCTCGTTGATCTCGACGACGTCGATGTCGTCGATGGACAGGCCGGTCTTCTCCAACGCGTACCGGGTCGCCGGAATCGGTCCGGTCAGCATGAACACCGGATCTGCGCCGCGGGCGCTGATGTGGTGAATACGAGCCCTCGGCTTGAGTTTGTGGTCGGCCACGGCGCGCTCGGAGGCAAGCAGGGTCGCACTCGCGCCGTCGGAGATCTGGCTGGCCATCGCCGCGGTCAACCGCCCGCCCTCGACGAGTGTGTTCAGGCCGGCCATCTTCTCCAGTGACGTGTCACGCGGGCCCTCATCGGTGCGGAATCCGTCCACCTCGAAGATCTCGTTCTCGAAATGCCCTGCACGAATGGCATTTTGGGCGCGTTGGTGACTGCGTAGCGCGTAATGCTCCATCTCCTCGCGCGAGATGTTCCACTTCTCCGCGATGAGCTCCGCGCCGCGGAACTGTGAGATCTCCTGGTCGCCGTAGCGGTGCAGCCAGCTCTTCGACTCGTTGGTCGGCGACGTGAAACCGAACTGCTCGGCGACGGTCATCGCCGAGCTGATCGGGATCTGGCTCATGTTCTGCACTCCGCCGGCAACGATGACATCAGCGGTGCCAGACATGATCGCTTGGGCACCGAAGGAAATAGCCTGCTGACTCGAACCGCACTGCCGGTCGACGGTGACGCCGGGCACCTCCTCGGGGTATCCCGCCGCCAGCCACGACAGCCTGGCGATGTTGCCGGCCTGTGGGCCGATGGCATCAACGCAGCCAGCGATGACGTCGTCTACGGCACCCGGGTCGACGTCGACGCGGTCGAACAAGCCGCGCCACGCGGCAGCTCCCAGGTCGACGGGGTGCACGCCGGCCAGCGATCCATTGCGCTTTCCGACTGCGGTACGCACAGCTTCGATGACGTACGCCTCAGCCATATCAGACTCCTCAAATTACTAGTTGTTCGGCGTTGATCCCGCCGAGGACGATCGAAAGATACTGGCGGCCAACCTGTTCAGCCGTCAGAGGGCCGCCGGGTTGATACCAACGCACCGAAACCCACGTGGTGTCCCGGATGAACCGGTACACCAAGTCGACATTGAGATCCGACCGGAAGTAGCCCTCCTTGATTCCCTGCCGAAGCACGTCGACCCAGATCTGGCGTTGCTTGCGGTTCAGTTCTTCCAGGTAGGAGAACCGGGGTTGAGACAACAGTCGCTTCGCCTCGTCCTGATAGATGACCACCTGCGCGTGCCGGTCCTCGATGGCGTCGAACGATGCCATGAACAAACCTTTGAAGCGCTCCAAGGGATTTGGCCGTGTGTCGATGATGTCCTGGTATCGGGCGAAGAGCCAGTCCAGAAAGTCGCGCAACACCTCGTCGACCATCTCCTCTTTGGACGCGAAGTGGTGATACAGGCTGCCCGACAGGATGCCTGCGGCGTCGGCGATGTCGCGCACCGTCGTCGCGCGCAGGCCCCGCTGGGCGAACATTGTCGCGGCGAGTCCTAACAACTCGTCGCGCCGGCTGATGGATTCGCTGGTCATGGATGCTGGCTCGACACCGAAATCACTTCGCCAGTAAGGTAACTCGAGTAGTCGCTGGCCAAGAACGCGATAGTGGAGGCAACCTCCCACGGCTCGGCCGCACGACCGAACGCCTCACCCTCCGACAGCCGGTCGAGCAGTTCGGAGGAGCTGGTCTTCTCGAGGAACTTGTGCCGCGCGATGCTGGGTGACACCGCATTGATACGAACCCCGTAATCGACGGCTTCGATTGCGCTGCAACGTGTCAGCGCCATCACACCAGCCTTGGCGGCGGCATAATGCGACTGCGAATGCTGTGCCCGCCAGCCAAGCACGCTGGCGTTGTTCACGATCGCCCCGCCGTGATCGGCATCGCGGAAGTACCGCAACGCTGCACGGGTCGCGCGCATCACCGACGTCAGCGTCACGTTCAACACGCGGTCCCACTCCTCGTCGGTCATGTCGACGACAGGCGTCTGGCCCCCGAGGCCGGCGTTGTTGACCAGAACGTCGAGGCGCCCCATCCGTGCGGTGGTCGACGCGATCAGCGCGTCGACCTGGGCGCTGGACGTCACGTCGCACACCACGCTTTCCACCCGACCCAGGCCGAGTTCGCTCAGCTGGTTACGTGTCTCTCCGAGCCGGCGTTCGTGGTGGTCGGAGACGACGACGTCGGCGCCCTCTGCCAGTGCGCGGCGCGCGACCGCAGCACCGATGCCAGTCCCGGCGGCAGCGGTAACCACTACCACCTTCCCGGTCAAGAGTCCGTGTCCGTCAACCTCTTTCGGTGCGACAGAGAGCGTCATGCCGCCCTCCCGATGGTCTTCGCGCGAGCGCTCATCCGCGCACCTCCCGGGGCAAGCCGAGCACCCGCTCGGCGATGATGTTCCGCTGGATCTCGTTCGAGCCGCCGTAGATGGTGTCCGCGCGGGAGAACAGGAACAGCCGCTGCCACTCGTCGAAGTCCCCGTCCTTCAGGACCAGGCCGTCCTTGCCCGCGACGTCCATTGCCAGCTCGCCGAGGTCACGATGCCAGTTGGCCCACAACAACTTCGACACGTTGTCTTGTCCCGGCTTCTCTACGTCCATCGTCGCCAGCGCGTACGACCTCATCGCCCGCAGTCCCACCCACGCGCGTGCCAGCCGCTCACGAATCAACGGATCCTCGGCGGCGCCATTACGCTGAGCGAGCTCGGCGATCCCGGAAAGCTCACGGGCATAGATGATTTGCTGGCCGAGCGTGGACACACCACGCTCGAACGTCAGCGTTCCCATCGCGATCCGCCACCCGTCGCCCGGCTCGCCGACCACCAGGTCGGCGTCGGTGCGCGCGTCGTCGAAGAACACTTCGTTGAACTCCGAGTCACCCGTCAGCTGGTTGATCGGCCGGACGTCCACGCCGGGTTGATCCAGCGGGACCAACAGATACGACAGCCCGGCATGACGCTTGGAGCCCTTTTCGGTGCGCGCCACCACGAAGCACCACTGGGCCCACTGCGCAAGCGACGTCCAGATCTTCTGGCCGTTGATCACCCATTGATCCCCGTCGAGGACGGCTGCCGTCGACACGTTGGCGAGGTCGCTTCCCGCGCCCGGCTCGGAATACCCCTGGCACCAGAGTTCAGTGACATCGACGATCCGCGGCAGAAACCGCTGCTGCTGCTCGGGCGTCCCGAAGGCGATCAGCGTCGGGCCCAGCAGCTCCTCGCCGAAGTGGTTGACCTTCGCCGGAGCGCCGGCCAACGCATACTCCTCGTAGAACGCGACCCGGTGGGCGATTGTCAGCCCGCGCCCGCCATGTTCGGTCGGCCAGCCCAGACAGGTCAGTCCGGCGGCGGCCAGATGCTGGTTCCACGCGAGCCGCTCTTTAAAGGCCTCGTTCTCGCGACCAGGCCCGCCCAGCCCCGTGAGCTCGGCGAATTCGCCGACCAGGTTGTCGGCAAGCCAGGACCGTACCTCGGCCCGGAACTCCTGGACCTCTTCCATTCTTGTAGGCTAACCTACCAAGCACTTGCTTTGTTGCTCGGGCGACGAAGTCGCTGTGGAGGCTCGCGAAGCGGCGCGAGGAGCCCGGCAATAACGCCCGCCCGCGAAGCGCAAGCGGAGCCGGGCCATCGAGGGAGAGGGGAGCCGATGACGACCGACACCGTGCCCGCGGTGCTGGAGCGGACGGCGCGGCAACTCCCCGACCACGACGCGCTGATCTCCCCTGATCGCCGGTTCACGTTCTCACAGCTGCGCGACGAGGTGCGCCGCGCTGCCGCCGCGATGATTGCGTTGGGAGTTGACCCCGGCGACCGCGTTGCGGTTTGGTCGCCGAACACCTGGCACTGGGTGGTCGCTTGCCTTGCCGTGCATCACGCCGGCGCCGTCCTCGTTCCGCTGAACACCCGCTACACCGCCGATGAGGCCACCGACATCTTGAGCCGGACGGGTGCACCGCTGTTGATCGCCATGGGCCGATTCCTGGGCAACGACCGAATCCCCGAGTTGCCCGCTGATGCGCTGCCCGACCTGCGGCACATCGTGCGAGTGCCCGTCGAAGCCGACGACGAGAAGTTCATTGACGTCAGGCACATCGAGGTGCTCAGTTGGTCGGATTTCATCGACGGCGGCCGAGCGATCGGCCTGGACGCTGTCGACGCGAGTGCTGCCGCCGTCCGCGGCGACGACGTTAGCGACATCCTTTTCACCTCGGGCACGACCGGTCGCAGCAAGGGAGTGCTCAGCGCTCACCGCCAATCGATTTCGGCGCCCGCAGCGTGGGCGGCGTGCGGCCAACTCACCAGTGCGGACCGCTACCTGTGCATCAACCCGTTCTTCCACAACTTCGGTTACAAGGCCGGCATCCTCGCCTGCCTGCAGATGGGCGCCACTCTGATTCCGCTTCTCACGTTCGATCCCGAACGGGCCATGCAGACGGTGCAGGAGCAGCGCATCACCGTGCTGCCCGGTCCACCGACCATCTACCAGACGCTGTTAGACCACCCCAAGCGCGCTGACTACGACCTGTCATCGCTGCGCTTCGCGGTGACGGGCGCGGCCGTCGTCCCCGTCGTGCTGATCGAGAGGATGCAGTCCGAACTCGACTTCGACATCGTGCTCACCGCCTACGGTTTGACGGAGGCCACCGGCTTCGGCACGATGTGCCGCCCCGACGACGACGCCGTCACCGTCGCGACCACATGCGGTCGCCCGATCGCGGACTTCGAACTTCGCATCGACTCTCCAGACGACACCGGCGCGGGCGAGGTGCTGCTGCGCGGGCCCAACGTGATGCTGGGCTACCTCGACAACCCCGAAGCCACCTCGGCCGCAATCGATCCCGACGGATGGCTGCACACCGGCGACATCGGCAAAGTGGACGACGCAGGCAATCTGACGATCACCGACCGGCTGAAGGACATGTATATCTGCGGCGGGTTCAACGTCTATCCCGCTGAGGTCGAGCAGGTGCTGATGCGCCTTGACGGTGTGGCCGACGCCGCGGTGATCGGCGTCCCGGATGACCGGCTCGGCGAGGTCGGCAAGGCTTTCGTCGTGCGGCGGGTCGGCTCGGCCATCGACGACGACGCCGTGATCGCCTACAGCCGTGAGCATCTCGCGAACTTTAAAGTGCCGAGATCGGTGGTGTTCTGCGAATCGCTGCCGCGCAACCTGGCGGGCAAGGTGGCCAAGCCCCAACTCCGAGAGATGGCGTAATGGATCTGGATATCGACGAAGCGACTGAAGAGTTCCGGGCGGAGGTCCACGATTTCCTCGCGGCGAACAAAGCATCGTTCCCCACAAAATCGTACGACTGCGCCGAGGGTTTCGAGCAACACCGGGTCTGGGACAAAGTGCTGTTCGATGCCGGTCTGTCGGTGATCACCTGGCCGGAGCGCTACGGCGGCCGCGACGCCACGCTGCTGCAGTGGGTGGTGTTCGAGGAGGAGTATTTCCGCGCCGGCGCGCCGGGACGGGCCAGCGCCAACGGGACCTCGATGCTGGCGCCGACGTTGTTCGCCCACGGCACCGAAGAGCAGCGTGATCGAGTGTTGCCGAAAATGGCCAGCGGCGAGGAGATCTGGGCGCAGGCGTGGTCGGAGCCCGAATCCGGCAGCGATCTCGCCTCGCTGCGATCGACGGCGACGAAGACCGACGGCGGCTGGCTGCTGAACGGCCAGAAGATATGGAGCTCGCGGGCGGTATTCGGCGACAAGGCCTTTGGGTTGTTTCGTTCCGATCCGGGCGCCGAACGCCATCGGGGCCTGACGTACTTCATGTTCTCGTTGCATGCCGACGGGGTCACAGTCCGGCCCATCGCGCAGCTCGGCGGTGATACGGGTTTCGGCGAGATCTTCCTCGACGACGTGTTCGTTGCCGATGACGACGTGATCGGGCGGCCCCACCAAGGGTGGCGCGCCGCGATGAGCACGTCGAGCAACGAGCGCGGAATGTCGCTGCGCAGCCCGGCTCGCTTTCTCGCACCCGCCGAACGTCTTGTGGCGCAGTGGAAGCACAATCCCGATCAGGTGTTCACCGATCGGGTCGCCGATGCGTGGATCAAGGCGCAGGCCTACCGGTTGCACACGTTCGGGACCGTGACCCGTCTGGCGAACGGCGGTGAGCTGGGGGCCGAATCGTCAGTGACCAAGGTCTTCTGGTCCGACCTCGACGTCGCCATCCACCAGACCGCACTCGACATGCGCGGCGCTGACGGCGAACTGGTCGACGACTCCGGACGCGAGGAGGAGAACTACAACTGGAATGACGGTCTGCTGTTTGCGCTTGGTGGGCCGATTTATGCGGGCACCAACGAGATTCAGCGCAATATCATCGCCGAACGGCTGCTGGGCCTGCCGCGGGAGAAGGCGAAATGAACTTCGAGTTAGACGAGCAGCAAAACGATTTCGCGGCCAGCATCGACGCGGCACTGGCCTCCGCCGATCTGCCGGGTGCTGTGCGAGCGTGGGCTGCCGGCGACACCGCGCCCGGTCGCAAAGTGTGGGCGCAGCTTGCAGACCTCGGGGTCACAGCGCTGGCGGTGCCCGAGAAGTTCGACGGGATCGGCGCGCACCCTGTCGACCTGGTCGTCGCCGTTGAGCAACTCGGCCGGTGGTGTGTGCCGGGACCGGTCGCCGAATCCATCGCCGTCGCACCCGTTCTGCTTGCCGACGACGATCGCGCGGCCGCGTTGGCATCCGGCGAGCTGATCGCCACAGTCGCCATGCCGCCGCAGGTGCCGCGTGCCGTCGACGCCCACTCGGCGGGGCTCGTCCTCGTTGCCGTCGACGGACAAGTCCGCAACGCCGAGGCCGGCACCGCGCACGAGTCGGTCGACCCGAGCCGAAAGCTGTTCGACGTCACCGCATCCGGCGACCCGCAGGCGGCAGATGTCGAGCGGGCCTACGAGTTCGGTGTGCTCGCCACCGCGGCACAGTTGCTCGGTGCGGGCCGGGCCATGCTGGAGTCCTCCGTCGAGTACGCCAAACAGCGGACGCAATTCGGCAGGGCGATCGGCTCCTATCAAGCGATCAAACACAAGCTGGCTGATGTGCACATCGCCCTCGAGCTGGCCCGGCCACTCGTTTACGGCGCTGCGTTGTCGCTCGCCGCGGGTTCGCCGGAGTCCGCGCGCGACACCAGTGCGGCCAAGGTGGCCGCGGCCGAGGCGGCGACGCTGTCCGCACGCAACTCGTTGCAGACCCACGGCGCGATCGGGTTCACTTCCGAACACGACCTCTCCCTGTGGCTGCTTCGCGTTCAGGCGTTGCGTTCGGCGTGGGGGGATCCGGCCACGCATCGCCGGCGAGTCCTGGAGGCATTGTGACCGAAGAACGGGATCTACTGCGCGCGACGGTACGTGACCTCGTCACCAAACACGCCACGCCAGAAGCTGTGCGTCGCGCAATCGAGTCTGAGCACGGCTATGACGAGTCGCTGTGGAAACTGCTGTGCGAACAGGTTGGCGCCGCCGCGCTGGTGGTGCCCGAGGATCTAGGCGGAGCTGGCGGTGAACTCGCCGATGCTGCAACGGTTTTGCAGGAGCTTGGCCGTGCGCTGGTTCCCACTCCGCTGCTCGGCACCATCCTCGCCGAGCTCGCCCTGCTGGCGGCTGACGACGTCGACGCCGACACCATCGCAGGGTTGGCCGAAGGCACCGCGATCGGCGCGGTCGTGCTGGATCCCCACTACGTCGTCAACGGGGACATCGCCGACGTCATCGTGGCCGTCGATGAGCGCTCGCGCGAAGAGCATCAGACGCGCGACGGTCAACTCACGCGGTGGACGTCGGTCACGGCGGAACGCGTCGACACGATGGACACGACGAGGCGGCTGGCGAGGCTGACGGCCGAGGCGGCCACGCCGCTGGGCGCGGATCCCGGCATCGCTGACCTCGCGGCGGTCCTGTTGGCCGCAGAGCAGATCGGCGCTGCTGAGCGTTGCCTGGAGCTGACGGTGGACTACACCAAGCAGCGGGTCCAGTTCGGCCGACCGATCGGCAGTTTCCAGGCCCTCAAACACCGGATGGCGGACCTCTACGTGAAGGTCTCCGCGGCGAGGGCTCTGGTCGACGACGCAGTCGCCGATCCGGGACCGACCTCCTCCGCTCTGGCCAGGGTGGCGGCCACCGAAGCGTTCGTCGCGGTGGCTTCCGAAGCCATCCAGATGCACGGCGGAATCGCCATCACCTGGGAACACGACATCCAGCTGTACTTCAAGCGCGCGCACGGCAGCGCCCAACTACTCGGCCCGGCCAGGGACTACCTCGCGCGGCTCGAGAGCGAAGTGCTGAACTAGAGGCGTGACCAATCGGGTGGCTCTGCGTGCGGGGGTGCCGCCGTTTTATGTGATGGACGTGTGGCTGGCCGCCGCCGAACGCCAACGCACACACGGTGACCTCGTCAATCTGTCCGCGGGCCAGCCGAGTGTCGGAGCCCCTGGCCCTGTGCGAGCCGCCGCGAAGGCGGCTCTGGACAACGCCACGCTGGGTTACACAGTCGCGCTCGGCATCCCAGAGCTCCGCGAGGCGATTGCACGCGACTACATGAACCGTTACGGCATTGCAGTCGACGCAGATGATGTAGTGGCGACGACCGGCTCGTCGGGGGGCTTCCTGCTTGCGTTCCTTGCTTGCTTCGACGTCGGAGACCGGGTGGTGGTGACCAGCCCGGGATATCCGTGTTATCGAAACATTCTGTCGGCCTTGGGATGTGAGGTCGTCGACCTGGAATGCGGACCGGAGACCCGGTTTCAGCCCACTGCGGAAATGCTTGCCGCAGTCGATCCGCCGGTACGCGGTGTCGTCGTCGCCAGCCCCGCCAACCCCACCGGAACGGTGATCCCTCCCGAGGAACTCGCGGCGATCGCGACGTGGTGTGCCGACTCCGATGTCCAACTGGTCAGCGACGAGGTGTACCACGGGCTCGTCTATGCGGGGGCGCCCCCCACCAGCTGCGCGTGGGAGACCTCACGAGATGCCTTGGTGGTCAACAGCTTTTCAAAGTACTACGCGATGACGGGGTGGCGGCTCGGCTGGCTGCTGGTACCGCCGGGGTTACGCCGCGCAGTCGACCGTTTGACCGGCAACTTCACGATCTGTCCTCCGGCTCTGGCGCAATACGCTGCGGTGCAGGCATTTACACAAGTCTCCGTCGCCGAGGCCGACGGTCATCTGCAACACTATGCGGCCAACCGAGAGCTTCTGCTCAACGGGCTACGCGCGATCGGCCTTGACCGGATCGCGCCCACCGATGGTGCGTTCTACGCCTATACCGACGTGTCCGAGTTCACCACAGACTCGCTCGCGTTCTGCTCTAAGTTGCTGGCGGACACTGGTGTGGCGATTGCGCCCGGGATCGACTTCGACACTGCGCGCGGCGGATCGTTCGTCCGCTTGTCGTTCGCGGGCCCCACCGAGGACATCGAAGAAGCGCTGCGCCGGATGGGCTCTTGGCTGCGCGGCTAGCTACCGCTCGGGACTGACCGTGCGCTGCGCCGACTCTGCGCCGGTGTCCGACGTCAACGACGCTATCGGTGTCAGCTCGGCATGCACCGTACGTCCGAACTTTGACCGGAAGACGCGGTGTGCCAACGGCACCAATACTCCGTGCAGGAGCGGGTACTTGCGTCGGAGCAATCGCGCGGCCGCGCGAGATTCGTCTTCGCCCAACAAGCGCACACGGCCCGCTTGCTCCGCACCGGTCGGTTTGCCTGACGTGGTTGATGGCCCGAACTCGACATTCGGATTCCGTTGCAGCCGAAGCACTTTGATTGCCCGCTCGAAGCTTCGAAAGTAGGCGCGATCGCCGTCGACGACAATGCTGACCGGACTGCTACCCGCAGTTCCGTCCTTCCGGAACGTGGTGAGGTTGATCGTCTTCTGCCGGACGTATGCGGCCAGGATCGGGTCGGTCGCTACAGTGACGGCGCCCAGGACGTAATCGAGTTGCTGCAACCGCAGCACGAACGCCGCGATCAAGGCCACCGACATCGCGCCGAGTAACCAGGCTTGCGCGGCCGATCCGCCGAGATCGAGGTCCATGACGTGGTTCACCGTGTGCACGGTGTTCGCCACGATGAATCCCGCGAGCGCCGTCGCCAATGCATCCGACCAGATCAGCGCGAGTAGCAAGGTGACACCCAGACCCAGCTGGAACGCGCCGGCGTCATGCAGAAAATGCTCGTGCCTGGGAAACCCGACGAAATCGGCAAAGGAGCCAGGGGCGATCAGACACCACATCCCTATCGCGCACGTGATCGCCCCTATCAGGAGCGTCACCATGACCAGGTATATCCGTGCCGGTGTATGTAAGCGGTTCATTACGCCGTCCTCAGAATCGTCACTGTGTCGTCGATTGGTAGACGAGATTCCGTGCCGATGTGTGACGGACGCTCGCTCCCGACGGGGCTAGAGCCAGGTGTCCCGGGTGGTGGCGGTGAGGAACGCCTCGAGGTCGTCGCGCCATTGCGCCGGGGTGTTCTTGTCCGGCTCGATGCCTGTGTACTCGCCGCGGTAGAACAGCAATGGCCTTGGCTTGCGTTTCGGCACCTCTGACAGCGAGGCGACGGCGCCGAACACCACGAGGTGGTCGCCGCCATCGTGTACCGACGCGACCGTGCAGTCGATGTGTGCAAGCGACCTATCGATGATCGGAGAGCCCAGCGGTGAGGGATTCCAATCGATTCCCGCGAACTTGTCCGGCTCTTTGGAACCGAAACGCGCGCAGACGTCCTTCTGCTTCTCGTGCAGGACGTTGACGCAGAACCGACCCGACGCCTCGATTGCCTTCCACGATCGCGACGCCTTCGTGGGACAGAACAACACCAGGGGCGGTTCGAGAGACAGTGCGGCGAACGACTGGCACGCGAACCCGATCGGGACGTCGTGGTGCACCGTTGTGATGATCGTGATGCCCGTGCAGAACTGGCCAAGCACATGGCGGAACGTGCGCGGGTCGAGAGGCTGGCCGGTGGTCATATTCTCTTCGCCCGAGCGCTCATCGGTCTTTTCTCTTCGCGCGAGCGCTCATCGGCGTCACGACTTCTGGAAGCCGATGCTGAAGTCGTGGCCCCACAGGCTGACGGCCGTGCTCTCCCTGGCGATCCAGTCGTCGTCAGCGACTTTGCGTCCCTCGCAACCGAACTCGATGTCGAATCCGCCGGGCGTCTTCATGTAGAACGACAGCATCAGGTCGTTGACATGGCGGCCGAGGGTCGCCGACATCGGTACCTTGCGGCGCAGTGCGCGATCCAGACACAGTCCGACGTCATCGCTGCTCTCCACCTCGACCATCAGATGCACGATGCCGCTGGGGGTTTCGCCCGGCATGAAGGCGAGGCTGTGATGACGGGGGTTGACGCCGAAGAAACGCAGCCACGCCGGTGAGCCGTCGGCGGGCCTGCCGACCAGCTGCGGGGGCAGCCGCATCGAATCGCGGAGCGCAAATCCCAGCACATCCCGGTAGAAATGAAGCGATTCCACGTCGTCACGGGTGGTCAGCACCACGTGGCCGAGACCCTGCTCTTCGGTGACGAATCTGTGCCCGTACGGGCTGACCACGCGACGGTGTTCAAGTGCCGCACCATGAAACACCTCGAGGCAGTTGCCCGACGGATCCTGAAAGCGGATCATCTCGTCGACCCGGCGGTCCGCGAGTTCGGCGGCCGTGGCCTCTTTGTACGGCGTGCCCTCGACGTCGAGCCGGTTCCGGATGTCCTGCAGCCCTTCAGCGTTCGCGGTCTCCCAGCCGGATTCCAGGAGTCGGTCAGAACTGCCCGGCACAATCACCAGCCGCGCAGGGAAATCGTCCATCCGCAGGTAAAGGGCGCCTTCAGTCAGGCCACTCCCCTCGACCATGCCCAGCACCTTCAAGCCGTATTCACGCCAGGCGGCCATTTCAGTCGCCTCGATGCGCAGGTACCCCAGCGAACGAATGCTCACGATGCACCCCCTAGAAAATCGATGGTCAGCTTGTTGAATTCGTCGAATTTCTCCAGCTGCGCCCAGTGGCCGCACTGCCCGAACACGTGCAGCTGCACCCGCTGAATCTGCTTGAGCGCCACCAGCGCCCCGTCGAGCGGGTTGACCCTGTCTTCGCGGCCCCAGATCAACAGCACCGGCTGCCGCAGCTTGTACGCCTCACGCCACATCATGCCGAGCTCGAAATCCGCACCGGCGAACGACTTTCCCATCGCCTTGGCCGCGGCAAGAGACTCCGGCTGGCTGGCGATCGCGAACCGCTCGTCGATCAGCCCGTCGGTGACGAGCTTCTGGTCGTAGACCATGATGCGCAGGAACTTCTCCATGTTCTCGCGCGTGGGTTCGATGGTGAACTTGCTGAGCAGCTTGACACCCTCGGTGGGGTCGGGAGCGAACAGGTTCACACTCAGCCCGCCGGGGCCCATCAGCACGAGCCGGCCCGCACGCTTGGGATTGTCCAGCGCGAACCGCACGGCGGTGCCGCCGCCGAGCGAGTTGCCGATCAGCGGCGCACGCTCGATCCCGAGGTGGTCGAACAGGTTGAGCAAAGCCGTTGCACTGTAACGGTTGTACTGCTCGTGCTCGGTGTGCTTGTCGGAGTGGCCGTAGCCAGGCTGGTCGACGGCGAGCACATGGAAGTGCTGGGCGAGCACTCCGATGTTTCGGCCGAAGTTCGACCAACTCGACGCGCCGGGTCCGCCACCGTGCAGCAGCACGATCGTCTGGTCATTGCCCACGCCTCCCTCGTGGTAGTGCAGGCGCATGTCGTCGCGCACCTGTGCATACCGCGAGGTGGATTCGAACGTGATCTCTTGCTGCTGTGCAGCCTCGGCAGCGAAGGAGGTCATCAGACCATCGTGTCCTGGGGTGGCAGTCCGAACTCGTGGTTCCCGAAGATCAAGTAAGCACGTTCGGGATCGTTGGCGGCATGCACGCGTCCGGCATGCGCGTCTCGCCAGAACCGCTGAATCGGAGCACTATTCGCCAGCGCAGTCGCGCCGGAGGCCTCGAAGAGCCGGTCGATCGAGGCAATCGCTCGTCCGGTGGCGCGCACCTGGTCGCGGCGGGCGCGGGCGCGCAGGTCGAATGGTATCTCCTGGTCGTTGGACAGCAACGCGTACTCGTCGCTGACGTTGCCGATCAACTGGCGCCACGCCGCGTCGATGTCACTAGCCGCCTCGGCGATGCGCACCTTCGCGAACGGGTCATCCTTGGCCTTCTCGCCGGCGAACGCGGCGCGGACGCGCTGGCCCTGATGCTCGACGTGCGATTCGTAAGCGCCATAAGCCATTCCAACGATGGGTGCCGAGATCGTCGTGGGATGAACCGTGCCCCAAGGCATTTTGTACACCGGCGCGGTGTTGGTCTGCAGTCCGCCCGCGGTGCGGTCGTTCATCGACTTGTAGGACAGGAAGCGGTGCCGCGGCACGAAGACGTCCTTCACGACGAGCGTGTTGGACCCGGTGCCCTTCAGGCCGACCACATGCCATACGTCGTCGATGTTGTATTCGGTCCGCGGAATCAAGAAGCTGCCGAAGTCCACCGGCTTGCCGTCTTTGATCACTGGGCCGCCGACAAACGTCCACGTCGCGTGATCGCACCCCGACGACCAATTCCACGACCCATTGACGATGTAGCCGCTGTCGACCACCGTTCCCGCGCCCATCGGCGCGTAGGACGACGAGATTCGGACATTGCTGTCATCGCCCCACACCTCCTCCTGAGCCTGCTGATCGAACAGTGCGAGGTGCCAGTTGTGCACGCCGACGATCGAGCTGACCCAGCCGGTGGATCCGCACGCGCTCGCGAGACGCCGAGTGGCCTCGTAGAACAGCGCCGGGTCGCACTGCATGCCGCCCCACTGCTCGGGCTGCAGCAACCGGAAGAAGCCGATCTCCTGAAGCTCGCTGACCGTCGCGTCGGGCAACCGGCGCAGGTCCTCGGTCTCCTGGGCGCGCTGGCGCAGCTTCGGTAGCAGTTCATCGACGGCCGTTAGGACCGACTGGGCGTCACGTTGTTGAATGGACGTCACTGGTATTCCTCCAGAAGATGCGGGCTTAGACGCAAGATTAGAACACGTTACGATTTTAGTCGAGCACCGTGGTCCTGCAGCCTCTAGACCTGCGCAAGCACTTTTCTGTAACATGTTCTAGTTCTGGTAGGAAGGGGGATCGTGACCGACGAGCCGCTGGGCAGCCATGTGCTGGAGCTTCAGGTGGCCGACGTCGTCGCCGAGACCGACGACGCGCGCTCGCTTGTGTTCAAGGTTCCCGACGGCGCCAGTATCCCGCCGCAGCGGTTGAAGTACGCGCCGGGCCAATTCCTGACGTTGCGCGTCCCCAGCGACCGGACCGGTTCCGTGGCGCGCTGCTACTCGCTGTGCACCTCGCCGTTCACCGATGACGCGATGGCCGTCACCGTCAAACGCACCGATGGCGGCTACGCGTCCAACTGGCTCTGCGATCACGCACATCCTGGCATGAAGCTGCACGTGCTCGCGCCGTCGGGCACGTTCGTCCCCAAGAATCTGGACGCCGACTTCCTTCTGGTGGCCGCGGGCAGCGGCATCACTCCGATAATGGCGATTTGCAAGTCGGCCCTCACCGAGGGCGGCGGCAGGATCGTCATGGTCTACGCCAACCGCGACGAGAAGTCCGTGATCTTCGGTGGCACCCTGCGAGAACTGGCGGAGAAATACCCGGACAGGCTGACGATCGTGCACTGGCTTGAGTCTGTCCAGGGTCTGCCCGCCGATGCCGGCCTGGCCGCCCTGATGGCGCCGTATTCGTCGCACGATGCCTATGTTTGCGGGCCAGGGCCGTTCATGGATGCCGCCGAGACCGCACTCGGCTCGATCGGCGTGCCGAGGGAACGCCTGCACATCGAGGTGTTCCGGTCGCTGGACTCCGATCCGTTCGCCGCGGTCGTCATCGAAGAGGACGACGAACCGCCGGCGACGGCGATCGTCACGCTCGACGGCGACACTCGCGAGGTCACGTGGCCTCGCAACGCCAAGCTGCTCGACGTGTTGCTGGAGAAGGGCCTGGACGCGCCGTTCTCCTGCCGCGAAGGACACTGCGGAGCGTGCGCGGTGATGAAGCGCAGCGGTGACGTCACGATGGAAGTCAACGACGTGCTCGAGCAGTCCGATCTCGACGAGGGCCTGATTCTGGGCTGCCAGGCCCGGCCGCTGTCGGATTCGGTGGAAGTCACTTACGACGAGTAGCGCGCGGATAGCATTTTCTGCGGACGCGAGGAGCAAACATTCTTCTGCGGACGCGAGGAGCAAACGTTCTTCAGCGGACGCGAGGAGCAACATTCGTCAGCGGGTGCGAGGGAGGGCTGCATGAAGCGGTTGGCGATGGTTCTGGCGTCTGGGCTGAGCGTTGCCGGGCTATGCATACCTGCGAGCGCGTCGGCTGCGTCCGACAATCGCGACACGTCGTTCCCGCTGCCCGACGGCACGAATCTGGAAGTGCACGTCACCGCCAATTGTCCGTTGGCTGACAAGCAGTGCTACTTCACGGTCGCCGCCAACCGGCGCGACGGCGCCGACGTCGTCGGCTTCCCCGGTGACCTGTGGGCGCGTCAAACCACGACGCTTCGCTCGTCGAACCGGAGCAACAACCTCGAGACGCAGGTGGTTGCCAACAACACCCGCCAGTACAAGGAATTGGGCAGGCGCGAGATCACCACGATCTACTTCGGCGGCGGAGGACCTGAGCGCTACGAGATCCACGGCCAGACCCAACCCACCGACTGGGGAACCGGCCAGCCGCAGCTCACCGCTGACTACATCGTGTGTGCCGAGATCCAGGTGGTGTACTCCGGGGTCAATATCACCTCGCCGAGCACCTGCGCCCAGACGAAGTTCAGCTGACCCCCTCCCCGAGACTGCTGGGAGATCGCGATTCCGCGTGAATTTGCGATCTCCCAGCAGTCTCGGCGTTAGCGCGGTAGGCCCAGCAGCCGTTCGCCGGCCATCGTGAGCAGAATCTGCTCGGTACCGCCGGCGATCGTCAGGCAGCGCGTGTTCATGAAGTCGAAGACCATCTTGTTGACGACCATTCCCGCGCCCTCGGAGACGTCCATTCTGAATTCGGACAGGTTCTGCCGGTAGCGCACCCCGATCAGCTTGCGGGCGCTTGCCTGCGGCCCGGGGTCAGCGCCGCCGACAGCCAGCTGCGCGATGCGTTGATCCAGAAGTGAACCCACCTGGGCGGTCACGATCAGCTCACCGAGCCGGTCCTGATCGGCCGCGTCGAGGTTGCCCTTGGCCACCGCGGTGAGCATCTCCTCCATCGGATTGCCCAGCGCCGTGCCGTGTGCCATCGCGACGCGTTCGTTGGCCAGCGTGGTGCGGGCCAGCCGCCAGCCGTCGTTGACCTGGCCGACGACCATCTCGTCGGGCACGAACACGTCGTCGAAGAACACCTCGTTGAAAAGGTTGTCGCCAGTGATCTCGCGCAACGGCCGGATAGTTATGCCCGGCGACTTCATGTCGACGAGGAAATAGGTGATGCCTTTGTGCTTGGGTGCGTCGGCATCGGTGCGCGCGAGGCAGACGCCCCACTTGGCCTTGTGCGCAGCCGACGTCCACACCTTCTGCCCGGTAAGCCGCCAACCCGTCTTATTGCTCCTCGCGTCCGCACCCTCCCCCCGCACAGCTTTCGTCCTCAATGACGCGAGGTCGGAGCCCGCTCCCGGCTCGCTGAACAGCTGGCACCAGATGAAGTCGCCGCGAAGTGTGCCAGGCACGAACTGCTCGATCTGAGCTTGGCTGCCGTGCTCGAGAATCGTGGGCGCCGCCCACCAGCCGATGACGAGGTCCGGCCGTTCGACGCCAGCCGCCGCCATCTCCCGGTCGATGAGAAGCTGCTCGGCCGGGGAGGCTTCGCGCCCATAGGGTTTCGGCCAGTGGGGCGCCAGCAAGCCAGCCTCGGCGAGTGCGACCTGACGCTGTTCAGCAGGCTGCGCGGCAACGGCGGCAACAGCCTTCGAGATCTCGGGCCGCAGGTGCTCGACCGACGCCAGATCGATGTCCAGCTGACGCCGCACACCATCACGAGTGAGCGCGGCGACGCGCCTCAACCAACGGGATCTCCCGCCGAGAGACTGCGAAATGCCATATGCGCGACGCAAATACAGATGTGCGTCGTGTTCCCACGTGATGCCGATGCCGCCGAGTACCTGAATGCAGTCCTTCGCGTTGGCGATTGCCGCGCCGATGCCCGCCGCAGCGGCCACGGCAGCGGCGATCGAGAGCTGACGGTCGTCGGTGCCGTCGGCGGCCGCAAGCGCCGCGTCGGCCGCCGCGACCGAGGCCTGCTCGCAGCGCAACAGCATCTCCGCGCACATGTGCTTGATGGCCTGGAAGCTGCCGATCGGCTTGCCGAACTGCTCGCGCACCTTCGCGTACTCCGTGGCCGTCTGGAGCATCCACCGGGCCAATCCCGCGGCTTCCGCGGCAAGCACTGTGGCAGTGAGATTTTCGGCACGCTCTGATGAAACCTGCAACACCTCGGCCGGAGCCGAATCCAACACCACCTTTGCCAGCGGGCGGGAGAAATCGGTAGGCGTCAGTGCCTCGACGGCCGCGCCCTCGCCAGCCGTGTCGATCAGCAGGCACTGACCGTCGGCATGCGCGATCACGTACTCGCCGGGTTTGCCACCCAGTACCAGAGGCAGGGTCCCGCTCACGCGTCCCGATTCGAAGCTCAGGTCGCCGTCGACCGCCACGCCGGCGGTGCGCTGGCCCGACATGAGTTCGCCCAGCTGCCTTTCGTGGCGGTCGTCAAGGACGAGCGTGGCCAACGCCGTCGTCGCAACGGGACCGGGGATCAGGGCATAGGCGGCTTCGTCGAGCATCGCGCAGAGGTCGGCGACGCTCGCGCCGGCGCCGGACAGGGATTCGGGCACCGCCGCACCGAAGAATCCCAGTTCCGCCAGGCCGCTGAACGGCTTCTGCCACGCGTCTGCGTCGCCTTGCTCGACGGCCCGCGCTGCGCCGACCGCACCCGATCCCGGTGCCCACGACCGCACCAGTTCTCTGGCGGCGGCCTCTTGGCCTGCCGTGGTCACTGACACGATCAGCCTCCTAAGCAGTGGGAAAGACAGGTGAAGCCTACTAGAACGTGTTCTAATAGTATGAGCGCCGGTGGTCAAACCGGTACGCATCACAGCAGGACATGACTGCTGCGGGGCGCCGGGGAGGAGAGATATTTCCGGCCCGCCTGCGTATCGTTTTGGGCACGACGACGCGAGACGGGGACGAAGAGAAGGGGCGGCTCACCGCATGTCGACGCCAGCGCAGACCAGTTCTGCATCGCCGAGCGAGCCACGTCAGCCTCAGGTGCTGGCCGTGGCTGCATTGGCCGAGTCAGAACTTGGCTCGGAGGCCCAACGGGAGCGGCGCAAGCGGATCCTCGACGCCACCTTGGCTATCGCCTCTAAGGGCGGATACGAGGCAGTTCAGATGCGGGCGGTCGCCGAGCGCGCGGACGTCGCCGTCGGCACGTTGTACCGGTACTTCCCGTCGAAGGTTCATCTGCTGGTGTCTGCGCTCGGGCGAGAGTTCGAACGCATCGACGCCAAGAACGACCGCAACGCGATCGGCGCCGGCAGCCCGTATCAGCGGCTGCACCAGATGATCGGGCGGCTCAATCGGGCGATGCAACGCAATCCGTTGCTCACCGAGGCGATGACCCGGGCATTCGTGTTCGCTGACGCATCAGCCGCCGGAGAGGTCGATCACGTCGGAAAACTGATGGACAGCATGTTCGCTCGGGCGATGAGCGACGGCGAGCCCACCGAGGATCAGTACCACATCGCACGCGTCATCTCCGACGTCTGGCTGTCCAACCTGCTGGCGTGGCTCACCCGGCGCGCGTCAGCCACCGACGTCAGCAAGCGCCTCGACCTGGCGGTGCGGCTGCTGATCGGCGACGAGGAGCATCCCAAGATCTGACCGGCGTCAGCTCGGTGGCCCGGAGGTTCGACCTCGGATCAGCTCCGTCGGCAGCACCTCGTCGACGGGAAGGCCGGAGCGCGGCGGGGTGTGCAGCAATTTTCCTGCGAGACGGCCCTTCTCGAGACTCGGCTGCGCGACGGTCGACAGCCCTCGGTCCAGTGCATCGGGCACGCCGTCGAACCCCGTGACCGTCATCTGACCCGGGACGTAGATGCCCCGGGCCCGTAGGTAGTCCATCGCTGAGAGCGCCAGTACGTCGGCGGTGCACATCAGCGCCGTGATCCGCGGATTGGCCTCGAGGGCAACCTCGGCGGCCGCGCCGCCTGAGGTCGGCAGGTGCTCGTAGCTTTCCACCACGGTGAGCGAGTCGGGATCGAGTCCCGCCGCCGCCAGCGCGTCGCGGACGCCCTTCACGCGTTCGCGTTGAACATGAAAGTGCGGTGAGCGCAACCGTTCCCGGCTCGCGACGGCGGCGGCGCCGGACGTGCGTTCCCGGCCCAGGCGCATGGTGAGCAAACCAATCTTGATATGGCCAAGCCCCACAACATAATCGGCGAGTTCGCGCATCGCCGCTCGATCGTCTATACACACCCGCGACGCCCCTGGTACGTCCTTGGGTTGATCAACGACGACCACCGGCAGATGGCGTTCGAGAGCCACCTGCAGACACGGGTCATCGTCGGCGACCGAGTAGACGACGAACCCGTCGACGCCGGCGTTCAGTACCGAGTGCGAACCCTCGGCGACGCTGCGGCCTGGACCGACCGCGACAAGCAATAGGCCCTGCCCCACCGCTTCACAGGATTCCGCAAGCCCCGCAACGAAACTCACCGCAGCGGGATCACTGAAGGCGTAGTTCAGCGGCTCTGTTAGGACGAGGCCCACCGCCCCTGCCTTGCGCGTGCGCAACGAGCGGGCCACGGGATCCGGCCCCGGGTAACCCATCCGCTTCGCCGTCTGCAGCACCCGCTCTCGCAGGTCGGCGGACAACTGGTCGGGCCGGTTGTACGCATTGGAGATCGTCGTGCGGGACACGTTGAGTTCGGCCGCCAGTGAGGCCAAGGTCGCCCGGCGCCGATGCGCGGGACTCCTCCCCCTGATGTCGGCGCCACGCGCCTCCGGCGACATGTCGTTCGACGTTAGTCCATCGCCTGCGACAAACCGGTGCCGATGCGCTACATTAATGGAAACGATTTTCATTTGTGTTAAGGTGGGCGTATGCGTCGGGTTTCGTCATGGCTGGTGGCGGCGGTTCTGACTTTGGCCGCATGCGGAGCACCGGGCGCCCACAGCGACAAGATCACCGTCGTAACGTCGACAGACGTGTGGGGATCGGTGGCCACCGCAGTGGGAGGCGATCACGCGCAGGTGCGTCCGATCATCAACAACCCGGCCGAAGATCCGCACTCCTACGACGCCAGCCCTGCCGATGCCGCTGCAATCTCCGATGCCGCGCTGGTGGTCTACAACGGCGGCGAATACGACCACTTCATCGATGCGGTGCTCGCACAGCACGATGCAGTCAAGCGGGTCGACGCATTCACAGTCGGTGGCCACGCAGCGGGAACCAACCCCCACGTGTTCTTCGACCTGGCCACGGTAACGGCGGTCGCCAACGCGGTCGCCGACCAACTCGGCGCGATCGACTCGGCGCACGCCGCGGACTACCGAGACAATGCCCAGAAGTTCAACGCACAAGTGCAGGCGATCGCGGATGCCGAGCACAAGATCGCCGAAGCGCACCCCGGCGCGTCCGCGATCGCCACCGAGGATGTCGCGCAATACCTCATGACGGCAACCGGATTGACAAACAAAACTCCCGAGGGGTATTCCAAGGCGGTGGACGCCGACGCGGATCCCGCGCCTGCCGACTTGGCGGCCGTGCTGGATCTGGTGAATTCGCACGCCGTGCAGGTGCTGTTCTATAACCCGCAGACAGACACCCCCGTGGTGCACCGGATCGTCGACGCCGCCCGCGGTGCGGGGGTGCCGATAGTGGAGGTCCGCGAAACTCTGCCCGCGGGAATGGATTTTCTCAGCTGGCAACGCCAGACGGTCGACCGCTTGAACGCAGCGCTGCAAGAGGCAGGCAAGCCGTCCCCGTGAATGCGCCCGTTGTCCGGCTCAGTGACGCGAGTCTGGCATTCGGCAAGCGGATGCTTTGGGACACGCTCGATCTGACCGTGGACGCCGGCGAATTCATCGCGATCCTGGGGCCCAACGGTTCGGGTAAGACTTCACTGCTCAAGGTACTCACCGGCCAGCTGGCACTCACATCTGGTTCGGCTGACATTGCCGGACAGGCAGTTTCGTCGGGGAACGACCGAGTCGGCTACATCCCGCAGCACAGCGCGACACTCGTTCCGACGATGCGCGGCCGAGATCTGGTGGCCCTGGGTGTCGACGGCCACCGATGGGGGCTGGCGGCACGCCCGCGGGTTCGACACGAGCGCGACGTTGCCGTCGGTCGCGCCATCGAGGAAGTGGGTGCGGCCCATTACGCGCGGGCCCCACTGACGGTACTGTCCGGCGGCGAGCGGCAGCGGCTGCGGATCGCTCAGGCGCTGGCCGGGGATCCCATCCTGCTGCTGTGCGACGAGCCGCTGCTGAATCTGGATCCGGCGAGTGCACAACAGGTCTCAGAGCTCATCGACAAGCGCAGACGCGATGCATCGACCGCGGTGCTGTTCGTCACGCACGAGATCAACCCGGTGCTGCCGTTCGTTGACCGAGTGCTGTATCTGGTGGACGGCCGTTTCCGGGTTGGCACCGTCGAGGAGGTGATGACTTCGGAAAACCTGTCGCAGCTCTACCGGACCGAGGTCGACGTGGTGTGCGTGCGGGGCCAGTACGTGGTGGTGGGAAATCGCGGCTTCTGCCATGAATAACCTCCTGCACAACATGTTTGCGTTCGACGTCACCGCTGATCTGTTGCGCAGGGGGTTTGTCCAGCAGGCGCTGCTCGCGGCCGCACTGCTCGCACTGATCGCCGGGCTTATCGGCCCGTTCATCGTGATGCGGCAGATGTCCTTCGCGGTGCACGGCTCGAGTGAATTGTCCCTGACCGGCGCAGCTTTCGCTCTGCTTACGGGGTTGAACGTCGGAGTAGGGGCACTGGTGGGAAGCCTGTTCGCCGCCGTGCTCTTCGGCATCGTGGGACAGCGTGTGCGAGAACGGGATTCCGCAATCGGGGTGATCATGGCCTTCGGCCTGGGGCTCGCGGTGTTGTTCATCTACTTGTATCCAGGCCGGGCAGGAACGAGTTTCGCGTTGCTGACCGGTCAGATCGTCGGAGTGGGCTACACCGGGTTGGCCCAGCTCGTCGCGGTGTCGGTGGTCGTCGCAGTCGTGCTCACAGTCGTATACCGGCCTCTGCTCTTTGCCACGGTGGACCCAGAAGTCGCGTCGGCACGAGGTGTTCCAGTGCGCATGCTCGGCATCGTCTTCGCAGCGCTCGTTGGTCTCGTCGCCTCGCAAGGTGTACAGATCGTGGGTGCCTTGCTGGTGATGTCGCTGCTCATCACGCCCGCCGCGGCAGCCGCCCGGGTGTTCTCATCGCCGTCTGCGAACGTCGCGGCGTCGGTGATCTTCGCCGAAATCGCCGCCGTTGGCGGCATCGTCCTGTCGCTGGCGCCCGGCATCCCGATTTCGGTTTTCGTCACGGCGATCTCGTTCGCAATATTCGTGGTGTGCTGGCTGCTGGAACGTCGACGCCACCCGGTGGCGCAGGCCTAGGCTGCGTTTCGTGTCAGCGGACAATCGGTTCATCGACCTCAACGCGGACCTCGGCGAAAGCTTCGGGGTGTGGCGTCTCGGCGATGACGATGGCATGCTGCGACTGATCACCAGCGCAAACATCGCCTGCGGCTTCCATGCCGGTGATCCGGCCACACTCGCGCGCACGTGCCGCGCCGCTTCGGAGAACGACGTGCGAATCGGAGCACAGGTGAGCTACCGCGACCTCGCCGGTTTCGGGCGTCGCTACATCGACGTCACTCCCGAGGATCTGCGCGCCGACGTGATCTATCAGATCGGTGCGTTGCAGGGTCTGGCAACCGCGGCTGGGGCGGACGTCTGTTACGTGAAACCGCATGGCGCGCTGTACAACACGGTTGTCACCGACCACTCGCAGGCACGTGCCGTTGCCGAAGGGGTGCGTGCTGTCAGCCCAGAGCTGCCTGTGCTGGGACTGCAGGGGTCGGCGTTGTTCGATGCAGCGCAGGCGCTGGGGTTGCGTTGCGTTGCAGAGGCATTCGCCGACAGAGCGTACCGTCCCGACGGACAGCTCGTCTCGCGGCGTGAGCCTGGAGCGGTGATCACCGATCCCGGGACGGTTGCAGACCGGGTGGCGCGCATGGTGTCTCGCGGAGAAACGACCGCCGCCGACGGGTCGGTGATTGCCGTCGAGGTGGAATCGGTATGCGTGCATGGCGATTCACCCGGCGCGGTGGAGATTGCCACTGCGGTACGGCAACGTTTGCTCGCCGACGGAATTCAACTCAAGGCCTTCGCGTAGTCCAGTAGGAATTTCAGTCGCGCCGTGTCCGATTTGCGCGTAGCAGGGCGCGCCAGGTCGGTAATCCGGTAACGTTCCGTGTCTCATCGCCTATGGGAGACTGCCGCTGTCCCGTTCAGGTGGGCAAGGAGGAGTCGGTGGCGTTGTTCCGCGAGGATGCAGTGATCACCAAGGTGGTCCGCATCCAACTGGCCATCTTCCTGGCGCTCACGGTGGCTGCGTCATTGATTTTGGGGTGGTACTACCTGCGGCTGCCCTCGCGAGCCGGAATCGGCCAGTACACGCTGTACGCCAATTTCCCGTCGTCGGGGGGTCTCTACGACACGGCAAACGTGACCTACCGCGGCGACACGATCGGGCGGGTGACCAAGGTCGAACCGACCCCCAACGGTGCCAAAGCGACCATGAGCATCAGCGACAAGTACCACATTCCCGCGAACGCGGTGGCCAACGTGCATTCGGTGAGCGCCATCGGCGAGCAGTACGTCGATCTGGTCGCCACCGGCGACGACAAGCAGTATCTGGGCGACGGAGGGCTGGTCCGCAAGGGGACGGTGCCCGACGAGATCGGCCCGGCACTGGATGCCGCCCAGCGGGGGCTAGACGTGTTGCCCAAGGAGAAGATTGACTCGTTGTTGACCGAGGCGTCGAAGGCGGTGGGCGGACTCGGTCCGGCTCTGCAGCGGCTCGTGGACTCCACCACCGCCATCGCCAGCGACTTTCGCGACAACCTGCCGCAGATCAACGACATCATCGCAAACTCGACGCCGATCCTGGATTCCCAGGCCAACTCCCGCAGCGCCATCGAACAGTGGTCGGCGAACCTGAATTCGATCGGCACCCAGGCCGCCG
>NZ_JAVHWM010000005.1:0-4020 GCF_032159765.1 Mycobacterium sp. | reverse complement strand
ACCAGTTCGGTGACCATCTGATCGGCCGGGGCGAGCACAAGGCTGCGGAACCGCACCATGCCGATCAGATGCTGTTCGGGTCCGCACACGTACAGGTAGGAGCCGGGATGGGGATCGTCGCCCCGCGTCATAACCTGATTGCGGATTTCGTCTATAGCCTGCGCCGCCGTCACCTCCGGGCCGACCGTAAGCGTCTCGGGCAGGATGTGTGCCGCGACCGAATCAGCGGGCCAGGACAGTACACCGCGCAGTACGTTCGCCCGTTCAAGCGGCATCGCAGTGAGCAGGGCTTCCCTGGTCGCGCGGTCAACGTGTCGCAGAATCATGGCGGCACGGTGGGAGTTGATCGCGGCGAGCAGTTCATCGACCCGCGAATTCGGCAGCGCCTTAAGCATTTTGGCGGCAAGCGCCACATCGACGCTGTGGATCAGTTTGGCGGCGGTCTGCGTGTCGAGCAGCTCGCCAAGGCGGCGCAGGTCGGTTGGGGACAGCCGCGCCAGCTGACGGGCGCGCTCGGTTGGGTCGTCCACTGCGTCGACCCACAGCTTGACGGCTTTCGGTGTGTTCGTCGCGATCGCTTTGCGCACGCTGATCGCGGTTCCGCGGGCAACCTCGGTGGTATTCACATAACACTCCGTTCGAGGACGTCACGAATTGCGTCGCCACGGGCAAACGTCGGTTGCAGCCTAACGGGAAATGGGTAATTCACGTGGGCGTTGCGCCGAGCTTGCTAAGAGCCGGCCGCCCGACCCGCGCATTCGAGCAACTCCTCGAGCCAAATCTAGCTGGGCGGCTCTGCGTCCGCCTGACTCAGTCGACAGTCTGACTTGGCCGTAAGCGTCGACGCCTTCTGTGTCCCCAACCTGAATTCGATACCGTCAGGCCCGGCGATGTAGACGTCGTGATCGCCGGGGTTGTCCTTGAAGGTTCCGAACTTCGTTGCTCCCTTTTGCGCGGCACCGTCTTTCGCTATCTGTAGCGCCTGCGGCCACACGGCGTCAGGAATCGGGCCGCTGAAAACGGCCATGATGTACGCCTGCTTGGCCTTCGTCTTAGCATATTCGCCACCGCAGCCTACCCAGGTGTTCTGTTCGATGTTCCATGTCGTGCCGGGCGTCAGAGCCGCGATGCCCTTGGCCATATCTTGAACCGCCGCTTGGTATTCCGTTTGCGCGGCTTCCAGGGATGGTCTGGATCGCAGCGTCTGTTCAACCCGCGCCGGGTCAGCTGTAGTCACGCTGGTATCCGTCCCTCCCGTACTCGTCGATGCGCCGCAACCGCTGACGCTCGCCATGCAGATGAGACCGAATACCAAGCACCCAGCCATCTTTCGTAGCGTCATCGGAAAGGAACCCCCGGTATCAGTGGGGGCTGCGGTGGTGCTATGGGCGGCGGCGGTGGTGGTGCAAGGAGCTCATTGCCCGGCAACCCGGCCATGACTGCAGCCAAGTTATAGCCGGACATTCGTAGCTGGTTATCGCTTCCAAGCCGGGCGTAATCCGCGTGGGCCTGGACGCCCTCTCGGACGACACCGCCCGGGTCGGCCCCGGCTTGCGCCGATAGCTCGGGGAACATTCCGTCGTACGGGTTAGCGCCCCATCCGTGGACCGGGGCCAGCTCCGCCACGGCATTTGCGATCGGATCGTCCATACCGCGCATCACATAAGCATGCCCTGCGCCGAGGCCCAATTGGTCGGGACTCGTCAGCTCCAGGCCCGGTGAACCGTAAAACACGACATCGTTCACGGGATGCAGCCCTTGGGCATTGAGTTCTTGCAAGGCCAATGACGACGTCAGCGAGCCGTACGAATGTCCGAGCAAGGTTATGTGGCCGTTGGCATTATTGGCGCGGACCCCTTCGAGATACGACGACAAGCTGTCAGCCCCTCCTCGTGCCTGCCCGTCACCCACTGTGGCCAATGCATCCGCGGGGCTGAGCGTGTTCAACGGGTTGGGCGGCGGGTCGTAGCCCATCCAGGCGATCGTCGCTGCGGAACCGGGCAGGCCGGCGTTCCTCAGCTGACGCTGCGCTTCAAGCTGAAGGTTCTGCGCCTCGGTGACCATGCCGGGCAACGTGTCCTTGGTTGTCGAGCCGATACCAGGAACCGTGACCGAGACGTTGCGCGCCGTATCGGGATTGCCGACCGCAACCGCTGCCAGCACCTGCTTTCCGGTGCCTGTTCGCGGATCGAACGCCGTCAAATAGGTCTCCGGCGCTTTCCCGAGCGCGTCATGGACCGCGTTCAGTTCGCCGAGATGTGTTTTGGCGCCGTCGAGTTGGGCCTTCAGCTGGTTGAGTCGATCGAGCGACGCAGCACTGTGGTCTCCCGTCGTATACGTCTGTCGGGCCAGCTCGTCGATCTGATGCTGCAACTGATCGACCTTCGTCTGCGCACTGGCTCGCTCTTGATCCAGCCGCGCTTCGTTGGCGTCACTGCCGATCTGAGTCGGCGTTAAACCCTCGGCTCCAACGGGCGGACCCGTCTGCGGAATGGGTGTCTTGCCGGTCGCCATGTTGATGGCCCGCGCCAACTCGTCGTCGATCGCGGCTGCCTCGGCCAGAAGCGCGGTCAGCTGTGGCTGCAGTTCTGCTTCAGCCAGGGCCGCATCGGCTTCCGTGATGTTCGAACCGGCGGCGGGGACAAAGGTATTGGATGCCGCATTGAGTTCCATCCCGAGCTGACGGGCGCGATCTCGCAAATTGGCCAGCTTGCCTTTCAGTGCCTCGATGTCGTCTGCCGCTCGGTCGGCCGCCCTGGCGACCGCAAGTGCTTCGTTGCCATGAGCGTCCAGGTCTTTGCGCGTCTGGCCGATGGATTCCTTGGCGGCTCGGGACGCATCCCCGCCCCACGTATCAAAGGCGGGAAGTTGAGCGATTCCATTGGCAGCTGCCTGGGCTGCTTCTGCGCGACTACGAGTGGCGTGGAAGACCTCGCGAACGTCGCCCGCATCCCAGCGATCAATATCGGCAACAGAAACTGTCACGGTGATGCGCTACAGCCCGAGATCGAGGTCGCTTACGGCTTGCTCTGCCCGCTTGATGTCGGTGGCGCTGTCGTCATCCGCCTGTAGGTATGCCGCAGCGCCAGTCCGCAGCCCGTCCGAATGGTCGATCATGCGGCCAAACATGGCCGATGTGTCCGCTTGCCACTTGGCTACGGCTCCGCTCAACGCCGTGGCCGACCCGACCGGCAAACCGGGTTGGGCCGCGTCCATGCGGCCATCCGCCTCGAAGTGGCGGGCCTGCATGCTGTCGGCGTGCACATCAACGGTGGCAGCTGATAAGTGCAGATCCTCTGGCGTAACCCTGACGCCTTCAGACACGACCTCTCCTCTCGTGCCGAGCAAACAAGTCACCTGCCATGATAGCCGCTGGCAGACGCTACAAATGACGCCATTTCCGCAGCGTCACCTCGCCTGACCCGCGCAATCGAGCAACTCCTCGAGCGCAACATCGAAGTCGTCGACCAGCCGCCACAGGTCTGGCAACAGGTCCGGGCACGACATGACGCCGACATTCAGCTTGCCGTTCAGCGACATCGCCGTGACGTTCAACCCGCAGCCGTGGAACAGCGGGCCCAGCGGATACATCGCCTCGACTTCACACCCCAAGAAGTACAGCTGTGCTTGCGGCCCCGGCACATTCGACACGATCAGGTTATGGACGGGATGACCGATCAGCGGCGAGTCGGCGACGATCCGAAAAACGCCACCGAACACCGCCCGCGCCGCCAGTTGCGCCCAGTCCTGCAACAGCGTGGGACTGATGACCGAACTGTGGTTCTTGGCAGCGGCGTCTGCTTGGGCGATCGCCCGTAGCCGGTCCGCGGGGTCAGCGATCTGCGTCTCCAGGCTGCAGAACATTCCCGTCAACTGGTTGTGGCCCGGACGGTCGGACTTCTCATGCACCGACACCGGCACCATCGCCACCAGCGACCGGGCGGGCAGCTCGGCGTGATCGCTCAAGAACCACCGCAGCACCGACGCGCACAACGCCATCACCACGTCGTTGACCGTGAC
>NZ_JAVHWM010000203.1:0-13795 GCF_032159765.1 Mycobacterium sp. | reverse complement strand
GTGACCTCGAAGGTCTCCTCGAACGCCTTCACGAAGTCGGAGAGCTCCAGCAGCGTCATCTCTTTGAACGTGTCGAGCAACTGGTCAGTGGACATCTTGGCCATGGTGGTGGTCCTTTCTTTACGGGGTTTGTGTGGTTATTCGGCGGCGGCCGGCTCGGCGGCGGCCGGTTCGGGCTCGGCAGCCGGTTCTGTCCTGGTGGATTCGGGTGCGGAGTCGGATGCGGCAGCCGCGGGCGACTCGCTTTCCTTCTTCTCTTGGAGCGCGGCCAGCAGCCGTGCCATCTGCGACGCCGGAGCGTTGAAGAGGCCGGCGGCCTTGCTCAGGTTGCCCTTCATCGCGCCTGCCAGCTTCGCCAGCAGCACCTCGCGCGACTCCAGGTCGGCGATCTTCTCGACCTCGGCGACCGTCAACGCGCGGCCGTCCATGTAGCCGCCCTTGATCACCAGTGCCTTGTGGTCCTTGGCGAACTTCTTCAGCGCCTTCGCGACATCGACCGGCTCGCCGGTGACAAATGCGATCGCCGTGGGACCGACGAACAATTCGTCGAGGCCGTCGACGCCTGCCTCCGACGCCGCACGCCGCACGAGCGTGTTCTTGGCGACGGAGTAGGTGGCACTGTCGCCGAGCGACCGGCGCAAGTCGGCGAGGTTCGCAACCGTCAGACCGCGGTATTCGGTGACGAGCGCGGCCGTGGCTTCCTTGAACTGCTCGGCGATGTCGGCAACGGCGGTGGCCTTGTCAGCCTTGGCCATTCATGCCTCCTCGGATGGGTATCGGGTGCCCCGAGAAGATCGCCGAGGAGCCTGGAAATGACAGACGCCCCGACGCAGGGTCGGGGCGCGCAGATGTGAGCCTCGTCCTCCTGCGTGGGCCGCCGGGACATGTCCCGGACCTTCGACCGAATTTCTTCGGCGACCGACGGTCTTCGGTGGAGCGGCTCCAGATTAGCGCAAGCCGACCCCATCAGCCAAAACGCTCCCTGCTCCCCCGCGGCGTCTCAGCTGTCGACGAGTGCGGCCGCGCCGACCAGACCGGCGTCACCACCGAGCTTGGCCGGTACCACGCGCAGGCCGTGCAGGAAGTCGAGCCCGGCGTAGGTGCGCAGCGCCTCGCGCACTGGGTCGAACAGCAGGGCCCCAGACTTCGCGACACCACCGCCGATCACGACCAGGTCGAGATCGCACACCGCGGCGACCGACGCGATGGTCGCCGCCACAGCCGCCGCGCCCCGGCGGAAGGCCTTGATGGCGATGGGATCGCCGGCGTTGGCGGCGTCAGCGAGTTCCTTGGCGTCGGCGCCCGAGGGCGCGTCCCACCCGTGGTCGCGGGCCCACTTCGCCATGTGCGGGCCGGACGCGACCGTCTCGACACAGCCGTGCCCGCCACATGTGCACAACGCTCCGTCTGGTTCGACGACGACGTGCCCGACGTGCCCTGCGTTGCCGGTGCGGCCGTCGTAGGGCGCTCCGTCGAGCACCAGCCCGCCGCCGATCCCGGTCGACACCACCATGCCGAGCATGAACTGCGCTCCGCGGCCCGCGCCGTGTCGGTGCTCGCCGAGTGCCATGCACAGCCCGTCGCCGCCGAGCCGAACCGGCAATCCCGGAAGCAACCCGGCAATGCGGTCACGCAGCGGAAAGTCATGCCACGCAGCGATATTGATCGGGCTGACCGTCCCGCTCGGCAGGTGGATGGGACCCGCGGAGGCAATCCCCACGCCACGTATCGCAGTACCGTGCACTGTTTCGTCGACGAGCCGCTCCAACACCGCCCAGATCGACTCAGCGTCGGAGTGTGGGGTCGGCTTCGTCGCGCTGCGTACCAGCGTGCCCGAGGAATCAACAAGGGCGACAGCGATTTTCGTGCCGCCTATATCGATGGCCAGAGTGGGCTCGGCCATCAGTGCCGATGGGTGTTGTCGGGCTGACTCGGATCGCCGGGATGTTCGTAGCCGCGGGCGAGTTCGACCAGCTCGGCGGAACGCGCATCGAGCCACACCCGGAATGCGCGACGGCGCGCGGCACCGCGCAGGTGTGCGCGGATGGCGGGCCTGACGTCGGCAAGCGGCGGCGCCGAGGCCGGGGCGCGCCAACCGTGCACCCGCGGGCGGCCGGCGAACCGCAACGGGTTTCGAGCGTGGTAGTCGGCGACGTCGGCGTCGGAGACATCGACGTCGCCGGTGACCTGCGCGAACACCGCCCGGGCCAACGGATCCGCGAGCGCAGCGGCCGCCACGCTTCCCATCTCCAGGCGCGCCGACTCGTCGGGCAGCAGTGCGTCCTCTGCCGGCGCCCCGTCGGCCGTCACCCCCAACGACGCCGCCTCGGCGGCCACAACGCGCTGTGTCACGACAAGCTGTGTCAGCCAACGCCGTAACTGCCGGCCCTCGCTGGTATTTGCCCGGGGCAGCGCCGATGCGAGCGGGCCGGTGCGCAGTGCGGCTTCGCGGCGGTCAACCTCGTCGGTGCCGACCGGGATGCCGCCAACGGTGGCCGCGACGTCGCTCACCGGACCGTCACCTTCACCGCGGGGGTGTAGAGCAGCCGGCCCGCGCACCCCACACGTATCAGCGCCCACCATTCGCCGGGCTCGACCCACTCTGGCGGTGCGACATCGAACTCGATGTTCACCTGTCCTTGCGCAGGCACAGTCGCGCCGATTGCGGCCGGGCCCATCCATTCCCATGTCCCCCACGGACTGATCAAGTGAGCCTCGGCCGCCAGGTCCGCGCGCGCGTCGGTACCCACCGTGATCGCCAGCCGCGCCGAACATCCCGCTGCCACCTCGACCGCCTCGGGCTCCCTGACCAACCTGAGCACCTCGGGAGCAGCGACCCGCCCCCTGCGCCGAAATGCCGTCAAGTTCCAGTGGTGAGCGGCCGCAGGCTCGACGATCACAAGACAGACGTCTTCCACGGTCTGCCGCCACGCGGGCGGTATCGACGTCAAATCGCTTCCGGTGACCGACAACTCGGCGCGAACCGGGTAGACGCCGCTCGGCGCATCAGAGGGCATCGCGATCTCGACGTCGGCCTCCAGGTGTTCCCCGGGCGGAAGCACGAACGGCAGCTCAGGGGGGCTCGCCGTCCATCCGTCCGGACACACCATCCGCACCTTGCCGTGAAGCGCGGCGTCGGTGCAGTCGCTTGCCGCCGTGAGCCGTACCACGACGGAAGCATCCGGCTCGGCGGTCACGCGCGGCGGATTCAGATAGGTGACTGCCGGAAGGCCGCCCATCGGTGCGGGCCCGCGGTTGTGCAGCCAGTAGCGGGCGTAAAGCGGTTGCGCCGCTTCGGTATCCGGCGCCAACGAGGTGTGGTCGGCATCGAGCACCTTGGGTAGGTTGAACCGCGCGAGCACGGTGGCGATCTCAAAGCCGTGCAACGTCAGCGCATTCGATACCGCCTGTCGCGCGAGCGGCTCCTCGAGCAGGTCCACGCGCGACGAGAGGGCCACCTTGCGCAGCCCGGACCGGATCTGAACGCCAGTCGAGGACCCGCAGCATTCCACCAGCCGTACGGCCACGGCCTTCGCCGGGTCGACGGGAGCGCTGCGACCGGAGGCCAGCGGGTTGCCCGCGGGCTTGACCGCGCCGAGCAGTACCGAGTCTGCGGGTTCGACCTCCAGCAAGGAGCCGAAAGACGGTAACCCGCCGCCATTTTCGCGACCGGCCGGCGCCACCAACAGCGAGTGCGAGTACTCGGCGTTGCGGGTGGGCAACCGGGCGGCACGCCAGTCACCGTCACCTGACACCACTGCATAGTCGAAGACGTGGGTCCAGTGCTGCTCCTGAAAGTTCGACCCGTCGGGCGCCGTCCGCCGCGGCTCGTCGATCCACGTCCCCGACGGCCAGCCCGTGCATGAGCGCATCAGCGAGGCGTGCAGCGTGCCATCGGGCTCGACGGCGAAGCCAGGGACGCCACGGTTCAGCAGCGCGACCGTCCGCTGTTCGAACGGCTCCGCGCCCGTCGGCGCGTCTTGAGCGACCACGATCTCGGCGTCGGCGAGGTCGTCGACAACCGCGGCCACGGCCTTGGCCAGGTCCGTCGCCGCGATCACGAGAACTGGAAGCGTCCGCACGCCGCGCAGGTCGGCGTCGGGCACCCACTCGCTCGTCAGAGGCGCGGCCGCAGGTACCCAGACCCTCGCGACGCCGTTGGCGTAGAGCTGTCTCTTGACTTCGTCGGCGTATACAGCATCGGCTGCGGCGAGAACCTCTGCGGTGAAGGCGTTTTCGTCGGGCCCACCGACGGCGATCCGCGTGTCGGGCAGATTGGAGTCGACGTCCAGCGCGCCATACCGCGACCTGTCGCCGCTGCTGCAAGTCGCGGTCACGCCCGCACGGACGAGCGCGACCATCAGGTCGCGCGCCAACGCCGCGGATGTTGCTTCGCTGGGCGTGACGACCTCGGCCACCGACATCGCGCGCACCGAGTCGCCGGCGCGCACCCGGGCGGTCGACGACAGCCCGAACCATCCGTAGGCCGGATTGTCCAGCGTCCACGGATGGTCCTTGGTGTCGACGGCGGTGCGCGCGCCCGGCTCGTGCAGCAGGCCGAAACCACGGCCGATCACCGCGTCGCCGACTTCGCTGACCGGCAATGCTCCGGGCACCGGGCAGGGCCAGCGCAGCCGGATGAGGCGGTCGGCCTCGGTGAAACCGTCGATGGTGGTTCGGCAGTCGACTCGCGCAACCCCGTCCCAGAGGGTGAGGATCTGGTTGTAGCGCAACAGCTTTCCGATCCGGCCACGCACGACGATCCGCTGGCCGAGCGGGCATCGGAACGCCTGCACAGACTCCGCAGGGAAGGTGGCCGAACCGATTACCGGGCCCTTCGGGATGAGGTGCCACGGCCCCTCGCCGCTGTGCGGGTGTGTCGAGTACTCGTCGTAGACGGCCACCTCGTTGCCGGCCCCACCGTCGGCGACGAGTTCGTGCTCCGAGCCGAGGTCGACGAGCGAGGATACGGCGCCGCCACGGCCGGGATCGACCGTCAGGCGGTAGTGCTCGTTGGCAATCTCGTTGCCGTCCAAAGGCTCCCAGCTCTGCTCCGCGCGAGCCGCAGCTAGGCGGTAGGCACGCCAGCCCATCGACGGCACGTCGCGCGCAAGCCAGCTGACGGACCGTCTACCGTGTTCGACGAGCGATGGCACTTCTTGGCCATCGGCGTCCAGGACGCGTACCCCGTTACCGAGCGGTTCGCTCAGCCTTGCGGTGATGATATCGGTTCTGTTGTGCGCCAGGGTGTTCCATACGGCAACGGATCCATCGACCGCACTGGAGAGCAGAGCAAGCGAGTTGTCGCGCGCCGCCCGGCCGAGCTCCCACGCGTCGCGCCACCCTGTCAGCAGGTCGAGGTACACCTGGTCGGACTCCGAGCCGGTGATCGCGTCGTGGTGAGCGCCGTAGGCCAGCTGAACCCATGACTTCTCGAGCGCGGCCTGCGGATAGGTCGCTCCGCCGAGCAGGCAGGCGAACACCGCGAGCCGTTCGGCGTCCAGCACGGCGGTCTCGGCGGCGCGGTTGGCCTGCTTGGTGTCGATGTAGCTGACGTCCTTGCCGGTATAGATCGGGTTCATGTCCCTGGTCTGCGGTGAGGCGGCAATCCCCTTCTCGTCCAACTCCTTTCGCACCGCGGCGAAGAACTCCCGCGGCAGTGCGGAGATGAACCGTGGCCACGTGTAGCGCGCATTCCAATCGCGGTGGATCTCGGTGACCCACTTGTTCGGCGGTGTGTAGTCGGTGCCGACCGGCAGCAGCACGTTGCGAGTGAGCGCCACCTTCTTCAAGGACTCGAACAGCTTGTACGTGGCTTCTTCTGCCTTCTGCAGAGTCGGCGACGAATCCATCCCCCACCCAGCGCCGTAATGCGCGGGCATGTAGTGGGTGAGCAGGCCACGACCCGACGGCGCGATCCACTCGAACTCACTGGAGAACTGCATGCGGCGAGGGTCGCGGTCGCCGGTCATCGGCCCCCACTGATGGTGCGGGCCGCGCGCCCACGAACTTGACGTCAGCCCAGCGTCGGCGGCCATCCCGGGAAACTGCGGATCGTGGCCGAAGACGTCCAGCTGCCACGCGGTCGCGGGCTCGGCGCCCATGATGTCGCGCTGAAAACCCATGCCGTGCACGAAGTTTCGGATGGTTGTCTCTGGGCTGGTGAGGTTCGTGTTCGGCTCGTTGTACGCGCCCCCCATGATCTCGAGCCGGCCGTCGGCGATCAGCCGCCTGAGGTCTTCGCGATCCTCGGGGCAGGCGTCCCAGTAGGGCTTGAGGTAGTCGACCTCGGCCAGCACGAACTTGTACTCCTGCTCGCGGCGGGCCATCTCGAGGTGTGCATGCACGAGTGCAAACCCGTTCATCTGCCGTCCGGGCGGATCCTCGTTCCATTCGCTGGTGTAGGCGCCCTGGGTGTTCCACCACACCGGGTCGTAGTGGAAGTGGCTGATCATGTACATGGTCCAGCCGGGCTCGGCGACGACGAATCCGAACGCCGTCGCGTCGTCGTTGACGACCACCCGCGCGTCACGCTGCTGACCGGGCACCGGGTCGTCGACCTCGACGGGCACTTCCGCCACTTCCGGTTCGGGGAATCGTGGCTCCCCTTCGGACCGCAGGCCATCGCCCTCGACGCGAATCGCCTCACTGCGCCCGCGAAATCTCACCCGCACCAGTTGCAGCGGCGCATCGGGCGGTCCGGCGAACAGCTCCGTCGACTCCGCGGAGGTGACGTGCACGGCACAACACTACGGGCGAACGTTCCCGTCGCGGCGAAGATCCGCCACAAGTGCACGGTGGTCCGAGATCGAAAGCGGTAGCGCACTGCCGCCGTCGACCTCGAGCGTGTGATCGTCAGTGAGGATGTGGTCCAGCTGGCGGTCCGGGTGCTCGACAGGGAACGTCATCGCCGTGGCCAGCGACCGAAATCCACTCCAGCGGCGCGCGGGTTTTGGCGCCATGTTGAGGTCGCCCATCAACACGTGCGGGCCGTCGAAGCACCTCAGATCGCGGACCAGCCGTCGCAGTTGATGACGGCCCCACCCGGGCACGAACGACAGGTGAGTGGTGGCAACGGTCATCGGCCCGAGCGGAGTGTCCATGCGCGCGATCACCGCGGCGCGCGGTTCCTCGTTGATGATCCGGATGCGGTTGGGCCCAGGAAGATACATGGGAAATGGCATGGGAATCCGGGGAAGTCGCACCACCTGCCAATCGCGCACCGGGAAGCGTGACAGCAGTGCGATGCCGTAGGCAGCCGTGCCCGGCTGCTCGCTTCCTGTCGCTGCCATCCAGGTCGCGCCTGGAGTTCCTGAGATCGCGGCCACGAACCGGTGGCTGACGGCGCCCATCGCTTCGGCCGCTATCGCGGTCAGATCGGCCATCGCAGAACGGGGTTGGTCGAGGTCCACCTCTTGAAGCGCAAGCACATCCGCGTCGAGCTGCTTCACCGCCGCCACCAGTCGGCCGCTGTCCACTGTGCCGTCGTGGATGCCGCGTCCGTGCAGGATGTTGAAGGTGGCCAGCCTCATGGCTATTGCTTACCCGAAATATCTGAGAGCCCGCCGAATCACGACGTGACGGCCGCACGGCGCAATCGATCGCCGACCAACCCGACCGCCTCAGCCACTTCGGGCGGCCCGAGCACCGCGAAGTCGACGCCGGGCATCGCCAAGTACACGGCGATCGTCTCGGCGTCGTCGCCACCTGCAGTGACGACGCACATATCGGCACCGTCAGGCTCGACCGTCGCTGAGCCCGGCGAAAAGTGCTGTACCACAACGTCATATGGTGCGAAATAGCGAACCGTCGCCACGTACCGGTACGGCGACGCGCTGATCGACCGTTGCACATAGGACGCGGCGTCCGGCGCATCCCGCGGCGCGAAAGTGCTGCCGAGCGCGCGAACATCGGCCATCCGGTCCAGACGCAGGCTGCGCCAGTCGTCACGATCGCGGTCGTAGGCCATCAGGTACCAGCGCCGACCCGTCGTCACCAGCTGATACGGCTCGAGCCGACGCCGCGTGCCCCGCCCGGCGCGGTCGACGTAGTCGAGCGTGACGTGTTCGTGGTCGCGGCACGCCCGGGCCAGCGTCATCAGCACGGCAGGCTCCACCGACTCGGTGGGCTCGCGGGTGAGCGTGACCGTCGCGTCCTGCACGGCGCCGACTTGGGAGCGCAGCCGCGACGGCAGCACCTGGTCGAGCTTGGACAGCGCGCGCAGCGCGGCCTGTCCGACGCCGGCGATAGTGCCACCGGCAGCCAGCCGCAGGGACACGGCGACGGCCACCGCCTCGTCGGGATCCAGCAGCAGCGGCGGCAGCGCCGCACCCGCGCCCAGCTGGTACCCGCCGCCGTGCCCGCGGCTGGCGTGCACGGGATAGCCGAGATCACGCAGCCGCTCGACGTCGCGGCGCACACTGCGGACGGTCACGCCCAATGCCTCGGCGAGCTCGTCGCCGCTCCACACGCGGCGGGACTGCAGCAGCCCCAGCAGCTGCAGCACTCGACCGGTCGTTTCCGCCACGCCACCAGCGTCGCACAGTCAGCGGACAGAAACTGTCCGCTATTACTGACAGAGTGGGTGCCATGACGGACTGGACCACACAACTGGCCGACCAACTCGACTTTCACTGGGGCACGCAACTTCGTCCCCGGCTCGACGGGATGACCGACGACGAGTACTTCTGGGAACCGGTGGAGAACTGCTGGACCGTGCATCCCGACGGGTCGATCGACTTCGCCTATCCCCCGCCGCAACCGGAGCCGGTGACGACGATCGCGTGGCGGATGGCCCACGTGATCGTCGGCGTCCTCGCGATGCGCAGCCACTCCCACTTCGGCGGGGCGCCCGCCGACTACCAGTCCTGGCCCTACGCCACCGATGCGGCGACCGCGCTGGCCCAGCTCGACGACGCGTATGCGACGTGGATCAGCGGCGTGCGCAGCCTCGACGCGGCCGGGCTGGCGCGGCCGGTCGGACCGGCCGAAGGGCCCTACGCGGAGCACCCGATGTCGGTGCTCGTCTTGCACATCAACCGCGAGCTCATTCACCACGGAGCCGAAATCTGTTGTCTGCGTGATCTTTACATTCACTCCCACTAGAGAAAGAGGAACAGCATGCCCGCACTTGCCTCACCTGTCACCGACGAACGCGACGCACTGCGCGAGTTCGTGTCCTACCACCAGGAGGCGTACTTCGCGATCGCCTACGGCCTGACCGACGAGCAGGCCCGCTCGACCCCGTCGGCCAGCGCGATGTCGATCGGCGGCGTGATCAAGCACATCACAAACATGCAGAAGACCTGGATGCAACGCGTGACGGCGGCGCCGGACGCACCGACACCCGACAAGCGGCCGTTCGAAGAACGGGCGGCGGAGTTTCAGGACGAGTTCGTCATGCGTGACGACGAGACCCTGGCGGGCCTTCTGGACAGGTTCGCCGCCCAGAACGCCAAGACTCTCGAGCTGGTGAAGACTGCGGACCTCGACCTCCCTGTCCCAGTCCCGACGGACGCGCCATGGTTTCCGAAGGACATCACGCACTGGTCGGTGCGCTGGGTCTTCTTCCATGTGATCAACGAGCTGGCCAGGCACTCCGGGCAGGCCGACGTGATCCGCGAGTCGATCGACGGCGCGACGATGTACGAGCTCATCGGCGGCCTCGAAGGCTGGGAGGAGACGGACTGGCTGAAGCCCTGGAAGGTCGACGAAGCGGCGGGATAACCGCCGAAAGCACAGTTGTTGACGGATTTCGGCCGATTTTCATCAACAACTGGGTTCTGGGCGCAGGTCTCGCCGAGCGCACCGTTGTTAGCGGCCTCACTCGCAGTTTGTCTGCAATAACCGTGCGTTCGCAGGTCAGAGGGGTTACGCGGAGGCTTCCGACCGCCGTTCAGATTGTGAATGTCCTACAAACGCCTGGCACACTGCACAGATGAGCTCAACATCCAAGCATCGCGAGGTTGCCAAGCTCGCCAGAGTCCCGGTAATCACCGAGGCCGCGCGCGTAGGCGCGACGAGCTGGTACGTAACCAAGGCCGCCGGGCGAGTGGCGGGCAAGCTCTTCGGCAAGGGCAGCTTGCAGCACAAGATCGTCCACGAGGTACCGGGCGTCTTCACGGACCTCGGACCCACCTACGTCAAATTCGGCCAGATCATCGCGTCCAGCCCGGGTGCGTTCGGCGAGCCGCTGTCCCGCGAATTCCGCAGCCTGCTCGACGCCGTGCCACCTGCTGATCCCGGCGAGGTGCACAAGCTGTTCGTCGAGGACCTCGGCGAGGATCCCAACACGCTGTTCGCGAAGTGGGACGACCAGCCGTTCGCGTCCGCCTCAATCGCCCAGGTGCACTACGCCACGCTGCATACCGGCGAAGAAGTTGTCGTCAAGATCCAGCGGCCGGGCATCCGCCGCCGGGTCGCCGCGGATCTGCAGATCCTCAAGCGCGGCGCGCGCATCGTCGAGCTCGCAAAACTGGGCCGGCGCCTGTCCGCGCAGGACGTCGTCGCCGACTTCGCGGACAACCTCGCCGAGGAACTCGATTTCCGTCTCGAGGCGCAGTCGATGGATGCGTGGGTCGCCCATATGCACGCGTCGCCGCTTGGCGAGAATATCCGTGTGCCGCAAGTGTATTGGGATCACACATCGAGTCGGGTGTTGACGATGGAGCGAGTGCAGGGCATCCGCATCGATGACGCCAAGGCGATCCGCAAGGCAGGGTTCGACGGCACGGAACTGGTGAAGGCGCTGCTGTTCAGCGTGTTCGAGGGCGGTCTGCGCCATGGGCTGTTCCACGGCGACCTGCACGCCGGCAACCTGTACGTCGACCCCGACGGCAAGATTGTGTTCTTCGACTTTGGGATCATGGGCCGCGTCGACCCGCGCACGCGGTGGTTGCTGCGCGAGCTCGTGTACGCGCTTCTGGTCACGAAAGATCACGCCGCTGCGGGCAAGATCGTCGTACTGATGGGCGCTGTGGGCACCGTCAAGCCGGAAGCGGAGGCCGCGAAGGACCTGGAGAAGTTCGCCACCCCGCTGACCATGACGTCGCTCGGCGACATGAGCTACGCCGAGATCGGCAAGCAGCTCTCGACGCTCGCCGACGCCTACGACGTGAAGCTACCGCGCGAGCTGGTGCTGATCGGCAAGCAGTTCCTCTACGTCGAGCGCTACATGAAGCTGCTCGCCCCGAGCTGGCAGATAATGTCCGATCCGGAGCTGACCGGCTACTTCGCGAACTTCATGGTCGAGGTCAGCCGCGAACATAAAGATGAGGTCGTCTAGTGGACATGCGAACCGGGACCGCGCACTCGGGCGACGTCGACATCTATTACGAGGACATGGGCGACGAGAACGACCCCGCCGTTCTGCTGATCATGGGCCTGGGTGCGCAGCTTCTGTTGTGGCGCAACGGTTTCTGCGAGAAGCTCGTCGACCAGGGGCTGCGAGTCATCCGCTACGACAACCGTGACGTAGGGCTGTCCACCAAGCTGAAGGGCCAGCATGCGTCCGGCTCGTACCCGGTCAGTATGGTGCGCTCGTTCGTCGGGAAGCCCAGCCCGGCCGTCTACACGTTGGAGGACATGGCCGACGACGCCGCCGCGTTGCTCGACCACCTCGGCATCGACGAGGCGCACATCGTCGGCGCCTCCATGGGCGGCATGATCGCTCAGGTCTTCGCGGCGAGGTACCGGGCGCGCACGAAGACGCTGGCGATCATCTTCTCCAGCAACAACCAGCCGCTGCTTCCGCCACCCGGTCCGCAGCAGCTGCAGGCCCTGCTGCGCAAGCCGAAGGATTCGTCGCGCGAGGGTGTCATCGCGAACTCGATCAGGGTCAACAGGGTCATCGGGAGTCCGGGCTATCGCAAGCCCGAGGAGACGCTGCGCCAAGAAGCCACCGAGGGCTACGAACGGTCCTACTACCCGGCAGGCGTCGCCAGACATTTCGGCGCGGTCCTTGGCAGCGGCAGCCTGGTGCGCTACGACCGGCAGATCGACGTGCCGACGGTCATCATTCACGGCAAAGCGGACAAACTGATGCGCCCGGCGGGCGGCCGGGCAATCGCGAAGGCGATCCCCGGGGCGCGGCTGGTGATGTTCGACGGCATGGGCCACGACCTTCCCGAGCCGTTATGGGACGACATCGTCGGCGAATTGAAGACCACTTTCTCAGAGAGCCCGTAACCAGCGGCTTAACTCCAGGAATTCGTGGCTCGGTCCCTAATCGGCTACATTTGCGGTCTGACGCGCCGTCGGTTGCCGCGTCAAACCACAGGCCATGCGGCGGTTGGGAAGAAGCCGGACCCGCTAAAGCCAAGGAAGGCAGTGCGCTAGCAATGGCAAAGACTTCGCGTGGCCCGCTGAAGCCACACTTCGAGGACGTCCAGGCCCACTACGACCTGTCCGACGAGTTCTTCCGGCTGTGGCTCGATCCCACGCAGACGTACAGCTGCGCGTATTTCGAGCGCGACGACATGACGCTGCAGGAAGCGCAGCTTGCCAAGATCGATCTGGCGCTGGGCAAGCTGGGCCTGGAGCCTGGCATGACGCTGCTCGACGTCGGCTGCGGCTGGGGTTCGACGATGATGCGGGCGATCGACAAGTACGACGTGAACGTCATCGGGCTGACACTCAGCGAGAACCAAAAGGCCCATGTCGAAAACGTTTTCGCGCAGTCCGACAGCCCACGCAGCAAAAAGGTGCTGCTGCAGGGCTGGGAACAGTTCCACGAACCCGTCGACCGCATCGTGTCGATCGGGGCATTCGAGCACTTCGGCTTCGACCGCTATGACGACTTCTTCAAGATGGCCCACGAGGCGCTGCCTGAAGACGGCGTGATGCTGTTGCACACCATCACCGCGCTGACGCTGCCGCAGATGGCCGATCGCAAGATCCCGCTGACCTTCGAGGTGGCCCGGTTCGTGAAATTCATTCTCACGGAGATCTTCCCCGGCGGCCGGCTTCCGTCGATCGAGAAGGTCGAAGAACATGCGACCCCGGCCGGCTTCACGCTGACTCGCCGCCAGTCGCTGCAACTGCACTACGCGCGGACCCTGGATTGCTGGGCCGAGGCGTTGGAGGCACACCGGGACGAGGCGATCAAGGTGCAATCTGAAGAGGTTTACGACCGCTATATGCATTACCTCACTGGCTGCGCCAGGGGCTTCCGGATGGGCTACATCGACGTCAACCAATTCACGTTGGCCAAGTAGGGCGCTCATGGGGGATCTCACTCCTCATTTCGAGGATGTGCAGTCGCATTACGATCTGTCCGACGATTTCTACCGGCTGTTCCTCGACCCGACGCAGACCTACAGCTGCGCGTTCTTCGAACGCGACGGCATGACGCTGCAAGAGGCGCAGCTTGCCAAGATCGACCTGTCGCTGGGCAAGCTCAACCTTCAGCCGGGAATGACGCTTCTGGACATCGGCTGCGGGTGGGGCGCGACGATGAGGCGCGCCGTCGAGCGCTTCGACGTCAACGTGATCGGGCTGACGCTGTCGGAGAATCAATGCATTCACGTGCAGAAGGCCTTCGCCGGACTGGACACCGCACGCTCGGCGCGGGTGTTGCTTCAGGGCTGGGAGCAGTTCGACGAGCCGGTGGACCGCATCGTGTCGATCGGCGCGTTCGAACACTTCGGCCACGACCGCTGGGACGACTTCTTCAAGATGTCGTATGCGGCGCTGCCTGCAGACGGGATCATGCTGCTTCACACGATTACCAGGCTCGCGCTCGACGAGTTGAAGGCCAACGGCATACCGCTGTCGATGGACGCGGCACGATTCGCGA
>NZ_JAVHWM010000196.1:0-23967 GCF_032159765.1 Mycobacterium sp. | reverse complement strand
TGGTCGAGTGTCTGGACGCGCTCACCGACACACAGCGCGAATCGATCGAACTCGCGTACTACAACGGGCTCACCTACGTACAGGTGTCCGAACGCCTTTCGGCCAATCTCGCGACAATCAAGTCACGCATGCGCGACGGCCTTCGCGCGCTGCGGAACTGTTTGGGCGTGACATGACCGAACCGATCGATTTCGAGCTGCTGGAGTTGGCGACACCGTATGCGCTCAACGCCGTGACGGCAGACGAGCGCGTCGCCATCGAACGACACCTGGCGTCCGCACCCAGGGCCGTCGCCGAGGCGTTTGAATCAGAGGTGCGCGCGGTCCGGGAAACGATGTCTGCCGTCTCGGCGTCGACGGCGATCGAACCGCCTGATCACCTGCGTACCCGCGTCCTTGCCATCGCCAGCAAGCCGACGCACCGATTCTCCTGGCGGACAACACTTCTCGCTGCCGCCGCCGCGGTGTTGATCGGGCTCACCGCGGTCAGTGTCGGATTGGCGCTACGCCCAGCTCAGCCTCCGTCCACCGCCGAGCAGGTGTTCGCCGCACCCGACGTCCACACGGTGTCGGGCGACATTCCTGGTGGCGGTACCGCGACAGTCATCTATTCCCGCGCGAAGAACGCGGGAGTCCTCGTGATGAACGATGTGGCGCCACCGAAGTCGGGCACCGTGTACCAGATGTGGTTGATCAACGACCGTGGACCCGAGTCGGCGGGCACCATGGACGAGAAGGCCGTCGCGCCGTCGACGACGGCGGTGCTGCCCGATCTGCGGAACTCCAACGCCCTTGCGTTCACGGTCGAACCAGGGGCCGGCTCGATCAAGCCGACGACGCCGGTGATCGCCAAACTGCCGCTCACCTGAGCGCCGGGGTGGGTCCGGTGCCGAACACACCGCTTTAGGCCGCCCTCGGGTTTTCCAGCACGAGGGCCACACCTTGGCCCGAACCGATGCACACGCCGAGCGCCCCGTAGCGTGCGCCGCGCTCGCGCAACTCGGTGGCCAGCGTCAGGACATAGCGGGTTCCGCTGGCGCCGAAGGGATGTCCGATCGCCACCGCGCCGCCGTTCGGGGTGAGCTTCTCGTCGGGAATCGTGAAGCCGCCGAGCTGATTCGGGAGCTCGCGCAGCACCCCGAGCGCCTGCGCGCTGAACGCTTCATGGACCTCCCAGACGTCGATCTGCTCGGGAGTCAGAGCGGCGCGTTTGATCGCCAGAGGCAACGCCCACGCCGGCGCCAACCCCATGACCAGCGGGTCGATCCCGTACACAGCCGACGCCACCACACGCGCCAACGGCTCCACACCAAGCTCATCCGCCCGTTCTCCGGACGCCAGCACAACCGCACTCGCCCCGTCGGTCAGCGGCGTTGAATTGGCCGCAGTCATCTGCTTAGTGCCCGGTTGCACCGGCAGCGCGGCGAGCCGCTCCGCGGTGGTGTCGTCGCGGATGAACTCGTCATGCTCGAAGGTGCGGGCCGGCGTCTTCTTTGTCCCCGGAATATCAACGGGCATAATCTCTTTGGCGAGTCGTCCGGAGTCACGGGCCGCCTTGGCATTGCGCTGCGAGCGCAACGCGAACGCGTCGATCTCCTCGCGCGTCAACCCGTATCGGTCGGCAACATTCTGCGCGGTCTCGATCATGGCGATGTAGGCGTTGCGCGCCAGCAACACCGGATTGGGCGGGCCACCGGCGCCCGCCCACATCGTGTCGAGCAGGATCACCGGCCCCCGCGGCGAGAACGGCGCGTCGCCCTTCATGTACGCCCAACCGGATCGCGACATCGATTCCACCCCGCAGGCGATCCCGACACCGAGATCGCCCGCCTTGATCGCATGCGCCACGTTGATCGTCGCGCTCACCGACGAGCCGCAGAACCGGTTGATCGTGACGCCGGCGACGCTATCGGGAAATCCAGCCGCCAGCGCCGCCCATCGGGCGACGTCACCCATGCCCTCGTGGGCCGGGTTGACGCAGCCGGCGACGATGTCCTCGATCTGATCCAGGCCGACACCGACGCGCTCACACGCGCCCTTCATCGTCATCCCCAGCAAGTCGTCGGTTCGGATGTGTGACAGCGAACTGCCGTACCGTGCGAACGGGGTGCGAACACCGCCCAGCACAAACGCTTCGGTCATCTTCGGCTCCCAACGGCGGTGCCGAAATCGTAGACCCGGATGACCGCGGAAGGAGAGGTTTCGATGTCCACCTGGCTTATCACCGGTTGTTCGACCGGACTGGGCCGCGCACTCGCCGGGGCCGTCATCAGCTCAGGCCACAACGCCGTCGTCACGGCGCGCGACGTCGCACGCGTCGCCGACCTCGCCGAGACCGCGCCCGAACACGTGCTCGCCGCCGCGCTCGACGTCACCAGTCCCGAGCAGGTCGCGTCGGCCGTACGCGGGGCCGAAGAGCGCTTCGGCAGCATCGATGTGCTCGTGAACAACGCCGGCTACGGGTATCGCGCCGCGGTCGAGGAAGGCGACGACGCCGACGTCCGCACCCTGTTCGACACCCACCTGTTCGGCACTGTCGCGATGATCAAGGCGGTTCTGCCGGGCATGCGCGCCCGTCGCTGCGGCGCCATCGTGAACATCTCCTCGATCGGCGCGACGGTGACGCCGGTCGGGTCTGGCTACTACGCAGCCGCGAAGGCCGCGGTCGAAGGGATCAGCGGAGCACTGCGAGGTGAGCTCGCCCCGCTGGGCATCTCGGTGACGATCGTTGAGCCCGGCGCCTTCCGCACCGACTTCGCCGGACGCTCACTGACTCAGTCCGCGAGCGTCATCGCCGACTACGCCGACACCGCCGGGAAGCGCCGCAAAGAGAACGACACGATGGACGGCACCCAGGCCGGCGACCCGGCGAAGGCGGCCGCCGCGATCATCAGGGCGGTCGAGTCGAGCCAACCGCCGGCGTTCCTCCTCCTCGGCCCCGACGCCCTGGCCATGTATCGGTACATTGCCGACGCGCGCGCGGGCGAGATCGCGGAGTGGGAGAAGCTGACCATCAGCACGGATTTCGCCTCCTAGCAAAGGCGTCCGGCGCAGTCGGGTGTGATGGCGAAGCCCGCGGGGTATTCGCCGATCGTGAATGAGTCCGGGTTGATCGTCGTCGGCAGTGGTCCGGCGGGAGTGGGTGCAGCGGAGTCGTTCCGCGAACATAACGACGCGGCGCCGGTCACGATCGTCACGACCGACGGCGATGTGCCGTATGCGCGCCCTCCGCTGAGCAAGGAGTATCTGCGTGGCGAGAGCGACGACGTCGAGCTGCATGAGGCGCAGTGGTATGCGGAGCGGTCGATCGAGTTGGTGGCTGACGCGACCGTCGACTCCGTCGATCTCGCAGACCGGTGCGTCGTCGTCGACCGCCGCCGCTATCACTACCAGTCCCTGGTTCTGGCGTGCGGCGCGAGCCCGTCGTCGCCACCGGTGCCCGGCGGCGAGTTGGCACTGCAGCTTCGTTCTCATGCCGACGCGGCCGCACTTCGTCGCGCCGCCGCGGACGCCGAGAGCGCCGTCGTGATCGGCGCCGGCTTCATCGGCTGCGAGGCCGCCGCGTCGTTGGCGAAGCGCGGTCTGCGCGTCACGGTGGTCGCGCCCGACGCCGCGCCACAGACGAAACGCCTTGGCCCCGAAGCAGCGCACCGGCTGCTCGGCCTGCTCGATGACGCCGGCGTGCGTTATCTCGGCGGCGTGGAGGTGAAGACCATCCACGACAGAGCCGTCGCGCTTGATGACGGGACGAGGGTCGACGCCGACCTGGTGCTCGCCGCGACCGGTGTCGCGCCGGAGAGCGACCTGGCCGCCGCTGCTGGCCTCAAGGTCGACCAATCGCGGATCGTTGTCGGTGCCGACATGCAGACGTCATGCGAAGGCGTATACGCCGCAGGCGATGTCGCGCTTGCATATAACGCAACGGCCAGACGCTATCTGGCTGTGGAGCACTGGCAGGACGCGGCCGATCAGGGCGCGATCGCCGGTGCATGCGCCGCGGGCCAGGTCGCGACATGGGCAGGCGTTCCCGGTTTCTGGTCAACGATCGGCGACACCACCATCAAGTACCACGCCTGGGGCGACGGCTACCAGTACAGCCGGTTGATCCAGCGCGACAACGGCTTCACCGTCTGGTACGAGTCCGACGGAGCCGCGGTCGGCGTGTTGACCTGCAACACTGACGAGGATTACGACTTGGGCGAGCACCTGATCTCAGAGCGCAAGCCGGCACCACTAGTCGACTCCTGACCTCACCCGGCGCCGGGCACTCCGCTTCGCGCGGCCACGGACATCGGCGATGCCGTGTCGAACACATCGATCGCCATGTCGTCGTCGCGGTAGCTGGCAAGACGGAACAAGCCCGCTGTGCCAGCGACGATCTCGTTGGCCTCGTCGCCTGACAGCGGATACTCGGCCACATGGTGTCGCCAGTGCGCCGCGACCACTGTCGCTCCGGGTGCCAGACGCGGACATTCTCGATCGAGCACTTCGCGCAGCGCCGACGCCGTGAGGTAGTAGCCCACCTCCGAGAGCACAACGAGATCGAAATCGCCTTGCGGCCAAGGCAAATCGATCGACGAGCGGCTAAGCGTCACCGCGTCGCGTAGCCCGCATCTTCGCAGTCGGTCATCGGCCGCCTTGAGCGCGGCCTCCGCTACGTCCGTCGCCGTGACCTGATCGCAACGAGCCGTGAGGTGTTCGGTGAGCACACCCACAGAGCAACCCGGCTCGAACGCATGCCGGTAGCGAGCGGCGGGCAACATCGCCATCGTGATCGCGTACTTGCGTCTGTCATACCATCTTTCGGCGAGCTGCCACGGGTCAGTCGAGTCCTCGTACATCGTGTCAAAGAACGAGTCCGGTAGCCGGTTGGTCATACCACCGCCACCTCGGATGCGGGCGCGCATGCCAGCCGCCCCAGCGCGGCCAGATCCCGTTCGGCGTGGCTCTGCCTCACATACATCGTGAGGTCGGCGACACGCCGGGCGTGGTCCGCATCGAGCGCCAATGGCGCAGGCCCCAATGCTCGCCCGGTCCGGACGATCGCCTCGTCGACCGCAGTCTCGGCAACGGCCCTGACCCGTCGTGCCATCAATTCCGTTCTGCCGCTGGCAGGTTCGGCGTCCACGAACTCTGCCGCACATGTCAGAACTGCCTCCGCTGCGGCGAGTGCAGCGTCGACGGCACCGAGATGCGCCTGCGCATGTGGGTCTGCCGCCTTGCCGTTGTGATCGGCGACACTGCGGTAGAGCGGTGCGGCCACCGCCCGCGCGCCGCCCAGCCAGCACGCCGCTACACCGATGGCGCCGTGCCAAAAGCCTGGCCGGTCAAGGTAATCGCCGGGCGCGCCGACCGGCGTCGCGGGCACGTCGTCGAAACGTACAGACCTCGTGTCGGAATCGGCCATACCCGCGTTGCGCCAGGAGCTGGCCTGCGCGGCAACACCGGGATGAGCCAGTTCAACGGCGAACAGCCCACGAACGCCGTCGGGGCCACGAGCGGTCACAAGCGCGTGCGAGCACAGACTCGCACCAGAGCACCACGGCTTTGTGCCATTGAGCCTGAAGGCTTTGCCGTGGTGCGTGACGGTCAGGGTGTGCCCTGGCGCCTCTGCCGCCCACACACCCCACAGTTGTCGGGGTTGGGCAGGCGGTCCGGCGAGCTCTGCGAGTATCGCGACCGCGTCCGTGTGGGCTTCAGCCAATCGGCCTGCCACGACGTCGACGGCCGTCAGTTCGGCCAACTTGAACCAGCGCGTGGCGGTGTCGCCGGACGCAGGCAACGGAAGTTCCAGCTCCCCGGCCTCGAGCCACTGCCGTACCAGAGGCGTTGTCATGCGATGTCCTGGGCACCTCGACGGCGCGCAACAGACCGCAGGTGGGCGGCGAATCCGTCCGGCGCCCTGCCGTCGGGCCTCGCCGACGTGGCCACTGACAGGCCGGCATCACGGACGATGCGATAACCGCTGCGCTCGAAGCGGCGCACCAGATCCACGTCCTCGCCGCTGGCCAACGGCGCGAACCCTCCACTCTCCCAATATTTCTCAGCGGCAAATCCCATGTTTGCGCCGTGAATGTGGTCGTGATCTCCATCAGACCGGGTACGTGACCAGTAGCGGTGCAAGTAGCGCAGGGCCGCCGATGTCGAAACGTGGCGCCAGTTCGTGATGCGGACGACCCCAAGAACCATGTCGGCGTTTGCCGCGATCTGGCGAGTCAGCCAGTCAGAGTCCACGCAGCTGTCGGCATCCGTGGTGGCATACCAGGTGGCGGTCGCCGGCCAGATGGCCCGAGCGTGATCGAAGCCGGCGGCTCGCGCAGCGCCGACGTTGCGCTCGTCGACCGACAGCACCTGCACCGCTGGCCCGAAGCGGCGCGCGACTTGGGCACTGTGGTCGCTGCACGCGTCGAGCACCACGATCGTCATGACAGGACCCGGCAGCCGGCGCGCGGCCGCCAGCGCCGCTTTCAGGCAGCCTGACAGCCTCTTTGCCTCATTGTGGGCGGGAATGACCACCACTGCCCGCTCGAAACCCGGTCGCGTCACGACCCTTAGGTACCCAATTTCACGACGTTTGGAGCGGCCGGACCGAGGGGTACTCCGTCACAGTTCAAAGATCACGGAATCAAGACGAAGGACAATCTCATGGGAGCTGGCGACAAGATCAGCAACAAGATCGACGACTTGGGCGGCAAGGCAAAAGAGGGTCTCGGCAAAGCAACCGATGACAAGAGCACCGAGAACGAGGGCAAGCTGGATCAGGCGAAGTCCAGCCTCAAAGACGCTGGTGAGAAGGTAAAGGACGCCTTCAAGAAGTAGCCTCCACGAACTATTCACAGGATGGCCGCCGGACTGCCCGATCCGGCGGCCATCGTCTGTGCGTGGGGTAACGTCGGGGCAAAGTGGGTATCGGTTCGTGCGGACGCTCTTGCCGACAACACGCGAGGTGCACTGTGCTCGGACTGCCCGACACCATCCGGGCGTGTTTGTTCGACCTCGACGGTGTGCTCACCGATACTGCCAGCGTGCACCGGGCTGCGTGGAAGGCGATGTTCGACGAGTACCTCAAGCAGCGTGCTGAGCGGACCGGTGAGCCGTTCGTAGCGTTCGACGCGGGCGCAGACTACGAGACCTACGTCGACGGCAAGCCCCGCGACGACGGAGTCCGATCATTTCTGGCAAGCCGAAACATCGAACTTCCCGAGGGTGACGCCGACGACCCGCCGACTGCCGAAACCGTGCACGGGCTCGGCAACGCGAAAAACGATTCGTTCCAAGCCACTTTGCACGAACAGGGTGTCAAGGTGTTCGACGGCTCCCGCCGGTATCTCGAGGCCGTCAGCGCGGCCGGGCTCGGCATCGCTGTCGTGTCGTCGAGCGCCAACACCCGCGATGTGCTCGAAATCGCGAAGCTCGACCAGTACGTCCAGCACCGCGTCGACGGTGTCACGATGCGCGAGGAACACATCGCAGGCAAGCCTGCCCCTGACTCCTTTCTCCGCGCGGCGGAGTTACTTTCGGTGACACCGGATCAGGCAGCCGTCTTCGAGGATGCACTTGCAGGCGTCGAGGCCGGCCACGCCGGACATTTCGGCATCGTCGTTGGCGTGGACCGCGTCGGCCACGCGGAAGCGTTGCGGCGCAACGGCGCCGACATCGTCGTGGACGACCTCAGTGAGCTGTTGAACACATCATGATCGGTAACGGCGCCTTTCCGGTCGAGCCGTGGCAACTGCGCGAAACCAGCCTCGACCTCGACTTGCTGGCGCAATCGGAGTCGCTGTTCGCGTTGTCCAATGGCCACGTCGGCCTGCGCGGTAACCTCGACGAGGGCGAGCCGCACGGCCTGCCCGGCACCTACCTCAACTCGTTTTACGAGACCCACCCCCTTCCCTACGCCGAGGCCGGCTACGGCTATCCCGAGGACGGCCAGTCGCTGATTGACGTCACCAACGGCAAGATCATCCGCCTGCTTGTCGACGACGAACCGTTCGACGTGCGCTATGGGGCGGTCGTTGAGCACGAACGGGTGCTGGACCTGCGGGCCGGCACCCTGACGCGGCACGTCTGCTGGACGTCCCCGGCGAACAAGAACGTCAGGGTGGTATCGACGCGTTTGGTCTCACTCACCCAGCGCAGCGTCGCGGCCATCGAGTACGTCGTCGAAGCCGTCGACGAATTCGTCCGGTTCACAGTGCAATCCGAGCTCGTAGCCAACGAGGACCAGCCACAGCCATCGAGGGACCCGCGGGTCGCGGCGGTGTTGAGCAATCCACTTGAGCCCGTGCAGCACGAGTTCACCGAGACCAGTGCCATGTTGATGCACCGGACGCGGGCCAGCAGGCTGATGATGGCAGCGGCCATGGACCACGACATCGAGGTGCCCGGACGAGTTTCTGTCGAGACCGACGCGCGTGAGGATCTCGCCCGCACCACCATCATTTGCGGTCTGCGACCCGGCCAGAAGCTGCGGGTGGTCAAGTACCTGGGCTACGGGTGGTCGAGCCTGAGATCGCGCCCCGCGTTGCGCGACCAAGCGGCGGCGGCGGTCACCGGCGCGCGGTACAGCGGCTGGCAGGGGCTGCTGGATGCGCAGCGGGAATACCTCGACGACTTCTGGGACAGCGCGGATGTGGAGATCGAGGGCGACGCGACCTGTCAGCAGGCAGTGCGCTTTGGCCTCTTTCACGTGCTTCAGTCAAGCGCCAGGGCCGAACGCAGGGCGATCGCCGGCAAGGGGCTCACCGGAAACGGCTATGACGGACACGCGTTCTGGGATACCGAAGGTTTCGTGCTGCCGGTGCTCACCTACACCGCACCAGCGGCGGCGGCCGATGCGCTGCGCTGGCGGGCCACCACGCTGGATCTGGCCAGGGACCGCGCGAAGGAACTGGGGCTCGCCGGCGCGAGTTTCCCGTGGCGCACAATCCGCGGTGAGGAGTGCTCGGCGTACTGGCCCGCCGGCACGGCGGCCTTTCATGTCAACGCGGCCATCGCGATGGCGTTCGAGCGGTACCGCGTGGTCACCGGCGACGAAAGCTTGGAGGCCGACTGCGGAATCCGTGTTCTCGTGGAGACCGCACGACTGTGGCGCTCGCTGGGACACCATGACCGGCACGGCGTGTGGCACCTCGACGGTGTCACGGGTCCCGACGAGTACACCGCGATCGTGCGAGACAACGTGTTCACCAACCTGATGGCCGCACACAACCTGCACCTGGCCGCGGAGGCCGCCGAACGCCACCCGGACGCCGCCAGGGCACTCGGTGTCGACGACGAAGAGACGGCCGCCTGGCGCGACGCCGCCGCGAACGCGCACATCCCCTACGACGACGAACTGGAAGTGCACCAGCAGTGCGAGGGCTTCACCAGGCTCGCCGAGTGGCCGTTCACCGAAGACACCATCTACCCGATGCTGCTGCATTCCCCGTACGTGCGCCTCTACCCGTCGCAGGTGATCAAGCAGGCCGACTTGGTGCTCGCGATGCACTGGCTGGGCCACTGCTTCACCAGCGAACAGAAAGCGCGCAACGTCGACTACTACGAACGGCGCACGGTGCGCGACTCGTCGTTGTCAGCGTGCACGCAAGCGGTGATGTGCGCAGAGGTCGGCCATCTCGAACTCGCGTATGCCTACGTCATCGAGGCGGCGCTGATCGACCTGCGCAACCTGCACCACAACACGCGCGACGGGCTGCACATGGCCTCACTGGCCGGGGCGTGGACCGCTCTGGTGGCCGGCTTCGGCGGTCTGCGTGACGACGACGGCGTGCTGACCCTCGACCCACAGCTGCCCGACGGAATCACCAGGCTGCGATTTCGCTTGCGGTGGAGAGACTTTCGACTCACCGTCGATGTAGACCACCACAATGTTCTCTACACGCTGCGGGATGGTCCCGGCGGGGAGCTCACAATCCGGCACGCGCGCGAGGAGATCAGCCTGAACACCAGGACGCCGCTCACGGTGGCGCTGCAACCGCGCAAGGCCATGCTGCCACCGCCGCCGCAGCCGCTCGGGCGTGAGCCGAGCTTCAGGCGCAGCTGAACGTCAGCACCCCATCACCGTCGCCAGCTCGGCCAAGTCATCCACCATCACGTCGAATCGCTGCGGCGCCTTTTCGATCACCCGCCCAGGGCCGTACTCCAGCGGCCGTGACACATGACATGTGCGCAGCCCGCACGACGCCGCCGCGTCGAGGTCCGAGGGATGTGCGGCCACCATCAGCACCTCGGGCGGCTCGCATCCCAGCAGGCCCGCCGCTCCCAGGTAGGTTTCCGGGTCGGGTTTGTAGTGCCGGAAGACATCGGCGCCGAACACCGTATCCCAGTCGATGCCCGCAGCTTTCGCCATCCGCACCAGCAGCGCCACATGGCCGTTGGACAGCGGCGCGATCATGTACTTTTCCCGCAGTCTGTGCAGCCCGGCCACCGAGTCGGGCCAGGCCGGCAACTCGTGCCACATCAGCACGAGCTCGTCCAGGGCGGCGCCGTCGAGTCCACTCGCGCCGAACGTCGGCGCGAGCAGCTCCACTGACTCCCGTTGCAGCACATCCAGATCAGCCCACACGCGTGCTCCCGTGCGGACTTCGTCCATCGACGGCCGGTATGCACCTCGCCACGCGTCAACCAGGCCCGGCCAGTCCGCGGTGAGGCCCCGCGCTGATCCCCACGCCAGCATCGAGGAGATCAGCCCGCCGCGCCAATCCACCACGGTTCCGAACGTGTCGAACAGCATCGCGCGGACAGCCGGCATCGCCATGACTTCATTCAAATCGCGCCCGAGCAGCAGGACAAGGAGGCAACGCGACGAGTCAGTCTCGTCCAGATCGCGTATGCGGACCTGATGACCGCACCAGTCGTGATGACCGAATCGCCGCCGCCACCGACCACACCCCTGTGCACTGCCGCGAGCTGGACGCGGACGGCGTGGTCATGGCGTCGGGCGGAGTCGAGATCATGCTGGGCGCTGGCCTTGCGGGGTTGACGAGGGAACGCGTCAAGGTCGGTCGAATCGCCGCAGCATTCTTCGTCGCCGTCTTCCCCGGCAACATCGCGCAGTTCGTCAACAAGCGAGACGGTTTCGGCCTCAACACCGACAGAAAACGCTTCATCCGCCTGCTATTTCAGCCGGTGCTCGTCGCGTGGGCACTCTGGTCGACCGCGGTGCCGCGAAACTGAAGCCACTGCGACGACACGCCGAGGCGCGTCGCACAGGTTTCAGTTTCGCGAACGAAGAGTGGCCCCAGTCGCTGTAGACCGGGGCCACTCCTCGGAAACGCCCTAGTTCTTGTGCGCCTTCTCGCGCTCCTCGTTGGCCTTGGCCGCGCCGCGGGCGCTTTCGGCCTCGGCTTCCTTCTTGGCCGCGTCACGCTGTGCGTCGGCCTTGTCCTGCTGGGCCTCGCCCTCTTTCTTGAGGTCGTCCTTACCTGTCAATGCGCCGCCAACTTCCTTGGCTTTGCCCTTGACACCCTCGACGACACCTTTGATGCCTTCTTCAGGACCGCTGTTGTCCCCCATGGATATTCCCTTCGCTTGTGGTGTAGGAACCCGCAATGCGGGCAAGTGCCCTCACGGCACCTGGCTCTAGGCTTCCCACTCCGGCGGGGTTCCCAAACGTCAGCCCTTGCCGACCTCGTCCTGATATTTCTTCGTCATGTGGTCGATCGCGGCAAGTTGCGTCTGCGCCAAGTCTTCTCGCACTTCGCTTGCGCGCGCCGCGGCGTCGATCGTCGGTTGCGCCTGACCCTGGAAGTGCGGCATGACCTCGGCGGCGAACAGTTCAGCGGACCGCTTGGTGGCTGCGGGATTGGCCCACTCGTGGGCCATCTGCAGCATGCAGCCGAAGCCGCCGGACTGGTCCCACAGCCGCTGCACCTGAGCACGCGCCATGTCGGGCGTGCCGATCACGCCGGCCCCGGCGCCGTTGATGATGTCGATCACCTCGTCGATGTTGTCGCCCGGCATGGTCATCTGCGGGAATGCGGCGACCTTCTGGAAATAGCGATACCACGACTCGATGCCGAACCTCACGTCTGCGCGGGCCTGTTCCTCCGTCTCAGCGATGTGGAACGGGCCGACCAGGCTCCAGGTGCTGCGGTCCACCGTCGTACCGAACGCCGCGGCCCGTTCCTCGACGATCCCCCAGTGATACGCAAGCGCGTCGAAGCCCTCCACCACCAGCGTCGCGCCGATGGACAGCAGGCCGATGCCGTGCTTGCCTGCCAGTCGCGCACCCGTCGGCGACGCGACTCCCGCCACGGCCAGCGGTATGCCGCCATCCGAGTACGGGGCGAGTTGCAAGCGGGCGTCGAACAATTCGTGCGTGGGCGTCTTCGCAGACACCGTTTCGCCTGCCAGCAGCCGCACGACGATGTCGAGGTTGGTCTCGAGCAACTCGCGCGTGTCCGTCGGGGTCAGGCCGATCATCGCGGAATCCGTCGGCAGCGAGCCCGGGCCCACCCCGCCGATGATGCGGCCGTGGGTGAGGTGATCGAGCAGCATCAAGCGATCCGCGACCCACAGCGGGTTGTGGTACGACAGCGAGACGACGCCGGTGCCGAATCGGATCCGTTTCGCGCGCTCGGCAGCTGCGGCGATGAAGACCTCGGGTGAGCTGATGATCTCACTGCCCGCGGAGTGATGTTCGCCGATCCACGCCTCGTCGAAGCCGAGCGCGTCGAGGTGGTCGACGAACTCGAGGTCGCGCTGCAGCGCCAGCGTGGGGTTGGTACCCGCACGGTGGAACGGCGCGATGAAGTATCCGAACCTGAGCTTGGCCATTGATGCCTCCTTACGATGAGCGACTCTAGGCAACCTCACCCACAATCCGCTACCGCGGGTCTCGAAATGGGTACGGTGTGCTGATGGTCGAGTCCACCGTCCTCGATGCCGATCGATCCCACTATGAGGCACCGCGGCGGTTGATCGGTCTGCCGTTCGACGCCTCCGACGACACGATCAGAGACGCCATGGCCGACGCCAGTGTGCCGGCGCTGTTGATGTCGATGGTCCACATGACCGGAGACATCGGGATCCTCGACGAACTTCCGAAGCCGTTCCAGCTGATCGCCCTCGACTTGCAGGGTGCGATGAGCGAACCGGACAAGGAAGCGGTGCGCGCCCGCGCATTCGACGTGGTGCGGAACTACCGCGACCGGGGCTGCCCGGCGCCGTTCGTACCCGATGCGCGCCAGCTGTTGAGGATGCTCGACGTGGTGGCCACCGGCCAGGTCACCGAGGAGTTCCTTGACTACATCGCCGCCGACCTCCGCATCAGCGACGCCGACGAAAACGGCCCGACTCTGCGGTCCACTCCCGAGCAGCGCGCGGCATTCCCCGTCGTGGTGATCGGTTGCGGCGAGTCCGGTCTGTTGGCAGGTATCAAGCTGCAGCAGGCCGGCATCCCGTTCACGATCATCGAGAAGCAGTCCGGCGTCGGCGGAACGTGGCTGGCCAATCGGTACCCCGGCTTGCGCGTCGACGTCGCCAACAACTACTACGCGTACTCGTTCGAGCCCATCGACCACTGGTCGCACTACTATTCCGAGCAACCAGAGATCCTGCAGTACCTCAACGACGTCTGCGATCGCCACGGCATCGCAGGTCACGTGCGGTTCGACACCGAGGTCGTCAGCGCGACGTGGCACGACGATTCGGCGAGCTGGGCAGTCGAGACGCGTCACGCTGACGGCGCCACCGAGACGCTGACGGCCCGGGGTCTCATCTGCGCGGTCGGCCAGTTCAGCAACTCCTCGACGCCAGATATCAAGGGCGCCAAGGACTTCGAACGGCCGGCATTCCACACATCGAAATGGGACGATTCCGTCGACCTGACCGGCAAGCGCGTCGCCGTGATCGGGGCCGGGGCCACCGGGTTCCAGCTCGTGCCGTCCATCGCGGACATCACCGAGCACGTCGACGTGTATCAGCGCACCGCGCAATGGATGACACCCAACCTCAGCTACCACGAGCCCGTCAGCGCCGGCGCACAGTGGGCGGTACGCCACTTGCCGTACTACGGACGGTGGCTGCGGTTTGTGCAGTGGTGGCCGTTCGTGGACGGTGCCGCGGACCTGGTGGTGGTCGACCCCGGGTGGGACGACGGCGGATTGTCTTGTGGCCAAGCCAATCACGCTATTCGCGAGATGCTCGTCGCCTGGATCCGCGCGCTCACCAATGACGAAGAGGTTCTGGAGAAGGTCATCCCGAAGTACCCGCCGTTCGGCAAGCGCATGTTGCAGGACAACGGAACCTGGTTACGGACGGTGCAGCGTGACGACGTCGAGCTGATCAACGACCGCATCGCCGAAATCACCGCCGACGGGGTGACGACGGCCGACGGCGTACACCGGCCGGCCGACGTGCTCATCTGGGCGACGGGGTTCGACGTCAACCACCAACTCGGACCGATCAACGTCATCGGCCGCAACGGTCAGGCACTCAACGACGCCTGGGGCGACGCCGCGTACGCGTATCTGGGGATCACGGTTCCCGAATTCCCGAACTTCTACTGCCTTTTCGGACCCGGCACCAACGCCGTCAACGGCACCAGCCTCATCTACTCGTCCGAGTGCCAGATGCGCTATGTCCTCGGGTGCATCGACATGGTGATCGCCGACGGTTTCGCGTCGGCTGATCCGAAGGCCGAGGTGTGCGACGACTACCACAGGCGAAGCCGCGAACAGCTGAAGAAGATGGTGTACACCCACCCAGCGGTCGGCGAGAGCTACTACAAGAACTCAGCAGGCGACGTGCCCACGCTGTTCGCCTTCCGCATCGCTGATTACTGGAAGTGGACGAACCGCCCGAACCCGGACGACTACGAGTTCACAAGCTGATCATTCAGAGTTCAGCCGTCGCGTCGTAAACCCATGACAGGTCGCCAGTTTCGGCGAGGGCTTCGAAAAAGCTTGGCGGTGCCTGATCGCGGAGCGTGCCGAAATCGGAGTAGTCCTTCCACAGCGCGATCTTGCCGTCGACGACGCGGTGAACGGTGACGAACCGCAGGAACGCCGATTCACCCGTCGGCCAGTGCCAGGTCTCGGAGTGTTCGAACATCGCGTCCTCTCCCTTAAAGAGCAGCAAGCCGGGATGGTTCTCGTAGCTCTCGAGGAGATCGAAGGCGAGACGAAGCCGCTTGACCACGTTGTCGGGTCCCTTCGCCGCGGCCGCCGGGAGGTACATGTCGGCGTACAAGCAGTCGTCGGTGAGAAAGGTCTTCACCTTCTCCCACTCGCGGTCCGATAGCGCCTGCCACATGCCAAGGACTGTTTCCTCACCGGACATTGCAACCCCTCATTTGCTTAATGCAGTGAATCTGCCACATTCGTGGGCGAGGATCGTCTGAATTCGCTCGGCTCGGAAGGTCATCCGCATGATCAACCGCAGGGATTTGGCCAAGATCGGCGGCGTGGCTATGGCGGGCATCTCGCTCGCAGGGTGCTCCTCGAAAGATGCACCACCTCCAGCCGCCGAAACACACACCTCGTTCGCGTCGATGAAGCAAGTCGACGCCGGCGTGTTGAACATCGGGTACGCAGAAGACGGGCCGCCCACTGGGCAACCCGTGATCCTGCTGCACGGCTGGCCCCACGACATCCACAGCTATGTCGATGTCGCGCCTGCGCTGGCGGCCAAGGGCTTCCGCGTCATCGTCTCGTTTCTGCGAGGCTACGGCTCAACGACATTCCGGTCCCCTGAGACCGTCCGCGACGGTGAGCAATCAGTCTTCGCGGTGGACACGATCGCGCTGATGGACGCGCTGAAGATCGAGAAAGCCATCATCGGCGGCTTCGACTGGGGCTCGCGCGCCGCGTCGATCATGGGTGCGCTGTGGCCGCAACGGTGTAAGGCGCTCGTGGCTGTCAGCGGGTACCTGATCATCAATCTGCAGACCAACCTCAAGCCGCTGTCGCCGCAGGCTGAGTACGGATGGTGGTACCAGTACTATTTCGTCACCGACCGCGGTGTCGCGGGCTACCGGCAGAACACCGCCGACTTCAACAAGCTGATCTGGAAGAACGCGTCGCCCAAGTGGAACTTCAACGACGCCACATATCAGCGCACTGCGGCCTCATTCGCCAACCCCGACCACGTCGCCATCGTCATCCACAACTACCGGTGGCGGCTGAGCCTTGCCCCCGGCCAATCCCAATACGCCGACCTGGAGCGGCGACTTTCCACGATGCCGGTCATCGGCGTGCCCACGATCACGATCGGAAGCGACTTCGACGGTGCGGCCGCGGATGACAACACCTATCGAAATCAGTTCTCGGGCAAGTATTCTCACCGCATCCTCAGCGGAATCGGCCACAACGTGCCCCAAGAGGCGCCCCAAGATTTCGCCAACGCGATTGCCGATGCCTACGCAATGTGACAGGCATCGTATCGTCGCCGGCCAGCCCCAACGATCGGGCTTTCCGCAGTGCCGGTGACACAAGCGCGCGAATACTCCACGCGCCGAAGCTGTTTCCACGAAAACTCCCAGCGATGGAATAGGCGCAGCGCGGCACGCGTCGTTACACCTATGACTAAGGCAGTGCGATTCGATAACTATGGCGACGTCGACGTGCTCGAAGTACGTGACGTCGAACGTCCGGTGCCGGCTGATGGCGAGGTACTGGTCGAGGTGAAGGCCGCCGGGATCAACCCTGGTGAGGCGAAGATCCGGGACGGCGCCCTCAAAGACGTGTTTCCAGCGACGTTCCCTTCGGGCCAAGGCAGCGACTTCGCCGGTGTGGTGGCCGCGGTTGCGCCGGGCGTCGACACGTTCGGAGTCGGCGACGAGGTGCTGGGCTTCTCCGAGAAACGATCGAGCCACGCCGAGTTTGTCGCTGTTCCCGCCGAGCAGGTCGTTTCCAAGCCGCGGCAGTTGTCGTGGGAAGTCGCTGGCAGCCTGTTCGTTGCCGGCACCACCGCGTACGCCGCGGTGCGGTCGGTCGAACTGAAGCCGGGCGACGTCGTCGCCGTCTCCGGAGCCGCGGGCGGCGTCGGCAGCCTCGCGGTCCAACTTGCCCGACGCACGGGCGCAACCGTCCTGGGCATCGCCGGGCCGACCAACAACGACTGGCTCACCGACCACGGCATGATACCCGTCACCTACGGCGACAACCTTGCGGACAGGCTTCGCGCAGCATCTCCGTCGGGGCGCGTCGACGCGTTCTTGGACCTGTTCGGCAGCGGCTACGTGGAACTTGCAGTCAACGAACTCGGCATCGACCCGCAGCGGGTGGACACGATCGCCGACTTTGCCGCAGTACCGAAGTTCGGGGTGCAAGCTGCCGGCAACGCTGACGCCGCCAACGCCGGAGTACTCGCCGAGCTGGCCGATCTCGCAGCGACGCGCGAACTGGAGGTGCCCATCGCGGGAGTGTACGCACTCGACGACATCCGAAGCGCCTTCAGGGAATTGGAGCACCAGCACACCCACGGCAAGTTGGTGTTGCGTCCCTAACGGGCTTCGAGCACGTAGTGGATGACGCACTCACATGCCAGACATAGCTGGTTCTTAGGTTAGCTACTTAGCGTAAGGCCTGTCGGGGGTGATCGCATTCGCTTCACCTCATAAGGGGAGTTGAGCATGAACCTAAAACGTGCCCTCACGGGCGCTTCTCTAGTCGGCACAATGGGATTGGCCCTCATAGGAGCAAGTGTTCCTGCGGCCCAGGCCGCACCATGCCCGCCCGGCGCACAATGTGGACCGGGACCCGGTGGACCTGGACCAGGTGGACCTGGCCCCGGCGGACCCGGCGGGCCAGGACGTGGCGGACCAGGTGGACCGGGCCCGGGCGGACCGGGACCTGGCGGACCAGGACCTGGCGGACCAGGCCCCCACGGTCCGGGCGGACCTGGCCCGGGTGGCCCTGGACCCGGTGGACCCGGGCCGGGCGGACCAGGACCCGGCGGACCAGGACGTGATTGGCCAGGCGGACCGGGACCGGGTGGACCAGGTGGACCTGGACCGGGTCGTCCGCAGGGTGGTCCAGGCGACTGGCATCCGCCGGGGGGAGGCCCAGGCGATTGGCAGGGGCCGGGCCGCGGACCAGGCGACTGGCATCCAGGTGGCGGCCCAGGTGACTGGCACCCAGGCGGCCCGCCTCCGCCAGGAGCGTTCCGGGGATTCCGTGACGCCCCGTGGCATGACGGCCCAGCCCCTTGGGGCTGGGGTCCACCGCCGGCGCCGGCCTACTACGGGCCTCCGCTGCAGCCGTGGGGTCCGCCTCCGCCGCCCATCAACTATTGGGGCTACCAGGAGCAGCCGGTCTGGGATCAGGGCTTCAATCAGTGGGGATTCTGGTTCTTCGGCATCTGGATCCCGCTGCCGTTCCCGATCTAGAACCGACGCGCCAAGCGCACGCTTTTTTCGCACACCTGCTCGAGGTATGCGTTCGCAAGCGTGCGCTCGGCGATCAGGTCGCGGCGAAGAGCTCCAGCTGGATGTTGTCGGGATCGCGAAAGACCAATGTCGCAAACGCCATTGGCTCCTCGCCGATTCTGACGCCGGAGTGCTCGATGCCCAGTTCGTCGAGCCAGGCCGCCCACACCTCAAGCTCCTCACGCGTAGCCACGTTTAGCCCGACGTGGTCCAATCCGCAACGCGCCTCGTCGAATTGGACGCCGTCGTTGCCGGTGTTCGTGTGCAGCCCGATCATCAGCCCCGAGCGAGGTTCGACCAGCAGCACTGCGTAGCCGGTGTCCTCGCATTCATAGTGAGGGAATTTCATCGGTATCCGCTGCGCGCCCAACAGCCGCTCGTACCAGGCCAAGCTTGCCTCTAGGTCGCTGACAGTGAGCGAAAGGTGGTGTATCCCAGCGACCGCAGGAACAGCGTGCTCGCTCATATCTCTCCCATCTGATTTCCGTCGCTCGCCAGTGTCGCAGAGGCATCCGCCTGACCTGGGCGTGCATGGCCTGTGACATTCTGTGCCAGTGTCAGCTGAGCCGTTCAGCACCGTGGGAACGGGCGGCGTTCGCATTGTGGCCGACCGTCTCGGCGACCCACGTTCGCTGGCCGTGGTGTTCATGCACGGCGGCGGTCAGACCCGCCGCAGCTGGGGCCGCGCGGCCGCGGCGGTGGCGGAGCGCGGCTGGCAGGCGATCACGATCGACTTGCGCGGCCACGGCGAGTCCGATTGGTCCGACGAGGGCGACTATCGCGTCACCAGTTTCGCCACTGACGTACTAGAGGTGCTGCGCCAGCTGCCCCCGCGCCCGGTGTTGGTCGGCGCGTCCCTGGGCGGTTTCACGTCGATGCTGCTCGCGGGGGAGCTCGCGCCAGACACCATGGGTGCTGTCGTCCTCGTCGACATCGTGCCGAACATGGATCCTTCTGGGGCGACGCGGATACACGAGTTCATGGTGGACCGCGTGGTGTCAGGATTTGACTCCCTCGACGAAGTCGCGGACATGATTCAGGAGTACAACCCGCATCGGCGCCGGCCGACCGATCTCGACGGCCTCAAGACCAACCTGCGCCTGCGCGACGGCCGCTGGTACTGGCATTGGGATCCGAAGTTCATCGACGGCTCCTCGGCGCATCCCCCCATCGAGGTGACCGAGATCGATCGCCTCAACGCGGCAGTGGAAACCATTCTGCGCAACGGTGTCCCGATGCTTCTGGTGCGCGGGCAGATGAGCGATCTTGTGACCAAGGAACGGGCGGACGAGTTTCTCGCCCGGTTCCCCGCGATCGACTTCGTCGACGTCGGCGGCGCCGGGCACATGGTCGCCGGCGACCGCAACGATGTCTTCGCCGACGCAGTGGTGGAGTTTCTCTCTCGGCACGGGGGATGATCATGGATTTGTACGACGTGATGCGGACCACTCCCGCGGTACGCGAGTTCACCGACGACCCGCTCCCCGACGACGTTCTGTCGAGGATTCTCGACAACGCACGCTTCGCCCCGACTGGCGGCAACCGTCAGGGCGTGCACGTGATCGTCGTCCGCGATCCCAACACGCGCTCAGATCTGGCCGATCTGGCGCTTCCCACCGCACGTCGTTACGTTGCACAGGCCACCGCCGGTGAGTCACCGTGGAATCCGTTGCAGCCCACCAGCGTCGACGCGTCGACGATCGCGGCGACGGACCCGCCCACGCAGATGTTGGCGTCACTGCGTGACGCCCCTGTGGACCTAGTCGTCTGCCTGGACCTCGCGGTGGTCGCGGCGAGTGACCAAGACCTCGATCGGATCGGGGTGATCTCCGGCGCGTCGGTCTACCCGTTCGTGTGGAACGTGCTGCTCGCCGCGCGCAACGAGGGGTACGGCGGAGTACTGACGACGATGGTGGTCCCCGAGGAGCCGCAGGTCAAACAACTACTCGGCGTGCCAGACAACTACGCGATCGCAGCGGTTGTCCCTCTCGGCAAACCCGTGCGCGAGGTCAGAAAGCTTCGACGGCGGCCGGTCACCGACTTCGTCACCAACGAGCGCTTCGACGGACCGCCCCTGTTGCCGTAAGGGTGTCTCCGCAGGCCGAAAGATTCGCGCACGCGGAGGAAAACCCTTACGCGCTGGACACTTCGGAACATAGCTTCCGTGGTTGAGACCATGCCTGCGAAATTCTTCTGGTTCCTGCCCACGAACGGTGACAGCCGCTCGATCGTCGGCGCATCGCATGCGTCGTCACACCACACGGTCCCGGACGGCTACCGGCAGCCCAGCCGCCGCTACCTCGCGGAGGTGGCCCGCGCGGCCGATCGACTGGGCTACGAGGGCGTGCTCACCCCGACCGGCAGCTGGTGCGAGGACGCCTGGATGACGGCATCGGCCCTGCTGTCGGAGACCGAGCGGTTGAAATTCCTCGTCGCGGTCCGCCCGGGGTTGGTGCCGCCCACGCTCGCCGCGCAGCAAACCGCCACGCTGCAACGGTTTTCGGAGGGACGCGTGCTGCTCAACGTGGTCAGCGGCGGCGACGACGCCGAGCAGCGCCGGTTCGGGGACTGGCTGAGCCACGACGAACGCTACGCGCGCACCCGCGAATTCCTGGAGATCGTCAATGCCATCTGGCGCGAGGAATCGGTCGACTACAGCGGGCAGCACTACAAGGTCGAGGACGCGCGAGCGCTGGCACCGCCGAACCCGTTGCCGCAGATCTATTTCGGCGGCTCGTCCGCGGCGGCGCTGCCGATCGCCGCGCGCTACGTCGACGTGTATCTGACATGGGGCGAGCCGCCTACGGCAGCAGCGGAAAAGATCAACCGGGTTCGCGAACTGGCCGCGGCGCGAGGCCGCGAGATGCGTTTCGGCATCAGGCTGCACACCATCTCCCGCGACACCTCCGACGCGGCATGGGCGGTGGCCGACGAATTGGTCCGCGCACTGTCGCCGGACCAGATCGCGAAAGCTACTGCGCAGCATGCACGTTCGCAGTCTGAAGGCCAGCGCAGGATGACTGCGCTACACGGCGGCCGCACCGACAAGCTCGAGATCTACCCCAACCTGTGGGCAGGCGTGGGACTTGTTCGCGGCGGTGCGGGCACGGCGCTCGTCGGCAGCCACGAGGAGGTCGCCCACTTGATCTGGGAGTACTACTCCCTTGGCTTCGACGAGTTCATCCTCTCCGGATATCCGCACCTCGAGGAGGCGTACTGGTTCGCCGAGGGTGTGCTGCCGATCCTCAAGCAGAAAGGCGCTGCGTAGGCGGTGGCTGCTTTCGGACGCTGAGCGGCATCTGACGAGCTCGATGACGGGTCTGCTGATCGCCGCGGCGCCTATCCTTGCCGCCCTTCTGGAGCGGGCGACGGGCGGGAGTCCTCTGGGTGTCAAGCAGGTCAGCGGCCTCGGTGTCGGCTTGGCGGGGGTGGCGCTGTTAGCCGGCCCAGCGCTCAGCGGGGGCAGCGCGGTGCCGATCATCGAGGTCCTGCTGGTCGCCGGGTGTTATGCACTCGCACCGTGGGTGGCCGCGCGCCACCTGACCGACGTGCCGTCGTTGCCGATGACAGCAGCCTGCCTGGGCTTCGCGGCGCTTGTGTACGCCGGTCCGGCCGCAGCCATGTGGCCTACCGAAATGCCTTCGGCCCGAGTGCTGCTCGCGCTGGCTGCGTTGACCCTCATCTGCACGGCGCTGGCATTCATCGTGTTCTTCGCGTTGATCCGAGAGGTCGGACCTGCGCGGGCGCTGGTGTTCACGTACGTCAACCCGGCCGTCGGCCGCAGCGCCCGTCGTCGCCGAGTGTGAAACTGTGGCGACGACGCGCCGAGACGATTCGCCCTAGCTTGACTCTCGCGTGTTTGTGCGTGCCGCATAAGGTGACCAGTCATGGGTGCCTTGGACGGACGCGTTGCCTTCATCACCGGAGGGGGCCGAGGGCAGGGCCGGGCGCACGCGTTGGCGCTGGCGGCCGAGGGCGCGGACATCGTCGTCGCCGACGCGCCGGATGCCATGCCCGGACTGACCTACCCGCTCGGCACCGAGGACGACCTGCGAGACACCGCCAAGCACGTTGAAGAGCTGGGCCGCCGCTGTCTGCCGTTGGCCGTCGATGTGCGCGATTCGTCTCGGGTGGACGCGGCGATCGAGCAGACGGTGACGGAGATGGGCAGCCTCGACATCGTGGTCGCCAACGCCGGCGTCGTGAGCACCGGCCCGCTGGAAGACGTCACGGATGAGGTGTGGCAACAGCTGGTGGACACCAACCTGACGGGTACTTTTCACACTCTGCGCGCGGCCATTCCGGTCATGCGCAGGCAGCGCTTCGGCCGGATCGTGGTGACGTCCTCGATGGGCGGCCGGATGGGCATCCCCGAGTTGGCGGCATACAACGCGACGAAGTGGGGTGTGATCGGGCTGGCCAAATCCGTGGCCCTCGAGGTCGCCAAAGAGGGCATCACCGTCAACGTCATCTGCCCGTGCACGGTGCAGACACCAATGGTGCAGCCCACCGGGGCCGACGGCATGCCCGATGAGATCGTGCGTCGAATGATGAAGGCCAACCCGATACCTCAGCCGTGGCTTCAGCCCGAGGATGTCACCCGCGGACTCGTGTATCTGGTGACCGACCCTGGCGTCATCACCGGCAGTGTCCTGGAGATCGGGCTCGGCGGCAGCGCGCGCATCCACTAGTCAGTTCTGCCGCGGAAGCAGTTCGGCGCAGAACGAGTCGAGGAAGGCATCGCTGCCACCCGTGCCGATTGGGCGGATGACAAACTTCGTCAACCCCGCCGCGATATACCCGTCGAGCATGAGGTGCAGTTGGGGCCAGTCAGCGGCGATCAGTTCGGATGGATCGACATCGGGACGTCGCCGACGCGTGGCCTCCAGCACATACGCAGGCACGTGGCCGTCTCCGACTGCGAGGTTGATTCCGTAGTGGTCGGCTTCAACAGCGCGCCCTGCCGCCGCAGCGGCCGCCTCGATGGCCTCGCGTCCCTGCCGCGTCTCCTCTGGCGTCAGGAAGCTCCCCAGCCAGCCGTCGGCCAGCTGCCCGATCCGACGGAATGCGGCAGGCGCCTGACCACCTAGCCAAATATCAACTGACTTAACGGGTTTCGGTTGGATATTGACCCCGTGCGCGGAGAGGTACTCCCCTTCGAAGTCGACGTCGACGCCATCGAGTGCGGCGCGCAGCAGCCGCAGCGATTCGTCAAAAACCGCGGCGCGCTTGCCTTCTGGCACGGGGAACAGTTCGCGCTCGGCGGGCAGGGCAGACCGCAGTCCGAACACCGGCAGCACACGTTTGGGTGCGAGCGCGGCCAACGAGGCCAGTTGTTTGGCGACGAGCACCGGATGACGCCCGGGCAACACGGCAACGGAGGTGCCGACCTTGAGCTGTTCCGTGCGCGCCAGCGCGAAGGCCATGCCGACAACGGGGTCGACGGCCGGTGAGTAGACCAGCTCGGAGAACCACAGCGAGTCGACGCCGCGCGCCTCCAATTCGTCGACCATCACGGCGAGCTGGCCCGGGCCGGTGTCAATGCCCAAACTCACTCCGAAGCGGACCTTCACAGCATTCTCCTAGCGCTCGGTT
>NZ_JAVHWM010000240.1:0-2574 GCF_032159765.1 Mycobacterium sp. | reverse complement strand
GTCGCCGTCGTGGCCCCGACGTGGCGCAGCCTCGCCGCGCTCGTGCGCCGGCGGCGGGCGCTGCGGCCCGAAGCCGTTCGCGGGCGGCGCCGCGCCACCCCGCTGGGCGTCGCGATCGTCGAGGTCGCCGCGGTCGTCGTCGCGGCGATCGCCGTCGTCTCGTGGGCGCAGGCGATGCGCCAGCCGTCGAACTCGAGCCTCGGCATCCGCACCGTGGAGTGGGTGCGCGACCACGGCGGCGCCGGGCTCGTCTCGGAGGTCGAGCGCGTGTACTACTCGCTCACGGCGCCGGCCAAGGGCGGCCCCGGGCTGCGGACGCTCCCCGCCGTGGGGCTCGCGTCCGCGCCGGGCAGATCGCCGGCGCCCGGCGCCGGCCGGGCCGCGACGGCTCGGCGTCAGGTGCATCGCCCGCGGCCCGCGGTCCGCCCGCCCCGGGTGGTCCCGGTCCTGCATCCCGCGCTGCGCGGCGAGGGCGTGTGGACCGTCACCCAGGGGCGGTTCGTCCGCTCCCGGCAGCCGCCGATGCTGGTCACCGCCTACCGGCCAACGGCCGACTACCCGCGGGTCGTCGCCGGCGTCGCCTGGTTCGACCACCGGCGTACCGCGGTGTCGCTCTACCCGGGGCTGCACGAGCCGCCGGGTGGTGCGACCGCCGGCGCCGGCGAGGTCCCGACCGGACGCCGCCGCGCGCTCCTGGCCACCTTCAACAGCGGGTTCAAGCACAAGGACAGCGGCGGCGGGTTCTTCGCCCAGGGGCGGCTGGTCGAACCGATGGTGGCGGGCCAGGGCACGATCGTCGCGATGCAGGACGGGGGCGTGGACGTCCGTGCCTGGCACGGGGGCGCGCGTGTCGGCGCCGGCGTCGCGTTCGCGCGGCAGAACCTGCCGCTGATCGTCGATGGCGGCCGCCCGAACCCCAACCTCAGCGACGGGCCGCAGTGGGGCGCCACGCTCGGAAACGCCATCCTCGTCTGGCGGTCCGGGGTCGGCGTCGACCGCAAGGGCAACCTGCTCTACGCCGCTGGGCCCTCCCTCGGGGTGGCGGGCCTCGCGCGGATCCTGATCCACGCCGGCGCGGTGCGCGCGGTCGAGCTCGACATCAACTCCTACTGGGTGACCCTCAACACCTACGGGTTGACCGGCGCGCGCGATGCGCGCCCACTCCTGCCCTCGATGCAGCGCTCGGCGCAGCGCTACCTGTCCCCTGACGACCGCGACTTCTTCGCGGTGGACCTGAGGTAGCCGTGGCGATCGATCGCACCGCCGATGCTCCGGCACAGCCGCTGGAGCGGATCGCCGAACCGCCGTCCGGCGCGGCGGGCCTGCGAGCGGGCGCGCGGTCCGTCCTGGCCTGCATGCGGCCTCGGCAGTGGATCAAGAACAGCGTCGTCCTGGCCGGCGTGATCTTCGCCGGCAACGTGCTCGACGCCGCATCGCTCGCCGCGGCGGCCGCGGTGACGACCGCGTTCTGCCTCGCCAGCGGGGCCGCCTACCTGCTCAACGACGTCCGCGACGCGGAGGTCGACCGGCACGATCCGCGCACGGCCGGGCGCCCCATCGCCCGCGGCGCCCTGTCGCCACCGCCGGCGCTCGCCTGCGGGGCCGCGGCAGCCGGCGCGTCGCTGCTGATCGCCGGTCTCGTCAACGACGGATCGGTGGCCATCATCGCCGCCTACCTCGTGCTGCAGGTCGCCTACTGCTACGGGCTGAAGCACATCGTCGTGATCGACCTCGTGTCCATCGCGCTGGGCTTCGTCCTGCGTGCGGCCGCCGGCGGCGTCGCGGTCGACGTCCGCGTGTCCCCGTGGCTGCTGGTCGCCACCGCGTCCCTGGCCCTGTTCCTGGGGAGCGCCAAGCGTCGCGGCGAGCTGGCCCGGCCGCTCCGCGAAGGCATCCCCCGGCGGCGGGTCCTGGCTCGCTACACCCCCGCGCTGATGGACCGCGCGATCGTCGCGACGACGATCGCGACGCTCGCCATCTACGTCGCCTATGCCGCCCGCGGGGCGCCGACGCGCTGGATGCTGATCACCGTCCCGTTCGTCGTCTACGGCATGCTGCGGGTCGTGGCGACGATCCGGCGCGACCCCGCACAGACCGACGATCCGACGCTGCTGGTCCTGCGCGATCGCCGGGTGCTCGTCACCGTCGCGCTGTGGGCCGCGTGCGCGACGGCCGTCACGCTCGCCACCACCTGATGGCGCACCGGTTGCTGACGGGCTGGGGCGGCACGGCCCCGACGCGGGCACAGGTGCTGTCGCCGAGCGATGCCACCGCGATCGCCGACGTGCTCGGCGGCGCCCCCGCCCGCGGGGTGATCCCGCGCGGGCTCGGCCGCAGCTACGGCGACGCGGCGCAGAACGCCGGCGGCCACGTCGTGGACACCACCCGCCTGCAGACCATTCACGCGTTCGATGCGGCCGATGGCGTGGTCACGGCCGACGCGGGCGTGTCGCTGTGGCGGCTCCTGGCCGAAGTCGTCCCATCGGGATGGTTCCTGCCGGTCGTGCCCGGGACGCAGCACGTCACGCTCGGCGGGGCGATCGCCGCCGACATCCACGGCAAGAACCACCACCA
>NZ_JAVHWM010000085.1:0-6348 GCF_032159765.1 Mycobacterium sp. | reverse complement strand
ATGTGGAGAACGTGGTGTAGGAACCGATCAGCGCGGTGCCGGCGAGAAGAGAAGCGTGGTGGCTGAGCGCCAGGCCGCTGAGTAGTCCGAGCACCACTGCGCCGGAAAGGTTGACGGTCAGGGTGCCGAACGGAAACGGGCCGGGTACCCGCCGCGCGACGGTGCGGTCGACAAGGAAACGCAGCACCGCGCCGACGCCGCCGAGAAGCACCACCCCGGTCCAGACGGCGATCGTCGTCAAAGGACGGTCACCCTGCGCACCAGCGCCGTCGCGAGATACACCGCGAGAAGCCCCGCTGCGATACTCGCGATCGTGTAGCCGGCGGCCAGCCCGTAGTGATGGTGCTCGAGCATCTTCAGCGTCTCCACCTGCATGGTGGAAAACGTCGTCAGGCCACCGCACAGCCCCGTGCCCAGGAGCGGCCGGCGGTAGCTGGACAGCGGCAGCCTCTCCAGCAGTCGAGTCGTGAAGTATCCCAGCAGGAATGCCCCGACGATGTTCACAGCGAACGTCGCCCACGGCCATCGTGCGGGGTCAGGGTCCGCGAGTGCCTCCAGGCCTGCGCGTGCGACGGTGCCGATCGCCCCGCCCGCGAAGACTGCCGCGAGCTCACGCCGGTCGAATGCCATGGCGCGAACCTACCCGCAAGCAAATGTTCATCTCCAATGTCGGATTCCGCGCACCACTGGAGCAGAATCGGTGCATGGCCGCCAACCCTCGTGCCGGACAGCCGGCGCAACCCGAAGATCTCATCGACGTCTCCCATGTCGTGACCGCGTATTACACGGTGCAACCCGATCCCGACGACGTCTTGCAGCAGGTGGTGTTCGGCACCTCCGGGCACCGCGGCTCCAGCCTCGACGGCGCGTTCAACGAGGCGCACATTCTTGCCACCACCCAGGCGATCGCCGAGTACCGCGCTGCGCAAGGCACCTCGGGCCCGTTGTTCATCGGCCGGGACACCCATGCGCTCTCCGAACCCGCGTGGGCGACGGCGCTGGAAGTGCTGGCTGCGAATGACATTGTGTCGATGATCGATTCGGCCGACCGCTACACGCCGACGCCGGCGGTCAGCCACGCGATCCTGGCGTACAACAAGGGCCGTTCGTCCGATCTTGCGGACGGGATCGTCGTCACGCCGTCACACAACCCACCCCGCGACGGCGGATTCAAGTACAACCCGCCCAACGGCGGCCCAGCGGACACCGACGCCACGGGCGCGATCGCCAAGCGCGCCAACGAGCTGCTGCGCCGCGGGCTCACAGACGTCAAGCGGGTACCGCTGGCCCGGGGGCTGCAGAGCGCCCAGCATCACGACTATCTCGAAGCATATGTTGCAGATCTGCCCAATGTCGTTGACATGCACGCGATTCGAGCTCAGGGAATCCGCATCGGCGCCGACCCGCTCGGTGGCGCCAGCGTCGACTACTGGGGCGCGATCGGCGAACGATACGACCTAGAGCTCACGGTGGTCAATCCGCTGGTCGACGCGACGTGGCGGTTCATGACTCTGGACACCGACGGCAAGATCCGGATGGACTGCAGCTCGCCGAACGCGATGGCGTCGCTGATCAGCAACCGCGATAAGTACCAGATCGCGACGGGCAACGACGCCGACTCCGACCGGCACGGCATTGTCACACCCGACGGCGGACTGATGAACCCGAACCACTACCTGGCCGTCGCGATCGACTACCTGTACAGCCACCGTGACGCATGGCCGGCGTCCACCGCGGTCGGCAAGACGGTGGTGAGCAGCTCGATCATCGACCGGGTGGTTGCCGGTCTGGGCCGCAAGCTGATCGAGGTTCCCGTCGGTTTCAAATGGTTCGTCGACGGATTAATCAGCGGCAGGATCGGTTTCGGCGGCGAGGAGAGCGCAGGCGCGTCGTTCCTGCGGATGGACGGCTCGGTGTGGACCACCGACAAGGACGGGATCATCCTCGCGCTGCTGGCGTCGGAGATCCTGGCGGTGACGGGTGAGACGCCGTCGCAGCGCTACGAGCAGTTGGCCGAAAAGTACGGGGCGCCAACCTATGCGCGCGTGGACGCGCCCGCTGACCGCGAGCAGAAGGCACGGCTGGCCAAACTGTCGCCCGAGCAGGTGACCGCCACCGACCTGGCCGGGGAGAAAATCACTGCCAAGCTGACCACGGCGCCGGGCAACGGCGCGCCGCTGGGGGGGCTGAAGGTGACCACCGCGGATGCGTGGTTTGCGGCGCGGCCATCGGGAACCGAGGACGTCTACAAGATCTACGCCGAGTCCTTCCGCGGTGCCGAGCACCTTCGCGAGGTCCAGGACGCTGCGCGTGAGGTGGTGGCGAAGGCGCTGGCGTGACGGCCCCGGAGGGCGACTGTACGGCGGCGCAGCCGCGCCTGCCCCGAGAAGTCTGGATCCTCGTCACCGCCAACGCGGTGATCGCACTCGGATATGGCGTGGTCTCACCTGTGTTGCCGCAGTACGCGCGGAATTTCGGCGTGAGCATCAGCGCGGCCACTTTCGTCGTGACCGCGTTCGCGGCGATGCGACTGATCTTCGCCCCGGCCAGCGGACTTTTCGTGCAGCGGGTAGGGGAGCGGCGGATCTACCTGACCGGCCTGTTGATCGTCGCGCTGTCGACGGGCGTGTGTGCGTTCGCGCAGACGTACTGGCAGCTCCTGCTGTTCCGCTCGCTCGGCGGTTTCGGTTCGGCGATGTTCAGCATCTCCTCGTTCGGCCTGATGATCCGGATTGCGCCACCGGATGCCCGGGGCCGCGTCGCCGGCCTGTTCTCGAGCGCGTTCCTCATCGGCTCCGTCGGTGGACCGGTGCTGGGAAGCCTGACCGCGGGCCTTGGCCTTTCCGCACCGTTCGCGATCTACGGTGTGGCGCTGCTGATTTCGGTTACCGTGGTGTTCTTCAGCCTGCGGAACTCCTCGCTCGCCGCGCCCGCGGAGGGTTCGGAGCCGCGCGTCACCGTACGAATGGTGTTGCGCAACAGGGCGTATCAGTCGGCGCTATTCTCGAACTTCGCGACGGGCTGGTCGGTTTTCGGGCTGCGCATCGCACTCGTGCCGTTGTTTGTCACCGAGGTGCTGCATCGCGGGCCCCGTGCCGCCGGACTGGCGCTGGCGGTATTCGCCGCGGGAAATGTGGCTGCCGTGATCCCGAGCGGCTACCTGTCGGATCGCCTGGGCCGCAAGACCCTGATCGTCATCGGCCTGGCGGTGTCGGCGGTGGCGACCGCGCTGGTGGGTCTGACATCGTCGCTGACGTCGTTTCTAGCGGGCGCGCTGGTTGCCGGCGCGGCCGCGGGAATGTTCACTTCGCCGCAGCAGGCCGCCGTCGCCGACGTCATCGGAAGCAAGGCGCGCGGCGGAACCGCAGTCGCGACATATCAGATGATGTCGGACGTCGGGGCGATTGCCGGAACCGTGGCGGTAGGAGTTCTCGCCCAATACCTTACGTTCGCAACGGCGTTCGTCGTCAGCGGCGGTATCCTTCTGGCCGCGGCGGTGGCGTGGTTGTTCTCGCCGGAGACACGGACGCCCACCGAGCCGACACCGGCGCGGGCACTGGGTCCGGAGGCGGCAGGCGAGTTGCCGTAGCGGGCGTCCGCTACTTCTTGACCGAGCCCGTGCGCTTGTTTCTGTCAAGCGTCATGCAGACCACGGAATGATTGCCCTGATCCCACGATTCCTGGGAGGGAGTAATCGTGTAGGTCCGCATGCCTGCTGGGTCTTTCGCGTAGTTCTGGAGTGCGTCGTGGCACTGCTTTGAATATTGGCTGCGCAGCACTGATGTACCAGGGAACCGGTCTCCCGGTATGTTCAAGATCGCGAAGACCTCGCTCTCGTGAGGTTTGTCGCACGACACCCTTGGCATCGTGGAGATGTTCTCGTCGCCGTCCGCCGGCGCCGTCTCGACACAGTCACCGACCTTGAGATCTCTTGCGGACACCAGGCTTTCAGCGAATATGATAAACAAAACGAACCCGACCACCAAGGCCACGATCCAGAGCCCGGAGCAGATGAGCCCGGCGATTGCCATGCCCCGGCCCTGCTGCCTGCCATCCTTGGTCTGGCTCAACGCGATGAACCCGAAGATGATGGCCAGAATCAGGCCAACACCCAACCCACATGGCCCGAGGATGCCGAGGACCAGGGATGCGATGGCGAAGCCACTAGTTGTGGCAGCTGAGCCGGAATGCTGGGAATACGGGTCGTACACCTCGCCGATGGGCGGCGGCGGATACGGCTGGTCGGTCGACTCCAGGAAGGGCTGTTCTACCGGCGGCGAATACGGGGGCGGAAACGGCGGCGGCGAATACGGGTCCCCTGGAGGCGGCGGATACGGCGGCGGCTCACTCACGCCAGCCATCGTATGGTCAGGCGTTCAAGAAGATCGACGTTCCAAAGCTTTCGACTGTCTTGATCAACTGGTCGATGGGCGACAGCTGGGTTGGCGGCGCGGGTATCGAGTAAGCAGTTGCCGTGCCCGCGGTGGTGGGAATCTGGAACGGTTGATCCGACGGGGCCTCGATTGTGTTGCCCGCGTACATGTCGTTGATCCAGTCGATCGAGAGGATCTTCACGGCCTCGACGTTCTGCGGTTGAGAGAAACCCGCGACGATGTATTCCGACAGCTGGATCAGCGGATTGCCGCCTTGCAGCCCGTCGATGTGCCGGCCGCCGACAAGTTGCACCCCGTTGAACTGCCCTGGTCGCAACGTCGTCATAGCGTCGATCATCTGGCCGTACATGTTCCAGAAGTAGGGCTCTGACGCGATCAGCAGGACAGGAACGTCGTGGTCCAGCTCGTCGAGCTTGCCGAAGGCCGTCTCGGGCACGCTCGGATCGAACGCGACGCCGTCGAGCAGCACGACACCGGCAAGATCTCCGGCCGTCCCGTTGTCGGCCATGTCGCCGGCCATGGCCGTGACGAAGCCTCCGCCGAGTGAGTGTCCGACAAGAACGACTTTCTGTGGCAATGTGACCCGCTCACCGGCTGCCGCGGATGCGCTGTTGACGAGTGCTTCGCGATTGCCTTCGAAGAGATCAGCGGCCGCGGCGGGCATCGTGGACCCACCGAGCCAATTACCGTCGGCGGCAAAGAAATTCGATGTGATGGTGGGTGCTACTACGATGCTGTGGGTCTGTTCGGCAAGGGCGGCTGCCGTGTAGCTGTAGATCGGGCCCTGCGCCAAGAAGCCGTGCTGGAGGTAGATGATGCCCTGCGGGTTCTCGTCGGCCGGGAAGTACCAGTCCGCGGGCGCTGTATAGCCGTTGTCGAATTCCAGCGTCGAGCTTTTCACCGTGACGGTGCTCCCGGGGGGAAGCACGGGAGGCCCGGCGGCCGCGGCGAACACCTGGTTGAAGACGTCGAAGACCAGGGTGGCGACCGGGCTGATGACCGCCTTCAAAAGGGATATCGGCGAAGGGTCGGTGGCTAGCTCGCGGCGGGCGAACGCCATCGTCGCCCATGCGGTGGGTGAATCGGCCGGAACGGGGGTGTCCGATGTGGCCGTGGATGTGTTGAGGAAGGAACTGACAAATCCGCGCAGGACACTCTGGAGGCCGGTTGGCTTGGGCGCCTTCGGCGCGGTAGGCGCCTTGGGGACCAGAGCCGCGGTGGCGGTCGACAGTTTCGCAGGCGCTTCAGTGGCGAGTGCGGTCGCCGGCGTTGACAGCCGCGCGGTGGTCTTGCTCGTGATGGTCTGCGACTTCGGTTCGAACTTCGACAGGATCGCCGCCAGCGGCCTCTGGGCCGTCAGCTTCGCCGGCGCCGGGGTGTCCTTCGTCGAATTACTTTGTGTTTCAGCAGTCTTGGACGCCGATTCGTGCTTCTTGCCGGGCGTGAGGTTTACGAGGTGCGGTCTGTCCGGCCGCTTGGTCTTGGGTTTCTCGGGGGTCTGCGAGCCGTCGGTTGGCGATGCACTCGACGAACTCGGCGACGAACTGTCTGACGGGTCGGCCCATGCGGTGTCGGATTGGGTGGTCGCGATCGCGGCGCCGACACCGAGCGCGACCGCAAACCCACAAAGACGGACCGTGAACCGGCTTGCTGGCATCATCGCAGCTCCCTCAGCCCTCGCGCTCGACGTCGAGCGCAGGAGATAGCGGCGAACGTTATCACGACGTGTGCTGGGACCTCCGGGCAATGACGTGGCTGGTGCGCGCGTCAACATAAGTTGACGCACCACAGAAGCTGAGATGCCGCGTCGGTGGAAGCGGCCTGACCTGCGGCTTTGAGCCGATATCGCAGGTGGTGTAGCTTCGATGGGCACAACTCTAGGGGCTATGGCGCAGCTGGTAGCGCACCACACTGGCAGTGTGGGGGTCAGGGGTTCGAGTCCCCTTAGCTCCAC
>NZ_JAVHWM010000073.1:0-25262 GCF_032159765.1 Mycobacterium sp. | reverse complement strand
CAGGGGGACGAGGAAGGCGCTGATTCCGCGCGCGCCGCTGGACTGGGCGCCGGTGCGGGCCCAGACGATCGCGAACGCCGCCTGGGTCGCAAAGCTGGTCGACGTCTTCTCGCCGTCGAGAACGTAGGTGTCACCGTCTTTGGTTGCCCGCAGTGTGAGGTTCGCGGCGTCCGATCCGCCGCCCGGCTCGGTCAGGGCGATGGCCGGGATCATCTCGCCGGCGGTCACGCCGCACAGCCACGGCGCGACGACCGCGGGTTCTCCGTGCCGGGCCATGATCGCGCCGCTCAACGACATCGTCACCATCAGCTGGCCGATGTTGTAGTCGGACCGGCAGATGGCCTCGAGCACGAGACCCGCTGTCGTGCAGTCAAGTCCGAGGCCGCCGTACTCTTCGGGCAGCTCTACCCCGAAGAGTCCAAGGTCGCCCATCGCCCGCAACGTCGCGCGATCGAACGCACCCTCTTGCTCGCGTTGCTTGTAGTAGGCAGCCAGCCGCCCCTCACCGAAACCGCGGGCCACCTTAACCAGCGCCTCTTGCTCTGCGCTGATCGAGAAACTCAACGGCCCCGTCATCGCCCTCCTCGTGGTGACTGGTGGCGACGTCCGCGATGTGTCCGGCACGTAAGCTGCCACTACCGACACATAATAGCATCGCGTGATGTGAATCTGTTTCGGAGGGCAGTCGGCGACTATCCGCCGCTGTACTGTCGGAGGCGCTCCGAATAGTTCGCGTTGAAATCGGTGTAGCGCTCTCGAAGTCGATCACCCGGCCATCCCGCTGGGAGCAGCTCGTCCGGCAGGTACGGATCGAGCAGCAGGTGTCGGATTACTTCCGCGGTAGCGATGAACCCCTCTGCGAGACTCTCTGCCTCATCGAGCACTTTCAGCAATCGGTCCGCCTCGGCCGCCCATCCCGGCAAGTCCCAGAGCAACGTTGCTAGGTTCGGTGAGTCAGAGTGGTGACAGACGAAAAACTCGCACTGGCCGGCGATGAACCCGTCGAGGTCACGAGAGAGGTTGTCCGGCCGCATCCACACCCCCTCGCGCAACTCGCCCATCCGGTGCCGCACCATGCTCTTACGCAGGGCCACCCGCTCGGCCAATGGCCGGGTCGTGCTCGTGACGACGGCCATCTCCCACCCTCCAGTCCACCGCCGAGTGGGGGGCGACGTGAGCGCATCCTGTTGGGCCTGCCGTCGCAGCAATCGCTCGGACAGGCGGTACACGCCGTTGTCGACGGTCACGTCGCCGTCCTTCACCATGCGCGTCAGGGCAACCCGGGTGGCGCGGTCCGCGATCCCAAACAGCTCCCCGACTTTCACCAAGGCGCTAACCGGAAGCGCCGGGGGGTGGTATCCGAGCAGAGTGCTCAACGCGACCGACCTCGCGGTAAGCGGGGTGATCGACGGCAGGTTCCGGTCCGGAACGGCGGGATACACGAACTCCATCACTACGTCCTACATCACATCGATCGCGATGCCCTCGCGCATCGGCGATGCATTACCCGAAATGTCGCACGCTACCAAGTTTGCATCGGCTGCTGCCAACGTGTGCGCCCATCAGACCAGGTAGACGGTCAGGATCAGCGCGGTGACCGCGAGCAACCAGCCGTCGCAGACGAACTGCAGCGCCAGTGGCGCCCGACGCACCTCCATGAAGTGCCTGGTCACGAACCGCACCTTGAGGGCGGCGATGAGCATGATGGCCACCGTCGCCACCTCGGAGGTGACCGAGTTGCTGGAAAGCAACCAGGTCGACACGATCGTGGCCAGCATCAACGCGGCCCACACGATCGTGACCGGCTTGCGAACCAGTTCCATACTCACCTCACCAGATACAGCAGCGGGAACAGGATGATCCAGAGCAGGTCGACCATGTGCCAGTAGATCGCGCCGCATTCGAGAACGACCGGCCGCTTCGGGTCGAACGACCGGGATCGGGCCTTGAACCACAGCACGAGCAGGACGATGCTGCCCGCGATGACATGGAACAGATGAATCCCGGTCAGCGTGAAGTAGTACATGAAGAAGTCGTTGGTCAACAGGCTGATGCCATCGTTCAACTTCTCGGTGTACTCGATCGCCTTCGACACCGCGAACGCGACGCCGCAGAGAAACGCGGCGCCCAAGAAATGCTGCGCCAGACCGAAACGGGACTTTCGCACCGCGTCGAGCGCGAGCGCGGCGAACCACGAGCTGGTAAGCAGGATCAGCGTGTTGACACCACCGAAGTTCGGGTCGAGGGCGTGTCGGGACGCTTCGAAGACGGCGGGGTTGTGATGCCGGCCGAGCATGAAGGACCCGAACATGACGGCAAACACCGTCATGTCGGCGATCACGAAGACCCACACGCCTTCGACGCCGGGCAGCCGCCGCTTGGGATCGCCCACCGATACGAACTGGGTGTAGGTTTCCGGATTCATCACAGCACTACTCATCAACACTTTCCCTAGGCGACGGGGTGACCGGTCGTTGCCCGACCACCGCTGAGCAGTGACGCGGGCTGGGCGCCAGGCACCGATGACTGTCCGCTCCCGACCGCGCACGACGCGTGCGAACTTCTGTCGCAACACCGTCTACGAATCGCGCGGGCGGGAGCGGAGGCCCACATGAGGGCACTTGCCCGATGGTGCAGGTCAGGACGCGAGAGCCGTCGCCCGAGGGCCGCCGTCCGCCGAGGGGCTGCTCTCGAACTCGCGCATGCGCCGCCGAACATCCCTGATCAAATAGGTGCTCGCAATGATTTCCCAGCACAGCCAGCAGAAGTACGGGAAGTAGTAGCTCATGACGCCATTCCAGGCGAACGGCCCGGTCTTTAGAACGCCGGTGAGGCTCGCCGGGAAAAAGCTGACCGCGCAGAAGATGGTCAGGTAGCACACCCAGTTCGGCATGAGGGGCATGGCCTTGTTCTTCCGATCCGACAGAACGGCCAGTGCGAGCGCCACCATCTGCAACGTGGTGCACGCGTACTGCAGGTCGATGATCAGCCAGCCGGAATCGGTGAGCAGCTGGATGAGCGCCGGGTCCCGATCGGGCCGGAATGCCGCGATGGCCCAGAAGCACGCGCTGAACGACACGACCATGACGGTCAGAGCGCCACCGATGAGCTGAAGGTTGGCCAGGACCGGGTACCCGCCCTCGATCTTCGCCATCCGGGCGCTGATGTACGAACACCACGGCATGTACAAACAAACGATGATGAGGGAGACGATGAAGCCCAGACGAATCTCCCCTAGGTTCTGCGAATAGCGAGCGGCGAGGTCTGCTGCGCTCAACGCGGGTGACGGATTCGGGAGGTTGTGCCCGATCACCCCCCAGAACAGCACAAAGGTGACCAAGAAGGCGGGGCCACACCACGCGCTGATGAGCTGGAATCTGAAGCTGGTTTTCTGATCCATGTTTCGCTTCCTTTCCGTCGATTCGGTTGATCGCAGATGGTGCCGACGTACAAAATCACATCAGATGATGCAAAAATGTATCATCGCTGGGCCGCCGTGGCAACACCCTCAAGGAAGGGGCCCGGGGGACACCGAACACCCGCTCCGGGCCCGGACCGAGCCCGCGGCTCCCATTCAGGTCGGGTGGACCGACAGCGGGCTGGTTTTCACCACCATTTCGACGCACCCGTCGCATCGGCGCACAACGATTGACTCACATGAGAATCCTGGTGGCGATAATGCGGCCCGTCAGGTCCGGTACGTGCTCAATTCGTCGGTTCGAGCGCGCTTCTCGAGATACCGCTCACGAGTGACGAGATACACAGGGAACGCCATCGATACACCGATGTAGGACAGCGCCACGAACATCCAGCCCCATTTGTATCCCAGTCCGATCCGCTTGCTGTCGGACACGACCCACACCATGAACACGAGCCAGGCGATGGCCATGTCGATGCTGAGGAACGCGGCGGTGCCACCGGCCGCGATCGCGTCGCCGAAGAACGCGACCGGGTTGAGTATGTTCCCACCGGCCGCCATCCACTGAAATGCGTGCGGCCAGGTCAACACCAGCGCCACCACGCCGGCAAGGATAAAGAAGGCGTGGCGAATATTGGTGGACGTTGATGCGGACGTGGATTCCGACATTTGACAACCTCCTGAGACCGGATGGGTATTACAAAGCGATCGTCACCGCTGTTCGGCAACACCGGTCTTGGCGGAAACCGGCTGCGCGGGCTCGGAGCGGGCCGGGCGGTCCTGGGCGTCGCCGGCGGCTCCCTTCGGCAGGAATGACGCGCACATCCGCACCATGGTCACCGCCAGGCCAATGCTTACCACCGTCGCCGCCGCGATGACTGGTGTCGAGGTGTTCTCGAGGTGCAGCGCGATGATCGTGGGCCAGCCCAAGCCGAAGTTCGCGCCAAAAAAGGTGCACGGGAACAGCACGAACAGGCCAAGGAGTTGCCACTGACCCGTGCTGCGGGCGCGCAGCTGCGATGCCGCTACCGCGAAGCAGATCACCTGAGCGGCTTCGAGCACACCAATCACCAACGGGTACTGGAAGATTCGGAACACATGTGGCCCCCAGTAACTGTAGAGGCCGCCGTTGATGCCGACGATCTCGAACGTGGCCGATTCAAGCAGTGTGACGCCGGCCCAGATGAACAGCGCGCGGCGGGTCATCTTGCCGCGGGTGATCTGGCGAGCGATGTAGATCGCCGGGGCCGCGTAGAGCACCACATAACCGCTGTGCGTCCAAATCGGCTGCGGGATGTCGAACGCGGTGAAATGCGTCCACATGCCAGGTGTGGAGTAGAAGTACAGCATCATCGCCACGTCGTAGAGCGGCTCGGCGAATGCGCCGACCCCGGCGGCCAACACCATGAACGCGTAGAACGGTGTCCGCTCGCGCATACCCAACCAGATCGCGATGACCAGGAGCATGGCGGTCAGTACCCAGCTGACGTTGGTCAGGATCGCCTGCATGGTCAGGTTCAGTTCGTGATCAACCGGTGGCATGCTGGTAGTATAAACATCAATCTTTAATATGGTAAGACCAAAGATGGGAGTGGGCATGTGCGCAGCGGGGCGTGAAATCTTCGCACCTGACCTCCTGGCAGACAAACGGATCCTCATCACCGGAGGCGGAACCGGTCTCGGCCGGGGGGTAGCCGCCCGCCTGGCCAAGCAGGGCGCCGAAGTGCACTTGTGGGGGCGGCGCGAAGCGGTGCTGGCCGAGGCTGCCGAAGAGGTTTCCGGCGGCCGGGCGAAAGCGGCGCATTACCAGACGGTCGACGTGCGGGATTCGGCGTCGGTCGACGCGGCGGTTGCCGAGATCTGGGAGTTGCATGGACCACTCACCGGACTGCTCAACAACGCGGCGGCGAATTTCATCGCACCGACCGCCACGCTCAGCCAGCGTGCCTTCGAAGCCGTGACGTCGACGGTGATGACCGGGTCCTTCAACACCACGGTTGCGGTGGGCAAGCGGTGGATCGCGGGCGGCCTCCCAGGCGCGGTGCTGTCCAACCTGACCACTTGGGTATGGAGCGGGTCGGCCTTCGTGGTCCCATCGGCCATGGCGAAGGCGGCAGTACACGCGATGACGATGTCGCTGGCAGTGGAGTGGGGGAGGTATGGCATCAGGCTGAATGCATTTGCGCCCGGCCCGATTCCGACCGACTACGCATGGGAGATGCTCAACCCGACCGACAAGAGCTCAGTCGGAGCAACGCAGATCGATCAGATCCCGCTCGGTCGCTCTGGAACGATCGACGAGCTGGCCAATTTGACCATCTTCGCGTTCTCGGACGCCTGCGACTACTTGACCGGGGAGACCATTGCGATGGACGGCGGCCAGCGGCTGGCCGGGCCGAACACCTTCGCCGGCCTTACCACGATGAGCGATGAAGACTGGGTCGAAGCCCGTGAGAGAAGCAAGGCCGCCTCCGCCGCCGCCAAGGCGCAGCGGTCGGTGTGAATGTGGGCCCAAGTCAGGTGAGCGCAGACTCTTCGGCCGCGAGCCGTTCGCCGGCAGCCAGAAACGAACTCACCAGTCCCGGATCGGCATAGTACGGGTCGCCGATCCCTTCCTCGAATCGCCTGCGGCTGTACTCGTACAGAGCGGCCAGCTTGTACATCGCCAGCGCCGCATACCAATTCACTGAGGAGACGTCGGCCCGGGTGCGGTCGGCGTAGCGGCGAAGCAGCTCGGCGCGGCCGGGATAGCCGGGCTCGAGCACCGCGGTACCCATCGCGGAAGTCGGCACCAGCGGCTCACCCTTGACCGGGTACGAGGTGAGCAGATAACCGAGATCGGCGATTGGGTCCCCGATGGTGGCGAGCTCCCAATCCAAGACCGCGGCGATGCACCCCGTTCTGACGTCGACGATCATATTGCCGATGCGAAAGTCGTTGTGGACAATCGACGTTGCGGATTCGGACGGCAGGTGCGCGTGCAGCCAGTCGTCGAGCGGGGCGAATGACGTTGGCACGGTCGCGTCCTCGGCGATCAGCGACCGCATCCGACGCAACTGTCGGGCGTTGAACCCGTCGGGCTTGCCAAAGTCGTCGAGCCCCACCTCGAGCCAGTCCACGGTATGCAGCGCGGCGAGGGTGTCCACCAGTGATTCGGCGATACGCCGGCGCAGCCGCGTGTCATTCCTTGCCGCCGGCGTCGACTCGGTGATCACGGCGCCTTCGACGAAGTCCATCACGACGACTGGGAAATCGAGCAGTTCGCCTGCCGCAGCGGTGGCCAGCACGCGGGGCGCCGGAACCAGAGTCCCGGACAACGCCGACAGCAGCCGGGCCTCTCGCAGAACGTCATGGGCACCCGGCGGAAGCGGCGGCGGTGGTGGGCGGCGCACGACGATTTTCGAGTCGCCGTCCGACACTAAGAACGTCAGGTTGGAATGGCCGTCACCGATCGGCTGGGCGGTCACCGCAGGGCCGCACAAGTCACGCTCGGCCAGGAAGCGCCCCAGCCGCCGGAGCTCGGCCTCAGACCATGACCACATCACGTGCTCCGTGTCGACAGATAGTCGAGATAGCTTCCTTGCCAGTGTGTTTCGAACTGGCCAGCACCTTGCTCGCCGTCGATGATGGCCCGGCAGGCGCCTTCCCTGATCACAGTCTGCAACCTGTCGTGGGTGGGCAATTCGATCACTCCGAAGACGTCGAGCTCCAGCTCGGTTTGCGCACCGGCGAGGTCGGTCAGGGTCGCGCGCAGGCGACGCTGACGCATCTGTTCGCCGTATTCGGCGTGATGGTCGATGTGACGGATTGGGTAGGTCACCCCGTCGCGCACGACGTAGCCGGCAAAACCCCATTCGCCCTTGGCGATCCAGATCCAACCATTGACTGCCCGGCCCGATTCCGTGTAGGCGACGAACCACTTCCAATGTTGTGGCACGCCCCAGTCGCGCACTCCCCAGGAGTGGTCGCGATGTCCCATGCGGTCCCACTGGATGCGGCGTCCCGCGACTTCGAGCTCGCCGAGCACCTTCCCCGTCTGTTCGATCCGGTTCACCGCGAACCACGATGGCAGGCCGTCGGGATTGCGGTGGTAACTGAATGCGTCGTGAATGCCGGTGAATGCGAATTCGATTCGCACGTCGTCGTGGTCGTAGGTCATCCGGCACGTCTGCCGCAATTGCGGTTGTGTCAGGGTAAGGCCGCCGAATGAGAACTCGTCCAAGTCTGCGTGGTCGGGTACGCGGCCGGTGTGCAGGTGCAGGGCGAGGGGTCGCGCGTCCGGCCCCCACACGCAGACGTTGTAGCCGGCCCTGCCGCTGCCGGTCAGGTAGAGGTACACCTGCATGCCGAGTTCTTCCTCCGGCATGACCAACTGCCAGAACAAGCTGTCGCGCGTTTTCTCCCCGGTCACCGGGCGGTGCCGGAGGTCGTCGGCGGGCCCGAGTCCGGTATGCAACTGTCCTGCCGTGGTCACGGCGCAGCGTCTTCCCGGCCTAGAAGTGCGCCGCGAGTTGTCGGCACCTGCACCAATAGCGCCTGTCCACGGTTCTCCAGCTCGAGCGCAGACGCAAACGAGTTGTTCTCAAGGTTGCGGACCAATGCGTTCTTTGTGGACCTCGTGCTGTCGTCGGACTTTCCCGCGATGGTTTCGGCCATCTCGATCGCAGCGTCGAGTGCAGTCCCAGTGTCGGTGAGGCGGTCGGCGAGCCCGATCCGAAAGGCCTCGGCGGCCCTCACCGTGCGTCCGGTGAATGCCAGTTCCGCCGCGCGTCCTGGGCCGAGCAGCCGGACCAGGTTCCATGATGTGCCGAGTTCACCGACGGATAAGCCGACGCGCACGAAGCCGGCGCTGAAACTGCTGGTCTGGTCGGCGATTCGGATGTCGGCAGCCAGCGCCAACGAAAGCCCACCGCCGGCAGCCGGGCCGCTCACCGCGGCGATCACCGGGTAAGGCAGAGCACGCAGCCCGGTGGACCCAGACGCGGCCGTCTCGACAAGATCGGTGAAGTCCGACACCGACATCCGGGTCAAGACGCCGACCTCAGCCAGGTCGAAGCCCGTGCAGAACGCCTTGCCTCCCGCGCCGGTGATGATCAACGCCCGCATCGCCGCGGTGCGCAATGCGGCAGCGGACCAGGCGATTTCGCCGAACATCTCGACGGTTTGTGAGTTTGCGCGATCTGGGCGATTCACCGACATCACGACCACACCCGGCCGTACTTCGTCGAATGCCAGGGTGCGCGCCGCGTCCAATTCGTCCAGGACGTCGGCGAGCGGACGCCGTGACACCCGATTCCATTGCGGTGTAGTGGTGCTCATAGTCACCGCCCAGAGAAGTTGGGTGCGCGCTTGGCTTTGAAGGCGTCCAGCGCCTCGGTCATGTCGTCGCATCGCGTCAGTAATGCCTGTCCGCGATTCTCGAGTTCGAGCGCCGCCGCGAAGGAGGTGACTTCCATGTTGGCCTGCAATGCCCGCTTGGACATTCGGATGCCGCCGGGCGAGTTGGCGCAGATCTGTGCCGTCATGGCGAGCGTCTGGTCGAGGAGGTCGTCAGGACCGGTTATGCGGTTGAGCAGGCCGAGCCGTTCTGCCTCCGCCGCCTCGATCATGCGCCCAGTGAATCCGATCTCGGCGGCGGCAGACGGACCGATCAGCCGCGGCAGCAACCAGGACGCACCCAGGTCGCCGGCGGACAGACCGATTCGTACGAACGCGGCATTGAACTTCGCCGCCGGCGATCCGAGCCGGATATCGGCCATCAGCGTCAGCGACATGCCGCCGCCGGCGGCGGGCCCGTTGACCGCGGCGATCACCGGTACCGGGATCGCCCGCACGGCGCTGAGCGCTCGGGCAGCACGCTCTTGGCGGTCCAGCATGCCCAGGGCCCCAAGTGAAGGCAGCTCTTCAGCCTCGTCGAGATCGTAGCCTGCGCAGAACGCCTTGCCGGCGCCGGTGAGGATCACCACGCGAACGTCCCGGTCGTCGCCGATCGCGCGTGCGACGGATTCGAGTTCGTCGAACATTGTCACCGTCATCGCATTGAACCGGTCGGGCCGGTTCAACGTCACCTGAACGGCTGCAGGCGCCGGGGACTCGAGAAGCAATGTCTCATAGCGCTGTTCGAGATCGAACATGAAAACACCTCCACAACTCAAGCGAATTCGGGAGCACGCTTGTCGATGAACGCGTTGAGGCCTTCCATTGCCTCGCCACGCTCGAATAACTCCTGGACCTGTTCTGACTCGTAACGCAGACCCTCGGCCAGCGGGCGGTCGTAAGCTGCGTCCACCGTCCGGACGACTGCACGTTGTGCGGGGGAAGAGGCTACGCAAAGGTCTCGGGCCAGTTCGCGGGCGGCGTCCGCAGCGGTGCCCGCCGGCACAACCCGGTCGACGAGGCCGATCCGAATCGCCTCCTCGGCCTCCACCTCCCTGCCGGTGAGCATGATGTCCAGCGCCCGTCCGCGTCCGACCAGGCGAGGCAGTCGTTGCGTGCCCCCTGCCCCGGGAAGGAGGCCGAGCTTGACTTCGGGCAGACCGAGTCGTGCCGACGAACCGGCGACGCGCAACGAGCACGCCATTGCCACCTCCAGTCCGCCGCCCAGGGCACGCCCGTCGACTGCGGCCACCGACACCGCGGGGTGGGCGGCGAGGCGCTCGACGGCGCCACGTAGGGCATCCCCGTATGTGCCGAACGACGCGGCGTCGACCGAGGACATGTGTTTGATGTCGGCGCCGGCGGCGAAGAAGCCGGGCAGCGCCGACGACACCACGATGACCTTGGCGGACAAGGCATCCGCGGCGTCCAGTCCTTTGTGCAGCCCGTCGATGATCGGTGGCCCCAACGCGTTGGCGGGCCGGCGGTTGAGAATGATTTCGATCACCGGACCGGCAACGCGCAGGCTTACCGGTGAACCGTTGTCGGACAGCATCGTTGATGTACCTCCTTGGTTACGCCATGGTCAGGCCGCCGCTGACCGACAGCGTCTGACCGGTGATGTACTCGGCGGCATCGGAGGCGAAGAATGCAACGGCGGCGGCGATGTCCGACGGCTGGGCCAGCCGCTTCATCGGTACGGAACGGGTCATCCCGCCGATCACCTTGTCTGCATCCTCACCGGAGCTGTCGGCGAACTTGCGCAAGGCCGGCGTGTCGGTCGGGCCGGGGCAGACGGTGTTCACGGTCACGCCTTTGGTCGCGACTTCGCGGGCCAGCGTCTTCGTGAACGCGATGATGCCTCCCTTTGCCCCCGAATAGACCGCTTCCAGCGACGAGCCGACGCGCCCGGCGTCCGAACCGATGTTGATCACCCGGCCGAAGCCGCGCTCGACCATGCCGGGCACGACGGCGTGCATGACGCGCAACTGGCCCTTGAAGTTGATGTCAAGGATCTTGTCCCAGAAGTCCTCTGAGGTTTTCAAGAACGGCATGAAGTCGTCCCAGCCGGCGTTGTTCACCACGATTTCGATTTCGCCGAGTTCGGCGGCGACGGTCTTGACCGCGCCACGCACCGATTCGGTGTCCGTCACGTCGACGTGAACTGCGATGGCTTCGCCGCCGGCGTCAGAGATGCGCTTCGCGGTGGCTTCGGCGGCCTCCAGGTTGAGGTCCGCGACGGCCATCCGAAACCCGTTGGCTGCCAGGGCTTCCGAGATGCCCTGTCCGATGCCTTGGGCTCCTCCGGTGACAAATGCGACGCGGTTGCTCATATGTGTTCTCTCCTCTGAGATGGGTTATGGGGATGGTCTATCGGCAGGACGGAGCGTCGGGATTCGGCGACCAGTCGATCGGCCCGGCGACGATGGAGTGGCTGGTCAATTTGCGACCGAGCACGCTCTGGGCGGCACGCGCCGCGTCAATCAGGTGCGGCAGCGACACCCCGGTGGACACGCCCATCTCCTCGAACATGCTGATCAGGTCCTCCGAGGAGATGTTCCCGGTCGAGCCGACCGGCACCGGGCAGCCACCGAGTTCACCGAAGCTGGATTCGAAGCTGGTGCACCCAACCTGCAGGGCGGCGTAGGCGTTGGCCAGTCCCTGTCCGCGTGTGTTGTGGAAGTGCGCGGTGACCTCGACCCCGGGCAGCCGTTCTATGGCAGCGGTGAAGAACTCGCCGACATAGGCCGGGTTGGCCATGCCGGTGGTGTCGCCGAACCCGACCTCGGTGGCGCCCGCCGCCGCAAACTGCTCGGCGATATCCAGGACCCGTTGCATGGGCACCTTGCCCTCGAATGGGCAGCCGTAAGACGTGGCGATGACGGCTGCGCACCGCAGATCTTCGGCAACGATCCGTTTCGCAATGATCTCGTTGTCGGCCATGGACTCGGCGATGGTCCGATTCACGTTCTTCTTGTTGTGTGTCTCAGAGGCTGAGACGAAAATCGCGATCTCGGAAAACGTCTCGCGCACCTTCAGCGCGTTGTCGAGTCCCTTGCTGTTGGGCACCAGCACCATCAGCGAGACGTGGTCGGGCACATCGACGCCGTGTAACACCTCGACGCCGTCGGAAAGCTGGGGAATGACGTCGGGCCGCACAAAACTGGCGACCTCGATGCGGCGCAGTCCGGTGCGGGCCAACCGATTGATCAAGTCGATCTTGTCGGAGGTTGCGATGGTTTCCGGTTCGTTCTGGAAGCCATCGCGGGGACCTACCTCGCGAATCTCGACTTGGGCGGGCAATCCGCTCACAATGTGATCCTTTCGCGGTTGAGCTGGTGCCGGAACTCGGGGGCGGCGATCGCGCTCAGTCTGCGTGCTCGCTCGTCGAGGCTGCACCCGCGGAGATGCGCGACGCCGTGCTCGGTCACGACGGTGTCCACGTCGGAGCGCCCCGTGGTGACGACGCCACCTTCGAGCGCGGTCTTGATCGTCGAGGCGCCGCGCGATGTCGCCCGCAGCGCGATGACGGATCGCTTGCCGGTCAACGCGGCGGCCCTGGCGAAATCCACCTGGCCGCCGACGGCACCGACATACACGCCGCGACTGACCTCGGCGCCGACTTGGCCACTGAGATCGACCTCGACGGCGAAGTTCACCGAAACCAGTGAACGCAGCTGCGAAAGCACCTCCGGGGCATGCGTATAACTGGTCGGCAGAAACCGCACTGGCAAATCGGCCACGCGCTTGTACAGTTCTACCGATCCCAGCGCCGTCCCCACGACAACCAGACCGGTGTCGATCTCCTTAAAACTGCCGGTGACCACGCCTTGATCGATCAGCCCGAGCAGGCCGTCGGTGATCATTCCCGTGTGAAAGCCTAGGTCTTGATGTGAGGACAGAGCGCCGAGCACGGCCGCTCCCAACGACCCAACCCCGATTTGAACTGTGTCGCCATCGTCGATCAGCTCGGCGATCCCGGCGGCGATGGCACGGTCGGCGTCGCTGGGCGCCCGCAACGTGTCCTCGGGCAGCGCGCGGTCGGTGGTGATGGTGGTGGCGAACCGATCAACCGGTATCCGCGGGGTTCCCAGGGTGGCCGGCATCTGCGCGTTGATTTCAGCGATCAGCATGGGCGTGTGTAGAACGGCGTCGGCGACATAGTCGACGCCAACGCCCAGTGAGCACATCCCGTCAGCGTCGGGCGGTGACACCTGCACCAAGCCGACGTCGCACGGCAGACGTCGTTCGGCGAACATTCGCGGCAGCGCCGAGTAATGGCAGGGCACCACGTCGAGTCGACCCGACTTGCTGAGCTCGCGGAGCTCACCAAGCCCGCCGTACGAGACCATCGACACGGCATCGGGCATGCTGACTGCGAGTTGGTCATTCCAACTGAGCCCGGTGAAAACGCGTAGCGGACCAATCCGTTTGCTTTGTTCGATCAGTGCGTCGACCAAAGGACGCGGCTCCGCGGCGGCCTGGCCCCACCAGACGCCGGCACCAGCCGTCAAGTACTCGCCGAAATCGATCACGCCGGCACCCGCTGGAGCAGAGTTCCCGTCCCCAGACCGCCGCCACAGCACATGGTCACCAGTCCAAGGTCGGCGTCACGGCGTTCGAGTTCGGGGATCAGGGTGGCGATCAGCCTGGCCCCGGTCGCGCCGACCGCGTGGCCCAGCGCGATCGCGCCACCGTTGACGTTCACGTGCTCGGCATCGGGGTTCAGCTCTCGTTGCCAGGCCAGCACCACCGAGGAGAATGCCTCGTTGATTTCGAACAGGTCGATGTCGTCGATACTCAGGCTGTTGCGCTGCAACAATTTCTGGGTCGCAGGGATCGGCCCGGTCAGCATGATGATCGGATCGACGCCGACGGTCGTCTGATCGACGACACGTACGCGCGGTCGCAATCCGCGCCGACGCGCGGCGTCTCCGGAGCACAGCAGCACCGCAGCGGCACCGTCGCTGATCGGCGATGACGATCCGGCGGTGATGCGCCCGTCCTCCTTGCGGAACACCGGCTTGAGGTTGGCCAGCGTCTCGACGGTGGTCTCCGGACGCACGCATTGGTCTGCATGGCGGACCTGGCCGTCGAGTGTCATCGGCACCATCTCGGCGACGAACCGGCCGTCAGCGATGGCCTTGGCGGCGTTCTGGTGCGACCGCGCAGCGAAAGCATCCATCTCCTCACGGCTGAGCTGCCAGCGATCGGCAATCAACTCCGCGCTTTCACCTTGGTGCACAAAGGCGTAGCGATCGCGCAGCTCTGCCGGCCAGGGATCGCCGTAGAGTTCGGACACCTTGACGGGGGAGTCGATGGGCACGTGGCCCATGTGCTCCACGCCGCCAGCGATGACGATGTCGTGCGTACCCGAAGCCACCAGCGCCGCAGCCATTTCCACCGCGGTCTGCGCCGATCCGCAACGTCGGTCGAGGGTGGTGGCCGGTACCTCGGGCGGGTAACCGGCCTGCAGCCAGGCGTTGCGCGCGATATTGCGCGACTGTTCACCGAACGGGGCAGTGCAGCCGATCACCAGATCTTCGACAAGGGCGGGCTCGATGCCGGTGCGGGCGACCAACTCGGTGTAACAGGCAGCCAGCATCTCGTTGGGATGGATCTCGCGGTACCACCCACGCTCAGCATGCGATTTGCCTATCGGCGTGCGTACGGCCTCGGCGATGTAGACTTCGCGACCGGTCGAGACGAACGGTCCAGACACGTTGTGGCGCATCAGATCACCGTCCCGCCGTCGACCGGCAGCACCTGCCCGGTGATGTAGGACGCCGCATCGGAGGCAAGGAAGACGAAGGTCGGGGCAATTTCATCTGGGAAGGCCCAGCGCCCCAAGGGAATTCGGGCCAGTGTCTTCGCGGCCAGCTTTTCGTTGCTGCGGATGTTCTCAGTCATCGCGGTGGCGGCCAGCGGCGCGACGGCGTTGACGGTGATGGACTTGCGCGCCAGCTCGCGGGCCAACGACTTCGTCAGGCCGATGATGCCGGCCTTCGCGGCCCCGTAGTTCGCCTGGCCAATGGTCCCGGTGATGCCTGCCGCTGACGTGACGTTGATAATGCGCCCCGTGCCATCAATCGGGAGGTGGTGCAGAGCGGCCTGGCTGCACACGAAGCTGCCTACGAGGTGGATATCGACGATGCGGCGGAAGTTCTCCTCGGACAGATCCGGGAACATCGCCGGTGCGACGGCGCCGGCGTTGTTGACGAGGATATGCAGTGCCCCCCCGCCGAACTCGGCGGCCGCCGCGGCCGCTTCGCCTGCAGCCGCCGAGTCGCGCACATCGAGGACGAAGGGCTGCGCGGTACCGCCTTCTGCGGTAATCGATTCCGCGGTGGACACCGCAGCGTCCTTGTCGATATCGGTTACCAGCACGGCGGCCCCGGCCTCACAGAAGGCGCGCGCGATCGCCTCGCCGACGCCGCCGCCTGCACCGGTCACCAGTGCCGAGCGGCCGTCGAGCCGGAACACGTCACGCTGCAACGTCATCAGTAGCTCCTCGGCAGGCCCAGCACGTGCTCCCCGAGGTAGTTGAGGATCATCTCCTGGCTGATCGGGGCGATGCGGGTCAGCCTGGCCTCGCGGAAGTAGCGCGCAACGTGGTACTCCTCCGAATAACCCATCCCGCCATGTGTTTGCAGTGCACGGTCGGCGGCGTCGAACGCCGCGTCGGCACACAGGTACTTGGCCGTATTGGCTTCGCGGGCACAGGGTTTGCCGTTGTCGTATAGCCACGTAGCCTTACGCAGCATCAACTCGGCGGCGTCCAGGCGGGCCAGCGAGTCGGCCAAGGGGAACTGCAGCCCCTGGTTCATTCCGATCGGCCGGCCGAACACCTCGCGTTCGTTGCCGTACCGCACGGCCGCGCGCAGTGCGGCGCGCCCCATGCCCAGCGCCTCGGCGGCGATGAGGCAGCGCTCGGGGTTCAGCCCGTCGAGGATGTAGCGGAATCCCTGACCTTCGTCGCCGACGCGGTCCTCGACGGGAACCACGAGACCGTCGATGAACAGTTCGTTGGAACTGACGGCATTTCGGCCCATCTTCGGAATCGGGCGAATGTCGACCCTGCTGCGATCCAGATCCGTCAGAAACAGGGTCATGCCATCGGTCTTGCGTGCGGCATCCTCGAACTTTGTGGTGCGGGTGAGTAGCAGCACTTTTTCCGATTCCAGCGCCTTGGAGATCCACACCTTTCGACCGCTCACGACGTAGTGATCGCCGTCGCGCCGGGCGAAGGTCGTGATCTTCGTGGTGTCCAGTCCCGCTCCAGGCTCGGTGACACCGAAACACACATGAAGATCGCCGGTCACGATGCGGGGCAGGGTGCGGGACTTCAGCTCCTCCGATCCATGAACGATCACCGGATGCATGCCGAATATCGACATGTGCATCGAGCTTGCGCCGTTCATCCCGGCGCCGCTGGCCGCGACTTCCTCTAGTAACAGGGAGGCCTCGGTGATGCCGAACCCGTGACCGCCGTATTCCTCCGGCGTTGTGATACCTAGCCAGCCGCCCTCGGCGAATGCGTTGTAGAACTCGGTCGGAAACTCGTGAGCTTGGTCCTTGGTCATCCAATAGTGGTCGTCGAACTTCGCCGCTAGTTCAGCGACCGCAGCGCGGATCGTCTGCTGATCCTCGCTCAATTCGAAGTCCACAAGGCTCTCCGCTCAACAACGGTGGGGAATGCATCTAAACGTCAATCATACTAATGGACAGACCAAAATGAAAGCCTTGGTGTCCCTCGTCACTCGTGCGACTGCTTCCCCGGCTATCAGCTGTTGTGAGCAGTGGATTCAAAGCCCGAGCTTTCGAGCCAAGCCTGCCTACGTTCTGCATGGTCGTCCTCGAAACTCTCAGGCGCCGACGGGAAGTAGCGGCAATGCGTCTGCGATGCGGTTGTTCCACACCGCAGGTGCGCCGAACAGCACGCGGTCGAGCTTGGCTCGCTTGTAGAACAGGTGCAGATCGTGTTCCCAGGTGTAGCCGATCGCGCCGTGTAGGGTCAGCGCGCTGTCGGCCAGTTCGGCGCTGCTGCCGGTCACCTGCGCCTTCGCGACGGCCGCGTGGGTCGCGCGGTCAGGCAAGCCTTCCTCGGCCGACTGTGCCGCGTAGCAGACGATGGACATCGCGGACTCGACGGTGACCAGCATCTGGGCAGCGGCGTGTTTGACCGCCTGGAATGATCCGATCGGTCGACCGAACTGCTCCCGCTGCTTGCTGTAGTCGACGGCCAGGCGGAGCATTCGTTCCGATGCACCCAAAGCATCGGCGGCAACCAGAACCGCCGCGCGGGTGGCGATTTCGCCGATTATCACGGTCGCATCGATCTCGAGCCGGCGTGCCGCGACGTCGTCAAGGACGACATCGGCGACATCGCGCGATCGGTCAAGCAGTGGGCGCGGGTGCACCCCGACTCCCGGGTCGGCGCTGTCCACCAGCCATACGGCCGTTGCCTCGCCATCAACCACGGGCACCAGCAGTCGTCGTGAGCGAGCGGCCCCAAGCACAGACGGTATCCGGCCGCGCAGTCGTCCGTCTGAGCTCTCCACCGACGTCGCCGCTGCAGGGATGCGGTCCGCCCGCACAGCCACCGCGGTGACCTCGCCGGACTCCAGCGTTTCGCGTATCACCGCCGGCTCGTCGGCCAGCGCCGGTACGACAATGGCCGACTGCAGCCAGCCTGCCGACGGCGCCGCCGCGCGGCCCAGCTCCCGCGCGGTCAGCGCGAGCTCCAGCAGACCGCCGCCCTGGCCGCCGAGCTCTTCATCAAAGCCGACTCCGGCCCAGCCCTCGCCGACGAAGATCTCTTCGAAGCTGCCCAGATCGCCCGCGTCCAGCCAGCCGCGCACCGTGGCCGATCCAGCGCGTTCGCCCAACCACTCGCGCAGCGAAGTGGTGAACAGCTGCTGTTCTTCGGAGAGCTCCCACCGCATCAGCGTTTCTCCTGTCGGCCTTCGGGTTACCGTTATAGCTGTAACGGTCGGATGAAATAAATGGTATCTTAGGTCTGACCATAAACCACGAGGGGCACGTGATGGAAGCTGCGGATACCGCGACGACGCCCTCGCGATCCGACATCAGGCTCAGCCCACTCGACGTGCCTAAGGCGTCCGACGTGCTTGCCAGGGTGCTTCGGGAGCGAATCCTCAACGGCGAGCTTGCCGAGGGCACCCCGCTGCCGGCAGAGCGTGAGCTGGTTAAGCAGACGCAGATGAGCCGGGCCACAGTGCGGGAAGCACTGCGCATCCTTGAAGTACAAAACCTCGTTCGGGTGAAAGCGGGCCGTGCGGGCGGCGCGTTCGTACAGCGGCCCACCACGAAGTCGATGGCCAACTCCGTGAGCATGCTCATCCGCGGCAGGCACATCAAGCTTGTCGACCTGATGGAGACCAGGGAAGCCCTGGAACCTTTTTGCGCCGAGCTTGCCGCCCGTAACCGCACCGACGAAGACCTTGCGGAACTAGACCGGGCTAATGAGGCGATCGCCGACCAAGAAGCCGATCTCGAGCAGTTTCTGCAGGCCAACCTGGATTGGCACGTGGGAGTCGCGATGGCCAGTAACAACGAGCTGCTGATCGGCTTCATGATTGCGCTGTCGCAAGCCATCTATGTCGGCACCGAGAACGCGGCTTTCGTCGACGCCGAGGTTCGGGCGGTGACGAGCCAGGCACACCGGGCGATCACACTTGCGATCCGTCATCGCGACGTGACGGCTGCCGGACGACGCATGCGCAGGCATGTTCACAGCTACGCCCACGCATTGGCCGAATCTGACGAGCGCGAGGCGATCGTCATCGGCGATGCCGCTGTCGGCGAATAACAGAGGCCGCGCGGCTTGCCCGCGGCATGCCCCGAGGTGGAGAGCAAAAGGTGCCTCTTTTGGGGGAAGCCTGCGTCCGTGGTCTCGGCGAGGATGGCGACATCTCGGAAGGGGCGCAACGCGAGATGAGACCAGTGCCGCCAGATTTCAGAACCCGTGATCTTGGTCAACGCAAGGTCAATTCTCCTTTGCGCGCAACCCGTTTCATGGATTCATCGAAACCACTCTTGTTCCGCGCCGATATCGACGAGCTGCGCGAGCAGATCCGAACCGGTATCGATCCACCTGCCTTCGAGCTAGCGGGGCCGCGGGAGAACATCTACTTCGATCCACGTACCGTGCGGTGCGGGATCGTCACGTGTGGTGGGCTCTGTCCTGGACTGAATGATGTCATCCGCTCTATCGTCTTCTGTCTGCACGAAAAGTACGGCGTCGCCACAATTTACGGCTTCCGGTTTGGTTACGAGGGTTTAGTGGAGCGGAGCGAGCGGAAACCGATCGAATTGACCACCCGCCGGGTCAGCCAAATTAACGAAGTGGGTGGTACGGTCCTGGGCTCGTCGCGCGGTCCGCAACCGGTCGACGAAATGGTTGACACGCTAGATCGATTGGGAATTCAACTGTTGTTCACCATCGGAGGCGATGGAACGCTACGCGGTGCGCATTCGATCGTCGAGGAGATTCAGCGCCGTGAGCTGGAGATCGCCGTGGTGGGTGTACCGAAGACCATCGACAACGACATCTCGTACATTGATCTGTCTTTCGGCTTCGACACCGCGGTCGAGGCCGCACGGCAGGCGACGCGCGCGGCATATGTGGAGGCGTCGTGCCATCGGTTGGGTATCGGTCTGGTGAAACTGATGGGTCGCGACTCCGGGTTCATCGCCAGCTTCGCCACGTTGGCGGATACCCAGGTCGGTCTATGCCTCATCCCAGAGATCGGGTTCAGCATCGAAGGGGTCGTCCGCGCGGCCAGACAGCGCATCGAACGGGATGGTTACGTGGTGATAGTCGTGGCTGAGGGAGCGGGCCAAAATCTGCTCGATGACGCAGCGGAGTTTGATGCGTCAGGGAATCGTCGCCATGGCGATATCGGTGTCTTCCTGAGAGACACGATTCCGGAAACATTTCGGGCTCAAGGAATTTCCGTAAGCCTCAAATACATCGATCCGAGCTACATGATCCGCAGCTTGCCTGCGAACGCTCGGGATGCCAACTTCTGTCTTCGATTGGGCCATGCGGCCGTTCACGCCGGCATGGCGGGCAAGACCGACACCGTCATCGGTTCGTGGCGACGCCGGTTGACTCATGTACCGATTCCGATGGCGGTCTCATCCCGGAAAATGGTCGCCACCAACGGCTACCTTTGGCAGACAGTGCTTTCCGTGACAGGTCAGGCTGACGACCTGCTCTCCGCCGTACCCTTCTGACGATATGCCCCGAGAAGGAGAGCAAAAGGTGCCTCTTTAGGGGGAAGCCCGCGCGGGTCGCGTCGGCGAAGATGGCGACGTCTAGGCTGTTTACGAAGGGCAGGCGCCATAGTGGAAACCGAGGCGTGATCAGCGTGGCACCTCCCGCTCAGCGCCAACCCCACGTCGTCGTCCTCGGCGGCGGCTCCTGGGGTACCACCATTGCGTCGATCTGCGCGCGCCGCGGACCCACATTGCAGTGGGTGCGCTCGCAGGAGACCGCGAAAGACATCACCGAGAACCACCGCAACAGTCGCTATCTCGGCAACGATGTCGAGCTGAGCACCACGCTGCGCGCCACCACGGACTTCGCCGAGGCGGCCGATTGTGCCGACGTGGTCGTGATGGGTGTGCCGTCGCACGGCTTCCGCAACGTGCTGACCGAGCTGGCCAGTGAGCTGCGCCCGTGGGTGCCGGTCGTGTCGCTGGTCAAGGGTCTCGAGCAGGGCACCAACAAGCGGATGAGCCAGATCGTCGACGAAATACTGCCTGGGCACCCAGCCGGCATCCTGGCCGGACCCAACATCGCCCGCGAGGTGGCCGAGGGTTACGCCGCCGCGGCTGTCCTGGCAATGCCCGACCAACATCTGGCCGCTAACCTTGCCGAGCTGTTCCGCACCAGGCGATTTCGGACATACACCACCGACGATGTCGTCGGCGTCGAAATGGCGGGCGCGCTGAAGAACGTCTACGCCATCGCGGTCGGCATGGGCTACTCGCTTGGTATCGGCGAGAACACCCGCGCCATGGTGATGGCCCGCGCGATACGTGAGATGTCCAAGATGGGCGAGGCGGCAGGCGGCCACCGCGACACGTTTGCGGGACTGGCCGGCATTGGCGATCTCATCGTCACGTGTACCAGTCAGCGCAGCCGTAACCGGCATGTCGGCGAGCAGCTCGGCGCGGGCAAGCCGATCGACGAGATCATCGCGTCGATGAACCAAGTCGCTGAGGGCGTCAAGGCTGCCAGCGTCATCATGGAGTTCGCCGAGCAGTACGGCCTTCCCACGCCGATCGCTCGCGAGGTCGACGCTGTCATTAATCACGGCGCGACCCCCGAAGGCGCGTACCGGGGCCTCGCCGCCGAGAAGCCCGGCCACGAAATCCACGGCGCGGGCTTCTAGCGTTCGTTCGCACCCCCAAAGGGGGGAGCGGAATGTGCTCGTTTGGGGGAAGTCTGCCGGCGCGGAGTCGGCGACGATGGCGATGTCGTAGAAGTCACGAGGGGATTCGTTCGTCGATTCCCCGTACTCCATGAATAAGGAGCAGGTCCGATGGCAACGCATGCCGAACCCACCACGTCGCCCTCGCGCGCCGCGGCTGACTTGTCGCCGTACCCGACTGACTACAGGTCGTGGAAGATTCTGGCGTGGACCGGCCCGGTTTTCCTGTTCGCGGTTTTCTGCCTCTGGGGGATCGTCGCCCGCAATATGCCGCCGTTCCCGGCCAGCGCGACGCCGGACGAGGTGAAGGCGCACTTTCAGGACCTCAGGCTTCCGCTGTTGATCGCCTTGAGCATCTGCCTCACCATGACCGCCTTCTACATGTCGTTCAGCGTGGCGGTCGCCCGGGTGATGGAACGTATCGAGGGTCCAGGCGGCGTGTTGTCCAAGCTCGAGATGATGGGCGGGACGATAACCTGTGCGCCCGTCATGACGACCATGGCGATTTGGCTGACCGCCGCACACGAGGTAAACAACCTCAGTCCCGAAATCATGCACATGCTCTACTGGTTTGGCTGGCTCCTGTTCGATCTGGCGTACTTCGTCACGTCATTCCAGATCGCCGCCATCAGCATCGTGTGCATGCGGGACAAGCGCGAGAAGAAGCTGGTCCCGGACGCCGTCAGCTGGTGGGGCTGGGTCACCTTCGCGTCATTCTTCGCGGTGAGTGCGATCCCGTTCGTCACGACCGGGCCGCTGGCCTTCAACGGCGTGATCAGCTTCTGGATCGCGTTCTTCACCTGGTTCATCTGGATCCCGAGTCTGTCTTTCTTCATCATCAAGGCCATCCCCCGGCTCCAGGCTGAGGACGAGGCCGCAGGGCGTGTCAACGCCTAGCCTTGTGGAGGTCGCTCCCGTCGACCGCGTGAAGCCCAGGCGCCTTCCCGGTGTGGATGGTGTCTGGGTTGCTATCGGCGCGGACTCGGTCATCTTCGCGATCCTGTTCCTGACATTCATGCAGGATCGGCTCAAGGATCCGGCTCTGTTCGAGGCCTCCCGGCACACCCTCAACATGAACTTCGGCGGTATCGACACGCTGATACTGCTGACCAGTTCGTGGTCGGTCGCGCTTGCGATTCAGGCGCTCAAGCGCGACCTCGCCTACCGAGTGCCTCGCTATCTTCTCGGGGGAGCGCTCACTGGCCTGTTGTTCATGATGTCCAAGTCGATCGAGTACTTCCAAAAGTTCGCCGAAGGCCTAGCGCCGGCCACCAATGCCTTTTACATGTGGTACTTCACGCTGACCGGAATCCACCTCCTGCACGTTGTGTTTGGCACCAGCCTGCTGACTTACGTGTGGATCAAATCTCGGCGGGGCGCCTACAGCAGCTCGAACCGGGTGGTGCCGGAATGCGTGGCTTCCTACTGGCATTTGGTCGACCTGTTGTGGATTGTCATCTTTCCCCTGCTCTACCTGATGAAGGCAGCCTGATGTCGGTGTTGCGGGAGCGGGCCACCTGGGTCTGGCTGGGCCTTGTCGTTTTGACCTGCATTACGACGTGGGGGCTGTCGAAAGACTTATTCAGCCCTCCCGTCGCGGTGGTCGGGATCTTCTTGATAGCCGCCGTGAAGGTCAGGTACGTGATGTTGGAGTTCATGGAACTACGCGACGCGCCGATCCCGGTGCGTATCGCATTCGAGGCATGGCCCGTCGCGGTCGCCGCGATCATTTTGGGCTTCTGGTTCGCCACTCCAGCTTTGCCGTGACCGCGCACGCGCTTGCGCAGCGGTGGACAAATTCGATGACGTTGTGCCTGGGCAGACCGAACTGCTCGCCGGAAAGGTGACTTACGCGATCGCGCCGGATTCCTTGAGCGCGGCGATTCTGTCCCAGTCCATGCCGATCTCCAGCAGGACGATCTCGGTGTGTTCGGATGCCTGTGGAGCGCGCGTCGTCGCGAGCGGCTCGTGATTGAACTGCACCGGCCCGCGAACAACCTTGAACGGCGCTCCGCCGTCGGCGGCCTCGACTTCGACGATCATGTCGTTCGCGATGGCCTGCTCGTCGCTGGCCAGGTCGATGAAGCTCTGCAACGGCGCCCACTGGCCCCTCATCGTCTTCAGGTGCTGACGCCAGTACTCGAAGGGCTTGCTGCGGATCGCGTCGGTGATCAGTTCGACTGCCGCCGCGGCGTTCTCGATCAGCGGCAGCACCTCGGAGAACCGCGGGTCATCGGCGAGTTCCGGAAGTCCCAAGTGCTCGAACGCATCCCGGATGTAACCCGTCGGGCTCACGATGCAGAGGTTGATGGTGCCGCCGTCGGACGTCAGGTAGTTCCCCATGAACGGGTTCACCGCGGGCGCGGTAGAACCCGGCATGATCGAGCGCATCGTCTCGCCGGTCTCCATGCCCTGGGTCATGCTCGCCCCGCCGGCCCACCATGCAGTGCTCAGTAGGGATACGTCGAGTTCGGTTGCCTCACCGGTACGTTCACGGTGCAGCAGCGCGGCGGAGATGCCCCCGGCGATGAACATGCCGCCTATCGAATCGCCAAACGCCGGAATGCCTTGCGACAACGCGCCGCCCAGCTCCTCGGGGGTCAACGCGTGGCCCACGCCGCTGCGTGTCCAGAAGACGGTTCCGTCGAACCCGCCGACGTCACGCTCGGGTCCCTTGTCGCCGTGTGCGCTTCCGCGTGCGTAGATGATGTTCGGGTTCGCGGCGCGGATGTGCTCGACGTCGAACTTGTTCTTCTGACGCACCGCGGGCATGTAGTTGGTCAGGAAGACGTCGGAGACTTTGGCGAGCTCGTAGATGACCTCTTGTCCGCCAGGTGTGGAGATGTCGATCCCGACGCTGCGCTTACCCCGGTTAGGGTGCTCGATCAACGGATGCCTGTCCGGGTTCATCGCGAAGCCGCCCATGTTGATGAACCCGCGTTGGGTGTCGCCGCGCACCGGGTGCTCGACCTTGATGACGTCGGCGCCCCAGTCGGCGAGTATCGCGCCGGCTGCAGGGACGAACGTGAACTGTGCGACCTCGAGGACCCGGATGCCCTCCATGACCTTCACCACGCCTGAATGCTCCTCCACGTGGACCACTCAGCCGGTCACGTCGAACGTCACCGGTAGGGCGGTCGGCGAGCGGAACGGGTTGCCGCGGATATGGGGATCGGTGTCCGTCTGCAGCTCGAAGTTGGTCAACCGGGCGAGCAGAGACTCCAACGCGACCCGGGTCTCCAGGCGCGCCAAATGCAGTCCGAGGCAGGTGTGTTCGCCGACCGCGAATGAGATGTGTGGGATCGGCTTGCGGAAGATGTCGAACTCCTCGGACCGCTCCCAGCGCTTCTCGTCGCGATTTGCCGAGCCGATGCAGACATCGATCATCGAGTTGAGAGGAATCTCGACCCCGTCGAGCTCCGTATTTTCGGTCGCGAACCGCTGCACCGACGTCAGCGGGGTCTCGTAGCGCAGGTTCTCCTCGATCGCTTTGATCACCAAATCCCAGTCAGCCTGGACGGCCGCGAATTGGTCGGGACGCGTCAACAGGTTGTACAGCAGGTTGCCCGACGATCGGTACGTGGTTTCCAGGCCCGCGGGAAGCAGCAGCCGCAGAAACGAGTAAATCGCCTCGTCGCTGAGCTTTTCGCCGTCGATCTCTGCGCTGACGAGATCACCGATGATGTCTTCGGTGGGCTTCGCCTTGCGTTGCTCGATCTGCTCGGAGAAGTAATCCTTCAGTGCGGCAGAGGCTTCGAACGCCGTCTTCCAGTCGATGTTGTAGCTGATGAGCTGAATCGCCCGCCGACGGAACTCCGGAAGGTCTTCTTCTGGCAGGCCCAGCAGCCTCGAGATCACCCTGGTGGGGAACTCGACTGTGAACTGCTTTACCAGGTCGGCCTCGCCCGCGTCGGCGAATTCGTCGATCAACTCGGTGCACACCGGGCGGACGATCTCCGGCTCCCACCGTGCCAGTGACTTGGTCTTGAAGGCGGCCGACACCA
>NZ_JAVHWM010000040.1:0-33051 GCF_032159765.1 Mycobacterium sp. | reverse complement strand
TTCAGGGCGCCGGAGACTGCTCCGGTCGTCGTGTCAGGGGTGCCGACCGCCGGCGTGCCTGGTGTCGGTGCCCGGTTGGTGCCCTTGATCGGCACGGTGAAAGTCACCGGAGTGCTCGCCTGGCCATCGCTGGCAACCGCGGTGATGCTGGCTGTCTTGGCTCCCTGCGCCGTGTTCGCGGCATCGCGGGCGGCCTGGGTCGGAGTGAATGTGTAGTTGCCGCCGGTCACGGTAACTGTTCCGCTCGACGGCTGAGTGGGCACGCTGTAGGTCAGGGGGTTTCCGTCGGGGTCTGTGAAATTCAGTGCGCCCGTGACGGTTCCGGATCCCCGATCAGGTGTGCCGACCGACGGCGTGCCTGCCACTGGCGGGTTATTGCTGGCCGCAAGCGGAGAGATCGTCACGGTCACGGCCACGGTCGAGGCGACTGTGCCGTCGTTGGCGGTGACGTTGAACGTCGCGGTGTCGGTGCCGGGCGTCTGGGCCGCGGCATTGCGCGCCGCGGTCGTCGGGGTGTAGGTGAACCCGCCCGCAGCGGTGACGACCACGTTCCCGCTGCTCGGCTGGCTCGGCACGTTGTACGTCAGGGTGTCACCATCTACGTCATTGAAGTTGAGGGTGCCAGTGACTGCGCCGTTACTTCCACTCGGCGAGCCGACCGTCGGCGTGCCTACGACTGGCGCGGTGTTGCCGCGGTTCAGCGTGACGCTGCGCAGGGCGGCGTTTGACATGTCGCCGACGTAGATCTGATTGCCGTCGGGGCTGACAGCGATTCCGTGCCAGTTGTTACTGGGCGCGGAGTCGATCGAGAACGTGGTCGTCACCGCATTCGTCATCGTGTTGATCGCCGAGACGGTGTCGATGCCGTTGGCTGCATACAACAGGCTGCCGTCGGGACTGAGCGCCAGACCGAACGGGTTGGCGCCCACAGTGATCGTCGCGACCGTGGTCGTGGTGGCTGTCGGGTTGATCACCGTGACGTTGTTGGAACCCAGGTTGCTCACGTAGACCCGCGTGCCATCTGGAGAGATGGCCACGCCTATCGGGTTTCCTCCGGTCGAAATCGTCTTGACCACAGCGTTGGTGGACGTGTCGATCACCGACATGGTGTTGCTGCCGTAGTTGGTGACGTAGGCGCGGGTACCGTCTGCCGACACGGCCACGCCCGCGGGCGTTCCGCCGACGGCAATGGTCGTGACCAAAGTGGGCGTGGTGTTGACGGTGTTGAGCACCGCTACCCGGTTGGTACCGGTCATCGTGACATAGACGCGTTGTCCGTTGGGCGACACCGCGATTCCATAGGACTGTCCACCACCGGTGGTGTAGGAGCCGACGACTGTGTTGGTGGCGGTGTTGATCACCGACACGCCGTTGTTGCCGGCGACGTAGGCGCGGGTGCCGTCCGCGCTGAGCGCGATCGCGGTGGGCGTCGCGACAACACTGATGGTGGTCACTGCGCCGCTGGTCCGGTCGACCACCGACACCGAGTTACCGGCGGAATTGGCGACGTACGCCTTCGTCGCAGACACCGCGACCCCCAGCGGATTCACGCCGACCTGCTTGGTCGTCACAGAGGAGACGACCGCAGGCAGCACCGGCACACTGACCGTCACCGGCGTGGTGGCCGGGCCATCGCTGACCGTCACGGTCAAGCTGTCGAAGTCAGCGGCCGCGGTTTGTCCCGCAGCCAACCGGGCCGCCTGCGTGGGCGTATACGTGAACGCCCCCGTTGCGGCATTGACCGTAACCGAGCCGCTCGCCGGCGCCGTCCCAGTCAGCGTGTACGTCAACGTGCTTCCGACGACACCGGTCCCGTTGATCGCACCCGTGACCACACCAGTGGCCTGATTCGGCGAAGACTGGGTCGGTGACGCCGTCGGTGGCGGTGTTGGTGAGATCGGTGCGTTGAAGGTTACTGAGCCGGTGGCCAGTCCGTCGCTGGCGGTGACGGTGATGGTCTGGTTCTTGGCCCCGTTCGGTGTCGCGGCGGCATCGCGCGCGGCTTTCGTCGGCGTGAAGGTATACGTGTTGCCGCTGAATGTCACGGTGCCGGTCGACGGTTGGGTGACGCTGAAGGTCAGTGGATCGCTGTCGGGGTCGGTGAAATTCAGGGCGCCGGAGACTGCTCCGGTCGTCGTGTCAGGGGTGCCGACCGCCGGCGTGCCTGGTGTCGGTGCCCGGTTGGTGCCCTTGATGGGCACGGTGAAAGTCACTGGCGTAGAGGCCTGCCCGTCACTGGCGACCACGGTGATGCTGGCGGTCTTGGCGCCCTGCGCCGTGTTCGCGGCGTCGCGGGCGGCTTGGTTGGGGGTGAAGGTGTAGTTGCCGCCGGTCACGGTAACTGTTCCGCTCGAGGGCTGAGTGGGAACGCTGTAGGTCAGGGGGTTTCCATCGGGGTCGGTGAAATTCAGTGCGCCCGTGACGGTTCCGGTTCCCCGATCCGGTGTGCCGACCGACGGAGTGCCTGCCACCGGCGGGCGGTTAGCGACCAGTGGGGAGATCGTCACGGTCACAGATACGGTCGAGGTGGCTGTGCCGTCGTTGGCGGTGACGTTGAATGTCGCGGTGTCCGTTCCCGGCGTCTGGGCCGCGGCGTTACGGGCCGCGGTCGTCGGGGTGTAGGTGAATCCGCCCGCCTCGGTGACCACCACGTTGCCGCTGCTGGGCTGGCTGGGCACGCTGTAGGTCAGGGTGTCCCCGTCGACGTCCCTGAAATTCAATGTTCCAGTGACCGCGCCGTCGGTGTTGCTGGGCGCACCGACCGTCGGGGTGCCTGCGATCGGCGCAGTGTTGCCCCGGTTCAGCGTGACGCTGCGCAGGGCGGCGTTTGACATGTCGCCGACGTAGATCTGATTGCCGTCGGGGCTGACAGCGATTCCGTGCCAGTTGTTACTGGGCGCGGAGTCGATCGAGAACGTGGTCACCACCGCATTGGTTTTCGTGTTGATCACCGAGACGGTGTCGGGTCCGTTGGCGGTGTAGACGAGGCTGCCGTCGGGGCTGATCGTCAACCCGAACGGGTTGGCGCCGACGGCGACTGTGGCCACCGTCGTCGTGGTGGCAGTCGGGTTGATCACCGTGACATTGCTGGACCCGAGATTGGCTACGTACACCCGCGATCCGTCGGGCGAAACGGCGACCCCTTCGGGGTTGGCTCCGGTCGAAATGGTCTTGATTACGGTGTTGGTCGCGGTGTTGATCACCGACATGTTGCTGCTGCCGTAGTTCGTGACGTACACACGTGTGCCGTCGGCGGACACCGCGATGCCCACCGGGACGCTGCCGACCGCCACGGTGGCTACCAGGGTCGGCGTTGTCGAGGTCGTGTTCAGCACGGCCACCTTGTTGGTGCCCGCCATGGCGACGTACACGCGTTGTCCGTTGGGCGACACCGCGATTGCGTAGGCCTGTCCACCACCGGTGGTGTAGGAGCCGACGACTGTGTTGGTGGCGGTGTTGATCACCGACACTCCGTTGTTGCCGGCGACGTATGCGCGGGTGCCGTCCGCGCTGAGCGCGATCGCGGTAGGCGTCGCGACAACATTGATGGTGGTCACTGCGCCGCTCGTCCGGTCGACCACCGACACGGTGTTGCTGGCGGAGTTGGCGACGTACGACTTGGTCGCCGACACGGCGACCCCCAATGGATTCGTGCCGACCTGCTTGGTCGTCACAGAGGAGACGACTGCGGGCAGCACCGGCACACTGACGGACGTCGTCGTGGCCGTCTGGCCATCGCTGACCGAGACGGTGAAGCTGTCGAAGTCGGCTGCCGTGGTTTGTCCGGCCGCCAACCGGGCCGCCTGCGTGGGCGTGTAAGTGAATGCGCCAGTTGTCGCGTTGACCGTCACCGAGCCGCTCGCCGGTGCCGTGCCAGTCACGGTGTAGCTCAGGGTGTTCCCGTCAACGTCGGCCCCGTTAATCGCGCCCGTGATGGCGCCGGTCGTCTGATTCGGCGCCGACTGTGTGGGGTTGGCCGTTGGCGCGGTGTTGACGGCGGCGGCCGCGGCAAAGGTGGAGAACGACTGCGAGCTCTGGGTTTCGGTGGTTGCCTGGCTGGTCAGTGTCGCTGCGCGACTGGATTGCGAAAGCTGGCCGGAATCAGTCTGGCCGTACTGACGCCGAACCCACGCCAGCATTGCCCATAAGGTCGGGGACTCCGTTGGCACCGCCGGGGCGGCGCCCGCAATCGGGGCGAGCCCCACCAGAGCCAACACACCAGAGACAGCGGTCTTCAATGTCGCAGGCGCGCCTGCGAATGCGGCGGGCGTCGCGTCGGCCTGAAGGGTGCTCGCTTGACGCGACGTGCTTGCTTGCGCTGTCTGCGCGGTGACGGACGACGAATTCGGCGTGACGCCTGACGTCGCACTGACAAGATTTCGTACCGCCGTGCGCAACGGTGCCGGTGTAGCCGACAGCTTCACAGTGGACGGCGACGCATCAGCCTCATTCGACGGCGAGCCCGTGCTGAGCTTCGACGACGGCTTAGGCGTGTCGCCCAGCCCTGTTGAACGCGTCGGCTTCTGGCGCTCGCCCAGCGCCAGCGGGCCAGGTGCGATGAGGCCCGGTTTGGAGCGGGAACCACCGGTGCCCTGGGCGGCGCCGGTATTAGGGCCGGTCGCCGCTGGCGAAGTGCCGGACGACGTGCCCGTCGCACTCGTCGAACTGGAAGGCGCAGATCCGCTCGGTGGAGTCTGGGTCGACGACGGGGTGGTCGTGGAAGGTGTCTGCGCGCCAGTGGTCGAGGTTGCACCGGTTGTCGCAGCTCCCGGGGTCGATGGCGATTCCGCAGCACCCGGGGTCGAGGGCGCGGACGGCGAACTGTCGGCTGACGGCTCCGCCAATGCGATACCAGGGGAACTCGCCACGGCCGCTCCGACGCCAAGCGCCACGGCCAGTGCACCGACACGTCCGATATAGCGCGCGTTACCCATGCGAGGTCCTTCCCGGGATGCCGGCAAACGCAGTTGGCCGGGTTGTGCGTGTTTCGAGTGCCAAGCCGAATTTCTGCACGCCCGCCGAAATATTCGGGTGCTCGAAGCCGACCTTCACTTCATCCCTCCAACAGCTTGCATAGAGATGGCTTAGCCAGGAGGCATAAGCCACATTTGCTTAGTCTGTCGAAAGTTATCCGATAGCGGAATGGTTTTGGCAAACTTCGTCTGGCGTAAATCTGTCGTTAGCCCGTGCACTGCGTGTACCCGCGTCGAACTTCGCGCAACCCGGAATGGCGGCACCAAAGTATTCGGGCCGCTGCATTTACAGGGCTATATACAGCGCAAACAGTGATCTACATACCTTCCAGATGAATTGGAGTTCGTTTCAGTACTTATGCACCATTATCAGCCGCTTTGGCGGGCTGGTCATGTATTGACGTGTTCTCAGTTAAGGGCAGCGACGCTCAAAGTGTGCTGCCGGGCACCCGAAAAACGGCGGCAGCGTCGAACACATGTAGGGCGTCAGGTTTTTGCCAGAATGCGCAGTCGGTCGCGGGCGGCCGCGACGCAGCGCGGCTAATCGACCGGTCGGCTGCGGGAAGCAAAGTCGGACAGCGCGGCCGCGTTGGCCGCACCGCCGATCAATTCTGCAAAGCATGCGGTTTCGCGCTCGACGGCGGCGTCGATGTGTGGCTGCAGCGGCGCAACGATCGTTTTCTTGACGGCCATCAGGCTGGGAATGGGTTTCGAGGCGAGCACCTGTGCGTGGCGGTAGGTCTCGGCCAGCAGTGCGTCCGGCGCGCACACTTTCCAGACCAGACCCATGTCGCGCGCCTCGTCGGCGCTGATCCATTCCGACGACATCAGGATCCAAGCGGCATTCTGGCGGCCGACCTGACGCGGAAACAGGAACGACGACGCTGCCTCTGGGGCGACACCCAGGCTGGTGAATGGGCACTTCAATCGCGCATCCGAAGACATGAACGCCAGATCCACGTAGCCCAGGATCGTTGCGCCGATCCCCACTCCCACGCCGTTGATCGCGCATACCAACGGTTTCGGGAATGCGCTGAGCGCCTGGACCATCGTGAAAAAGCCGTGCTGCCCACCGTTTTCGGGCGGGTTGGTGATGTTCTGCTGCATCTCGACGAGGTCGGCGCCCGCACTGAAGGCCCGGCCCGCTCCGGTCAGCACCACCACCGCGACGTCTGGATCATCCGCGGCCGCCGACACCGCGTCTCTGATTGCGCAACACAGTGCTTCGTTGAACGCGTTCAGTGAGTCCGGCCGGTTGAACGTCAGCGTGCGTATGCGGTCCTCGTCAGAGACGAGAAGGATTGATTCACTGGCCATGGGTGTGCATCTCCTTCGCGAGCATCTGATGTATCTCGTCGATCGACCACGGGGGTGAGCCTGTGTGGTCGCGGTAGCCGATCAGCGCCTGTCCCGGACGCTTGAAGCGGCCCACGTAACCGCCTGCCGCCACGAAGATTTCGCCGGTGATGCCGGCAGCCATCTCGCTGGCGAGGTAGGCGTAGATCGGTGCCGCGTATTCGGGCGGTGGCGCGTCGAGTGCCACCGCCTTGCTTCCGTCGTCGAGAAGTCCCCGGCGATGCAGGTCGTCGATGTGGGCTTCATACTCCCGCCCGGTCGACAGCCGGGTCTTGGCACCGGGGCACACGACATTCGCCCGCACACCGTGTGGCTTGAGCTGGCCAGCGATCGCCATCGTGAAGGCGTTGATGGCGCCCTTGCCCGCGGGATACCCGGTGCCCCCGTAGTCGCCGAGGAACGCAAACGAACTCGTGTTGACGATCGCGCCGCCGCCCTGATCGACCATCAGCGGCGCGGCGGCGCGACATGTCTGGAAGACCGTCCACAGGTGTGAGTCGAGGAACTCGCCGAATTCTGCGGTCGTGACGTCGAGGATCGAGGAGTTGTGCCGTCCTGCGATGCCCGCGCAGTTGATCAGAACGTCGATCCGGCCGAACGCGTCGACGCACGATCCGATCAGGGCGCTCGCGGTGGCTTCGTCCGCGGGGGAGCCGGCATAAGCGAGTGCCCGTCCACCGTCACGTGCGATCGCCGACGCGCTCTCCTCGGCGGCGTCAGAGTCGCGCCCGTTCACCACTACTCCGGCGCCGTGCGATGCGAGTAGTGCCGAAACCTCTCTACCGATCCCCCGACTGCCGCCGACGACGACTGCGGCGCGGCCGGCCAACAGGCCCGGTTCCACCACTGCAGCTCCATCCGCGTTGCGCCGTCGTACTGGCGAAACTATAGTCTGGACACATGTCCAGCTATTGTCGGAGCCCGCTCGGGTACTCGAACCATTGCTCCCGATAGCCGGTTCACCTGCAGAGATGCTGTTGTGCAAACCCCCAGCCGGATCGCTGGACCCCGTATGGCAGATTCAAAACAAGGCGCCATCGAGCTAGTTGGACGACTCTGTCGGCAGCGGAAAAGAGAATGAGCATGCGGATCGCCTTGTTGTCCTATCGCAGCAAGACCCACTGCGGAGGGCAGGGCGTTTACGTCCGGCATCTCAGTCACGGGCTGGTGGAGCTCGGCCACGATGTCGAGCTGTTCTCCGGCCCGCCGTACCCTGAGCTGCTGGATCCGCGTGTGCGGCTCACCAAAGTGCCCAGCCTCGACCTGTACCGCGAACCGGACCCCTTCCGCGTGCCCTGGCCAAGCGAGATCAAGAGCGGTATCGACCTGCTGGAACTCGCCACGATGTGGACGGCCGGGTTCCCGGAGCCGCGCACGTTCAGTCTGCGGGTCGCGAGGGTGCTTGCCGATCGGATCGGCGACTTCGACGTCGTCCACGACAACCAGAGTCTTGGGACCGGACTGCTGAAGATCGCGGCGAGCGGGCTCCCCGTGGTTGCCACAGTGCACCACCCGATCACCCGCGATCGCCTGGTCGATCTGGCTGCAGCGCGCTGGTGGCGAAAGCCGTTGGTGCACAGATGGTATGGCTTCTTGGAGATGCAGAAGCGGGTCGCGCGCGAGATCCCGGACTTGTTGACGGTCTCGCTGTCCTCGGCCGCTGACGTGGCCGACGACTTCGGGGTCTCGCACGATCAGCTCGACGTCGTCCCACTCGGGGTGAACACCGATCTGTTCAAGCCTTCTGATGAGCCGCGGGTGCCCGGCAGGATCATGGCGATCGCCAGTGCCGACATTCCGCTCAAGGGCGTCTCGACGCTGCTGCACGCCGTGGCACGTCTGCGCGTCGAGCGGGACATCGAACTCCGGTTGGTGGCCAAGGTAGAGACGAACGGCCCGACCCACAAACTCATTGCAGAACTGGGTATTTCGGACATTGTGCACATCGCCAGCGGATTGCCGGACGACGAACTCGCGGCGCTGTTCGCGTCGGCAGACGTCGCCTGTATCCCCTCGCTGTACGAAGGGTTCTCGCTGCCTGCGGTCGAAGCCATGGCCAGCGCAACGCCGGTGGTGGCGAGCCGAGTGGGGGCGCTGCCCGAGGTTCTTGGCTCCGACGGCTCCTGTGCGCAGCTCGTGAAAGCGGCTGATATCGGTGAATTGACCACTGCCCTTGCGGATCTGCTCGACTCTCCTGACAAGCGCCGCACGATGGGCGATGCCGGCAGACGGCGCGCGGTCGAGGTGTTCAGCTGGGAGTCGGTCGCCGCTCAGACGGTTCGGGTGTATGAGCGAGCGATCGCGAGGAGATCATGCTGACGGTGGATTTCGATCGGCTGCGCGTCGGTCCGGGCAGCAAGGTCGTCGACGTCGGATGCGGCGCTGGCCGGCACGCGTTTGAGGCATTCCGGCGCGGTGCCGACGTGGTGGCCTTCGATCAGGATGCGGCTGAGTTAGAAGGCGTACAGAAGATCTTCACCGCGATGAGTGAGTCCGGCGAGGTACCCCCCTCGGCGAGCGCGGAAGTTGTTGTGGGTGACGCTTTGGCGTTGCCGTATGACAACGAGACTTTCGACTGCGTCATCGCGTCGGAGATTCTCGAGCACATCCCCGAGGACGATACGGCCATCGCCGAGCTGATCCGGATCCTGAAGGTCGGCGGGACACTTGCCGTGACGGTTCCCCGCTGGCTTCCCGAACGGGTCTGCTGGTGGCTCTCGGACGAGTACCACAGCAACGAAGGCGGTCATGTCCGCGTCTACCGGGCCAGTGACTTGCGCAGCAAGATCCTCGGCGCTGGAATGTCTTTCACGCATACTCATCATGCGCATGCACTCCACTCGCCGTTTTGGTGGCTGAAATGCGCTGTCGGTGTATCGCGCCCAGACCATCCCGCGGTGTCGGCCTACCACAGGATGCTGGTGTGGGACCTGATGCAGCGGCCCCGGCTCACCCGGGTGGCCGAGTCGGTGCTTAATCCGTTGGTGGGCAAGAGTGTTGCGATGTATTTCGTCAAGTCCGAGGCCGCCCGCCGTAGCGCGAACGTCAGCGACGCTACTCGGGGAACCGCATGAGGTGGACCCATGATCTGCCGGCTGTTCCGGGAGTCTTGACGCAAGACCAGTGCAGGCAGACGGCGTTGTCGATTGCAGCAGCCCAGGAGTCGTCGGGCGCCATACCCTGGTTCACCGGCGGCCATACGGACCCGTGGGACCACGTGGAGTGCGCCATGGCGCTGACGACCGCGGGACTGCTGGGTCCGGCACGGGCAGCATTCGAGTGGTGCCGGCAGATGCAGCGCGGTGATGGTTCCTGGCCCATCCAACTGCGCTCGGGCGCTATCGAGGACGCCAACAGCGACACCAACTTCTGCGCGTACATCGCGACCGGGGTCTGGCATCACGTGCTCGTGACGGCAGACCGCGCCTTCGCGGCCGCGATGTGGCCAGTGGTCGCCGGGGCGATCGACTTCGTCTTGAACCTGCAGGTGGGGTATGGCGAAATTGCCTGGGCCAGAAGCGAGACCGGCCCGGAGCCTGAATCGCTACTGACCGGCTGCGCGAGCATATTCCACAGTTTGCGCTGCGCCGTGGCGCTCGCCGACTTCATGGACGATCCTCAGCCGGAGTGGGAAATCGCTCTCGGCCGGCTGGGGCATGCTCTCGTTGAGCATCCCGACGCGTTCGTCGAAAAAGACCGGTACTCGATGGACTGGTATTACCCAATCCTCGGCGGTGCGTTACGCGGGCCGATGGCCGTAGCGCGGATTACTCGACGCTGGAACGACTTCGTGGTGGACGGCTTGGGCATCCGATGTGTCGACGACCGGCCGTGGGTGACGGGCGCCGAGACATGCGAGTTGGTGATGGCGCTCGACGCGATGGGTCAGCGTCGCGCCGCGAGGCAGCAGTTCGCTGCCATGCACCACCTCCGCGAAGACGACGGATCGTACTGGACGGGACTGGTTTTCGCTGACGGCAAACGGTGGCCGGAAGAACGCACCACGTGGACTGGCGCAGCGATGATCCTGGCCGCAGACGCTCTCTCGGCCGCCACTCCTGCGAGCGGACTGTTCCGTGGGCATGACTTGCCGTCGGGGTTGCCGGCCGAATTCGACTGTGAGTGTGCGGCCTGACGCTGGGCGTATCTCCGCGAAACAGAAACCTGGGTCGTGGATTCGCCGGAATCACGACCCTGGTTTCTATCTCGGCGGAATGGGGTGGCCCACCTCGCCCGTCATGCGTTCGAGCACGCGCAGTGAGCCGGTGACGGAGACCTCCTGGAACTGCCCGGAATCGATTGCACGGCGGTAAATCCGGTACGGCGCCTGCCCGCCGTCGCGCGGATCGGGAAACACATCGTGAATGACCAGCGCCGCACCGATCTCCACCCACTTCGCCCAGCTGTCGAAGTCGGCCTGCGCGGCGGCGTCGCTGTGCCCACCGTCGATGAATGCCAGCTGCAGGGGCGTCCGCCAGCCACGGGCGACCGTCGTCGACTTCCCGACGACGGCCACGACGTGGTCGTCGAGGTCAGCCGAATCGAGGGTGCGGCGCAGTGTCGGCAGCGTGTCGAACAGTCCCGTCTGGCCATCGACCATCGACGTGTCGTGGTACTCCCAGCCCTCTTGATGCTCTTCGGAGCCGTGGTGATGGTCGATGGTGAACAACACGCTGGCGCGCTGCTGTGCCGCCGCGCCGAGCAGTAGCGTCGATTTGCCGCAGTAGGTGCCGATTTCAACCGCGACGCCGCCGTCGAGATAGCGGACCGCCGCGTCATACAGCGCGCTGCCCTCATCGGCCGGCATGAATCCGGTGGCGCGCTCGGACAACGCGAACAGCCTCCGTACCGCCTCGGGCGCTCCGGGTCTCGTCATGCCTCGAACCTAACGGGTGCGGTCGATTGCCCATGCTTCGGGTGTGTAGTACTGTCTGGACACGTGTCTGACTCGGTGTCCTTGGAGTCGACCCGACGCCGCCTCACGGCCAAGCAGGCCGACACCATCCAGCGCCTGAGTAACGCCGCGCTCGCAGTTCTATCGCGAGAAGGCTTCGGCGGCTTGACAATTCGATTAGTGGCCGCAGAGGCGGGCATCGGCGCTGCGACGGCGTATACGTATTTTTCGTCCAAGGAGCACCTTGTCGCCGAGGTGTTCTGGCGCAGGCTCGCGTCGTCGCCCGCGCCGGCGAGCCAGCAGTCCTCGACTGAGCGCGTGATCGGCGTACTACGTCACATCGCGCTGCTCGTCGCCGACGAACCCGAGTTCGCGGGCGCGGTGACCAACGCCCTGATGGGCCGGGATCCCGACGTCGAGCATCTACGCGACAGGATTGCGCGGGAGATACGGGGCAGGCTGGTCGACGCGGTGGGCGCCGACGCGGACGCTGCGCTGATCGAGGCTCTCGAGCTGCTCTACACGGGGGCGCTCGTCCACGCAGGCATGGGCTATGTCAGCTACTCGGAGATCGCGGACCGCCTTGACAGGTCCGCACGGATGCTGTTGAGCGCCTAGGCCTTCTCGATCGTCATCGCGTCCATATTCCAGTAGCCGCGCAGGTTGGTCAGCAATCCGGCGTCGTTGACGCGATATGTGAAGACGCCACGCACCCTGCTGCTGAAGCCGTCAAACTTGTTCTGTAGCACCAAGATATGCGCGATCTCGTTCGGCGAACTCGACGGGAAGGTTTCCTCGCAGGTGATCGTCGCCTCGCTGATCGCGATGGTGCGGTCGAAGAACGCGCCGACGGCCTCCTTCCCCCTGATGCCGTTGCCGTCGGGATTGGTGACGGACTCGCCGATCGGGTCCTCGACCAGCACGTCGTCGGCCATCAGTGCCAGCCAGCCTTCGCGGTCACCGGCTTGCACACACCGCCAGGAGGCGTGAGAGGCAGCCAACGCGGGCGATTGCTGAATTGTCTGCTCCGACATGGCAATCCCTCTCAGCGGTCGTCGTCGGTGTAGCGGATCACACCGCGGATGTTGCGGCCCTCCAACATGTCCTTGTAACCGTCGTTGATCTGCTCCAGCTTGTATTGGCGGGTGATCATGTCGTCGAGGTTCAGCTTGCCCGCCTTGTACATGGACAGCAGCTGAGGGATGTCGAAGTGCGGGTTGCCTCCGCCGAAGATGGTGCCCTGCAGGTTTTTCTGCATGAGCGTGAGCATCGCGAGGTTCAGCGTCACGTTGGTGTCGAGCAGGCTGCCGATGGCGGTGAGGACCGTCGTGCCGCCCTTCGATGTGAGGTTGAGGTAGGTGTCGATGTCGGCGCCCTGCAGCTCTCCGACGGTGACGATGACCTTCTTGGCCATCAGTCCCCAGGTGACTTCGGCGATGCCGGCAAAGGCCGACTCGAGGTCTGGATACGCATGTGTGGCACCGAACTTCAGCGCGGCGTCGCGCTTCCACTCGACGGGCTCGATGACGAAGATATGGCGCGCACCGGCGCTCACCGCACCTTGGAGAGCGGACATGCCGACGCCCCCGACGCCGACGACGGCGACGTCGTCACCGGGGCGAATGTCGCCGGTGCGAACGGCTGAGCCGTAGCCGGTGGTCACACCGCAACCGACGAGGCATGCCACCTCGAACGGAATCGACGGGTCGATCTTCACCACCGAGCTCTTGTGCACGACCATGTACGGCGAGAACGTGCCGAGCAGGGTCATCGGGAACACCGGTTGCCCGTTGGCGTGGATGCGGTGCGTCCCGTCCGAAACGGCCAGGCCGTTGAGTAGCCCGGCGCCGAGATCGCAGAGGTTACGCATTCCGGCCTGGCATGACGGACAGTTGCCGCATGACGGGATGAAGGACAGCACCACGTGGTCGCCAGGAGCGATGTCCTCGACGCCGGGCCCGACCTCGGTGACGATGCCCGCGCCCTCGTGTCCGCCGAGGACCGGGAACCCGGCCATCGGGATGCCGCCGGTGACCAGGTGGTGGTCGGAATGGCACATCCCCGACGCTTCCATCTGGATCTTGACCTCGTCCTTGACGGGGTCGCCGATCTCGATCTCCTCGATCGCCCACGGCTGGTTGAACTCCCAGATGAGAGCACCTTTGGTCTTCATCTTCGCCTGCTTTCGGTTGACGCCTTTCAAGACACACTAGTAAGTGAGATCACAGACCAACCAAGCGGGTGCTTGGTTGGTTGATCCGTGTCACCAGATCGGCGCCGGTGCCTGCCCGAGTGGGTAGTAACCCGGCAGCTTCTCGCCGGCCATCGACCGCTCGATGCGCTTCTGCATCCCCGGGCTGAGGTCGCCGGTCTCGATCAGCTTGCCGAACATGTACGCGACGTGACCGAAGTCGAAGAAGTCGCGCTGCCATTCGATGAGCAGGTCGGCATTGAGCCGGAACCAGCTTCCGCCGATCCCGTAGATCTCGTCGTGGCTGCCGTCGGTCTTGTTGACGATCTGCTTCCAGAAGCCGACGATCTCGCCCTGCTTCTCGTCGACCAGTACCTTCTGGTACTCGTAGACCCAGTTCTCCAGGCCTTCCATCTCCAAGCCCAGCGCTACATCGCGAATCTCGTCCTTGCCGACGCACATCACGTCTTCCTTGGGCCCGATGTTCCAGCCGTACGTCGCGTCATCGGTGTAGAAGTCGGCCAGAGGCCGCCAGTCGCCTGCCTCCTCACAGTCTTTATTGGCCTTGAGCCAGCGGGCCACCCACTCGTCGAGCTGTTCGCGTGACGCCATTGTCAGTCTTCCTCTCTTCTCCCCCGGGTCGCTTCGCTCCTGCCCCCTGGGGTCTCCTTAAGAAACAGTGCTTGTGTTGGGCACATTTCGACCGCGCGCTCAACCTCGTCGCGGGCATCGTCCGGCGGCTCGGCGTCGACGATCTCGACCTTGCCGCGTTTGGGCACGTGGAAGTAGTCGGGCGCCTCGAGCACGCACATGGCATGCCCCTGACACAGGTCCAGATCCACTTCGATCCGAAAACCCATACCTCACAACCCCTTACGACGTGCGCTTGCGGTAGCGGACCAAGGCGGGCTTCTCCAGCTGCACGACCATCTTCGTATGGTCGTTGCGGTAGCTGTCAGCCGGTTGAGCCATTTCGAACTCGTACTCACGCAACAACACCGAGAAGATCGCCTTGATCTGCATCGTGGCGAACGCGGCGCCGACGCAACGGTGTCGTCCGGCGCCGAACGGAATCCAGGTCCACCGGTTGACGACGTCGGCCTGTTCGGGTTTGTTGTACCGGTCGGGATTGAACGCGTTGGGGTCGGGGAAGTCTTCCGCTATCCGGTTCGAGATGGCGGGGGAGGCCGCGACGAAGTCGCCATCGTGAATTGGGAATCCCTCGACTTCGAACTCACCCTTGGCCACTCGCATCAGGATGATCAGCGGCGGGTGCAGGCGCAGGGTTTCCTTGACCACGTTGTCCAGCTTCGGAATCTGGCGCAGCGCATGGAAACTCACTTCCTGGCCATCGGCGTAGAGCTCGTCGAGCTCCTCCCGCACTTCGGCGTACACCTCGGAGTGTCGGATCAGCTCGATGAGTGTCCACGCCGACGTGCCGGAGCTCGTGTGGTGCCCGGCGAACATCAGCGAGATGAACATGCCCGTCACCTCGTCGGCGGAGAACCGCGGATTGCCGTCCTCGTCCTTGATCGAGACAAGCACGTCGAGCATGTCGCGGTCGCTCTTGTCCTTCGGCGGGTTGGCCAGCCGATGATTCATGATCTCCTGAACCAGCGCAACGAGTTTAACGCGGGCCTCATCGCGGCGCCGGAAGCTTTCGATCGGCAGGTACGCGTCGACGTAGCACAGCGGGTCGGTGCCGCGTTCCAGCTCGTGGTAGTACTCGGCGAACCGGTGGTCGAGTTGCTCGCGGAACTTCAGCCCGATCAGGCACGCCGTCGACGTGTATATGGTCAGCTCGGAGAAGAAGTCGAGCAGTTCGATCTCGCCTTCGTCGCCCCAGTCGGCGATCATCTTCTTGACTTCGCCCTCGATGGTGGCGGCGTGGCCCTTCATTTGCTCGCCCCGCAGCGCCGAGTTGTGCAACATCTCCTTGCGGCGCTCGGGACTGGCATCGAAGACGACACCCTTGCCGAAGATCGGCGTCATGAACGGATAGGCCTCGGCCTGGTCGAGATCCTCATCGGCAGAACGGAAGAAGAACTCGTTGGCTTCCGAGCCCGACAGAAAGATCACGTGCTTGCCCGCCAGCTGGAACCAGCCGACGTCGCCGCACTCGTCCCGGACGCGCTGCATCAGGCCGATCGGGTCAGTGCGGAACTCCTCGAGATGTCCGTGTTCTTCCTCGCCTCCGGAGACGCGGGGCACGATCGCGGTTGTCATTGGTTCGGCATCCCTTCTTCGCCCAAGGCAAGTTTCTGGCGGTCTTTCTTGTCGGCCAACGGCGCCTCGGGCTGAAGCTCCATGTTGGCGACGAAGCCGCCGCGCGGCGTCTCCGCGACGAACGCAATGGCCCGCGCGAGGTCGGCGGCCCGCAGGAAGTAGTCGTGGCGAGCCTGACCCCACTTGGCCCAATCCTCGAGAGCAGGCCCGATTTTCTCGGCAGGCAGGCTCCAGCCCATGTTGGTCTTGGTAGGCCCGGGATGCACGATCGAGGCGCGCACGCCGGTGCCTTCGAGCTCCATCTGCAAGTTGGTCACCATCGCGACGAGCGCGGCCTTGGCTGCGCCGTAGGCCCCCATGTGCGGTCGCTGTCGTAGCGCGACGTCCGAGCCAACGAAGATCAAATCGCCGCGCTGGCGTTCGAGCATGCCCGGCAGGAGCGCGGTTGCCAACCGGTTAGCGCCGACGAGGTGGATCTGCAGTTGCGACTCGAACTCGTCGGTGGTGATCTCGGCCAGCTTGCCGAAGTACGTGTCGCCGGCCCCGGCAACCAGCACCTCGATCTCGCCGAGGGCATCGACCGACTGCGCGACAAAGGATTTCACCGAGTTCGGATCGGTGACGTCGAGATGGAACCCGACGGCTTCGCCGCCGTCGGCCTGGATCTTGCCGACGATCTCGGTGATCTTCTCCACGCGGCGGGCGCCGAGCGCTACGGGGAAGCCGCGCGCCGCGAGCTCGATGGCGGTGGCCTCGCCGATACCTGACGACGCACCGGCGACGATCGCGGGCCTGCGATCGGGAAGGGGTTCGAACCTGGGCATCAGCGAGTCTCCACGGTGATGGGCAGATGGGCGAAGCCGCGAACGCTACTGGAGTGGACGCGAACGGAATTCGCCTCGTCCACCTCGTAGCCGCGAACCCGTTTGAACAGCTCCGTCAGCGCCACCTGCGCTTCCAGCCTGGCCAAATGCGCACCAAGGCAGAAGTGCGCGCCGCTACCGAAACTGACCAGCTTCGAACCGATCTCGCGGTCGATGCGGTAGTCGTCGGGGTTGTCGAACACGCGGTCGTCGCGGTTGGCGGACCCCGGCAAGAGGAGCAGCACGTCGCCCTCAGGAATCAGCGTGTCGTACAGCGTCATATCCGCGGACACGGCGCGGGCAAGAATCTGGCTTGACGTGTCGTAGCGCAGCGTCTCTTCGATCCACGGCTTCACCAGCGAGTGGTCGTCGAACACCGGCGCAAGTTGGTCCGGGTTCTTGAATCCCCAATATGCCGCATTGGCAAGCAGTTTGGTGGTGGTCTCGTTGCCTGCGACGACCATCAGGAAAAGGAACGCGATGATCTCTTCGTCGGTCAGCCGGTCGCCGTCGATCTCGGCCTCGACAAGTGCCGACGTCAGGTCGTCGGTGACGTTCTCTCGCCGCTGGTTGACCATGTCGGCGTAGTAGACCATCAAATCGGCAGAGGCCTGCATCGCCTCGGCGGGCACATCCCTGACGCCGTCGTCGCGGTGCATCACGCCGTCGGCGAGTGCGCGGATGCGGACACGGTCTGATTCGGGCACGCCAATCAGTTCGGAGATGACGTCCATGGGTAGCTTGCCCGCGAAGTCGTCGACAAAATCGAAAACGACGGGAGAAGGACCAGCCTGAAGCGCCGCGTCGAGGTGTTGCACCGCGATCTGGGTGACCCGCGGCTCGAGTTCGCGAATTCGCCTGGGTGTAAAGCCCTTTGACACCAGGGTGCGCAGCCGGAGGTGGCCGGGATCGTCGAGGGCGAGGAAGGACATCACACGGTGCGCTTCGTCATTACGCGAGATGGGGTCGAGCGAGACGCCATGCCTGTTGGACAGGGTCGTGCTGTTGCGGAATCCCTGCACGACGTCCGCGTGCCGCGACAATGCCCAGAATTTCTGCTCATCGTTGCGGTACAGCGGCGCCTCGTCGCGCAGCCGCTTGTAGTACGGGTACGGGTCCTCATGGAAGTCGTAGTCGTACGGGTCGAGCACCACACTCGCAGCCGTGGTCACCAGTCCGCACCCCCCATCACGAGCGCGATGACACTGTCCAATTGATCCGCCATTTGGTAGTACGACAGCGTTTTTGTGCCTGCCCGCACCAGCGCGCCGTAGAAGATCATCTCCAGCGTCGTGAGTACTTCCGGCCATGCTCCCGGACCGAGCGACGATGCGATCCGGCGGCGCACCTCCATGCCGATCTTGTCGCGCACATGACGCACTTCGGGCTCGTCGCCCATCAGCGCGGTGGTGGTGGCGGCGGCCAGCTCGGGTTCGTCGGCCACCAGCAGCGCGAGCTCGCGCAGCTGCGCGGTGACCCGCTCCTGGGTGGTCTGGTTGACGTCGGTGAACAGTGGCACGTCGCGAACGAGGCGCAGGTATACCTCGGCGACCAACGCGTTCTTCGACGAGAAGTAGGTGTACGCGGTCGCCGGGGCGACGCCGGCGCGGGCTGCAACCGTGCGCATCGTCAGATCCGAGTACGTCGTCTCGCGCAAGAGCTCAACCGCGGCGTCGAGGATCTTTTGGATCGTTTCTTCCTGGCGGCGGTTGCGGCGGCGTTCGCCCAGATCGGTGACAGCGGGAACGGCTTCGCTGGACATGTGTCCAAGATATCCTACCGCTACCGCGCGACACAACCCTGTCACCACAAAATGCCTTTTGAACTGGAAATACAGCGGCGGGAATGGCTCCTGCGGGTGCCGCTACCTTGCTATTCACGCGGTCGCGAACTAGTCTCCGTGAGTAGCACAAGCAGACACTTGTCCAGGAGAGTGTTCATGACGACCTCGGCGTCGACGAAGGTGACGGAACTGCTGATCGACGGCGAGCTCGTCGGCGCCAGCGGAGGCACGTTCACCACGATCAACCCCGCCACGGAGGAAGCGCTCGGTGAGGCGGCTGACGCGAGCCTCGACGACCTGGACCGTGCGATCGGCGCTGCCCGCTCGGCGTTCGACGAATCCGATTGGTCGCGCGACACGGCGTTCCGCGTGCACTGCCTGCGGCAGTTGCGCGACGCGCTGAACGACGAGATCGAAACACTGCGGGAGATCACGGTCGCCGAGGTGGGTGCGCCTGTGCAGCTGACGCAGGCTGCGCAACTTCAAGGGCCGGTCGACGACCTGGCGTTCCCGGCTGGTCTGGCCGAGACGTACGACTGGACCGTCGACCTCGGCGTTGCCTCGCCGATGGGTATCAAGACCAAACGCACCATCGTGCGGGAGCCGTTCGGAGTCGTCGGCGCGATCACGCCCTGGAATTTTCCGCACCAGATCAACTTCGCGAAGCTGGGACCCGCGCTTGCCGCAGGCAACACCGTCGTTTTGAAGCCGGCGCCCGATACCCCGTGGTGCGCAGCGGAGGTTGGCCGGATCATCGCCGAGAAGACCGACATCCCGGCCGGAGTGGTCAACATCGTGACGTCGAGCGATCACCGCGTGGGCGCCCAATTGGCAGAAGACCCCCGGGTCGATCTGGTGTCGTTCACCGGATCAACCGCCACAGGCAAGGCGGTGATGGCCGCCGCATCGCAAACCCTCAAGTGTGTGTTCCTCGAATTAGGTGGCAAATCGGCGTTTTTGGTGCTCGACGACGCCGACCTCGGCGGTGCCTGCGCGATGGCGGCATTCACGGTCGCCATGCATGCCGGACAGGGCTGCGCGATCACCACCCGGCTCGTCGTGCCGCGCGACCGCTACGACGAGGCGGTCGCAGCCACCGCCGGTGTCATGTCGGGCCTGAAGGCCGGCGACCCCACCAACCCGAAAACCATCTGCGGGCCGTTGATTTCCTCGAGACAACGCGACCGCGTGCAGGGCTATCTGGACCTCGCTGTGCAGGAGGGTGGGTCGTTCGCGTGCGGCGGCGGCAGACCCGCGGACAGGCCGACGGGCTTCTTCATCGAGCCCACGGTGATCACCGGGCTGACCAATGATGCTCGCGTGGCCCGAGAGGAGATCTTCGGGCCCGTACTCGTCGTACTACCGCACGATGGCGACGCCGACGCCATCCGGATTGCCAACGATTCTCCGTACGGCTTGTCCGGCACGGTGTTCGGTAAGGATCCGGAGCGGATCAATCAGGTGGTGTCGCAGTTCAGGACCGGCACCATCAACGTCAACGGCGGCGTGTGGTATTCGGCTGACGTGCCCTTCGGCGGGTTCAAGCAGTCCGGTATCGGCCGCGAGATGGGTGTGGCCGGCTTCGAGGAGTACCTGGAAACCAAGGTGATCGCGGAGGCGATCTAACGCCGAGATCAGACTTATTGCACGGAATCTGACGAGACGCGTGCATCAAGCCTGATCTCGGGAGGAGAGGAAAGCAGTGGGGCAGTTCGACAACAAGGTCGCGATCGTCACAGGGTCCGGCGGCGGCATCGGCCAGGCATACGCCGAAGCGTTGGCCCGTGAAGGTGCCGCGGTGGTGGTGGCCGACATCAACGCCGAAGGCGGCGAGCGGGTGGCCAAACAGATCGTCGCCGACGGCGGCACCGCGATCCATGTTCCGGTGGACGTCTCTGACCCGGACTCGGCGAAGGTCATGGCCGATCGGACGCTGGCCGAGCTCGGCGGCATCGACTACCTGGTCAACAACGCCGCGATCTACGGCGGCATGAAACTGGATTTCCTGCTGACCGTCGATCCCGAGTACTATCGAAAGTTCATGAGCGTCAACCTCAATGGCGCGCTATGGTGCACCCGCGCGGTGTACAAGAAGATGGCCAAGCGTGGCGGCGGAGCAATCGTCAACCAGTCGTCGACCGCGGCATGGTTGTATGCCAACTTCTACGGCCTGGCCAAGGTCGGAATCAACGGTCTCACGCAGCAGCTCTCACGCGAGCTAGGCGGCCAGAACATTCGGATCAACGCGATCGCGCCAGGGCCGATCGACACCGAGGCCACCAGAACCACCACGCCGCAGGAGATGGTCGCCGACATCGTGAAGAGCATTCCGTTGAGCCGCATGGGAACTCCGGACGATCTGGTGGGCATGTGCCTGTTTCTTCTGTCCGATCAAGCAAAGTGGATCACCGGGCAGATCTTCAATGTCGATGGCGGCCAGATCATCCGGTCGTAGAGAGAAGGCAGACGTGACAGCTCCCGAAAACGTGAAGGTGGGCTACATCGGTCTCGGCAACCAGGGGAAGCCGATGGCTCGGCGCCTCACCGAATGGCCTGGTGGTCTTGTAGTTTTCGACGTTCGGCCCGAGGTGATGACGAGCTTCGCCGACCGCGGCGTCGAATGTGCATCGACCGTGGCAGAGGTGGCCGCCGCAGACGTCATCAGCGTGACGGTCCTCAACGACCAGCAGGTACGAGACGTCGTCGGAGAGCTTGCCGCGCACGCCAAGCCGGGCACCGTCGTCGCCATCCACTCCACAATTGAGCCGACCACCGCCGCCGAACTCGCTGAACAGCTTGCGCTACAGGGTATCCACGTCGTCGACGCGCCGGTCAGCGGCAGTGCAGGTGCCGCGAAGAAGGGTGAGCTCGCGGTCATGGTCGGAGCCGACGACGAGGCCTTCGAGAAGGTGAAACCCGTCTTCGAACAGTGGGCGGCGTTGATCGTGCGCGCTGGAGCGCCTGGGGATGGGACGCGAATGAAGTTGGCGCGCAACATGTTGACGTACATCGGTTTTGCGGCCGCCTGCGAGGCGTCGAAACTTGCCGAAGCTGCGGGGATCAATCTGCAGGACCTGGGCAAAGTGGTCCGCCACAGCGACAAGCTGACCGGCGGTCCGGGGTCAATCATGTTCCGCGACGATATGCAGCCGCTGGCGCCCGACCACTTCCTCCACGACCCGTTCGTGCACGCACTTGGCCTTGCCGAAAAGGATCTCAGCCTGGCGCTCAGTCTCGGAGAGACCACCGGCGTAGACCTGCCGCTTGCCGAAGTGGCACTGAAGAATCTCGCCGCGGGTCTCGGCATACCGCATTCTGCCCAAAGCACAAAGGAGTGACGACCATGGACGAATTGCGTCGCAAGGGCTTAGAAAAGATGAACGAGGTCTACGGCTGGGAGATGCCGGACATGCCCGGCGAATACTTCGCGCTGACGGTCGATCACCTCTTTGGCTCGATCTGGACGCGGCCAGGGCTGTCGATGCGTGACAGACGGATGATGCTCATCGGCGTGCTGGCGGCCCAGGGCATCGAGGAGTTGCTGGAGGTTCAGGGCAACGCGATCCTTCACAACGGGGAAATGACGCGAGAGGAACTGCGCGAGATCGCAATCTTCGTCACCCACTACGTCGGGTTCCCGTTGGGCTCGAAGGTCGACGGTGCGTTCAAACGCGTGGTCGCCAAACGGAAAAAGGCGGAAGAGAAAGGCGCGGCCAGAGATAGCAAGGACAACGTCAACGATGCTGTCCAAATGCATGTGGGCAGGAACATTCATGACAAGTAGATTCGCCGGACTCACCCGCGAACAGCTCGCGAAGCTCGTGCCGGAGCTGCTGCTGATCGGGCAGTTGATCGATCGGTCGGGACATGGCTGGCTTATCCGGCCTTTCGGCCGCGAGGGGATGCTGCAGATCGCCATCGAGCAATGGGCCGGGTGCAGTCCGGTCTACACCAAGCGCATGCAGAAGGCGCTGAAGTTCGAGGGCGACGACGTCATCACGATCTTCAAGGGCCTGCAGCTCGACATCGGTGCACCGCCGCAGTTCATGGACTTTCGGTACACGGTGCATGACCGTTGGCACGGCGAATTCCACCTCGACTTCTGTGGCGCACTGATGGATGTCGAGCCGATGGGCGAGGACTGGGTCCGTGGCATGTGCCACGACATCGAGGATCCGACGTTCGACGCCACCGCGGTCGCCACCAACCCGAAGGCCCAGGTGCGACCGATCCACCGGCCGCCGCGGGTACCCGCCGACCAGCATCCGCACTGCCGGTGGACCGTCATCATCGATGAGTCGTATCCGCCTGTGAGTGGCACCCCAGCACTGGACGTTCTCCGTCAGACACGTGCCGCCACGATAGAACTGGATCCGATCGACACGGACGACGAAGGCGAAGCGGACTACTCAGGTCCACTGTTGTCGGACTTTGACTTCGCAGCTTTCTCGCATTCGGCGCTGGTTCGTATCGCCGACGAGGTGTGCCTGCAGATGCACCTGCTGAACCTTTCGTTCGGTATCGCTGTTCGGGCGCGGGCGGAAAACGAAGAGCAGGCCCAAAAGCTCTGCACCAAGCAGCTGATCGGGATCGCAGGGGTCGCCGCCGAACGCATCCATCGGGCGCTGGCGCTCCCGGACAGCATCGAGGGCGCGGTTCGCGTGCTGGAGTTGCATCCGCTGTTCAATCCGGCCGCCTACGTGAGCGCCGAGTTCGGTTCTGACACCGTGCATGTCCGGCCGTCAGCTGCCCACGACGACGGCACCTGGATTGCTTTGTGCTCGCCGTCCGAACGCCGTCCGCTGCAGGCCGCCGTAGCGGCCATCAACCCTCATCTGGATGTCGACGTCTCGGGCACCGACACCGACTGGACTGCGTACATCGTCTACCGTGACACCGCGGCTGAGGAGTTCCGGGAGGTCGCAGTGACCAAAGTCAGCCGTGGGGCATCCTTCGACTTCGAGCCCAGGCGTTCTCTGCCACTGACCGTGGTCTAGGCACATGCTGATTTGGTGGGTCTGGGCGCACGGGACGGATCGTGGTGCGCGAGCCGCAACGAAAGTGACGTTATGGCGACCGTCACCGGCGTGTCATCTACCTAACGTTAATGTCGGCGCGGCGCGGCGCGGCGCACGACGCGAGGGGAGAGGCCGCTAGCGCGTCAGGGGACCGCGACCGCGTGCGGCATCGCGTTGTCGAGATGTGTCAATTCACCGGAAAGCCCTGCGGCTTGGCGAAGTTCGCGGAAATCCTCGATCATCGCATCGGTGACCTCGTGCGGGTCGTCGACGGTGGCGCCGTCGGTGAGCACCGAAATACTCAGCTGGTCGGCGTAACTCCATACGGTGATGTTCAGCCCGCTACCGAGGATCAGCGGACCGACAGAGTAGATCTCTCGGACGACGGCGCCCGCCACCGTGCCGCGTTCACGCGGACCTGCGACATTCGACACGGCGAAATTGAGCATCTTCGTTTGCTTTTCACTCAGCGCCATCCGCTGGGACATCGCGGATATAGGTCCGGGCGGGAAGTAAGCCGACCAACGCCCGAACAACTCAGGACCGAGAAGCTGGTGGAGTTCTTTCGCGTCCACCGCGGCGGCGTGAATCTTGCGCGCGCGCTCTACGGGGTCTGCGATGTGGGCGGGTACAGCCACCGCGATCGTCGTGAACTTGTTGCCCCAGATGCGATTCGGATCCTGGTCGATGCTGATCGGCACCTGCACGATCAACGGTTCATCGGCGTGTCCGTCGTGTTTCAACAGAAGTTTGCGCACCGCGCCTGTGGCGATCGTCAGCACCACGTCGTTGATCGTGACGTCGAGTTGCTTTCGGACTTGCTTGATGTCGTCGAGCGCGAGCGTGGCAGTGGCGAACCGACGTTCCGGCGTCAGGGTGTGGTTCAAGAATGTCGGCGGCGCGTCGAACGGCCGGGTCATCGTTGACATCTTGCGGTCGGTGCGGCGGAACCTGCCGATCCCTTGAGCGGTGTACCGGATCGTTGCGGGTATCCGCCCGATCTGCCGGAAGTGGTCCCGCATCGCGGCGCCCATCAGCTCGGATCGCGAAGGATCCGGATCGGTTTCGTACGAGTCCTGGTCGTCGGGCCTGTCTTCTAAGTCCATGGCGCGGGCGATGAGATTTCCCGACGCCACACCGTCGGCGAGCGCGTGGTGCACCTTGTTGATCACTGCGACGTTTCCGTCCGCCAAACCGTCGACGAAATACATCACCCACAGCGGCTTGCTTCGGTCCAGCGGCGTGCTGGCTATCTCACCGACGGCTTCGTCGAACTCCCGGCGACCGCCAGGGGCCCGAAGCGTAAGCGGACGGACGTGGTAGTCGAGATCGACGTTGACGTGCTCCCGCCACATCGGGTGGTGAAACTTGAACGGAATGTCGACCAACTGGAAGCGCATCGGATCGAGCTTGTGCAGGCGGTGGTGCAGGATTTCGCGGAAGGCCTCGATCGTGGGTTTGCCGTCGAATCCGCTGACGTCGATGATTCCGGCCTTGATCGTGTGCATGTGCACGTTGGGGGTCTCGCTGTAGAGCAGCATTGCGTCCCACCCGCTCAGTCGCTTCATGCCGAACCCCCTTCTTGCGTGCCTGCGATCCCTATATACCGCCATCGGCGCACACCGCGGGCCGGTTCGGCCAACGCGAGCAGGGTTACTTACCCACCGGTACCGCGGCCAGCGCCGGAGCGACCCATCGCCGCAGATAACGCCGGAGTTTCGCTTTCGGCCGAGGCGGCCGGCCCGGGTCGATCACAAAGGACTGGATGATTCGCAGGAGGTGCTCGGCGAGCTCGTCGAGGTCGTCGTCGCTGTATCCGATGTCCGCCCAGTCCACGTCGAAGCGGCTGAGCATGGTCCGCGCGAACCGCAGCGCGACGTCGGAGGTGACGTCCGCTGTGAAAGCGCCGGCGCGGTGCGGCCCAAGCAGGAGCTGTACGTGCTTGTCGCTGGGCAGCCATTCCAGCGTCATGGCGATTCCCTCCACCGCGGCCTCCGCCGGATCCGTGACACCCGCGAGATGGGCGGCCAGCCGGTCGAGATAGCTGTTGGCCGCGTCGACTGCGGCGGCTTGCCACAATGCATCGGTGCTCGGGAAGTAGCGGTAGACCGTCTGCCGCGTCACACCGAGCGTCCTGGCGACATCGGCGATGCTGATGTCGGCGCCGTGCTCGTCCATCGCGCGACTGGCCGCGGCGAGGATGCGCGAAACGGCTTCTTCGTCCGAAGCCGGCGCCGAACCGCTCCAGCCATGGGTCCGCATCAGACGGCGCTCGCCGTTGGCGGATACACACAGCGATAATATTGGGGCGTTGCCGGATTCGGGACTGGAGGACACATGAGTGTGGCGCAACGGTACGTCGATGCCGTCAACAGTGCCGATGGTGATGCGTTGTTGGCGCTTTTCGCCGAGGACGCCACGTTGACGCACCCCGTGGGCACTGACACCGGGCACACCGAGATCGCGGATTTCCACACCGATGTGATCTTCGAGGGACAAGTGCGGATGACCATCGTGCGCAGCATCGAACAGGGCAACATCGAGGTCGCCCAGCTGGAAGGAACCAGCCCGCTCAGCGAAGACACCGTCGTTCACACGGCAGATATCTTCACCCTCAACGAAGATGGTCTCGTGCAGGAGCTCGACATCTACTACCGCTAGCTGCCGTAGGAGACCTGCAAGTCCTTGACGCCGTTGATCCATCCGGACCGCAATCGGGTGGGCTCTGAGAGTTTGGCGATGTCGGGGATCAGATCGGCGATCTCGTTGAAGATGAGCCTGATCTCCATCCGGGCGAGGTTGGCGCCGATGCAGAAGTGCGCGCCGTTGCCGCCAAAGGCCAAGTGCGGGTTTGGATCTCGAAGAATGTTGAACTCGAACGGGCGGTCAAAGACGCCTTCGTCGAAGTTCGCCGAACTGTAGAACAGGCCTGCGCGCTGCCCCTTGGCGACGGTGACCCCGCCGATCTCGTTGTCGTCCAGTGCCGTTCGCTGGAAGCAGTGCACCGGTGTGGCCCACCGGATGATTTCGTCGACGGCGGTGTCAGGACGTTCGCGTTTGAACACTTCCCACTGGCCGGGGTTGTCGAAGAACGCGTTCATCCCGTGCGTCATCGCGTTGCGCGTGGTCTCGTTGCCTGCGACGGCAAGCAGGATCACGAAGAACGCGAACTCGACGTCGCCGAGCGCGTCGCCGTCGACGTCGGCCTCGATCAGCCGGGTGACGATGTCGTCTGCCGGGCAACGCCTGCGATCCTCGGCCATCGCGTGGGCGTAACCCATCAGCTCGACGTGGGCGGCCATGGGATCGTCGTCGAAGTCTGGGTCGTCGGTGTTCATGATCGCGTTGGTCCAGTGATAGAGCCGGTCACGGTCGGCTTCTGGAACGCCGATGAGGTCGGCGATTGCCTGCAGAGGGAGCCGCATGGCGATGTCGTCGACGAAGTTACCGGTGTCCTTTTCGGCGGCCGATCGGACGATCTCGTGGGCCGACTCCGCGAGCTTCGCCTCGAGTGTGGCGACCGCGCGTGGCGTGAACAGTCTCGAGATGAGCTTGCGCAACCGCGTGTGTTCCGGTGCGTCATGGTTGATCAGTAGCGCTTTGGTGACGTCCAGCTGTTCGGCTGTTGTCGCGTCGGGCAACCGCATCACCACGCCCTTCGCGTTCGTGGACCACTTCTCGTTGTCCCTGGAGATGGCCCTGATGTCCTCGTGCCTGCTGATCACCCAGTAGCCGCCGTCGTCGAACACCGTGGCGCCCGGCGGTTGTTGATTCCACCAGACGGGCGCCGTCTTGCGCAGTTCCGCGAACTCGGCGACCGGCATCCCCTTCACCAGTACGTCAGGGTCGGTGAAGTCGAAATCCTGGCCGAAGGGACAGACGGTGCGGGCTGCCGTCATCGCAAACCTCCTCGTATGCGTTCCCCAAAGACCATACACTGAATCATCGAGTGTATGCCCGCAGAAAGCCGCTACCCTCGCGCGAGCAGCGCAGAATCGCATTACCAGGCGTCGATTCGTGCGATTCTGTGTCTGTTCGCGGTAGAAACGATTTGTGCGCGTCCTGGTGATCGGCTCCGGTGCCCGTGAACATGCGTTGCTCGAGACCCTGCGGCGAGATCCCGAGGTAGACGGCCTGATCGTCGCACCTGGCAACGCCGGCACGGCGTCGGTAGCCGAACAGCACCCCGTGGACATCACCTCCGGCGAGGCCGTCGCCGCGCTCGCCGCCAGCACGTCCGCCGACCTCGTGGTCATCGGGCCCGAGGTGCCGTTGGTGCTCGGTGTCGCCGACGCGGTGCGCGCGGCCGGGATCGCCTGCTTTGGGCCGTCGGCGGCCGCCGCCAGGATCGAGGGCTCGAAGGCGTTCGCCAAAGACGTGATGTCAGGTGTCGGCGTGCGGACGGCGCGCGGCGAAATCGTGGACAACCCGGCGCATCTCGACGCTGCCCTGGACCGGTTCGGTCCCGAGCACACCGCCGATAAGGCATGGGTGGTCAAGGACGACGGCCTCGCGGCGGGCAAGGGCGTGGTGGTGACCGAGGACCGCGCGGTGGCCCGCGCGCACGCGGCGGGACTGCTCGACGCCGGTCATCCGGTGTTGCTCGAGTCCTTCCTGGACGGTCCCGAGGTGTCGCTGCTGTGCATCGTCGACGGCGAGACCGTGGTGCCGCTGTTGCCCGCGCAGGACTTCAAGCGCGTGGGTGACAACGACACTGGGCCGAACACCGGGGGCATGGGCGCGTATACCCCGCTGCCGTGGCTGCCCGACGCGCTCACGCAAGAGATCGTCTCTGGCGTCATCACACCGGTGGCGCAGGAGCTGGTCCGCCGCGGCTGCCCGTTCAGCGGTGTCCTCTACGCGGGGTTGGCCATCACGTCGGCCGGGCCCGCGGTGGTCGAGTTCAACTGCCGCTTCGGCGATCCGGAGACCCAGGCCGTACTCGCGCTGCTGGACAGCCCGTTCGGGCAGTTGCTCGCGGCGGCCGCGAAGGGCTCCCTCGCCGAGCATCACGCGCTGCGCTGGCGCCCCGGCGCAGCGGTCACAGTGGTTCTGGCTGCCGAGAACTATCCCGGGCGCCCGCGGGTAGGGGACGTGGTCGGCGGCGCCGACGTCGGCGGAGTGCTGCACGCGGCGACCGGCCGCCGTGAGGACGGTGCGCTCGTGTCGACGGGCGGGCGTGTGCTCTCGGTGGTGGGCACCGGCGCCGACCTGACCGCCGCGCGAGCCGCCGCGTACGAGATCATCGGGTCAATCCGGTTGCCCGGCGGCCACTTTCGCACTGACATCGGGCTCGCGGCCGCAGAGGGCCGGATCACGGTCTAGGCGACGAGCAGCGGGGCCATCCAGTCCAGCTCCGCCGGAAGCTGCGCACTCCAGAACCCGCCGTCGTGACCACCGGGCGAGAAACCGCCTGCAGGCGGCGAGGGCAATTGCGCGACGAACTTCTTCGTCGCGTCGTAGAAGGGGTCACTGTTGCCGCAGTCGACCCGAATCGGAATGGACGCCAGAGCCGGGAGCCCGAACACCGTGTTGGCCGCCCACTCGTCGGTGCTGTCGAACGCCCCGGGCGCCGTCGCGCCGTACGACATCCACAGCGCGGGACTGACCGCGCAGATCGCCGCGGTACGGCCGGGGCCGAGCCGGGCGCCGAGTAGAAGTGCGCCGTACCCGCCCATCGACCAACCCAGAAACCCCACACGGGAGGTGTCCAGACCTTGATCGCCCATCAGGGGTATCAGCTCGGTGAGCACCATCGAGCCGGCATCGTCACCGGACGCGCGCTTGTGCCAGTACGCGCCGCCGCCGTCGACGCTGACGACTGCGAACGGCGGTAGGCCGGCATCGGCCATTTGGGCCAGACCCTGCTCGACCCCGCCTGCCATCACGCTCGCCGCGTCTCCGCCCTTGCCGTGCAGCGCGATCATTGGGCGCAGCGGCTTGGTCTGCCCGGGCGGGCGCGCGATCGCCCAGTTGGTGGATATCCCGCCGCGGGCCGCGGAGACGAACGAGCCGGTGACCATCGTCGGCGCGGCAGAAGCAGGAGCTGGCTGCAGCGGTGTCGGCGGTCCCAGAGGGGGCGGCGCCAACGGTGCACCCGCGCTCGTCATCGTCACGTGCGCCGGAGACAGCGGCGAGTCGAGCATTGCGCCGAAGGCGTAGGCGCCTGCAGCACCGGCCGCGGTGCCGACGCCGAGACGCAACAGCGCGCGGCGGCTGAGCTGTGGCATGCGGGCCATCATGCCATCGGCGCCAGATGCTGACTTCCCGCGTCAATTTAATGTGCGAAAGACCAGTACAAGGGACACGCGACTGGCAGCATCAGTAGCCGTGACAGCCGCGGTCACGCCAAAGGGCGAGCGCAGGCGGAGCGCCCTCGTGAGCGCGGCCGCCGAACTGTTGCGCGAGGGCGGTTTCGACGCGGTGCGGCACCGTGCGGTGGCACGACGCGCCGGATTGCCGCTGGCGTCGACCACCTATTACTTCTCGTCGCTCGACGATCTTGTGATCAACGCCGTCGAGTACACCGGGACGCAAGAAGCAGCTCAGTTACGGGCGCGGCTGGATCGCCTGTCGCGGCGTCGTCGCGGAGTCGAATCGACTGCGGAGGTGCTCGTCGAGCTGCTGCTCGGCGACTCCCCTGGTCCTCAGCTCAGCGAGCAATTGATCTCGCGCTACGAGCGGTACATCGCGTGCGTGCGCCAGCCCTGGCTGCGCGATGTCCAGCGGCGGCTGCGCGAGGAACGGACCGCGGCCGTCGTGGAAGCGCTGTCGCGGTCGGGGCGGATGGTGCCGCTCGACCGGCGGGCCGCGTTGATGTTCGCGTTCGACGGCGCTGTCGTGGCGGCCCTCGTCGACGACGGAGGTGATGTCGCCGCAAGAGCGAAGGCGGCCCTGATCGACGTCGTGGATGTGCTTGCGCCGCTGCATTAGTCGAGTTGCAGCGCGCGGCTCAACACCTGCGAGAGTGGAGTTAATGCACGCGATTCGCGAAAAAGCGTGTATCAACTCTTCTCTCGGCGCACTCCGGCCTCAGCTCGTGCGGCTGCGCCGCCTGGGTGTGAGGCCTGGCGGGAGTGTGGGAGTGACGATGTAGCCTGTCGCAGACTCGCCATAGACGGTGCAGTCACTGGGTCGACTATCGAAATACATTGCGACATAAGCGCATAAGACGGCGTCGACGGGATCTTCGGCCCGTCGCAGCTCAACTGGACGAGTTGCGGCGGCGACTGCATTCCGAAGGTCGTCCCATGCGGGCACCCCGGCGACACGGAGGGCAGGGGTCGCGCTTGCCAATCCCTCGATAAGCGTCATCAATCGCAGGAGCTCCGGGCGTCGTTCTCCGACACCGCCTCTCTTGTACTTGACGATTCTGTCGAGGCCGAACAGCGCAACGCTCGCCGAATGCGGATACACCTCGATCGCCCGCCGCCGACCCGTCGAGGGATGGTTCATGTCCAAGCCCATGCGCTCTGCCAACCGTGCCGCCCGCGAACCCTGGGCGAACGCAGCGAGCCCGGTATTCGCTGGATACGCGCCGGCGTCGAAGGGGCCGAAGTCGGCGGACAACTCGCGCTCGGCGTGACGGCGCCCGGTTGCGTTGATCACGATCAGCGGCGCGTCGATTCCAACTACACACCCATCGCGCACATACGGACGGACGGCCGCGTCGATGTCGTCGTCTGCGAGTGCCGCGCCAACGCGAACCAGGCTGCCTGCGCCGTCGACCACGGCGATGCCAGACGGATTCCTCCCTCCCCACGCCAGGTCGACACCGACGAAGTACACGTCCTCAATCTTGCGGCAGCGCGCCCGTAAGCTGTGTGTTTGTGACGATCCCGAACGTGTTGGCCGCGCGCTACGCCAGCGATGAGATGGTGGCCATCTGGTCACCGGAGGCCAAGATCGTCGCCGAACGACGGCTGTGGCTCGCGGTGCTGCGCGCCCAGATCGAGCTCGGGGCCGACATCGGGGCGGTGACGGCTTCCGCTCTCGCGGACTACGAAAATGCCTTGGGGACCGTCGATTTGGCATCGATCGCCGCGCGCGAGAGGGTGCTGCGGCATGACGTGAAGGCGCGCATCGAGGAGTTCAACGCGCTGGCCGGCCACGAAGATGTGCACAAGGGGATGACGAGCCGGGATCTCACCGAGAACGTCGAGCAACTGCAGATCCGCCGCTCACTTGAGCTTGTGCACGCCCACGGGGTGGCTGTGGTCGCGCGGCTGGCCGAGCGCGCAGCGCAGTACCGCGACCTGGTGATGGCTGGGCGCAGCCACAATGTCGCCGCGCAGGCGACCACCCTCGGCAAACGGTTCGCGTCGGCCGCCGAGGAGATGCTCGTGGCACTCACGAGGGTGCGCGAGCTCATCGCCCGCTACCCGCTCCGTGGGATCAAGGGGCCGATGGGCACGGGCCAGGACATGCTGGATCTGTTCGGCGGCGACGGCCTCAAGCTCGCCGAACTCGAGCGCAGGGTCGCCGCGTTCCTCGGCTTCGAGGCCGCACTGACCAGCGTCGGCCAGATCTACCCGCGCTCGCTTGACCACGACGTCACCTCCGCGCTGGTCCAGCTCGGGGCGGGCCCGTCGTCGCTGGCCCACACGATCCGGCTGATGGCCGGCCACGAGCTGGTCACCGAAGGTTTCGCATCCGGCCAGGTCGGCTCGTCGGCGATGCCGCACAAGATGAACACCCGCAGCTGCGAACGGGTCAACGGGCTGCAGGTCGTGCTTCGCGGGTACGCGTCGATGGCTGCCGAGCTGGCGGGCGCGCAATGGAACGAGGGGGACGTGTTCTGCTCGGTGGTGCGGCGAGTGGCGCTGCCCGATGCGTTCTTCGCGATCGACGGGCAGATCGAAACCTTCTTGACGGTGCTCGAGGAATTTGGCGCCTACCCCGCGGTGATCGAACGCGAGCTCAACCGCTATCTCCCCTTCCTTGCCACCACCCGGATCCTCATCGCCGCGGTGCGGGCTGGCATGGGTCGCGAGTCCGCCCACGAGGTAATCAAGGAACACGCCGTCGCTGTGGCGTTGGCGATGCGAGAACGTGGAGCCGAACCCGACCTTCTGGATCGGCTTGCGGGCGACCCGCGTCTGCCGCTGGGGCGCGCGCAGCTCGACGACGCATTGGCAGACCGCGGCGTGTTCATCGGCGCGGCCGCAGATCAGGTCGACGCGGTGGTGGCCAAGGTCGACGAGTTGGCCAGCCGCTACCCCGAGGCCGCGAAGTATTCCCCGGGCGCAATCCTGTAACGCGTGGTTGTCCGGCTCCTCGACATCCAACCGGCCCCGGACGCGTTCGCGGCGGTGATGGCCACAGGCATCGTGTCGGTGGCCGCTGAAGACCATCACGTCCGCTGGCTGAGCGTTTCGCTCGCGGTGGTGGGCACGCTCGCCTTCGTGGTCATATCGCTCATCATTGCGGTGAGAACCGTTGTGCTGAAGCGGTTTCCGTTCGACATGCAGAATCCAGACGTACTTGTCAGGTTGTTCACGTTCGTCGCCGCCTGTGCCGTGCTCGGAGCGCGACTTGAAGCGCACCATGCCGAGATCTGGACTTTCGCGGTGCTTGCATGGCTGGCGTGGCTAGTGCTGGCGCCTATGGCCGTGCGCACTATGTGGCGATACCGGTGGACCGGTCTGCGCGACCGTGCGCACGGCGTGTGGGAGCTGACGAGCATCGCCCCATCGGGGCTGGCGATCCTCACGGCTCAGTTGGTCCTCCTCACGCGCAGCCGAGCGC
>NZ_JAVHWM010000100.1:0-4143 GCF_032159765.1 Mycobacterium sp. | reverse complement strand
GGTCGACATCGTCGAGAGCTACGTCGATGCCATCGCGACGCACGACTGGCGCGTCGTCGACGAGTGCATTGCGGACGACATTGTCCGTGTCGGGCCCTACGGCGACCGCTCTGCGGGTCGTGGCGACTACCTGGTGTTCATCGCCGACCTGATGCCGAAGCTGCCGGGTTATGCGATGAAGGTCGAAAGAGTGACCTACGTCGGTGACGCGCGCGTGTACGCGGAGCTCAGCGAAACCGTGGAGCTCGACGGGAAGCCCATGCGAACCCCGGAGGTGCTCGTGTTCGAGCTCGCCGGCGACGGCCGCATCGCGCGCGTCGACGTCTTCATCCAGACGCCGCAGGGCTGAAACCGCCGCGTCGGTACGCTCTGATCATGTTTAGTTTCCTGTCCGGCATCCCCGGCGCCGATGACCTGCGCACCCTGGCCCGGCGGGTGGACACCGCCCGACACCACGGAGTTCCCGACGGCTGTGTGCTCGAACTGGACCTACAGGCGCTGCCACAGGAAACAAGCGGCTTCGATCCATTCGCGATGATCGCCAGCGGTGGTAAGCCACTGCTGTTGCGCGAAGCGATCGCAGCCATCCACCGTGCGGCCGAGGACTCGCGGGTGGCCGGGCTTATCGCTCGGGTTCAGATTCCGGCCGCCTCGGCGGGCCCGGTGCAGGAGCTGCGCGAGGCCATCGGGGCCTTCAGCGACGTCAAGCCGTCGCTCGCATGGGCCGAGACGTATCCCGGCACACTGTCGTACTACCTGGCATCGGCGTTCCGCGAGGTGTGGATGCAGTCGTCGGGCACCGTCGGGCTTGTCGGTTTCGCCACCAATGCGCTTTTCCTGCGCGATGCGCTCAAAAAGGCGGGTATCGAAGCGCAGTACATCGCGCGCGGCGAATACAAGTCCGCGGTAAACCGTTTCACGCAGGACCGCTACACCGACGCCCACCGCGAGGCCGACAGCCAGCTGATCGAAAGCCTGCACACCCAGGTGTGGAAGGCGGTCGCCGAGTCACGCCATCTGGAGCCCGCCGAGGTTGACGCGCTCGCTGACAAGGCGCCGCTGCTGCGCGACGACGCGGTTACCGGACGCTTGATCGATCGCATCGGCTTCCGCGACGAGGCATATGCCCGCATGGCTGAACTCGTTGGGGCACCTGGCATTTCGCCGGAAGGCGGCTCTGACACTCCCGCCCAGCTTCGCCCACCCGATGCCGACTCCGACGACGCGCCCCCGCGGCTGTATCTGTCGCGGTATGCCCGCGCCACCGCCTCGCGGCCTACGCCGTCGATGCCGCCGATCCCTGGCCGCAAGACAAAGCCGACCATTGCCGTCGTCACCCTGCACGGCCCGATTGTCAGCGGCCGCGGCGGTCCGCAGGTGCTGCCCCTTGGCAACTCCAGCGCAGGCGGCGACACCATCGCCGCTGCGCTGCGTGAGGCCGCCGCGGATGACGCGGTGTCGGCGGTCGTGCTGCGGGTCGACAGCCCAGGCGGTTCGGTGATCGGCTCGGAAACCATTTGGCGCGAAGTGAATCGGGTTCGTGACGGCGGTAAACCGGTGGTCGCATCGATGGGTTCGGTCGCGGCGTCCGGCGGCTATTACGTGTCGATGTCGGCCGACGCGATCGTCGCCAACGCGGGGACGATCACCGGCTCGATCGGTGTGATGGCCGGCAAGCTGGTGGCCCGCGAGCTCAAGGACCGCCTCGGCGTCGGGTTTGACTCGGTGCGAACCAACCCCAACGCCGACGCGTGGTCGATCAACCAGCCCTTCACCGACGAGCAACGCGCACACGTCGAGGCGGAGGCCGACCTGTTGTACACCGACTTCGTCGAACGAGTCGCGCAGGGCAGGAAGATGACCGTTGAGGCCGTCGACGCGATCGCCCGCGGCCGGGTGTGGACCGGTGTCGACGCCCTGGAGCACGGCCTGGTGGACGAGCTCGGGGGCTTGCGCACCGCGATCAAGCGCGCCAAGGTGCTGGCAGGGCTGGAGCCCGACGCCGACGTGCGGCTGGTGAGCTTCCCGGGCTCGTCGATGTTTGACTTCCTGCGGCCCAAGCCGTCGTCGCAGCCCGCGGCGGCGTCGCTGTCCGATGCGGTGGGCGCGCTGCTCGGCCGCTCGGTGCTCGGGGCGCTCAGCCAGGCCGAGCGATCGTCGACCGGCGCGAGCGCGCTCTGGCTCGGCGACTACCGCTTCTGAGCCGCCCTGCCGCCACCGCGGACGAATGCTCCGACAAGGACACCGGCCGCTCCGACGATCGTCAACGGGATGGCCCAATGACGCCGTCCCGATATCGCGTCTGCGCATAGGGCGACGAAGTCGGGGTGTGGGACAGCCTGATTGAGGATCGGCGCGCTGGCCACCGGCGCTTCGTTCGCCGCCCGGGGTCCGGACTGGTCGGCTGTCACCGCATTCCCACACGCGACGGTGGAGCTGTTGCCGTCGAATACCGACACCGGAAGAAACAGTCCGACTACACCGGCGATCAGCACGGCCGCGCCTATGACCACATTCCGAAGCCGACTTGTCATGCTGTCCCCTCCCGAGTCGGGTTAGCCTATCCAGCAAACGTGTTGGATGTGCCGAGGTCTGAACAGTCTCTACAGATGTTGAGTACTTGCTGTGAGGTGGGCGAGCGTCGGCTTGTTGCTCGAATTCGCTCAATTCCGCGCCATAAGTCGACGTTCGCGGCCAGCCTTGAGCCGTGGCATTCTCGGCGGCCAAACGGGTGCTCATCACCGGCGCCTCCTCGGGCGTTGGCGCGGCGCTGGCCAGGGCGATGGCCAGGGACGGCGCGATTGTCGGCCTGATCGCCCGTCGGCGCGACCGGCTCGCCGAGGTGCTGGCGGATTGCCAGGAACATTCGGCCGACTCGAAGATGTGGGTGGCCGACCTAGCCGACAGCGCATCCGTCGGCCCGCTGGCACAACAGGCGTGGGACGGACTCGGCGGGATCGATGTGCTCGTCAACAACGCGGCAGTACCGAAGCGCCGGATGGTGACGGCTCTGGAGCCGTCCGAGGTGGAAGCGGTCATGCGGGTGAACTTTTTCGCCCCGATGCGGCTGACCGTTGCCATCCTGCCGAAGATGCTCGCGCGGGGTGACGGGATGATCGTCAACGTGTCCAGTGTTGGCGGCAGGCTGGGGATCATCCACGAATCCGCCTACTGCGCAAGTAAGTTCGCGCTGTGCGGGTGGAGTGAATCGAGGGCCGTCGACCTGCACGGAACCGGGATAACGGTGAAGCTGATTGAGCCGGGGCCCGTCGACACCGAAATCTGGGACCAGCCAGGCAACGACGATCCGATCTACGACGGCCCCAAGTTCAGTCCGGACGACGTCGCACAGGGCATCCTCGAGGCCATGGGCAATGACGGGTTCGAGCATTACGTGCCCGACATGAAGGCGGTCGTCGACATGAAGAACGCCGACATCGACACCTACATCGCCGGAGCGGCAGGCATGGCCAAGCCATGAGGGCGCTGGTATTCGGCGTGCCGCCTGAGCCGTTCGAGGTGCTCGACGACGCCAACACGCTCACCCGCAACCTGGCCCACTCGCCCGTAGGGCTGCGGAACGTACCGGATCCCCAACCGCTGCACGACGATTGGGTGATCACCCGGCACTACCTCGAACTTGCCGCCGACGGCAGAGTGAATCTGCGCCCGATGCTGACCCACACCTTCGGACTCGAGCAGTGGCGCGACGCGTTCCTTGCGATCGCCAATCAGGGGGAGTCTGGCGCGGTCAAGGTCGCCATCGACTATCGCTAGGCCGAGCGACCGCGTTTGTACGGAATTCGACGGCGCGTCGTGTGCAGACACTCAGCGACGAGGGCGCCCACTAGTGTCGAACGAGGAGCGGGTGGCCGTGACGTAGTCCTCTACGGTGATGGGCTTGACTCCGCCGATCACCTCGACGAGGTTGTTCTCCCCGGCGAAGATGCCGTCGCGGTAGTCCTGCGCCACGCTGCTGATGTGCTGCACGAAATGCGCCGAGGCGCCGCCTGCGGTCAGGTCGGCAGCGAACGTGGGAATATCGATCGGCTCGTAGCGCACCGGGATACCCAGGGTGGCTTGGACTTTCGCTGCGATTTCATTCCAGTCGAGTTCTTCGGCGCCGAACAGCGGGTAGACCTG
>NZ_JAVHWM010000215.1:0-13219 GCF_032159765.1 Mycobacterium sp. | reverse complement strand
TAGGCGGCGGAGTTCATCACAGCCTGCTGTCCGGGAGGGGCCGATGGCGGCTCGGTCTCGTGTTTAGATTTCCGGTACAGCTCGGCAAGAGCCTCCTTTTGGTCGGCGTCGGTGACGACGACAAAGTGCCAGCCCTGCTGGTTGCCACCGGTCGGCGCTTGGAAGGCGAGGTCGAAGCACTCCTCCAACAGTTCCCGCTCGACAGGACGCGACAAATCGAGGCGTTTGCGCACCGTGCGCGTGGTCGACAACAGCTGATCCGGCGTTAGGTCAAGCGTCATTTGCACGCTCCTGGTTTGGCGCATCGAACTATCCATAAGCCTCCACACTACCACTAATGGCAACATGCTGTTGCCATTAGTCCTTTGCGCACCGAGGGTGGCATCGCCGTATGGCTTACCTCGCTCGCGGCGTGCGGCATCGCGTTGGTCATGGTCCTGGCCGCTTGGCTGCACGCACGCCGCGAGGAGCCCGGCGCCATCGCTGCCACCGTCGTGTTGCTCGCATTGGCGGTCCTCGTGGCCTGGGCCGCTTCGGCCCGCACTCCTTTGAACCAGCGAACGGATACACCATGCGCCTCAGCGTCTTCGGCTGCACCAGCGCCACAATTGCACTAATGGCAACATTATGTTGCCATTTGGACATTTCTGCGCTAGCTTCACGTTGAGAGTCGGCCAGCGAAGGGACACAGGAAGTTGACAGGGCAGGTGACGGATTGGGCTGGTGCGGCGTCGGCGTTCGCCACGCGGAGATCACCGGCTATCTGAAAGACCAACGGGCGACGGGGATTCCAAGATGAAGGTTCTCAAGCGAGGGTGGATACCGCTGTTGATTGTGGTGGTGGTCGCCATCGCGGGGTTGACCGTCTACCGGGTGCGTGGAGTGTTCGGCTCGAACAACGAAGTCACCAGAACGGGCGCCGGCCTCGCGAACGACGCCCAGCCGTTCAACCCCAAACGTGTGACTTATGAGATCTTCGGGCCAGAGGGCGCCGTGGCGACCATCAACTACCTCGACCTCAATGCACAGCCGCAGGAAGTGAAGGACACCGCCCTGCCGTGGTCGATCACGTTGACGACCACCGCCACCGCGTCCAACGCCAATATCGTTGCCCAAGGCGACGGTGACACCATCGGCTGCCGCATCATCGTGGACGGGAAAGTCAAGGATGAGAAGTCCTCCGATGGCGTGAACGCGGAGACCTTCTGCCTGGTGAAGTCCGCATGACCAACACACATGTCGGCGCGCACCCGATCATCCCTCGGATGATTCGCTTGTTCTCGGTGCCGATCCTGCTCGGCTGGTTGGCCGTCACCGTCATCGTGAACGTCGTCGTGCCCCAGCTGGAAGTGGTCGGTCAATCACACGCGGTGTCATTGGCCCCCAACGATGCGCCGTCGGTGCAGGCGACGAAGCGGGTCGGTCAAGATTTCCAGGAGTTCGACTCCAACAGCTCGGCGATGATCGTCCTGGAAGGCGATCAGCCACTCGGCGAAGCTGCCCACCACTACTACGACGGTCTGATTCAAAAGCTCTCAGCGGATAAGAAGCATGTGGAGCACATCCAGGACTTCTGGGGGGACCCGCTGACGGCGGCGGGATCACAAAGCGCCGACAACAAAGCCGCCTACGTTCAGCTGTATCTCGCGGGAAACCAGGGCGAAAGCCTGGCGAACGAGTCCGTCCAAGCGGTCCGCAACATCGTGGCCAATACTGCGCCGCCGCCGGGGCTCAAGACCTATGTCACCGGGGCCGCCCCGCTCACAGCCGATCAGCAGCACGCGGGTGATACGAGTATCCGGCTGATCACGATGATCACCATCGGCGTGATCTTTGTGATGTTGCTGCTCGTCTACCGCTCCATCGTCACGGTCATCCTCGTCCTGATGATGGTGTTCATCGAGTTGGCGGCAGCCCGGGGAATCGTCGCGTTTCTCGGATATCACGACGTGATCGGACTTTCGACTTTCGCGGTCAATCTGCTCACGACCCTGGCCATCGCCGCCGGAACGGACTACGCGATATTTCTCGTCGGCCGCTACCACGAGGCGCGTCAGGCCGGTGAGGATCGCGAAACCGCCTTCTACACCATGTATCACGGCACCGCCCACGTCATCCTCGGGTCGGGTCTGACCATTGCCGGTGCGACGTATTGCCTCAGCTTCACCCGGTTGCCGTATTTCCAGACGCTGGGTGTCCCGTTGGCGATCGGAATGCTTGTTGCGGTCGTGGCCGCACTGACCATGGCGCCCGCCGTGATCGCCGTGGGCAGCCGTTTCGGTCTGCTCGAGCCCAAGCGGAAGCTGAAGACCCGGGGATGGCGCCGGGTGGGGACGGCGGTCGTGCGCTGGCCGGGCCCCATTCTCGCCGCGGCGATGGCACTGGCCCTGGTCGGACTGCTCGCGCTGCCGGGCTACAAGCCCGGCTACAACGATCGCAATTACCTGCCCGCCGATATCCCGGCCAATGAGGGATACGCGGCGGCCGACCGTCATTTCTCGCAGGCCCGGATGAATCCCGAAGTGCTTCTCGTCGAAACCGACCACGATGTGCGCAATCCGGCCGACATGCTCGTCGTCGACAGAATCGCCAAAAGTGTTTTCCACATCCCCGGAATCGCCCGGGTGCAGACCATTACCCGGCCGCTGGGTACGCCGATAGAGCACACGTCGATCCCGTTCCAGATCAGCATGCAGAACACCACCCAGACACTGAACCAGGACTACATGCAAGCAAGCATGAAGGACATGCTGGGCATGGCCGACCAAATGCAAAGCATGATCGACAGCATGGGGCAGATGGTAAGCATCATGCGGGATATGAGCGCCACCTTGCATGACATGGTCGGCAGGATGCACGGCATGGTCGTCGATATCAGTGAACTGCGAGACCACATTTCTGATTTCGACGATTTCTTTCGGCCGCTGCGCAATTACTTTTACTGGGAACCGCACTGCTTCGACATCCCCATCTGCTGGGCGCTGCGATCGGTGTTCGACGCTCTCGACGGCGTCGACACGATGAGTGACGACATCCAGAACCTGATGCCGGACATGGACCACATGGATGCGCTCATGCCCCAAATGCTCGCGCTGCTGCCGCCGATTATCGCCACCATGCAGACCATGCGAACGACCATGCTGACGATGCACAGCACCATGGGCGGCCTGCAGGATCAGATGGCGGCCGCGCAGAAGAACGCGACCGCGATGGGTCAGGCTTTCGACGCTTCCAAAAACGACGATTCGTTCTATCTGCCGCCGGAGGTGTTCGACAACCCCGATTTCAAGCGCGGCCTGAAAATGTTCGTCTCACCCGGTGGCAAGGCTGTTCGGTTCATCATCTCCCACGAAGGAGACCCGGCCTCGGCCGAAGGCATCTCTCACATCAACGCGATCAAGAACGCGGCGTTTGAAGCGATCAAGGGGACCCCGTTGGAGGGCTCCAAGATTTTTCTGGGCGGCACCGCGGCAACCTATAAGGACATGAAAGAGGGCTCGAACTACGACCTGCTGATCGCCGGAATCGCTTCGCTGTGTTTGATTTTCATCATCATGCTGATTCTGACCCGAAGCGTGATTGCCGCGTTGGTCATTGTCGGGACGGTGCTTCTTTCGCTGGGGGCGTCCTTTGGGCTATCGGTGCTGATCTGGCAGTACATTATCGGCGTCGAATTGCACTGGATGATTCTGGGGATGTCGGTGATCATCCTGTTGGCGGTGGGATCGGACTACAACCTGCTGCTGGTGTCCCGGTTCAAGGAGGAAATCCACGCCGGATTGAAGACGGGCATCATCCGCTCGATGGCCGGCACCGGCGCGGTGGTGACGTCTGCTGGCCTTGTGTTCGCCTTCACCATGATGTCGATGGTGGTCAGCGATCTGCGCGTGGTCGGTCAGGTGGGCACCACCATCGGGCTGGGCCTGCTCTTCGACACGCTGGTAGTGCGGTCGTTCATGACGCCGTCGATCGCGGCGCTGCTCGGCCGCTGGTTCTGGTGGCCGCAACGGGTCCGTTCGCATCCGGCCAGGCACAAACTTCCGTCGGGTGACCCGGTTACGGCGCCCCTGCCCAGGTACCCAACCACAGAAGGAGCTTCGCTATGAACGGTTTGCGCCGGCATCGTCTGAGGACGGTTCTGCGCGGCGGCGTTGCAATCATCGCCCTCGGCATCTCCGGGGTAGCCTTCGTGGGTTCGGCCGCGGCCGATGCGACGGATGATTATCCCATCCCGCACCGGATGATCATCACGACGTGCACCGCCGAGCAGATCCTGGCCGCGGCAAGGGATTTCGCTCCGATCTACTACCAGCGGTACATGATCGACAAGCACAATAAGGCGCCCGAGGTTCAGCAGGCCGCCATAGACAGTACGCACTATTTCTACTCGTTGAGTCCGCAGGATCGCCGGGCCTATTCCGAACAAATGGTGACGAATTTCGCCGATCCCATGACGGCCGCGTGGCCCAACTGGGCGAAGATCTTCTTCAACAACAAAGGCGTCGCCGCGAAGGAAACGGACCACTGCGCCGACTACCCGCCAGACGGCGCATCCGTATGGGACGGGTGAATCGCCGTTATGAAAGGAATGCGGCTCGCTGCAATCGTCGCTGTGGCAATCGCCCTGCCCGCGCCCGCGCACGCCGACGACGATACCGATTTCGCGAATCAGCTCCACACCTACGGCATCTACGGCCCGCGCGACTACAACGCGTGGCTGGCCAAGATCGTCTGCGATCGACTGCACAAGGGCGTCGACGCCAACGCCCTCGCATCTACCCATTTTCTCGCGGCCAACTTGCCAAGAGGCACCACCCAGGTGCAGACGTGGCAGTTCTTCGCCACCGCTATCAGCTACTACTGCCCCGACCAGACACCCGTCCTGGAAAACGTTGCGGCACAGGGGAGGTGATTCCATAGCCTTTCTAAGCGAGGTAGTTGCAGTCAACAAACAATCTATGAAGGATTAGAAATGTCCCACCTGCTTCACATCGATTCCTCGGTCCGAGGTGACGACTCGGTGAGTCGTCGACTGACTGCCCGGGCCGCCGATCGGTGGCGCGCCGCCCATCCCGCCGCAACGGTGACCTACCGCGATCTCGGCACCAACCCCATACCGCACTTGGATTCCGCGACTGGACTGGCGCGAATGGTGGCCGCCGAGCAGCGCACCGCGGCACAAGATGCGTCGCTCGCGCTCAGCGCCGAATTGATCGACGAGATCAAACGGGCCGACACGGTCCTGCTCGGCCTCCCGCTGTACAACTTCGGTCCGCCCAGCACGGTCAAGGCCTGGGTCGACCACATCATCGCCACGGGCCTGTCCATCGACGCCGAGACCCATACCGGACTGCTCGGCGACACCCACTTCATCGTGCTGGCCAGCCGCGGCGGCGGTTACGGTCCGGGCACGCCGCGCGAAGGCTGGGATCATGCTCAAACCTGGCTATCACACGCCTTATCGGTGGCGGGGCTGCAGCCGCGATTCATCACCGCGGAACTCACGACGGCAGATGCCAACCCAAAGATGGCACATCTCAAACCGCTTGCCGCCGAAAGCCTCAACAAGGCCCTAGCCGCCATCGACCAGCTCTGGACGGCCGACGAAGACGCCGCCTAGTGCGGTGTGTTGTCGGAGCGCGCAGGTAGCTCCGAGGCACTGCCGGCCAGCGGTGCGAGCACGACTCGCAGTATCCGGCGGCACTCCTCTTCGGTGGCCGTGCGCTCTCGGGTCTCCCCCCAGAGCACGACGCCGAAGAACGCTAGGTGCGCGATCACTTCGGTGTCGTCGGTTGGTCCCACCTCGCCTCGAGCGCGTGCGCGATCGAACGCGCGATGAAATGCGCCGAGCCCACGGTCATTCGCGGCTTCGACGAGCCCCTTGAGTTCGTCCGACGTGGACCCGACCGCACGGTGGACCGCCTGCCCCTCGGGCAAGGCGGCGGTCTCCCCCATCATGACCATCAGGGCCAGCAGATCGCCGCCCAGTGAACCGGTATCGGGATCCTGGTCGAAGCGCTCAAGCAGCGGCTCGATGACGGCCAACAGCAGTGCGCCCTTGGACGGCCATCGCCGATAGATGGTGGTGCGGTTGACGCTGGCGGCTTTGGCGACTCCCTCGATGGTCAGTCCCGGGAACCCCACTCGTGCCAGTTCGGCCATGGTGGCAGCGCGCACCTTCTCGACCACCTGGTGGCTTCGGGGACCGCGCTGGACGCCTCTCGTTCGCCGCGTCGAACTGTCCATAGCCACGACGCTACACAAATTGAACGAGTGGCATCAGTACGTTGCCATTTGTTGATTTCCGCGCTAGCGTGCGCTGCGTCAAGAGTTAACCATCGCAGTCACGCTGACCGTTGGCGTTACGTAGGCCCGGGAATCTTGGCGATTAGTGTCTCTGAACAGGCATTTTATTGTGGAGCTAAGGGGATTCGAACCCCTGACCTACTCGATGCGAACGAGTCGCGCTACCAACTGCGCCATAGCCCCTGGCAGCTAGCAGGCTACCAGCCGACGCCTTTCGGCTGTAATCGCAAAGCTACTGGCCCGCGGCCCGCGGGAGGTGGTACTCCATCGGGCCCGGCGCGTAGTCGAGGTGCTCGAAAACCGGATCCTCGTCGTCGATCTCCAACACGGCGGCCCCAGGCCTGCGCAGCCTTGACGGCACGTCGTACGCGCGGTCGGCGGTGTTCTGCACGCCGACCCTCGCCCGCGCCATCCGCTGCATCCGGCGCCGTCGCACCCGCTCCTCGATCCGCGTCTGCCGCCGCAGGTATCCGAGGTACAGAATCGTGATCACGCCCGCGCCGCCGCACGCCCACCACCCGTCGGGCCACACGGTCAGCGCCGCGGTCGTCGTTGCGACGAGCACGAGCGCCATCACCGACAGCAGCCGCTTGCGGAAGCGGTACTTGCGAGCGCTGACCTCGGCCGCCCGCTTGGCCTCCTGCAGCCGTCGACGTGGCACGACAGGGGGCGGGTCCGATTCGGCCCCTTCGTCCTCCTCGGACTCCAAACCCGAAGTGTCCTCGACGGTTTCGTACTCGGCGGAAGTGCCGTCGTCCTCCTCGGTTTCTTCCGGTTCACCCTCGGACGCGACCGGCTGCGGTTCGGTCTCCTCTTCCGGAGACTCCTCGGCCTCTGCCGCACTGGCGCCGACGGGCAGAGCCCCGGAGTCCTCTTCGATCACCTCGACGTCAAGGATCTCCGGCTCGATCACAGCCGCCTTGACCACCACGGCCTTCTCGTCCTCGAACGCGTCGTCATCCTGGCTCCGCCGCCAGCTGGGGTCGCTGTTGTGCCCGGCCGCGGGACCGCTCTTCCGTTTGCGCGAGCTTGACCCGCTGTTGAGGACTCGGGTGGCCAGAGCGACGTCGCTGGTGCGCCGCACAGCTTCGCGCTTGCTGATCAGCATCGGAACAAGGACGAACAGCCAGAGCACCACGAGGGAGATCCACAGGAGTGATTGCGGGACGCTGGGCATGTCGCCTGCTCCTTTCACCGTCAGGCTAGGTACGTGATCAGCGCAAAAGAGGAAGGCTCGCCGCGCGACCACCCTTAATTACACACCTGTAATTCGTGTTCGGCAAGCATCAAACGCAACACAAATCACATTAGCAACACCAGCGAGCCCGGGATCGGGCCGCGAGATGGAAGCCAGCGTCGCCAATCCGGCCGATTCACTACATGGAATTCCATTTCGCGGTGACGGGGCCGCAGAAGCAGAAGCGTCAGGTCCAGTGGGCTTGGCCTTCGCGCACCAGGCGCGACGACACCGAACCTTGCAGCTCCTCGATGGTGATCGCCACCAGCAGGTGGTCGCGCCACCCGCCGTCGACGTCGAGGTACCTCTGCAGCAGGCCCTCCTCACGGAAACCGACCTTGGCCAGGACCCGTCGGCTCGCGGCATTCTCCGGGCGCACCGTGGCCTCCACCCGATGCAGCCGCACCGCCGAGAAGCAGTGGTCCAGGCCGAGCGCGAGCGCTCCCGTCGCGACACCGCGACCGGTCACCGCGCTGGACACCCAATAGCCGATCCATGCCGTTCGCAGCGCGCCATGGGTGACGTTGCCGATCGTCAGCTGGCCACTGAACTGGCCGTCGACTTCGATAACGAACGGCAGCATCCGCCCCTTGCGAGCCTCTGCCCGTAAGCCCGAGCACACCGAGGGCCAGGCCGACATCGATTGTCGCCGTGTCCATTCCGTGTCAGCGGTGGGTTCCCACGGCTCCAAGAAGTTCTGGTCGGCGAGCCTGATCCGGCTCCAGTCGGGCGCATCGCGCATCCGCACCGGCCGCAGCCGGACCATGCCGCCGGCCACCCTGATCGGCCCCATCGTCGCCGGCCAACCGGGGTGAGCAGAATAGTTCCGGAAAATGCTCACTGCCAACAGTTTTCGTGATCAGCCGCGTTGCGCCAAGAACGCGACGCTGACTATCTCGCCGGTGCGAATCTGTTCGGCGTCGCTGGGCACCACCACGAGGCAATTGGCCTCCGCGAGCGTCGCAAGCAGGTGTGACGACGGACCCGGCGCTCCGAGAACCTGCACCAGATACTCATCGGTTTCCTGGTCACGCATCAGCTGCCCGCGCAGATACCCCGTGCGCCCGGCAACCGACGAAATCGGCGACAGCGTACGGGCTTCGACGATCCGGCGCATCGGCTGGCGTTTACCCAGCGACAGCCTGATCAGCGGGCGCACCATCACCTCGAACACCACCAGCGCGCTCACCGGATTGGTCGGCAGCAGAAACGTCGGCACGCCTTCGGCGCCGAGCTGGCCGAAGCCCTGCACCGAGCCGGGATGCATCGCGACCCGGCTGATGTCCATCTCGCCCAATGACGACAGCGCCGAACGCACGGTCTCCGCCGCCGTTCCTCCGACAGCCCCGGCAATGATCACCACCTCGGCGCGGTTCAGCTGTCCCTCGACGACCTCGCGCAGTTCCTTGGGATCGCTGCTGACAATTCCGACCCGGGTGACCTCTGCGCCGGCATCGCGACCGGCCGCGGCCAACGCGTAGGAATTCACGTCGTACACCTGACCGGTGCCCGGGTCACGCGAGATGTCGACGAGCTCGCTGCCGACGCTCATCACCGACAGCCGTGGGCGCGGATGTACCAGCACACGTTCACGGCCGACGGCCGCGAGAAGACCCACCTGCGCCGCGCCGATGATCGCGCCTGCGCGCACGGCCACGTCGCCCGATTGCACGTCGTCGCCGGTATGTCGCACATATGACCCCGAACTCACGCTGCGCAACACCCGAATCTTGGACTCGCCGCCGTCGGTCCACTTCAGCGGGAGGACGGCATCGGCGAGCGTAGGCATCGGCGCCCCGGTTTGCACACGCGCGGCCTGCCGCGGCTGCAACCGGCTCGGTGTGCGCGTGCCGGCCTCGATGTCGCCGACCACCGGCAGCCGCACCTCGACCCCGTCGACATCGCCGTCGCCGTTCTCAACACCTTCGCCGACCCCAGCGACGTCGACGGAGCGCACGGCGTAACCGTCGATCGCCGCCTGGTCGAACCCGGGCAGCGGCCGTTCAGTCACCACCTCTTCGGCGCACATCAATCCTTGTGCTTCGGCAATCGCTACGCGAACCGGTCGGGGCGCGACAGCGGCCGCCATCACGCGCGCTTGCTGTTCCTCCACCGAACGCACAGCACGCCTTTCTGCCTAGTGTCGGCCCGGCACGCAGTTGCTAATCGGACATGGCTGGCGCCGCAACTTCGGCGTCCATGCCCAATCGCGACATCAGCCAGCGCCGCAAGTCGGGCCCATAGTCATCGCGGTCCAACGCAAAGTCAACCGCAGCTTTGAGGTACCCGCCGGGATTTCCGAGGTCGTGTCGTGAGCCGCGATGCACCACGACATGCACGGGATGACCCTCGTCGATGAGCAGTGCGACCGCATCGGTCAACTGAATCTCGCCGCCGGCGCCTCGCGGGACCCGCCTGAGCGCATCGAAGATCGCCCGGTCCAGCACGTATCGGCCGGCGGCGGCGTACGGCGACGGCGCATCCTTGGCCTTCGGCTTTTCGACCATGCCCTTGACCCGCAGCACATTTGGGTTCACCGCGTCGGGGACGATCTCGACATCGAAAACGCCGTAGGCGCTGATCTCGGACGGCGGAACCTCGATTGCGCACAGCACGCTGCCGCCGCGCTTGGCACGCACCTTCGACATGGTCTCCAGCACACCGGTCGGCAGCACCAGGTCGTCGGGCAACAGCACTGCGACCGCGTCCTCGTCGTCAGACAGCACCGGCTCGACACAGCTGATGGCGTGACCCAGGCCTCGTGGCTCGTCCTGAACCACCGACTCGACCTTGATCAGCGCCGGGGCCCGCCTCACCTTTTCCAACATGGAGGTCTTGCCACGGGCCTCGAGCGTGCCTTCGAGCACCAGGTCCTCAACGAAGTGAGCGACGACGCCGTCTTTGCCGGCGGACGTCACGATCACGAGCCGTTCGGCCCCCGCCTCGGCCGCTTCGGCGGCGACGAGCTCGATGCCGGGTGTGTCGACGACGGGCAGCAATTCCTTCGGCACGGTCTTGGTTGCGGGCAAGAACCTGGTGCCGAGACCCGCGGCCGGCACGATCGCGGTCCGCGGAATCGGAATTTCAGGGCGCGTCATCAAGGACACTCTATCGCCAAGGCGCTGGGCAGTTGCTGTGGCACGCGGATCCGGCTTCCTGTCATCGTTAACTGGTGACGCACACGCTAAAGGACGATATACGTGCGAGGACACTCGTCGCGCGGCAACTCGTCAGCAAAGATGCGCGGCACGCCGAAACCGCCGCGTTGATCGGCCACCTCCAGGCCGTCCTGAACCCCGATGAACCGGTCTGCGCGTATGCGCCACTGCCGCACGAGCCCGGCTTTCCCGACCTCGCCGACGCCCTCGTCGCGATCTGCGGCAAAGTATTGCTGCCGATCGCCCGGCCTTCTGACGACGGTGTCCCGCAGCCGTTGCAGTGGGGCACCTACCGCGGTGAACGCCTGATCCAGGCTCCCTACGGGTTGCTCGAGCCGCCGCCTCCGTGGCAGCCGCCCACGGCCCTGGCCTCGGTGCGCACGGTGTTGGTGCCCGCGCTGGCCGTGGACCGCCATGGCGTCCGGTTGGGCCGCGGCGCCGGCTTCTACGATCGCTCGCTGAGTTTCCGTGAGCCGGCCGCTCGGCTGATCGCCGTCGTTCGCGACGACGAGCTGGTCGACGAGCTGCCTGCCGAGCCACACGACATCGCGATGACGCACGCGCTGACTCCGGGATACGGCCTGGTCGCTTTCGGGAATGTAGCTGGCCCGTTGGCACTTGAATAGGTAGAGTGCTAGCAAGCTGAGCTAACGGAGGTTTTACCCGTGCCGACCTATTCGTACGCATGCACCGAGTGCGATAACCGGTTCGACGCGGTGCAGGCGTTCACCGACGACGCCCTGACCGAGTGCCCGACGTGCTCGGGTCGGCTGCGCAAGCTCTTCGGCTCCGTCGGCGTCGTCTTCAAAGGCAGCGGGTTCTACCGCACCGACAGCCGGGCCGGCTCCAACGGCAAGTCCGCGAGCGAGAAGACGACGTCCAGCTCCGAGTCCTCGAGTGACTCATCGTCTGCCAAGTCCCCCGGCGAGTCGAAGTCGTCCGGCGAGTCGAAGTCGTCCGGGGACACGAAGTCCTCGGGAGACACGAAGTCCTCGGCCCCTGCCACCGTCGCGAGCTGACGGTTATCCACAGGGGATTCGTTCCCTAACCTGAAGGCGCCCTCGTCCGCTTAGCGTGTCGGGATGGGGGAATCACTCAATCCGACTGCGCTGAATCGTCTTTCGCAAGCGCTTCGGCCCGACTGGTCACGCACTGCGGCGGCCCGACGAGTGGCCGCAGCCGCCCTCGTTATCTTGGCGGCGGTGGCCGCCTTTCGCTCTGATCCCGACGGCGTCCGTACCGATGTGGTAGTCGCGGCTCGCGATCTGCGTCCCGGCGTATCGCTGACGGCCGACGATGTTCGCCTTGAAAAGCGCCTTGCCACAACCGTTCCCGATGGCGCGCAACCGGGTGTCGGTGATGTCGTCGGTGCCACGTTGGCGGGTCCGGCCAGACGCGGCGAGGTGTTGACGGACGTTCGGGTGCTCGGCCCACGCCTTGCGGAGTCGACGGCCGGGCCGACAGCCCGGATCGTGCCGCTGCACCTCAGTGACTCGGCGCTGCTGGATGTGGTGCGGGCGGGCGATGTCGTCGACGTTCTCGCGTCAGGTCCGCCGTCCGCGGCGGGCGGTGAAGCGGCGCCGCACGTCGTTGCCATCGACGCGGTCGTGGTGCTCGTCTCGGAAAAGCCCGCGCAGCGTGGGCCGAACAACGACCGGGTGGTGCTGGTGGCATTGCCGGCTGCCACCGCGCATCAGGTTGCCGGCGTCGCGCTCGTCGAGACGGTGACGCTTACGTTCCATTGAGCCGTAATGGGACTAACGTGCAGATCGATCGCTCACGAGGATGAGGAGCACGAATATGTTGAAGGGCTTCAAGGAGTTTCTGGCGCGGGGGAACATCGTCGACCTGTCGATCGCCGTCGTCATCGGCACCGCATTCACGGCACTCGTTAAAGCATTCACGGACAGCGTCATTCAGCCGTTAATCAGCAGTATCGGCGCGGGCCCGAACATGAAGTCCGGCATTCTGCGGATCCATCTCCTTGGTGACAACTACATCGATCTCAATGCCGTGCTGACGGCGGCGATCAACTTCGTCATCGTCGCGGCGGTGGTGTACTTCCTGGTGGTCCTTCCGTACAACACCTACCGCAGGCGCGGGGAGGTCGAGCAGGCCCAGGACACAGAGCTCTCGCTCCTGGTCGAGATCCGTGACCTGCTCGCGGGCGACCAGCGGGGCCGGTACACGACCGGGCCGGGAACCGGCCCGAGTCCGGATACCGCGGAGACGACGAGCGCCGATAAGTCGTAGTCGCCCAACGAAATCAGCCCCGGCCTTGGCCGGGGCTGATTCCTTCGTTGAGAAAGCTCAGTTCATGTTCCACGGTTCGCCGTAGGTGGTGACGCTGTCACCGTCCTTGGAGATCAACCGCGCGAACGGCCGCAACAACACACCACCGGCCGCACCGGTCACCGTGCCGTGCGCATTGTTGACCGCCACACCACCGTCAGCACCGGTGACGTCCACCGAGAACGTCGCCACTTCCTGGATGCCCGGGCCGTTACCCAGATCCGCG
>NZ_JAVHWM010000212.1:0-30048 GCF_032159765.1 Mycobacterium sp. | reverse complement strand
CGAGCCCGCGGCGCCCCCTCGCGCTCGGCGAGCGCCTTGATAGTGAGCAGTTGCTTGCGCATCATCACTAAATCTCCTGCCGCCATGGGATTTCCGAGAAATCTCGGCCCGTCGAACAGAACTCGGGTGTGTAGCCGCGTTTCGCCGTCCTGCGGCGAAAGCGCATACGTCACCGCCACCCGCCCCGCCCGCAGCGTGATCTGCTCGTCGTCGACGAACGAGTGCAGCCGGAACAGCGTCATGAACCTCTGCCCCACCGCCAGATGACACAGGCCGGGATCGCGCCGGCGCGGACTTCGCCGTCCGAAGTTGTCGAGAAGGTCGTAGCTGTAAGGTGCGACGCGCAGCTGGCACAACCACGCGAACACCGTGGCAGGTGGCGCCGCGATGGTGACGGCGCGGTCGGCCCGCGTGCACCCGTCGCCGACGAGCTCGTCGCACGGCATCATCGCGGCGCGCTCGGATGTGGTTGCGCCCCAATTCAACCCGAGCATCACGCGGTGACCCCGTGTGCCCGCGCGTCGGCCGCGATCCGCTGCAACATCAGCCGGACGGCAATCCGGTGGCCGCCGCTGCCGATGACCAGCGCGCGGTAGACCTTGCCGCGCAGACCAGGAAAGGCTGCCCATGTATGCGCCGAGAGCCGTGTCCGTCCTGCCCCGTCGTCGTCGAGTTCGAACACCAGCTTGTACACAGAGAACCAGTGCCGGCCCTTCAGGCCGAGCCGCCGCATCGGCACCGCATCGTCCAACGCGAAAAACGGAGTCCGCACGTCAGGAGCATCTCCGTCGGGGTCGCGGCTCCACATTTTCAGCACCGCCCGCCACGTGTCGGCCGGGCTGGCGGCAACGGTTGTGGCATGCTCGTCGATATAGGGTAATCGTTCCATATAGAAGGACCGTACTAGATCGTGGCGCCTCCGCGGAAGCACGAGACCGATGTGATCCTCGACACGGCCCGCGCAGTGGTACTTACCGACGGGCCGCGCGCGGCCAGCGTTGCGGCAATCGCCAAGGCCAGTGGCGCGCCGACGGGCACGCTCTACTACCGCTTCGGCAACCGCAACGGGATCCTGACCGCCGCTTGGTTGCGTGCCCTGGAGCGTTTCCAGAGCCGCGCCATGGCCGCTCGCGGTGCCACGCCGCTGGATTCGGCTGTGGCGATGGCGGTGTCGGTCGTCGCCTTTGCACGGGAGCTTCCCGAGGACGCGCGGCTACTGCTGACACTGCGGCCGGGCGACCTGCTCGACGGCGAACCCGACGACGCCTTCACCGACAGGCTGGCCGCGATGAACGCTCCGCTTCTCGGTCGGGTCAGCGAGCTCGCCGAGGAGCTCTACGGCAGGACCGACGGGAGGACGGTCGAGGCGGTGGCCAGAGCGCTCAGCGACCTGCCGTACGCGGTCGTGCGCCGCCATGCCCACGACGACCCGATGCCGCCGTGGCTCGAGGAGGATGTCGCGTCGGCGGCACGTGCACTGCTGACGGCGTACGGCTGACTCGTCTCCGGATGCGAGGAGGATGTGTTCAGGGCCCCGACCAGGACGTCGCTACCTGCGCCTCGACGTCAATCACCTTCGCCTGCTGTGACCGCGGATCGTCGATCTGGTCGCTGACGTGACGGAGGATGAAGCGTTTGATCTCCGCGTCCACGCCGGCAATGATCCGCAATAATTCGCCGCGAATCGTCGTCGACGCCACGTCGACGGTGATGTCGCGCATGCGCGGTTTCGGTACGTCGATCACGATCAGAAGCGGCTCGGCGGCGCGCGCGGTCGCGTTCAAGCCGATCTCGCCGGACACCTTGAAGCGCTGCTTGTCCACGCGCAGGTCCAGCAGCAGGTCGATGGCGAGCGGAATACGGATCGCGAAGGTGAATATCTCGCCCAAAGTGCGAGTGGCCTGCGGTTGTCCGATCGTGACGTTTGCGGTGACCTTGGCGATCCCGCCCGGCCCCTGGCCCATCGGGCCCATCTTGATTTCATCGCCCGCCATTGACCCAAACGCGTCGGCGACGCGCTTCTCCGTCACGGCGATTTCGAAGAACCGGCGACCGAATTCCTCGTAGGTCATGAGGTCGTGAGTACCCATATCGCTGACCACCTTCCCACGATTTGCCGACGCGACCCGGCAATTGAGCACTCGAAATCTCCTAGGCTGGCGATGGGCATGAAGATCTCGCCGATCGCGATGGTGTGAGATGGATTCCATGGCCGACAACACCCGTGACCGGATCACGAACTTCATCCAGAAACGATTCGCCAATCCGCTGATGCGGCGAAATCCCTTTCAGACGCTCCTGGAGACGACGGGCCGCAAGTCCGGTCAGCCCCGCCGGACACCTCTGGGTGGTAGCCGAGTCGACGACCAGTTCTGGTTCGTGTCCGAGTTCGGTGACAAGTCGCAGTACATCCGCAACATCAAAGCCAATCCCCGGTGCGCGTGAGGTTGCGCGGTCGATGGCACGACGGCACCGCGCACCTGGTACCCGGCGACGACTCGCGTGAGCGACTGAAATCGCTACCCCAGTTCAACAGCTTCGGTGTGCGCACCTTCGGTACCAACCTGCTCACCGTGCGGGTTGACCTCGACGATTGACTCCGTAGCAAAACTAAAAGTAACATCACTTTTGGTTTGGCCGCTGTTTCGTGCCGTACACATCGATGGAGCCACCGATGGAATCATTCATTCACCTGCGTAAAGGCACCACGCCGAGACGGCTACACGCGGACTTGGACGGCCTCAAGGACGACGAGCTCGGCCGCGGCGGCTTCACCGGTCGCACGGTGAACATGTACCGCCGCCACGATCCGACCGCCTACCGCGTCGACGGCCCGCTGCGACCCGTGGACGTGCTGTCGTCGGAGCTGAAACCGTCCGACGCCACCGACGCGGCAGGCTCGCCGATGCTGCTGTTCTCCAATCCGGACTGCCGTGTCTCGTTGAGCCGGCGTGCCGAGGCGATGCCGTTCTTCGTCCGCCATGTCGACGGCGACCTGTTGTCCTTCGTGCACCGCGGCGCGGGTTCGCTCGAGACGGAGTTCGGCCCGATGCGCTATTGCGAGGGCGACTGGGTATACCTGCCGAAGGCGACGACCTGGCGGCAGCTGCCCGACGACGAGTCGACGCTGCTGATGATCGAGGCCGCCGGCGAGTTCCGGGTGCCCCCGCCCGGCACGCTGGGCCGCCACTTCCCGTTCGACCCGTCACAGGTGAACATCCCCGAGCCCGCGCCGTCCGACGACAGCCAGAACGAGTACGAGGTTCACCTGATACATGACGGTGGTCCGACAACCCTTTACTACCAACACAATCCGCTCGACGTCGAGGGCTGGCGCGGCGACAACTTCCCGTTCACGTTCAACATCGCCGACTACAACGTGGTGACCTCCGACAGCGTGCACCTGCCACCCACCGTGCACCTGTTCATGCAAGCCACCGGCGTCTACGTGATGAACTTCCTGCCCAAGCCCGCCGAAGGCGTGCCGGGCACTGAGCGCACGCCGTGGTATCACCGCAACGTCGACTTCGACGAGATCGCGTTCTTCCACGGCGGTTCGCTCTACGGCATCCCGATGCCGCCGGGCCTGATAACGCATGCGCCGCAAGGGGTTCACCATGGCGCGCCGGAGAAGGCAAGGGAGCGGACGCGGCGGAAGTTCGATGACTTCGACAAGGTCGACTGGCAGGTGATCGCTGTCGACACCCGGCGCCGGCTCACGCCGTCGGCCGAGGTTCTGGCGAATGATCTCGGAGCGGCTACGGCCGCGACACAGAAATGAGGCCAGCACTGTCCATGAATCTTTCCGTCAAACACGAATACGACCGCATCCCGTATCTGGTTGCGTTCCAGAACAACTCGGGTGTCCGTGACACCTACGGCGGCGTCGCCGAGCTGGTGGTCATGGAGAGCTATCTGCTCAAGCCGAAGGACAAGCCGTCGGACACCGGAGCCGCAACGGCGGCGACATCAGACACCGTGCTGGTGTTCATGCACCCGATCGGCGGCGGCGCCTACCTCCCGATGATCAACGCGCTGGCCCGCGCCGGCCATCACGTCATCTACTGCAACAGCCGGTTCCGGGGTACCGATGTCGCGCTGCTGATGGAGAAGGTCGTCGAAGACCTCGGCGAGTGCATCAAGGACGCCAAGAACCGGCTCGGCTACCAGAAGGTGGTGCTGGCCGGCTGGAGCGGCGGCGGATCGCTGTCGGTGTTCTACCAGCAGCAGGCCCAGAACCCGACGGTGACGTCGAGCCCGTCGGGCGACGGCCCGGACCTGACGAAGCTGGGGCTCATCCCGGCGGACGGCATCATGATGCTGGCTGCACACGTCAGCCGCCACGGCACGCTGACCGAGTGGCTGGACGCGTCGATCCTCGACGAAGCCGACCCGAGCAAGCGGGATCCCGAGCTCGACCTGTACAACCCCGACAACCCGAACCAGCCGCCCTACACACAGGAGTTCCTGGCCCGCTACCGCCAGGCCCAGATCGACCGCAATCGGCGAATCACCAAGTGGGTCAAGGAGAAACTCGCCGAATTGAAGGCCGCCGGCCGGCCCGAGGACGAGTTCGGTTTCGTCGTGCACGGCACGATGGCCGACCCTCGCTGGCTGGATCCGACCGTCGACCCGAACGACCGCGCGCCCCGCAGCACCTACCTCGGCGACCCGCAGGTGGTGAACATGAGCCCCGTCGGGCTGGCCCGATTCTGCACCTTGCGCAGCTGGCTCTCACAGTGGAGCTACGACGACGCGAACGACGACGCCGTCAAAGCCGGCCCCGACATCGCGGTGCCCACGCTGGTCATCGGCAACCTCGCCGACGACGCCTGCACGCCCAGCCATACCCGCCGGCTCTACGCGGCGATCGGGCATCCCGACAAGGAGATGCACGAAATCGAGGGCGCAAACCACTACTACTCCGGGCCCGCGCAACGTGAGACGCTGCGAAAGGCGGTCGGCATCTGCAGCGACTGGCTGACACGCCACGGATTCGCGACGCAGGGAGGAACGTGACGCCTACCGGCCCGCTGGACGGCGTCCGCGTCATCGAGGTCGGCACGCTGATCTCCGGGCCGTTCGCCGGGCGGCTGCTCGGTGACATGGGCGCGGAAGTCATCAAGATCGAGCCGCCCGGCCAGCCCGACCCTCTGCGGACGTGGGGGCAGGCGGAGCTGGACGGCCACCATTTCTTCTGGACCGTGCACGCCCGCAACAAGAAAGCAATCACGCTGAACCTGCGCGGCGCCAGGGGCCGCGACCTGTTCCTCGACCTCGTCGAGCGCTCCGACGTGATCGTCGAGAACTTCCGGCCCGGCACGCTGGAGAAGTGGGGCCTGGGTTACGACGTTCTGCGCGAACGCAATCGGGGTATCGTGCTGGTGCGAGTGTCGGGCTACGGCCAGACCGGACCCGAGGCGGGCAAGGCCGGGTACGCGTCGGTCGCCGAGGCCGCGAGCGGACTGCGGCACATGAACGGCTTCCCCGGCGGCCCGCCGCCCCGGCTGGCGCTTTCGCTCGGCGACAGCCTTGCAGGAATGTTCGCCGCGCAGGGTGCGATCGCCGCGCTGTACCGGCGCTCGATCACCGGCGATGGCCAGGTCGTCGACGCGGCACTGACCGAATCCTGCTTGGCCATCCAGGAATCCACGATCCCCGACTACGACGTCGGCGGCGTGGTGCGCGGGCCGTCGGGCACCCGGCTGGAGGGCATCGCACCGTCGAACATCTACCAGACCGCCGACGGCAGCTGGGTGGTGATCGCCGCGAACCAGGACACGGTGTTCCGCCGGCTCTGCGCGGCGATGGGCCGCCCTGAGCTGGCCGCCGACGACCGGTTCGCCAATCACGTTGCGCGCGGCCGCAATCAGGACGAGCTGGACAAGATCATCGGCGACTGGGCCGCCCAGCGCCAACCCGGCAACATCATCGCGACACTGTCGGAAGCCGGCGTGATCAGCGGGCCGATCAACACCGTGGCCGAGGTGGTGGAGGATCCACAGCTGCGCGCTCGCGGCATGATCGCTGACCACTGGGACGAGCGGGTGCAGCGCAATGTTCTGGGCCCGGGCGTGGTGCCCGTGCTGTCGGAGACACCGGGCACGATCCGCAACGCCGGCCCCGCCACCCCCGGGCAGCACAACGACGAGGTCTACCGGGGGCTGCTGGGCCGCACCGAGGCAGAACTCGACGGGCTGCGCCAGGAGGGAGTGATTTGAGCGAGCTTCCCGCCCACGTCACGATTCGTGAGGTCGCGCTGCGTGACGGCCTTCAGATCGAACAGCCAATCCCATTGCACGCCAAGATCGAATTGCTCGAAGCCGTCGTCGCCACCGGGGTGCGCGAGGTCGAAGCCACCGCGTTCGTCTCGCCGTCGAAGGTGCCCGCAATGGCCGACGCAGCCGAGGTCGCTGCCGAACTGCAGCGCTTCGACGGCGTCGAGTTCTCCGCGCTGGTCGCCAGCCCGAACGGCGCCAAACGCGCACTCGCCGCAGGCTTCGGCTCCATCGAGTTCGTGGTGTCGGCCGCCGACGAGTTCAGCCGCGCCAACGTTGGACGGTCCACCGCCGAGGCGACGAGCCAGATCGCCGAGATCGTCGCCATCGCGCACGACAGCGGCGCCTCGGTGGAGGTCATCATCGCCTGCGCGTGGGACAGCCCGTTCGACGGGCCCACCGCGCCGCAGCGGGCCATCGACATCGTCGAGCACGCCCGCGACTACGGCGTCGACCGGCTCGCGCTGGCCGACACGATCGGGACCACCACGCCTCGCCGCACCACCGAACTGGTCGCCGCCACGCAGGCCGTTTCGCGCGGTATCCCACTCGGCGCGCACTTCCACAACACCCGCGGGGCCGGATTGGCAAGCGCATATGCAGCCGTCCAAGCAGGCGTCACCCGGCTGGACGCGTCCGTCGGCGGCCTGGGCGGGTGTCCGTTCGCGCCTGGCGCCACCGGCAACATCGCCACAGAGGACCTCGTCTATTTGTTGCGAGACAGCGGCATTGGCGCCGACGTCGACCTCGACGCCGTGATCGCTGCCGCGCGGGTGGCGGCGCGCGTCGTCGGGCACGAGCTGCCGAGTGCGCTGATGCGCGCCGGCGACCGAAAGCTCTGATGGCCGCGCAGACGCTCAGCTCGAAGGGCAAACAGACCCGCTCGTCGATCGAGCAGGCCGCGCGAAAACTGTTTGCAGAGCGCGGCTTTCATGGCACGACGCTCGCCGACATCACCTCGGCGGCAGGCAAGTCTCCCGCCGCGTTCTACCGCTACTTCGACGACAAGGAAGACCTGCTCGCCCGCCTGGCGGAATCATTTCTGCACGACGTCGTCGAACCGTCGGCGCATTCGGTCGCACTGCCCGAGTCCGCGGATGACGCCGCATTCTTCACCGAAGTGGTCACCGGCTACTGGAACATGTTCAAGCAGAACATCGGGATCATGATCGCGGTCGCCCAGCTGGCGGCCACTCAGCGGCGATTCGCGCTGCTGCAGAACGAGTTTCGCCGCTTCGGTATGAACATCGTGGCCGCCTCGGTGCGGCGGGCGCAAGAGCAGGGGTACGGTCGCGACCTCAATCAGCAGCACATTGCAGCGGCGATCGCGCTGCTGTTCGAGAACTTCACCACCGTGTTCGTCGGCTCGTCGGGGCTCGGGCAGATCAACGACGCCGACGCGATCGCGACGCTGTCGACCATCTGGAAGAAGACGCTGTACGGCTACTAGCGCTGAGAAAGGGATCACTGTGGATTTCACTCTGCCTGACCATCTGCCTGGGCTGCTCGACGAGATCGACGCGTTCATCGAGGCGGAGATCAAACCGCTGGAGCGCGAGAACATGCAGTACTTCGACCAGCGCCGCGAGTACGCCCGCACCGACTGGGACAACGGCGGCATCCCGGCGAAGGCATGGGAGGATCTGCTCGACGAAATGCGCAGGCGCGCAGATAAAGCCGGTTGGCTTCGCTACGGCCTGCCTTCCTCACTCGGCGGGCGCGACGGCAGCAACGTCGACATGGCAGTGATCCGGGAACACCTGGCGGCCAAGGGACTCGGGCTGCACAACGACCTCCAGGACGAGTCGTCGATCGTCGGCAACTTCCCGCAGGTGATCATGATGGAGCGGTTCGGCACCGACGCGCAGCGCAAGGAATGGTCCGAACCGATGCTGCGCGGCGAACGCGGGTTCGCCTTTGGACTGACGGAGCCGGCCCACGGGTCGGACGCCACCTGGATGGAGACCCGCGCCGAACACCGGGGTGACAGCTGGGTCATCAACGGCGCCAAGCGGTTCAACACCGGCGTGCACCGCGCGACGCACGACCTCGTGTTCGCCCGCACCTCCGGCGAGGCCGGTCAGGCGGTAGGCATCACCGCATTCCTCGTGCCAACGGACACGCCCGGGTTCGAGGTGCCGTACTACTGGTGGACGTTCAATATGCCGTCCGACCACGGCGAAGTCGAGCTGCACAACGTGACCGTGCCCGACGACGCCGTGCTCGGCGAGGTCGACCGCGGCCTCGAGGTAGCGCAAACCTTTCTGCACGAGAACAGGATTCGGCAAGCGGCCAGCAGCCTGGGCGCGGCGCAGTACTGCATCGACAGGGCCGTCAGGTACGCAAAGGAACGTGTGGTTTTCGGCAAGCCGCTGGCGGTGAATCAGGCCGTGCAGTGGCCGCTGGTCGAGCTGCAGACCGAAGCACAGATGGTGCGACTGCTGGTTCGTTATGCGGCATGGCATCTGGACCGCGATCACCACCTCGAGGTGTCCGACAAGGTGTCGATGGCCAACTACCGCGCCAACCGGCTGGTGTGCGAGGCTGCCGACCGGGCGATGCAGGTGTTCGGCGGCGTCGGTTATACCCGTCACCAGCCGTTCGAGCACATCTACCGGCATCACCGCCGCTACCGCATCACCGAGGGGTCGGAGGAGATCCAGATTCGCCGCGTTGCCCAGCGGCTGTTCAAGTTCGGCCGGTCGTGACCGATCCGGCGCGAGCGTGCGCAAACTCAGCAGCAACATCGGCGTGTCCCCCGCAGACACGCACGCTCGCGGAGAAGGTGAGCGGCGTCCTGGCGCCGGTACTCGGAGCGGTGACCGTCGAGAACCTGCGCGGGCTCACCGGCGGTGCCAGCCGCGCGACCTGGGCGTTCGACGCCGTCGTCGGAGACGACAAATCAGACACCGTCGCCGGGAACAGCCGTCGCCCCCTCATCCTGCGCACGGGACCGCCTGACGAAGTTCACGCCGGAATGGAGCTCGAGGCGAAGACGCAACGGCTGGCCGCCGAAGCGGGCGCGCCCGTTCCGCACATCCTCGTCGCCGACGACTCGACGGCTGCGCTCGGCATGCCATTTCTGGTGTGCGACTTCATCGACGGGGAAACGATCGCGCCGAGGATTTTGCGCGCGCTCGACGATGCGGCCCGCGACCGTCTGCTCGGGCAGTGCGCGGACGCGATCGCCGCGATCCACCGCGTCAACCCGGCCGACGCCGATGTCACCGAACAGGACCAGATGGCCCTCTGGCGCGAGCAACTCGACGGCTTCGGCGACACCACCGCGACGTTCGAGTGGACTCTGCGCTGGCTCGCGGCGAACCGGCCGGCGCCGTCGTCGCCGGTGTTGGTGCACGGCGACTTCCGGATGGGCAACCTCATCGTCCGCGATAAAGCGCTGGCCGCGGTGCTCGATTGGGAGCTTGTCCACGCCGGCGAGATCTACGAGGACTTGGCGTGGTTCTGCGTCCGGGCGTGGCGCTTCGGCGCACCTTTGAGCCGCGCGGCAGGCGGTCTCGGCAGCATCGAACGGTTCCTGGACTTCTACGAGCAGGCCAGCGGGACTACCGTCGATCGCGTGGGCATGCGGTGGTGGCTGGTCCGGGCCACCCTGAGCTGGGGGATCATCTGCCGGTACCAGGCGGAAAGGCATCTGTCCGGGCAGACCCGATCGGTCGAGCTCGCCGCGATCGGCCGCCGGGTGTCGGAGACGGAGTGGGACGTGCTCGATCTGTTGGGAGCGCCGGTATGACCGATTACGGGAGGCCGACAGCCGTCGAGCTCCTCGACGGGGTGCGTGAATTCCTGGAGGCCGATGTACGGGGCGCGACCGAGGGTCAGGTGAATTTCCACGCCCGGGTGGCGGCGAACGTGCTGGCGATCGTGGGTCGCGAACTGACCGCCGAGGACACCGCAACCTTGGACGAGCAGGATCTCGTCGCCGCAATACGCAGCGGCGGATTCGACGGGCGCGACGACGACGTGATGACCGCCCTGCGCACGATCGTCTACGACCGGCTCGCGGTCGCTCACCCCGGCTATGCGTTGGCCTCAGTTGCGGATCGACTGTTCACGGCGATCGAGGCCGGCGACGTCGACGCCGTCGCTGCGATGTGGTCCGACGACGTGACCGTATGGCATTCAGGCGACCACCGTCCGTCCGAGAAGGCTCGGGCCATCCGGGTGATCCACTGGTTCGTATCCGCAAGCGCGGACCGTCATTACGAGGTGCTGGACCGCCAATTCTTCGACGGCGGCTTCGTACAGCAGCACGTGCTCAGCGGCAAGACCCGTGCCGGCTCTGCGTACTCCCTTCGCGTCGGCATCATCATCCGCGTCGGCTCCGACGGCCTGATCACCCGTATCGACGAATACTTCGACCCGGCCGACCTCGCCCCTCTAATGAAAGAAGCGAAATGAGTTCTCTGACAGATATTTTGGCTGCACCCGGGGCGTGGACGCTCGACGCGGAGCGTTCGTCGTTCACGTTCAAGAATAAGGGCATGTGGGGTCTCGCCAGCGTAAAGGGCAGGTTCACCGAGTTCGGCGGTGAGGGCAGCGTGGACACCGACGGCACCGTCTCCGGTCGCGTCGACGTCAAGGCGGAGTCGGTGTCAACGGGTATCAAACAACGGGACAAGCATCTGCGATCTGCGGACTTCTTCGACGCCGAGAATTTCCCCGACATCGCCGTCACAGTCAACGGGGCGGAGCTGGCCGAACAAGACGAGGTCGCGGTCCGCGCGGAGATGTCCATCCGCGGCAACACCGTTGCCCTGCCGATTCGGGTCAAGGCCGAGCTTCTCGACGACGGGGCGGTCCGGCTGACCACAACCACCTCCGTCGAACGCAACCAGCTCGGCGTGAGTGGAAACCTGGCCGGCTCGATCGGCAAGACCACGACGCTGTCGGCGGACGCGGTGTTCCGACGCGCGGGCGGATAGCATCCCTCCGTGCCTGACATCATTGCTCCTCGCGTCCGCGACACCACTGCTCCTGGCGTCCACGGCAACCTGAAGATCCTCGTCTACAGCGACAGCCCCAACGTGCGCGAGCAAGTCAAGCTGGCATTGGGCAAACGGATCCATCCGGAGTTGCCGGAACTGACGTACGTCGACGTGGCCACCGGCCCGATGGTGATCCGGCAGATCGAGACCAACACCATCGACCTCGCGATCCTCGACGGGGAGGCCGCCCCGACCGGGGGCATGGGCATCGCCAAGCAGCTCAAAGACGAGATCGCCCCGTGTCCGCCGATCGTCGTATTGACAGGACGGCGCGACGACGCCTGGCTGGCGAAGTGGTCGCGCGCAGAGGCCGCCGTGCCGCTTCCGATCGACCCGATCCAGTTGGCCGAGGCGGTCGTGGGGGTGCTGCGCAGCTAGTTTCAGACCGCTTACCACTCCGAGAACCCAGTTGTTGACGGGTTTCGGCCGTAATTCGTCAGCAACTGTGTTCGCGGCGGTCGTTGGGAGCAGCAATTAGCCCTGCTAGGCAGGCAGGCCGTCCTGCGGTTACCCCTCGGGGTGTGGGCTTGGCAACGGGTGTTTAGGCTGTGGGTTGCGTCACCAGGCGGTCTCCAGCCCGAGCCCGCCACATTGTCGTAGCAGGGAGCGAGTTGAACGTCTACTTCCCGATCCTGGTTCTCGGGGCCATCGCTGCGGGGTTCGCGGTGTTCTCGGTGGGCGTTGCCGTGCTCGCCGGGCCGCGCCGCTACAACCGCGCCAAGCTGGAGGCCTACGAGTGCGGGATCGAGCCGACCGAGGTGAACGTCAGCGGCCCGAGGGCAAAGCAGGGACAGCGCTTCCCGATCAAGTACTACCTGACGGCGATGCTGTTCATCATCTTCGACATCGAAATCGTGTTCCTGTATCCCTGGGCGGTCACGTTTGATTCGCTGGGACTGTTCGCGTTGGTCGAGATGCTTCTTTTCATGGCAACGGTGTTCGTCGCGTACGCCTATGTGTGGCGGCGCGGCGGCCTGAGCTGGGACTGACACCATGGGTATCGAAGAAAAACTTCCTGCCGGAATCCTGCTTTCCACAGTCGAAAAGGTCGCGGGCTATGTCCGCAAGGGTTCGCTGTGGCCCGCGACGTTCGGGCTGGCCTGCTGCGCGATCGAGATGATGGCAACGGCCGGACCGCGATTCGACATCGCCCGGTTCGGGATGGAGCGGTTCTCGGCCACCCCACGCCAGGCGGACCTGATGATCGTCGCCGGCCGCGTCAGCCAGAAGATGGCACCCGTGCTGCGCCAGGTGTACGACCAAATGGCCGAGCCGAAATGGGTTCTGGCCATGGGCGTATGCGCCTCGTCGGGCGGCATGTTCAACAACTACGCGATCCTGCAGGGCGTGGACCATGTGGTGCCGGTGGACATCTACCTGCCTGGGTGTCCGCCCCGGCCGGAGATGCTGCTGAACGCGATCCTGATGCTGCACGCCAAGATTCAGGAGATGCCACTGGGCGTCAACCGCGAAGAGGCAGTGCGCGAAGCCGAAGCTGCCGCGCTGGCCGCGCCTGCTCCGTCGACAACGACGATGCTGCAAATCGGCGGTCTGCGGAGATGACGCCGCGGACGCGAGGAGCGAAATGACGCCGCGGACGCGAGGAGCGAGATGACGCCGCGGACGCGAGGAGCGAGATGAGTCAGGCCGATCCGACATCGCAGCCGCCCGACGAGGGGTCCGCCACCGAGGTCATCGGCGTGCGCCGCGGCATGTTCGGCGCCGAGGGCAGCGGCGATACGTCGGGCTACGGCCGCCTGGTTCGTGACATCACGCTGCCCGGCAGCTCACCACGCCCCTACGGCGGCTACTTCGACGAGGTCATCGATGCGCTGATCGAAGCGTTGGGCAACGTCGCGTTCACCGATGCGGTCGAGCGAGTTGTGGTGTACCGCAACGAACTCACCATCGAGGTCGTCCGCGAGCATCTGGTGAAGGTCGCGCAGGCGCTGCGTGACGACGAGGCGCTGCGCTTCGAACTATGCCTCGGCGTGTCCGGTGTGCACTATCCCGGCGACACCGGCCGCGAACTGCATTCGGTGTGTCACCTCGCTTCGCTCACCCACGGCAGGCGCGTCCGCGTCGAGACGACCGCACCTGACTCCGATCCGCATGTGCCATCGCTGTTTTCGGTGTATCCCACCAACGACTGGCACGAGCGCGAGACGTACGACTTCTTCGGGATCATCTACGACGGCCATCCGTCGTTGACACGCATCGAGATGCCCGACGACTGGGAAGGCCACCCACAGCGCAAGGACTATCCGTTGGGCGGCGTCCCTGTCGAATATCACGGTGCCGAGATTCCGCCGCCCGACGAGCGGAGGGCGTACAACTAATGACGCAAACGGAACCCGCCGCGGACGCGAGGAGCGAAAGGGCTACCGAAACAACAATCATGGTCGGCGGTCAGGACTGGGATAGCGTCGTCACCGCCGCCGCCGAGGCGAATCCCGGCGAACGGATCGTCGTCAACATGGGCCCGCAGCACCCGTCCACTCACGGCGTGCTGCGGCTGATCCTGGAGATCGACGGCGAGACGGTCACCGAAGCACGGTGCGGAATCGGCTACCTGCACACCGGGATCGAGAAGAACCTCGAATACCGCAACTGGACGCAGGGTGTGACGTTCGTGACCCGCATGGACTACTTGTCCCCGTTCTTCAACGAGACGGCCTACTGCCTCGGCGTGGAGAAGCTTCTCGGCATCACTGACGATATTCCTGAGCGCGCCAACGTGATTCGCGTGATGATGATGGAGCTCAACCGGATCTCGTCGCATCTGGTCGCGCTCGCCACCGGCGGCATGGAGCTCGGCGCGATGAGCGCGATGTTCTTCGGATTCCGGGAGCGCGAAGAGGTAATGAAACTCTTCGAGATCATCACCGGCCTGCGGATGAACAGCGCTTACGTCCGCCCCGGCGGCCTTGCAGCTGACCTGCCCGCCGAGGCGATGCCCGCGCTGCACGCCTTCATGAAGCTGGTCCCGAAGCGGCTGACCGACATGGAGAAGCTGCTGCAGGAGAACTCCATCTGGAAAGCCCGCACCGTCGACGTCGGCTACCTGGATCTCGCCGGCTGCATGGCACTGGGCATCACCGGGCCGTGCCTGCGCTCCACGGGCCTTCCGCACGACCTGAGGCGCACCGAACCGTACTGCGGCTACGAGAACTACGAATTCGACGTCATCACCGACGACACCTGTGACGCTTACGGCCGCTACCTGATTCGCGTCAAGGAGATGCGTGAGTCGCTGAAGATCGTCCAACAGTGCATCGACCGGCTCAAGCCCGGCCCGGTGATGATCAGCGACAAGAAGCTCGCATGGCCGGCCGACCTCACGATCGGTCCCGACGGGCTCGGCAACTCCCCCGACCACATCGCCAAGATCATGGGCTCGTCGATGGAGGCGCTCATCCACCACTTCAAGATCGTCACCGAGGGCATCCGGGTGCCAGCGGGTCAGGTGTATGTCGCGGTGGAGTCGCCCCGCGGTGAACTCGGCGTGCACATGGTCAGTGACGGCGGCACCCGTCCGTACCGCGTGCACTACCGCGACCCGTCGTTCACGAACCTGCAGGCGGTGGCCGCGATGTGCGAGGGCGGCATGGTCGCCGACGCGATCTCCGCCGTCGCATCGATCGACCCGGTGATGGGCGGGGTGGATAGGTGACCGTTTTTCTGCCTCTCGGGCCCAAGCCTGAGGAGCCCACGCATCTGCGCGGACGTGAGAGCTATCCGCCCGACGTGCTCGAGCGACTGGCAGCCGACGCGCAGGAGATCATCGCGCGCTACCCGCAGTCACGTTCGGCTCTGCTGCCCTTGCTGCACCTCGTGCAGGCAGAGGATGGCTGCGTCACCCCCGCGGGCGTGAGGTTCTGCGCCGAGCAACTCGGGCTGACGGGTGCCGAAGTGACCGCGGTGGCCACCTTCTACTCCATGTACCGGCGCGACCCCACCGGTGACTACTTCGTCGGCGTGTGCACCAACACGCTGTGCGCCATCATGGGCGGCGACGCGATCTTCGACGCGCTGCGCGAGCATCTCCACATCGGCAACGACGAGACCACCGACGACGGGAAGATCACGCTGCAGCACATCGAGTGCAACGCCGCATGCGACTACGCACCGGTGGTCATGGTCAACTGGGAGTTCTTCGACAACCAAACCCCGGACTCCACAATCGAACTCGTCGAAAAGCTGCGCAACGACGAAAAGGTCACACCGTCGCGCGGGCTGCCACTGTGCACATTTCGTGAAACATCGCGCGTCCTAGCCGGATTCGCTGACGACCGACCCGAAGAGGCGCAAAAGGACTCGGGCGCCGCGACTCTGGCCGGGTTGCGGGTCGCCCGCGCCAACGGCATGCACGCGCCCGAGCCAGATCGCGCCACCGACTCGGTGAAAGACGAACCAACTCCCGGCGAGACACCGGCCGAGAAGGTCTCCGAAAAGCCCGCAGCGGCACCGTCTGCCGACGTTCCGGCCAAGTCCGGCACCAAAGAGACGGATCCCTCAAAAACGGAGAAGAACTGAGATGGCCGACCCCACACCGCTGACCCCGGTGCTGAGCCGGTTCTGGGATGCCCCGCAGTCGTGGACGCTGGAGACCTACCTCGAACACGACGGCTACAAGGGGCTGTCGGCCGCACTGGCGATGACCCCCGACGAGGTGCTGCAGACGGTCAAGGACTCCGGACTGCGCGGACGCGGCGGCGCGGGATTCGGCACCGGAATGAAATGGGGTTTCATTCCTCAGGATTCCAAGGGCGCCGGCGCCAAGCCGCATTACCTGGTGATCAACGCCGACGAGTCGGAACCCGGGACGTGCAAGGACATTCCGCTGATGTTCTCGACGCCGCACTTCCTGATCGAGGGTGCCATCATCGCGTGTTACGCGATCCGCGCGTCGCACGCGTTCATCTACGTTCGCGGCGAGGTGGTTCCGGTGTTGCGGCGGCTGCGCGCCGCCGTCGCCGAGGCGTACGACGCCGGTTACCTCGGCCGCGACATCCAAGGCTCGGGGTTCGACCTGGAGATCGTCGTGCATGCCGGAGCGGGCGCCTACATCTGCGGTGAGGAGACCGCGCTGCTGGATTCGCTTGAGGGCAGGCGTGGTCAGCCACGCCTGCGCCCGCCGTTCCCTGCGGTCTCCGGCCTCTACGCGTGCCCGACGGTCGTCAACAACGTCGAGTCGATCGCCAGCGTGCCGCCGATTCTGCTCAACGGTGTCGACTGGTTCCGCTCGATGGGCAGCGAGAAATCGCCTGGCTTCACGCTGTTTTCGCTGTCCGGGCATGTGACCCGGCCTGGCCAGTACGAGGCCCCGCTGGGCATCACGTTGCGCGAGCTGCTCGACTACGCCGGCGGCGTGCGGGCCGGCCACGAGCTCAAGTTCTGGACCCCGGGTGGGTCGTCGACGCCGATCCTGACGGCCGAACACCTCGACGTGCCACTGGATTACGAGGGTGTCAGCGGGGCGGGGTCGATGCTGGGCACCAAGGCGCTGCAGATCTTCGACGAGACCACGTGCGTGGTGCGCGCCGTGAAGCGGTGGACCGAGTTCTACGAACACGAGTCGTGCGGCAAGTGCACGCCGTGCCGGGAGGGCACGTACTGGCTGGCGCAGATCTACGAGCGGCTGGAGTCAGGTGAAGGCACCGACGCCGACATCGACAAGCTGCTCGACATCTCCGACACCATCAACGGAAAGTCCTTCTGCGCGTTGGGCGATGGCGCGGCCAGTCCGATCTTCTCGTCGATCAAGTACTTCCGCGACGAGTACGTGGCGCATGTCGAGCAACAGGGCTGCCCGTTCGATCCGCGCGACTCCATGCTCGTCGCGCCTGAAGGAGCTGCCGTATGACGGCCACGGCCGATCGTGATCAGAAGGCCGACGTCGAGATGGTGAACCTGACCATCGATGGCATCGAGATCTCGGTTCCCAAGGGCACGTTAGTGATTCGGGCCGCCGAATTGCTCGGCATCCAGATCCCGCGGTTTTGCGACCATCCGCTGCTGGACCCGGTCGGCGCATGCCGTCAATGCCTGGTCGAGGTCGAGGGCCAGCGCAAGCCGATGGCGTCGTGCACGATCACGTGCACCGAAGAGATGGTGGTACGCACCCAGCTGACGTCGGAAGCCGCCGACAAAGCACAGCAGGGCGTGATGGAACTGCTGCTGATCAACCACCCGCTCGACTGCCCGGTGTGCGACAAGGGCGGTGAATGCCCTCTGCAGAACCAGGCAATGTCCAACGGGCGCGCGGACTCTCGCTTCACTGACGTCAAGCGGACCTTCCCCAAGCCGATCAACCTGTCCACCCAGGTGCTGCTCGACCGCGAACGCTGCGTGCTGTGTGCCCGGTGCACGCGATTCTCCAACCAGATCGCCGGCGACCCGTTCATCGAGCTCCTCGAACGCGGTGCCCTGCAACAAGTGGGCATCGCCAACGACGAACCACTCGACTCCTATTTCTCGGGCAATACGGTGCAGATCTGCCCGGTGGGTGCGCTCACCGGCACGGCGTACCGGTTCCGCGCCCGGCCGTTCGACCTCGTCTCCTCCCCCAGCGTGTGCGAGCACTGCGCCGGTGGATGTGCGCAGCGCACCGACCATCGCCGCGGTGTCGTGCTGCGCAGGCTCTCTGGGGACGACCCCGAGGTGAACGAGGAGTGGAACTGCGACAAGGGCCGGTGGGCCTTCAAATACACCAGCGTCGGCGATCGGATCAGCACGCCGCAGGTTCGCGGTGAGGACGGGACGCTGGTGCCCGCGTCGTGGTCTGAAGCGCTCGCGGTGGCGGCCAAGGGGTTGTCGGCTGCGTATGGCAACGCCGGCGTGCTCGTCGGCGGCCGGTCGACTGTCGAAGACGCATACGCGTACGCCAAATTCACGCGAGTTGTTATGGGTACCAACAACATCGACTTCCGTGCCCGCGCACACACCCCCGAGGAGGCCGACTTCCTCGCCTCGCACGTGGCGGGCAGACCTATGTCGGTGACGTACACCGACCTCGAGTCCGCACCGGCGGTCTTGCTCGTCGGCTACGAACCTGAGGAAGAATCCAGCATCGTGTTCCTGCGCCTGCGCAAAGCTGCGCGCAAGCACGGCACCAAGGTGTACTCGATAGCCCCGTTCGCCACCCGCGGGCTCACCAAGATGTTCGGCACTCTGCTGCAGACCGCACCAGGTGAGGAGGCCGCCGCGCTCGACGGCCTCGGCGATGTCGCCGACGCGCTGCGTCAAGACGGCTCGGTGATTCTGGTCGGCGAGCGGTTGGCCCTGAGTCCGGGAGCCCTGACCGCGGCCGCCCGTCTCGCCGAGGGGACCGGCGCGCGGCTGGCCTGGGTGCCGCGGCGCGCGGGGGACCGCGGCGCGCTGGAGGCCGGTGCGCTGTATAACCTGTTGCCCGGAGGCCGCCCAGTGGCCGATCCCGGCGCGCGGGCGCAGCTGGCGACGGCGTGGAATGTGTCTGAACTGCCGGCCGAACCGGGTGCCGCCGGCGACGAAATCATTAGCGGCGCAGAAGGTTACGGAGCGCTGTTGATCGGTGGCGTCGACCTCGCGGATCTCCCCGACCCGGTGGCGGCCGCTGCTGCGCTGGACACAGCACAGTTCATCGTGAGCCTCGAGATCCGCCGCAGCTCGGTGACCGAACGGGCAGACGTCGTGTTTCCCGTCGCGCCCGTGGTTGAGAAGGCCGGGACGTTCGTGAACTGGGAAGGCAGACACCGTCCGTTCGCGCCGGCGCTGGCCAACGCCGGGTCGTTCTCGGACGCCCGGGTGCTCACGATGATCTCCGATGAGTTGGGGGTCGACCTCGGCCTGACTCATCCGTCGGACGCGTACACCGAGATGACGCGCATCGGCGGGTGGGACGGTGCGCGACCCGAACTCCCCTCGGCCACCGTCGGCCAAGCGCAGGTCCCGAACCCGGGGCAGGCGCGCCTCGCCACGTGGCACATGGCGCTGGATCTCGGACGCCTGCAGGACGGCGAACCGTACCTCGCGGGCACGGCACGCCCGCCGGTCGCCCGCCTCTCGGCGACCACCGCCGCCGAAATCGGTGCGTCAGAAGGTGATCCCGTCTCCGTGGGTACGGAGGGCGGCTCGATCACGTTGCCGCTGGCCATCACCGACATGCCCGACCACGTCGTCTGGCTGCCGATGAACTCGCCGGGTTCGGCGGTCTACGAGCAACTGCGGGTGACGGCGGGTTCCGTGGTGTCGATCGGGACAGGGTCATGACGGGCTTCGGCAACGACCCCTGGTGGCTGGTGATCATCAAGGCCGTCGGGGTCTTCGTCTTCCTGGTTCTGACGGTGCTCGTCGCCATTCTCGTCGAACGGAAAGTGCTGGGCCGCATGCAAATGCGGTTCGGGCCGAACCGGGTCGGACCGTTCGGGCTGCTGCAGAGTCTCGTCGACGGCATCAAGCTCGGCCTGAAAGAGGGCCTCATCCCTTCCGGTGTCGACAAGCCGATCTACCTTTTGGCGCCGGTGATCTCGGTGATTCCGGCCTTCACCGCATTCGCCGTCATTCCCATGGGCCCCGTGGTGTCCATCTTCGGACACCACACCCCGTTGCAGCTGACCGACATGCCCGTCGCGGTCCTCTATGTGCTGGCCGTGACGTCGGTGGGCGTGTACGGCATCGTGCTGGCCGGATGGGCCTCCGGCTCGACCTATCCGCTGCTCGGCGGGCTGCGGTCATCGGCGCAGGTGGTCTCCTACGAGATCGCGATGGCGCTGTCGTTCGCGGCGGTATTCCTCTATGCCGGAACGATGTCCACGTCCGGCATCGTGGCGGCCCAGGACCACATCTGGTACGTCTTTCTGCTGCTGCCCTCGTTCTTGATCTACGTCACGTCGATGGTCGGAGAGACGAACCGCGCGCCGTTCGACCTGCCGGAGGCCGAGGGCGAGTTGGTGGCCGGTTTCCACACCGAATATTCGTCGTTGAAGTTCGCGATGTTCATGCTCGCCGAGTACGTGAACATGACCACGGTGTCGGCGCTGGCGACGACGATGTTCCTGGGCGGGTGGCATGCTCCGTGGCCGTTCAACATGATCGACGGCGCGAATTCCGGCTGGTGGCCGCTGATCTGGTTCATCGGCAAGGTGTGGACGTTCCTGTTCTTGTTCATCTGGCTGCGCGCCAGCCTGCCGCGGCTTCGCTACGACCAGTTCATGGCGCTGGGTTGGAAGATCCTCATCCCGATCTCACTGGTGTGGGTGATGATCGTCGGCACGGTGCGCATCCTGCGCGCTGAGGGCTATCACTCATGGGCGATGATCCTGATCGCGGCGAGCACCGTCGCGGGTTTCGCGCTGTTGATGTCCATTCGAAACCTCGTGCGCAACAGACGGAGACCGTCGGTGCCGGATGGTGGGACGTCACCGTACAGTGATTTCCCGGTCCCGCCGCTGCCGAGTGAGAAGGAGCGCGCTGATGCCTAAGTTCCTCGACGCGATCGCCGGCTTCGGCGTGACCTTCGCCACGATGTTCAAAAAGCCGATCACAGAACAGTATCCGGAGGAGCCGGGGCCAGTCGCGCCGCGCTATCACGGCCGACATCAACTCAACCGCTATCCCGACGGCCTGGAGAAGTGCATCGGCTGCGAGTTGTGTGCATGGGCGTGCCCGGCCGATGCGATCTATGTCGAGGGCGCTGACAACACTGACGAGGAGCGGTTCTCCCCCGGAGAGCGCTACGGCCGCGTCTATCAGATCAACTATCTGCGCTGCATCGGCTGCGGGCTGTGCATCGAGGCTTGTCCCACACGGGCGTTGACGATGACCAATGACTACGAGATGGCCGACGACAACCGCTCCGACCTGATCTACGGGAAGGACAAGCTGCTCGCGCCGCTGGCCGACGGCATGGTCGCCCCGCCGCACCCGATGGTGAAAGGCTCCACCGACCACGACTACTACCGCGGCACCGTCTTCCTGGGACAGCCCTCCAGGGCGAGCGGAGCGACGGGAGAGCCGACGGTAGGACAGCCCACATGACCACACTGCTGGCCGCCGAGGCCATCACGCGCACCTCGACCGGCGAAGCGGTGACGTTCTGGATTCTCGCCGTGGTCGCACTCATAGGCGCAGTAGGCATGGTGATCTCGTCCAAGGCCGTGTACTCGGCGATATTCCTCGCGATGACGATGATCGTGCTTGCGATTTTCTACATCGCGCAGGACGCCCTGTTCCTCGGCGTAGTGCAGGTGGTGGTCTACACCGGCGCGGTGATGATGTTGTTCCTGTTCGTGCTGATGCTCATCGGCGTCGACACGGCCGAGTCACTCGTGGAAACCATTCAGGGGCAACGGGTTTTCGCCATCCTGTCGAGTCTCGGGTTCGGGATCCTGGTGATTGCCGGGATCGGCGCCGCCACGACGTCGTTCGTCGGCCTGACGGCGGCCAACGACGGCGGCCACAATGTGCAGAAGCTGGCGATCCTGATCTTCACGAAGTACCTCTGGGCGTTCGAGGTCACCAGCGCCCTGCTGATCACGGCGGCGCTCGGAGCGATGGTGCTCGCGCACCGCGAACGGTTCGAACGCCGCAAGACGCAAAAGGAGCTGTCCCGTGCGCGTTTCGGGCCAGGCCAGCGGGCCACTCCCCTGCCCGGACCGGGCGTCTACGCCCGGCACAACGCGCTGGACATTCCCGCGTTGCTGCCCGACGGCACCTATTCCGAGATGTCGGTGTCCAAGGTGCTGACACCGCGAAATATCGACTCGATCGACGCTGTCGACGCTCTCGGCAACACGTCGTCCGGCCACGGGTCCTCCAGCAATGGAGCGAAGCGATGAACCCGATGAACTACCTCTACCTGTCGGTTCTGCTGTTCATCATCGGTGCGGCCGGAGTTGTGTTGCGCCGCAATGCGATCGTGATGTTCATGTGCGTCGAGCTGATGCTCAACGCCGCGAATCTCGCCTTCGTCACGTTCGCCCGCATGCGCGGCACGCTCGACGGCCAGGTGGTGGCGTTCTTCGTGATGGTCGTTGCGGCGTGCGAGGTCGTCGTCGGCCTGGCCATCATCATGACGATCTTCCGTGCCCGCAGGTCGGCCTCGGTCGACGACGCCAACCTGCTGAAGCATTGAAGGCCGAGCTATGACTTCAATATTGACCTGGCTGCTGTTGGCGCTGCCGTCATTCGGTGCGGTGGTGCTGCTGCTTGCGGGCAGGCGCAGCGATCGGTGGGGGCACCTGCTGGGCTGTGCGACGGTGCTTGCCGCGTTCGGCGTCGGCGTGGTGCTGTTCTTCGACATGCTGGGCCGGGCCGGCGAGCAGCGCGCGGTGCACGTCGACGGGTTCTCATGGGTGCCGGTCAACGGTCTGCAGGTGAATTTCGGTCTGCTGCTTGACAGTTTGTCGATCTGCTTCGTCCTGCTGATCACGGGCGTGGGATCGCTGATTCACATCTACTCCGTGGGCTATATGGCCCATGACACCGACCGGCGAAGGTTCTTCGCCTACCTCAACCTCTTCGTCGCCGCGATGCTGCTGCTGGTGCTCGCGAACAACTACCTCGGGCTGTACGTCGGGTGGGAAGGCGTCGGCCTGGCCTCTTATCTGCTGATCGGCTTCTGGTACCACAAGCCTTCTGCCGCAACGGCTGCCAAGAAGGCATTCATCGTCAACCGCGTCGGCGATGTCGGTCTCGCGCTGGCGATGTTCGTGATGTTCGCGACCTTCGGCACCATTTCGTTCGCGGGCGTCTTCTCCAACACGGGCGGTGCCAGCGAAGGGGTGCTCACCGCAATCGGGCTGCTGTTGCTACTCGCGGCGTGCGGCAAGTCGGCCCAGGTGCCGCTGCAATCCTGGCTCGGCGACGCGATGGAAGGTCCGACGCCGGTGTCGGCGCTGATCCACGCCGCCACGATGGTCACCGCCGGCGTCTACCTGATCGTGCGCTCGCACCCCATCTACAACCTCGCGCCCGGCGCTCAAGCCGGCGTCGTGGCCGTCGGCGCCGTCACGCTGTTGTTCGGCGCGATCATCGGCTGCGCCAAGGACGACATCAAGAAGGCGCTCGCCGCGTCGACGATGAGCCAGATCGGCTACATGGTGTTGGCCGCGGGCCTGGGGCCTGCGGGTTACGCCTTTGCGATCATGCACCTTCTCACGCACGGCTTCTTCAAGGCCGGGTTATTCCTCGGCGCCGGATCCGTGATGCACGCGATGAACGACGAAGTCAACATGCGCCGCTACGGCGGTCTGCGCAAGCTGCTACCCATCACGTTCGTGACGTTCGGCCTTGGCTATCTCGCCATCATCGGCATACCCCCGCTCGCCGGCTTTTTCTCGAAGGACGCGATCATCGAAACCGCCCTCGCCGCAGGCGGTTTCAAGGGTGCAGTGTTAGGTGGGGCGGCGCTGCTGGGCGCGGGCATCACGGCGTTCTACATGACGCGGGTGATGCTGATGACGTTCTTTGGGCAGAAGCGCTGGGAGGAAGGCGTGCACCCGCACGAGTCACCACGGGTGATGACGTGGCCGATGATCGTGCTGGCCGTCGGATCGGTCTTCTCCGGTGGATTACTGGCCATCGGCGGCACTTTCGAGAAGTGGCTGGAGCCCGTTGTCGGCGCTCATGAGGAGGCTGCGCACGGCTTGCCGGCCTGGGTGACCACGGTGTTCACGCTTGCCGTGGTGGCCGTCGGCGTCGGGATCGCCTACCGGATGTATGCGACCAAGCCGGTACCCGAGGAAGTGCCTGTCGGGAGTGCGCTGACGGTGGCCGCGCGCCGGGATCTGTACGGCGACGCCTTCAACGAAGCGGTGTTCATGCGCCCGGGCGCTGTTGCGACGCGTGGGCTCGTCGAGCTTGACGACAAGGCCGTCGACGGATCGGTCGGCGGGCTGGCGGCGCTGATCGGCCGGCTGTCCGGCCTACTGCGCATGGCACAGAACGGTTTTGCACGGTCCTATGCGCTATCGATGTTCGCAGGCGCAGTGCTGGTGGTCGCGGCGATCTTGGCGGTGAGGTTCTGGTGAGCGGAGTTCCGTGGTTGACGATCCTGTGGCTCGTGCCGCTGGCAGGTGCGGTGGTCGCCGTGTTGCTGCCCCCGGCGTGGCGCCACGTCGCCAAGTACCTCGGCTTGGCCGTATCGATCTTTGTTCTCGGGATCGCGGTCGCGCTTGCCGTGGGCTTCTGCCCATGCGGCGTGCGCTACCAGTTCATCGAATCCCACTCCTGGATACCGGCTTTGGGCACCTCCTACACACTCGGCGTCGACGGCATCGCACTGGTGCTGGTGCTGCTCACGGCCGTGCTGGTGCCGCTGCTGATGGTGGCCGGGTGGAACGATGGCGGCGACCGTCCCCGGGCCACACACAGCTACGTCGCGTTGTTCCTTGCCGTCGAATCGATGGTGCTGATCTCGCTGGTCGCGCTGGACGTGCTGCTGTTCTATGTGTTCTTCGAGGCGATGCTGATCCCGATGTACTTCCTGATCGGCGGCTTCGGCACCGGGGAAAACCGGAGCAAGGCCGCGGTGAAGTTCTTGCTGTACAACCTCTTCGGCGGGCTGATTATGCTCGCCGCGGTCATCGGGCTGTACGTGGTGACCGCGCGCAACGGCGTCGGCACGTTCGACTTCCGCGCGATCGTCGATGCGGTGGCGAGCGGGCAGCTGAACATCGACCCCGGCGTGGCCAAGGCCTTGTTCCTCGGCTTCATGTTCGCGTTCGCGGTCAAAGCGCCCCTGTGGCCGTTCCATCGGTGGCTGCCCGACGCCGCGGTGGAGGCCACGCCTGCCACCGCAGTGTTGATGATGGCCGTCGTCGACAAGGTCGGTACCTTCGGCATGCTGCGCTTCTGCCTGCAGCTCTTTCCCGATGCCTCAACGTATTTCCGGCCGCTGATCATCACCCTGGCGGTGATCGGGATCGTCTACGGCGCGGTCGTGGCGATCGGCCAGACCGACGTGATGCGCTTGATCGCCTACACCTCGATCAGCCACTTCGGCTTCATTATCCTCGGCATCTTCGTGATGACCAGCCAGGGCCAGTCCGGCTCGACGCTGTACATGGTCAACCATGGTCTGTCGACCGCGGCGCTGTTCCTGATCGCCGGATTCCTGATATCGCGGCGCGGATCCAGGGCGATCGCCGCGTACGGCGGCGTCCAGAAGGTCGCCCCCATCCTCGCGGGCACGTTCCTGGTGTCCGGCCTCGCGACGCTGTCGCTGCCCGGATTGGCTCCGTTCATCTCCGAATTCCTGGTGCTGTTGGGCACATTCAACCGCTACCAGGTGGCCGCGATCATCGCGTCGAGCGCGCTCGTGCTCTCGGCGGTCTACATCCTGTGGATGTACCAGCGGATGATGACGGGGCCGGTCAAGGACGGCAACGACAAGTTACAGGACATGAGGCCGCGCGAGATGCTCGTCGTCGCACCGCTGATCGCCCTGCTGCTTGTCTTCGGCATCTATCCGAAGCCCGTACTGGACGTGGTCAATCCCGCTGTCACCAACACACTGAGCACAATCGGCGAGCATGACCCCGCGTCAACAGTCGTGCCGATGAGCACAGCGGAGGGACAACACAAGTGAGCATCCCCGCGCCGAGTATCGAATACGTCCAGCTGTCCCCGATGCTGATCATGTTCGGCGTCGCCGTTGCGAGCGTGCTCGTCGAAGCCTTTTTGCCCCGCCGGGTGCGCTACGGTGCACAGCTCGTGCTGAGCCTGGGCGGGTCCGCCGCCGCGTTGGTGGCAATCGTCGTGGTGGCCCGCGGGCTGCGGCTGCCCGGGCACAGCGCGGTCGTGGGTGCTGTCGCGGTCGACGGGCCCGCGCTGCTGCTGCAGGCCACGGTCGTCGTCATCGGGATCCTCGCGCTGATGCTGATCGCCGAACGCCAGATCAGAGTCAAAACGCCTGAGCTGGCGGCAGTTTCGCATGGGAACGGCTTCGATGCGTTCACCCCGCAGGCGGCCGCGATCCCGGGAAGCCCGGCCGAACTTGAGGCCGACCGCGCGGGATTCAGCCAGACCGAAGTGTTCCCGCTGACGCTGTTCGCGCTCGCCGGGATGATGTTGTTCCCGGCGGCAGATGATCTCCTGACGATGTTCGTCGCGCTCGAGGTGCTGTCGCTTCCGTTGTACCTGCTGTGCGGGCTGGCGCGTCGTCGCCGGCTGCTGTCGCAGGAAGCCGCGCTGAAATACTTTCTCCTCGGGGCATTCTCGTCGGCGTTCTTCCTTTACGGCATTGCGCTCCTGTACGGATATGCGAACACGCTGACGCTGTCAGGGATCGGCGACGCGTTGGATCAGCAACGCGGCGACCAGTCCATGGCCCTCATCGGTGTTGCGCTGTTGACGGTCGGCCTGCTGTTCAAAGTCGGCGCCGTCCCGTTCCATTCGTGGATTCCCGACGTGTACCAGGGTGCGCCGACGCCGATCACCGGGTTCATGGCCGCAGCCACCAAGATCGCCGCATTCGGTGCGATGCTGCGGGTCTTCTATGTGATGCTCCCGGCCTTGACCGTCGACTGGCGGCCGGCGATGTGGGGCGTCGCGATCCTGACGATGGCCGTCGGCACCATCAGCGCGGTCACCCAGTCGGACGTCAAGCGGATGCTCGCGTATTCGTCAGTCGCGCATGCCGGGTTCATCCTGACGGGCGTCATCGCCGCGCCGAATCCCGCCGGGCTGTCGGCGACGATGTTCTATCTGGTCGCGTACGGGTTCAGCACCCTCGGCGCGTTCGCCGTTGTGGCGTTGGTGCGCAACGCCGATGGCGAGGAAGACACCACGCTGTCGCACTGGGCGGGGCTGGGCCGCGAGCGCCCGATTGTCGGCGTGATGTTCTCGATGTTTCTGCTCGCATTCGCCGGTATCCCGTTGACGAGCGGGTTCATCGCCAAGTTCACGGTGTTCAGCGCGGCGGCGCAGAGCGGCGCCGCACCGCTGGTCATCGTCGGTGTTGTCGCCAGCGGCGTCGCAGCCTACTTCTACGTGCGCGTGATCGTGCTGATGTTCTTCACCGAACCCACAGAGGACACCCCGCATATCTTCGTGCCGGGCTTCTTGAGCAAGGCCGCGATCGCCATCACGGCGGCGGCGACGGTGCTCCTCGGGATCGTGCCGCAGCCACTGCTCGAATTGTGCAACGCCGCAGCACAATTCGTGCGCTGACTACGCCACCACGCCGCTGACGACAGGGATGCGGAACCAGCGTCACGGCAGATTGCCAGTCAGACGGAAAGGGTTGTCGTACATCGCTAGGCCATCACATGACCCCCCGCCCCAGGTCTACGTCATGAGGTGGGACCACCGTCCAGAACTACCTAGGCTGAGAGGATGACTGGCCAAAGATTTCCACAAGACCGACCAACGCGTCCGTACTTTGGCGGAACGCCCAGGGACCCCCGCCGCCGTCGGATACTGATCGGTGCTGGTGTGTTGCTTGTCGTCGGACTCGCAGTGGCGGCGCTGGTCGTCGCATTGGTGGCGATGCAGCGCGAGCCCACGGGGGTTGCAACGCCTACCGGCACTCCGAGCCCACCGACGGGCGATGCCGACCGAGCGCTGTGCCAAGCCATTGCGCCGCTGATGAAAGAAAACGACGACCGCAGCAACGCTTTTCTCGCGAGCGGTCAGCCGGGTTCACCTGAGCAGACCGCGGCGCTGCCGAAATTCGTCACGGATTCCCAGGACTGGGCGCACCGGGCGCAACAGGTGCTCGACGCGCACGCCAACCCGCCCCGCTGGATGATCCGCACTTTGCAGCGCTACATCGACGATGTCCAGCTGTTTGTGGCGAGTGTTCGACCAGGCTCCGGGACGAAGTATGACGAGGCGGCTTGGACAGATGGCATCGTCGCGTATGGCGGTCCCGTGGCCACATGCCAAGCACTGGGCATCCAGTGGTAGCGGTTTCGGCCTATGCCATCGGCTATTGACCCGGCAGCGGTATCCATATCCCGAATTCCCAGAAGCCCCACTGCTGGAAACCCGGATCCCAGACCGGGATGACGGTGAGTCCCCAGTAGTCGAACGGCGCAGGCACCGGCCCGTACGGCGGAAGCGGTCCGTACCAGTCCGGCGGAGGTGGTGGACCCCAACCCCACGGCGCTGGCCCGATGCCCCACGGCGGAGCACCACCGCGCCAGGGCGGCGGACCGAGACGCAGGTGCAGCCAGCCGAAGTCCACGCTGGCGTCGAGGCCGAAAAGGTCCACGTGGAAGTCCGCGCGGAAATCTCCAGGAGGGCGTCCGAGCCGCGGGAAAATGCTGCGGAAGTCCGGGCGGAAATCGGCTGGCGGTCGTCCCGGCCAACGGAAGTTCACGTGAAGGTCGAAACGAGGTAAGCCCGGCCAGCCCAAATCAACCCGGAAATCCGGACGAAAGTCCGCAGGCGGCCGACCCGGCAAGTGGAAGTTCCCTCGGATGTCGCCACGAGGTAAGCCCTGCCGGCCCAAATCAACCCGGAAATCCGGACGAAAGTCAGCAGGGGCTCGGCTCAGCTGCCGGAGGTCGGTTTGGACGTTTCCACTGGGTCGGCCTCCCCTGTCTACGCCGAAATCGCCCCGGAGGTCACCGGGCGGCCGTCCCAGATCAACCGCCGCCGGCTTGTGCGGCTGCCCGCCCGGCCCGCCCGGTCCGTTGGCGTCGACACGCGGCGGCTTCGGCAGCTGCCCACCAGGTCCGCCCGGATTGGCATGCGGAGGCTTGGACCCTGGCCCACCCGGATCACCATGCGGCAGCTTCGGCGCTCGCCCACCCGGACCACCCGGACCCGGACCACCGGGGCCCGGTCCGCACTTCGCGCCCGGCGGACAAGGGCCTGCGCTCGCAACCCCTGAACCCAGATTGATGGCTGTTATGCCTGGACAAATGGCGACCGATACCGGGAGAGCGACCGCGACTGCTACTCCCAAAACCAGTTGTTTGATCAACACAACCCACCCGTGTGGTGACTATGGCTACAACTAGGCCCATCTTACGCGCGGGCCCGTACGCCCGACCATCCAAGAACAGCCAATCCCGCTATGCCAGCACGCCATGCACAACGATTGCGGTGGTTTGCGCCACCCAGTCGTCATCGAGGTCGTCCTGCGGCCGCAGCAATAGCCGCAACATCGTCGCGCCGCCGATCACCTCAACTAAGCGGTCCGGATCGACGCCAGGCCGGGCGTCGCCGTGATCGATTGCCTGGCTGACACGCTCGCGAACCGCTGCGAACAGGTCCGCGAAGCGTTGCATCACACGGTCATTCAGCTCGGGATCGCTGCCCATGTCGGCGACCAGCCCGGGCAACGCCGCGCGTACCACCGGCGTTGTGAACACGTCACGGGTCGCTTCGACCATCGCATGCACGTCGTCGGCGAAACTCGTCGACGGACTTCGCAGCGCGGTAGGCGCGGCCGGAAACGCGGCCTCGTGCACCATTTCAGCCTTGCTCGACCACCGGCGGTACAGCGCGGTCTTGGTGGTGCGTGCACGTTCTGCGACAGCGGCCATCGTCACATTCGAATACCCGATCTCGACAAGCAGTCCGGCTGCCGCCCGCAGGATCGACGCGTCGATCCTGGGGTCGCGGGGGCGGCCGACGCTCGGGCCCTTGTCAACCGTCTGCCAGTCTGCTTTCATATCGCTACCAAGCGTATCGTAATTATGACCGAAGGGCGAATTGTGTCAGGAGAACCGGCTGTCGACGCGGTCGGCCGACTACAGCACTCGAGCCGCGACACCAGCACACTCCCCGACATCATGGCCCGCTGGCTGTCGACTGTGCTGCCCGGC
>NZ_JAVHWM010000198.1:0-47957 GCF_032159765.1 Mycobacterium sp. | reverse complement strand
CGGACACGGTGTAGCTCAACGTGTTTCCGTCTGCATCCGAGCCGTTGACGGATCCGCTGACCGTCCCCGTTGTTTGATCCGGTGTGCTCATCGTCGGCGTCGCCGTTGGCGGATGGTTCACCGGTGGGGTGGGTGAGATCGGCACAGCGAACGTGACCACCGTCGATGACAGTCCGTCACTGGCGGCCACAGTGATGTTGGTGGCGGTGGGTCCGTTGTTGGCGGCCGCGTCGCGGGCGGTCGTGTTGGGCGTGAAGGTGTAAGTGCCGTTGGCGTTGACTGCGACTAGACCTACCGACGGCTGGGCCGGAACGCTGTAGGTCAGTGCATCGCTGTTGGGGTCGGTGAAATTCAAACTCCCCGTGACGGTTCCGGTCGCAGTGACTGGCATGCCCACCGTCGGTGTTCCCGCGGTCGGCGCCACATTGGTTTCGGCGATCGGCACGCTGAACGTGACCGGTGTCGACGATTGCCCATCGGAGGCCACCACCGTGAGCGAGGCGGCGTCGGGGCCCGGTGACGCCAACGCGGCATCGCGCGCTGCCACCGTCGGGGCAAACGTAAAGACGCCGGCGCTGGACACCGTAACCGTGCCGGTCGAGGGTTGAACCGGAACGGCGTAGGTCAACGAGTTCTTGTCGGGGTCGGTGAAATTCAGCGACCCGGTGACCTGTCCGGTGACTCGGTCTGGTGTACCTAAGCTCGGCGTGCCGGCTAGCGGGGGCCGATTGCCCTGCGGCGTCGGCAAGATCGGGACGTTCTGCACGGTGACGGTCTTGCTGGCTTGCCCGTCGCTGGCGGTGACGGTGAACGTGGTCGTAGTGGGCCCGTCGATGGCGGCGGCGCGGGCGGCAGCGGACGGGATGTACGAATAGGTGCCGGCGGCGTCGACGGTGACAGTGCCGGTGGTGGGTTGGGTGACGGTGTAGGTGAGTGTGTCGCCGTCGACGTCGGTGTTGGCGAGTGCGTCAACGACGGCGCCGGTGGTGAAGTTGAGCTTGCCGGTGACGGCTGCGGTGACGGGGTCAGGGGTGCCGACTGTAGGGGTGCCGGCGATGGGTGCGGTGTTGCCGCGGTTAACGGTCAGAACGCGCACCGCGGAGTCGGCCTTGTCGGAGATGTAAAGCTGACGCCCGTCGGGGGAGATGGCGATGGTGTGCCAGTCGTTCTCCGGCGTTGAGTCGATGGTGAGCGTGTTGGTCACGGTGTTCGTTTTGGTGTTGATCACCGAGACGGTGTCCGGACCGTTGCCGACGTAGAGCAGGCTGCTGTCGGGGCTGAGCGCCAGTCCGAACGGGTTGGCGCCCACGGTCACGGTGGAAACGACCGCGGAGGTGGCGGTGTTGATCACCGACACGGTGTTGGCGCCGGAGTTGGCCACATAGACGCGACTGCCGTCGGTCGACACGGCCACGCCGAAGGGGTTGGCGCCCACGGTGATCGCATTGCCTACCACGGCGTTGGTGGCGGTGTTGATCACCGACACGCTCTGACTGTTGTAGTTGGCGACGTACACCCGTGTCCCATCGGGAGACACCGCTATGCCTCCCGGGGTGAAGCCCACCGCGATCGTGGTGACGACGGTCGGCGTGGTGGTGGTGGTGTTGATCACCGCAACCCTGTTGTTGGCAGTGCCGGTCACATACAGGCGCTGCCCGTTGGGGGAGATGGCCATCCCGTACGACTGGCCGACAGTGGTTGTCACGGTGCTGATCACGGTGTTGTTGGCGGTGTTGATCACCGACACGGCGTTGTTGCCCGCCACGTACGCGCGGGTGGCGTCGGCGTTCATCACCACCGACGTCGGCGCACCTACCACGTTGATGGTGACTTTCGCCCCGGTGACGCGGTCGATGACCGACACCGTGTTATTGCTTGAGTTGGCCACGTAGGTCTTGGTGGCCGACACGGCCACCCCGATCGGACCAGGCCCCACCGAAGTGGTGCTGGCACCCGAGATCACTGCAGGCAGTACCGGCACGTTGATCACCACAGGGGTGGATGCCTGGCCGTTGGACACCATCACGGTGAAGCCGTCCAGGTCGGCGGCGGGAGTCGCGGCGGCGGCCAATCGGGCGGCCTGGGTGGGGGTGTACGTGAACGCCCCGGTGCTCGCAACCACCGTGGCGGTGCCGCTGGTCGGGCCGGCGCCCGTCAGCGTGTACGTGAACGGACCCTGGCCGGTGGGATCGATCGTGCCGGTCACCACACCGGTGGTCTGGTCGGGCGGGTTCTGCGGGTCGTGGGCCGAGATCTCGTCGCTGGCCAGGCTGTAACTCGCGGAGATGGCCCGGCTCGGTGTCTGGCCGGTGGTCGTGGTCGCGGTGTTGGCCAGCGATCCGTCGGCGACATCGGCGCCGCCGAACGGGCGGCGCGTCCATGCCAAGACCCCCCACAGCAGCGGCGAGTCAAAGGGGGGAGTAGGCGTGGTGCCGGCCGTCGAGTTGAGTCCGACGAGCGACAACACGTTCGAGATCACCGCCGACACCATTTTCGGCGGCGCCATCGGCTCGCTGGATATATCCGGAACAGCTTGCACCCCAACCGGATTGGCCTGCGCCGCGGTGGTGGTTGCCAGCGTTGGCTGCCGCGCCTGGGTGTCCGACAGTGCGGTGACGGAGGAGGCAGCCAAAGGGCTTTCGCGCGTAGTCGAGAAGCTCTGCGCCGATACCTGCATCTTTGACACCGGCGGGGACTTCGCGGCGGCGTTCGTCGACGAGCCCAACGCCATCGACGACGCACTGCTCGACAGTTTCGGCTCCTGCTGCTCACTGTTTTTCGACGGCAACGGATTCGGTGGGACTTCCAATTTGGGGCCGGATGAGGGCGACGAACTCGTACGCGGGCCACCACTGCTCTGCACCACACCACTACGCGGATCACTCGTCACCGACGCACCCGGGGACACCGACCCCGATGCCGACGTCGAACTCGATGGGGCGGTCGGAGGCGTCACCGTCACTGTCGGCTTGGCCGGTGACGGCGAATCCGCCGACGTTGGGTCTGGAACCGACGCGGATGACGAGCCCCCCGGCGATGAGCTTGTCCCGGGCGATGAGGATCCCGACGAGCTGCCCGTCGAGGTGTCATCGGCCCACGCCGCCGGTGTGCCCAGCGACAACGCAGCGCCCACGCCGAGCGCCACCGCCAATCCACCCACGCGGCCTACAAAACATGCAGCGCTCATGACAGCCTCCAGAGGTCAATCGCGTGTCTGCAAAGGTTGGGGACACCGAGTTCTGTGATCGGAATCGTCACTCGGATCGCGGATGGCGAGCTCAGTAGTGCAGTACTGCTTTCCGCGCGCCGGCGGACGGCAACTACTTAGTCGCCTTTGACGCTACTGCGGGGACCGGCTACAGCGGATCAAGTTTGTCGATCAACCACGTGCCGCTGTGCTTGACCATGCTGACGCGGAATGAGAACGCCGTGACTTGTGGTGTCGGCGAATCGCGCGTCGTTCGGCTGGTACTACCAAGGACGATGATCGCAGCCCGGTGACCACTCATTGATTCGATCGCGCCATCCGAGGCGGCTGCGGTCTGTGCGACGCCGGCTTGCGTCGCAGCGTCCCTGCTTTTTTCGACGGATTGCCTGTAGTCCTTCAGGAAATCACCGGTAAGTACAGCCTCGGCGGCTGCTATGTCCTGATCGAAGGTGTCAGGCTTGTAGCTGTACACCTTCGAGATGTTCGCCTTCGCGGCGTCTACCACCAGCTGGCGGGCGCCAGCGTTATTCACTGTCGTGTCAAGTGGTTTCGCATCCTTCACCACGAATTGCCATGCGCCGAGGGAGGCCGCCGCCACGATTGCAGCGCCCAGTAGAACGACGAGCATCCACCACAGGGCGCCCGGCTGGCGGCGCGTCATCGGGCGAACTCGAGTTTCGAGATCTTGTACGCGCCCTCGATCCTGACGACGTCGAGCTTCAACCGGAATATCCGGGGCGGTTGCGCGCCACCCGAATTGGTGACCTGTGCTTCCTCGACCACCAAAACGTGAGCTGTGGATTCATCGATCGACTCCAGTCCGGCTCCCTTCGCGGTGGCCTTTGTCGTCGACTTGGTGGCCTTGAGCACCTGTATGAAATTCTCGCGCTGCTTGACGAAGTCGTCATGGAAGCTGCCGGTCGAACCGTCAAGTATGCGCTGGACATCCACCTCTGAAGAGTCGGCACCGATATTGAACAGGTACCCGCTGAAAGTCCTCGCTGCATCGACGTACGGTTGCCATTCCGCTGCGACCGGCGACGGCTTGGGCGTGGGGCGAAGGAACTGCGTTGCCGCGAAGGCGGATACGCCCGCAAGCAAGATCGCCAGGATCAGCGGGATGAGCCACCGCGAACGTGGTCGTCGGGCAGGCGGTTCCCAGCCAGGGGCAAGCAGCAGGGGTGGCGGGCCCGCGGGCGGCTGAAAAGGCGGAGGAACGAGCGCGTTGATCGGCATCTGGACCTGCGCCGACACCGTGCCCGTCTCGGGCTCGCCGGCTACTGCGCGACGCAGCGCGTGCGCGAAGTCAAGGCACCGGGGATAACGCTGCGCCGGGTCTGCGGCAAGCGCGGCCGACATGACCGGATCGACCCGCGCGAGTTCGGGACGGAACTCGGACAGTCGCCCAGCGGGCGCGCCCTGCTGGGGCGGGGATCCGGTCAGGAGATGAAACGCAGTGGCGGCCAACGCATATTGGTCGGGCTGGCCGGTTCGCCGGGGGATGCCCAATTCCGTGAGCAGGATGCGGCGGCGCGGTGAGTCGAATTCGCTCAACAGGATTTTGGCAGGTTTGACGTCGCCGTGCATGAGCCCGCGTTCGTGCGCATAGTCCAGAGCGTCGGCGACGGCAATGATGACGGCAACTACATCGCCAATCGGCATCTCGGCCCCGAACCGGTCCCGGATCAACCGAGAGGCGTCAATGCCGTCCACGTACTCCATCGCGATCCACAGCCGGCCGCCGTCCTCGCCACGGTCGTGCACGCCGACGATGTGCGGATGGGATAGCGTCGCGGCGATTTCGGCGTCTGCGTTGAATCGTTCACGGAATTCGGCGTCGTCAGTGAGCTCCGGTGCGAGGACCTTCAGCGCGTAGGGGCGAGGCAAACGAGGGTGAAGCGCCAAGTATACCTCGCCCATGCCCCCTGAGCCCAGCAGCCGCTGGATCGTGTACCCAGCGAAAACGTCATCGCCGGTTAACGACATGCCGGGCAGCCTAATGCGAGACTTGCCCGGTGCCCACCATTTCCTACGACTGTCCGGCCGGACCACTCCCGGCCTACCAGGCGGTTCCTTCAGGCCACGGCCCGTTTACCGGCGTGGTCGTCATCCACGACGCTCTCGGCATGACCGAGGATCTCCGCCGCATCACGGACCGCTTCGCGGCCAACGGCTACCTCGCGCTGGCGCCAGCGCTGTTTCAGCGCGGCCAGAAGCTGCCGTGCATCGTGCAGACCTTTCGATCACTGCATCGGGGCAGCGGTGCCGCGGTCGACGACCTGGTCGCGGCCCGCGACCATCTCGCGGCCGACGATCGCTGCACCGGAAAGGTGGGAGTCGCCGGATTCTGTATGGGCGGCGGATTCTGTCTGGTGCTTGCCGGCCGGGGTGTGTTCGACGCCGCGGCACCGAATTACCCGAACCCGTGGCCGAAAGACATTGACGCGCTGCGCCGCTCGTGCCCGATGGTCGCCAGCTACGGCGCGAAGGACTTCATGTTGCCCAATGCAGCAGCCAAGCTCGAGGCGCTGCTGTCGGAGGCTGACGTGCTGCGGGATGTCAAGGAATACCCTGACGTGGGGCATGGCTTCATGAACGACTTCAGTGCACCACCGGCCTTGCAGTTCGTCGAACGCGTTGCCGGGCTGGCCTATTCAGAGCCCGACGCGGAGGACGCCTGGGAGCGCATTCTGACGTTCTTCAAGACACACCTGGCATAACTGTCTGTCACCACTGGTGTTCGCGGCCTCGCTCGCGGTACCAGTCCAGGAGATCCGGATTGTCGATCGAGCGCGGGTCGACGGCGACATCGGTGCGTCCGGCCAGAATTCCGGTGACGGGCACCTCGAGCTTCTTGCCGGTGCGCGTGTGGGGGATCCCCGGGGCTTCGATGATCTCGTCCGGCACATGCCGCGGTGACAGTTTCGAGCGAATCTCGTTGCGAATCTTGTCCGCAAGGGCCTCGTCGAAATCGCACCCCGGCACAAGCGCGACGAAAAGTGGCATCCAGTACGCGCCATCGGGTCCGTCGATGCCCACGACAAAGGCCTCGCCGACGTCGTCGATGCCTTCGACCACCTCGTAGATGTCGGCCGAACCCATTCGGATGCCGTGCCGATTCAAAGTCGCGTCACTGCGGCCCTGGATCACCAGTGAACCGCGTTCGGTCAGCGTGACCCAGTCGCCGTGCCGCCACACCACACCGTCCTTTTCTGCTCCTCGCGTCCGCGCTGCCAGCCCGTCAGCCCAGTGATGTTCGAAATAGGCTGCCCGGTAACGTGATCCGTCGTCGTCGTGCCAGAACCCGACCGGCATGGACGGCATGGGCTTGGTGATCACCAGCTCGCCGACCTCGTTGACGAGCGGCCGGCGATCCGGCGACCAGCACTCGAGCGCGACCCCGAGATAACGGCACGCGAGTTCTCCCGGGCGCGCGGGCACTGACGGTGTTCCGCCCGCGAAGGCCGTGCACACGTCGGTTCCGCCGCTGATCGACGACACGTCGCTGCCGACATGTGAGCCCACCCATTCGAACAAGTCGGCGGCCAGTGGAGAGCCGGTGCTGCCAACGGTGCGCAGCCTGCTCAGGTCGTGTGCGGAGCCGGGCCGCAGCCCTGCCTTGCGCGACGCCAGCAGATGGCCGGGGCTGGTGCCGAAATAGTTCACCCGTTCGTCTGCGACCAGTTGCCAGAGCCGGTCGGCATCGGGGCACAGCGGATGACCGCTGTAACACACCACTGTCGCACCGACGAGCAGCCCGGAGATCCGAAAATTCCACATCATCCAGGACAATGCAGTCTGCCAGAAGAACACATCGTCTGATCCCAGATCGCCGTGCAGCCCAATCGCTTTCAGGTGTTCGAGCACGATCCCGCCGTGGCCGTGAACGATGCCCTTGGGCCTGCCCGTCGTCCCCGAACTGAACAACACCCACAGCGGATGGTCGAACGGCACCGAAACCACCTCGGGTGCGACCGGCTCCGAAGCCAGATCGCGATACTGGCCACCGTCGACGCCGATCACGGGCGGCGCGCCGGGAAGCAACGCGCGAAGTTGGGCGGTGTGTTCCCGCTTGTCGATGAAGCGCCCGTTGAGGTGATAGCCGTCGGCGCTGAACAACACCTTCGGGTTCAGCTGAGCCAGCCGCGCCGCCGCGCCCTCCGGCGCGTAGTCCTGGCCACACGACGACCAGATCGCGCCGAGCGACGCCACGGCCAGCGACGCGACCATCGCCTCGGCGACGTCGGGCAGATAGGCGGCGACGGCGTCGCCGCGACCGACTCCGAGCCGGCGTAGTTCGGCGGCGAGCGCGCCGATCTGTCCAGGCAGGTCGCGCCAGCCGATCTCGGTGCGCGCGCCCGACTCGTCGATGCCGACGATCGCCGCGCCGTCTTTGTCCGCGTGCGACAGGATCCGGTCGACGTAGTTCAGCTGGATGCCCGGAAACCATTGCGCCCCAGGCATCGACGCATCGGCGAGCACGGCCGCGTCGCCGTGTCTCAATTCGCCCCGGCCGTGCACGTCGAAGTATTCCCATAGTGCCCGCCAGAACCGGGCCGGGTTGTCGACCGACCACTGCCACAGCTGCGCATAGTCACCCGTCGGAGCCCCGTGACGGTCGGCCGCCGCTTCCGCGAAGCGCTGCCAGCGCGTCATTTGGAATTGAGCCGGACGATGTGCTGGGCGCGGCGAAGCACGGGCATGTCGACCATCATGCCGTCCAGCTGGAACACGCCGCGGTTGTCCCGCGCGGCGGCCACCACCCGCTGTGCCCACTCGACCTGCGCGGGTTCGGGGGTGTAGGCCGCCCGGATCACCGGAACCTGGCTGGGGTGGATCGCGACCTTGGCATCGAACCCGACCGCGACCGCGTCGTCGACCTCGTCGCGCAGCCCGTCGAGATCCTTGATGTCGAGGAACACCGAATCCAGCGCCAGCCGTCCGTATGCCTTCGCCGCGAGCAGCGACTGCGACCGCACATGCTGCGCGACGTCGCGGTAGGAGCCGTCGGGAGTTCGGTTCATGGTGCCGCCGGTCGCCGCGAAAAGGTCCTCGGCACCCCACATCACCGCGACGGTGTTATCGACGCGAGCAGTCTGGCTGACCGCCAGCGCGCCCAACGGTGTCTCGACGAGCACGATAACGTCAAGCGGGCGCAGCGAACTGACCTGTTGCGCCGACTCGGTTTTCGCGAGCATCACCGTCGAGTAGGGGGTGCGGGTCAGGGCGTCGCGATCCAGTTCATGGTCGGGCGTGTCCACGGGATTCAGCCGCACCACGGTTCGGTCCGGGTCAAGGGGATTGTCCACCAACGCTTTTCGAGCGTCGCCCCGGTCGGCGGCCGCCACTCCGTCCTCGAGATCGAGAATGACGACGTCTGCCGCGGCGGCTGCCTTCGCGAAGCGTTCGGGGCGATCGGCGGGGCAGAACAACCACGCCGGTCCCGTCTGCAGGGTCATGATGGTGCAACGGGTTTGGTGCGCACCAGGGTCTTGCGGGTGGCCGTCGCGACGACGTCGCCGCCCTGATTGCGCCCAATGTGGTCCAGCGTCACGATTCCCTCGCCCTCCCTGCTCTTCGACAGCCGCTTGTCGGTCACCACAGTCTCGGCGTACAGGGTGTCACCGTGGAAGAGGGGCTTGGGGAACGCGATCTCGCTGAATCCGAGATTCGCCACGATCGTGCCTTGGGTGAGCTGCGCGACGGACAGCCCGACGAGCGTGGACAGCGTGAACATCGAATTGACCAACCGCTGGTGGAACGGCGGGAGCGCGTCGGCGAACGCGGCGTCGAGGTGCAGCGCCTGGGTGTTCATCGTCAGCGTGGTGAACAGCACGTTGTCGGCCTCGGTGATCGTTCGGCCAGGCCGGTGCAGGTACCGCACCCCGATCTCGAACTCCTCGAACCACAGACCGCGCTGTTCGACGGTGCGCTCCTCGCTCACTTCTGCTCCCTATCCGATGAACAGGTCGACGATAGGGTGCGGCCCGCCGCCGTAGCGCGACAGGTCGTACCCGCCGGCCGCGACGAGCACGTCCTCGTCGATATAACACCCACCGGTGGCCTCGCGGGAGGGCCGCGACAGAATTTCGACGGCCGCGTCGGCCATGATCTCCGGGCTGCGCGACGCCGCCAGCTGCTTCTCGCCATCGGGGGAGTTGGCGACGGCGGCGGTGGCGATGTAGGTCTGCGGCCACAAACAGTTGAATGCGATTCCGGCGTCGGCGAATTCGGCCGCCCAGCCCAACGACAACAGCGACATCCCATACTTGGATAGCGTGTACACCGGGTGCGCGCCGAGCCACCGGGGGTTCATGTTCAGCGGCGGCGCGATCGTCAGGACGTGCGGGTTCGCGGACTCGCGAAGGTCCGGCAGGCAGGCCTGGGTCAGCAGGAAGGTGCCCTTGATGTTGATGTCGGCCATCAGGTCGAACTTCTTGACCGCGAGCGTCTCGGTGGGCTCAGTCGAGATGGCGCTGGCGTTGTTCACGCAGATGTCGACACCGCCGAACGTCTCGACCGCGACCTTCACCGCGCGGCGCACGTCGTCGTCGTTGCGGACGTCGCCCACCACCGCGGCCGCCTTGCCGCCGGCCGCCTCGATCTCGGCTGCCGCGGTGTGGACGGTGCCGGCAAGCTTGGGGTGCGGCTGGTCGGTCTTGGCGAGCAGGACGACGTTGGCGCCGTGACGGGCGGCGCCGAGGCCGATCGCGAGCCCGATCCCGCGGGTCGCGCCGGAAATCACCAGGGTGCGGCCGGCCAAAGCAGTCGGATCTGCGGGCATGTTTCCCTTCCGTGCAGCCGTTGGGGCTGGTCGTTACCGCATGATGGTATTGGCATTCTCATTTTTTGCAAGTACGGTATCCATTGATGAACGACCAGGTGCAAACCTCTTCGGGGATCCCTCTCGAGCCGGTGTACGGACCTGCTGACCTGCGCGAGGAGCCTCCCGCGCCCGGCGCCTACCCCTTCACGCGCGGCAATTTCGCCAAAGGCTACCGAGGCCGGTTGTGGACGTTTCGCCAGTACTCGGGCTTCGGAACGGCCGAAGAGTCGAATCGGCGGTATCGGTACCTGCTCGACCAAGGCGGTACGGGCCTGTCGGTCGCGCTGGACTTGCCGACCCAGTGCGGCTACGACTCCGATGACGCCGAGGTGGCCGAGGAGGTCGGCCGCGTCGGCGTCGCGGTGGACACACTGGCCGACGCCGAGATCCTGTTCGACGGGATCCCGCTGGACAAGATCAGCACCAGCTTCACGATCAACGGCACCGCCGCGATCCTTCTGGCCTTCTACGTCGCGGCCGCAGAGAAGAAAGGCGTTCCTCGCGCCAAGCTCACGGGGACCATCCAGAACGACATCCTCAAGGAGTACGCGTCGCGAGGGACATGGATCTGGCCGCCTGAACCGTCGCTGCGCCTGATCGCCGACACCATCGAGTTCTGCGCCGCCGAAGTGCCGAAGTTCAACGCGATCTCCGTGGCGGGCGCCCACTTCCGCGACGCCGGCGCCAACGCCGTGCAGGAGATGGCGTTCACCCTGGCCGACGGCGTCACGTATTGCGACACCGTGGTCGAGCGCGGGCGGATGACGATCGACGAGTTCGCCCCGCAGATCTCGTTCTTCTTCTACACGCACGGCGACTTCTTCGAGGAGATCGCCAAGTACCGCGCGGGCAGGCGTCGCTGGGCGACCATCGTCCGCGAGCGGTACGGCGCGAAGTCCGACAAAGCGTCGATGTTCCGGTTCGGCTGCGTGTCCGGCGGCGCGTCGCTGTACGCGCCGCAGGCACAGAACAACCTGGTGCGGATCGCGTACGAGGCAATGGCTTCGGTGCTCGGCGGCGTGCAATCTCAGTTCACCGCTGCGTGGGACGAGCCGTTCGCCCTGCCCAGCGAGGAGTCGGCGACGCTGGCGCTGCGCACCCAGCAGATCCTCGCTTACGAAACCGGTGTCACCCGGGTCGCCGATCCGCTCGGCGGCTCCTACTTCGTCGAGGCGCTCACCGACGCCACCGAGGAGAAGATCATCGAGGTCATGCACGATCTCGAGCAGCATGGCGGCATGGTGAGAGCGATCGAAGACGGCTACCTGCAGGGCCTGATCGCCGACGAGGCGTTCCGGCTGCACCATGATGTCGAGTCGGGGGTCCGCCCGGTCGTCGGCGTGAACAAGTTCGTCTCCGACGAGCCGCCGCCCGACGTCACGATGTACGAGCTGGACGCCGAGGGGCGTGACACGCAGCTGAAGCGGCTGAGCCAGGTCAAGGCGGAGCGAGACGCTGCGGCTGTCGCCGAGGCGCTGGCGGCTCTGTCGCGTTCCGCGGCAGGCAGCGACAACCTGATGCACCGGTTGATCGACTGCGCCAACGTGTATTGCACTGTCGGAGAGATGGTTTCGGCGCTCAAAGCGGTGTGGGGCGAGTTCCAGCAGCCGGTGGTGTTCTGATGCTGCGGACGCGAGGAGCAATTCAGTGAGCGCTCGGGTCCTGGTGGCCAAGCCCGGTCTCGACGGGCACGACCGCGGCGCGAAGATCGTCGCCCGGACTCTGCGCGATGCAGGCTTCGAGGTGATCTACACCGGTATCCGGCAGCGCATCGAGGACATTGTGTCGATCGCCCTGCAGGAAGACGTCGCGCTGGTGGGGCTGTCCATTCTGTCGGGCGCGCACGTCGCGCTGACCACCCGGGTGATTGAAGCGTTGCGCGCGGCCGACGCCGGGGACATCGCCGTTGTGGTGGGCGGCACGATCCCGCATGCCGACGTGCCGAAACTGCTTGCGGCAGGGGCTGCCGCCGTGTTTCCCACCGGCACTCCACTGGACGATCTGGTGCGTGACGTGCGCGCGCTCACGGAAAAGGTGGCGGAGCAATGAGACTCGGGCGGGCGAAGCGGGGCGGGCAATGAGACTGGGCGTGATGATTGGGGCCGAGCGCGGCGACATGGCGCGCAAGGTCTCCAAGCTGGTGTCCGACATCGAATGGGCCGAGTCCGCAGGCATGGACACTGCCTGGATGCCGCAGGTACCCAACGACTTCGACGCGCTGACCATGGTGGCGGTGATGGCCGCGCACACGTCGCGCATCGAGCTGGGCACCGCCGTGGTGCCGTTGCAAGCTCAGCATCCGATCGCCCTTGCACGCCAAGCGTTGTCGGTGCACGCGATGGCGGCCGGCCGGACTGCACTCGGTGTGGGTCCGTCACACCACTGGATCGTGCGTGACATGCTCGGCGTACCTTACGAAAAGCCCGCCGCCTACACCCGCGACTACCTCGAGGTGCTCAACGCCGCACTCGCCGGTCCCGGGCCCGTGGACGTCGAGAACGACTCCTTCACCGTGCACAATCCGACTGTGCTGGGCGCTGATTCGCCGATGCCGGTGCTGGTTGCCGCACTGGGTCCGGTGATGCTGCAGATTGCGGGCGAACTCGCCGACGGCACCGTGCTGTGGATGGCCGACGAGCGCGCCATCGGCGACCACATCGCACCGAAGATCACCAAAGCCGCCGCCGACGCGGGCCGCGCGGCGCCGCGGATCGTCGCGGGCATACCCGTATGCCTGTGCGCGAACTCGGAAATCGACGCCGCGAAGGAACGCGCCAACCGGATCCTGGCGGAGGCGGAGACGTCACCGAACTACCAGCGGTTGCTGGATCGCGGCGACGCACGCGACGTCGGAGACCTCTGCGCGGCGGGCGACGAGGACGCGATTTTGGCCCGGTTCAAGAAGTTCGCCGACGCCGGCGTGACCGACCTGTCGGTGCGTCTGCTCCCGATCGGCGCCGACCGCGACGAGCTGATCGCATCCAAATACCGCACCCGGGAAGTGATCGCGGAATTGGCCAAGGCCGTCAGGTGACTGCGTCGGCCGGGCCGCTGGCTGGTATCCGCATCCTCGAGGTCGGCACCATGCTGGCCGGCCCGTACGCCACGATGATGCTGGCGGACCTCGGCGCGGAGGTGACCAAGATCGAGCCGCCGGGCGGCGAGATCTCCCGCCAAGTGGGGGATAGCTACTTCGCCAGCCTGAACCGGGGCAAGCGCAGCGTCTGCCTTGAGCTGAATACCGAAGCGGGACAACAGAAACTCGGGGAGCTGGTCGCCCAGGCGCACGCGCTTCTGGTCAACCTGAAGCCGTCGGCGATCCGCCGGCTCGGCCTGACGTACGACGCGTTGCGCAAGTACAACGACAAGATCGTCTGCGTCGCGCTGACCGGCTACGGGCTGGACGGAGGCGACGAGCCCGCCTTCGACTACGTGGTACAGGCCGCCACCGGGATCGCTGCCTTGACAGGCGATCCCGACGGGCCGCCGACGCTGCCCGGATACTCCTCGGCGGACAACTCCACGGGCCTGACCGCCGCCCTGGGGCTTCTCGCCCAGATCATCTCCGGGCGCGGCGGGCAGGTCGACGTCTGCTTGCAGGACGTCATGCTCTCCCAGCTGAACTATCGCGCGTCGGCGTACCTCAACGACGGCATCGAACCGCGCCGCTACCCCAATGGCGCACATTCATATTATGTTCCCGCGCAGCTGTTTCCGACGGCCGACGGCTACCTGGCGTTGTTCATCACACACGACGCGTTCTGGAAGTCGTTCGCGGCCGAAGCCCAGGTCGACGGTTTCGTGACGATGGCCGAGCGGGTGTCGCGCCGCGGCGAGGTGCTGGCCGTCGTCACCGATGCGCTGGCGAAAGACACCGCGAAGGGCTGGGAAGCACGGCTGCGCCCTCTCGGGATCCCGGCCGCGGCGGTGCGCTCACTGCCGGATGCTCTGGCCGCTGATCCCGGAATCGTCGTGACCGCAGGCGACTACAAGCTCGTCGGCAGCCCGGTCCGGATCGTCGGCTACACGCCTGACTACCGGCCGCCGCCGCCCCTGCCGCGGCCCCCGCCAAACTGAATATTTTTACGGGGTCACTCGTAGACGACGGTGACGTCGTCGGTGTCGGGCACGCTCTGACAGGTCAGGATGTACCCGTCGGCGATCTCGTCGTCCTCCAGCACATCGTTGGCTCGCATGGTCACCTTGCCCTCTTTCAGCGTCGCGATGCAGGTTCCGCAGTTGCCCGCCTCGCAGGAGAACGGCGGCGAGAGCCCTGCGCGCCTGGCGCTCTCCAGCAGCGTCTCACCAGGCACGCGCGCGACCTCGACCTTTTGGCGGTCGAGGTGGATCGTGATCGTGCCACCTGCCTGGTTCATCTCGCCTCCCTCTGGTAGTACGATTCTAACAATAAGAGAATCAGGTTCTCAATCCACGATAGGATGCTCTCGATGTCGACTCACAGCGCCGCGCTTGCGTTCGGCGAGCGCAACGAGAGCCTGTCGAGCCTGGATGAGCTGGCCGACGGGATGGCCGCGAAGCTGCAACAGCACGGGGTAGGCAGCGGCCAGCGGGTCGCGCTGATGTCGTCGAACCGTCCGGAGTTCGTGATCGCGGTGCGCGCCATCTGGCGCGTCGGCGCCGCCGCGGTCGTGCTCAGCCCGGCGTGGAAGCGCAACGAGGTGGACCATGCCCTCGCGCTGACGGGACCCGCATTCGCCGTCGGAGACCACCCCGTCCTCGCCGGGCTGATGCCGATGCTGCACCTGGACGAACCGATCTCCGCGGGCCGCGGCGGGTTTGCCGCGCCCCCCGCGGACGCCGACGCGCTTCTGGTGTTCAGTTCCGGCACCACCGGGTTGCCCAAGGCCGTGCGTCACACTCATCGATCGTTCGGCGCCGCGATCCGGCACTGGCGCGCGGCGCTGCAGATGACCTCGTCTGACCGGATCCAGATCGTCACGCCCGCATCGCACATCCTCGGCCTGCTCAACATCATGACGGCAGTCGACGCCGGCGCCTGGGTCCGGATGCATCCACGGTTCGACATCGACCAGATGCTGCGCCACATCCAGTCCGATGCCATCACGATCGAAATGGCAGTGGCCCCCATCGCATTGGCGTTGGCCGCCCATCCCCGGCTGGAAGATTTCGACCTGACCTCCTTGCGCTACATCATGTGGTGCGCGACGCCCGTGACGGCCAGCATCGCCGAAGCCGTGACCGGCCGAACGGGGGTCACGTGGCTCACCGCCTACGGCACAACCGAATTACCGGTCATCGCATGTTGCCCGCTCGACGACGTGCGACTCGACACGGTCGGCCGGCCGGTGTCCGGTGTGAGCGTTCGGGTGAGCAACGACGGTGAGATACAGGCGCGGTCGGAATCGCTGATGGCCGGATACCTTCCCGACGACGCCAACGCAGACGTGTTGTGCGACGGCTGGTACCGCACCGGTGACATCGGCGACGTCGACGCCGACGGCTTCCTGCGTATCACCGACCGAACCAAGGAGATGATCAAGGTCCGCGGATTCCAGGTCGCACCCGCCGAGATCGAAGCGGTGCTGCATGGGCATCCCGCGGTCAAAGACTGTGCGGTGTACGGGATTCCGGACGCCGAGAACGGCGAGGCCATCGTCGCAGCCGTCGCCACCCGAGCCGATGTCACCCCCGGAGAACTCACCGGCCTGGTGAGCGAGCGGCTGGCGTCGTACAAGCGCCTTGCCGAGGTGGTGTTCGTTTCCTACATTCCCCGCCTACCCTCCGGCAAGGTGCTGCGCAGGGTCCTAAAGGAGAGCCATGGATGCGCGTCTGACAAGTGAACAACGCCAACTACGCGACGCCGCGGCGAAACTCGCCGACGATCTCGGACCCGGGTCCGTGCAGGACCTCACCGACGAGAGCCGGCTATCGCGGCTGGAGAAAGCCGTCGACGCGACGGGATGGCGGACGCTGCGCGCGGACGGGGCGTCCGGCGTGGAGGTCGCGATCGTCGCCGAGGAGTTCGGGCGCGGACTGGTCGACGTCCCGTTCGCCGGTCCGGCGCTGGCCGACGATCTTTGCAGGCAGGTCGGCGGCGACGAGCCCGCGACGCTTGGACACGACGGTCAAGCCTTCGAGAGCCGCGGTTTCGCACGTGCGATATTGCTGGGTGACACAGAGGTTTTCGTCGCCGCCCTCGGCGAGCCGTGTGCGACAGCAGATCTCACGAGAACGGCGGCGAGACTTTCGGGACCGGCGCAACCCCTCGGCGAAATCTCTGAGGACGACCGCGAGCGTTTCCACGCGCTGGCGGTTGTGACCACCACGGCCGACATCCTCGGCACCGCACGCGGCGCGCACGCACTGGCCTCCGAGTACGCCAAAATCCGTGAGCAGTACGGCAAGCCGATCGGCTCGTACCAGGCCGTCGCGCACCTGCTCGCCGAAGGCCTGGCGCTCATCGAAGGATCGATCAGCGTGCTGCGGCATGCGGCCTGGGCCGTCGATGAACTGGACCCGGCCGAGGCGCTGCGCGCGGCGTCGATCGCCAAGGTCTACTGTTCGCGTGCGACGCGAACGGTGTGCGAAACCGCGATCCAGGTACACGGCGGAATCGGCAACACCTGGGAGTGCCTCGCGCACGTGTACCTCCGGCGCGCGCTGACGTCGACCGAACTCTTCGGAATCCGATTGAAGGAGATAGATTTTGGACTTTCGTGACTCCCAGCAAGAAGCGGCCTTCCGCGCTCGGCTGAGGGAATGGCTCGCGGAAAAGGCCGGCTCGTTTGCGACGAGCGGTGACGACTACTGGGCCCGACAGGGCGAGTGGCACCAGGCGCTGTACTCGGCGGGGTTCTTCGGCCTGTCGTGGCCGCGCGAGTTCGGCGGCCAGGAACTGCCACCGGTCTACGACGTGATCGTCGACGAAGAGCTCGCACGCGCGGGCGCCCCGCCGCGGCCGAGCCTCGGCTATCTCGTGGTCGGGCTGGGCCACCATGGCAGCAAGGAACTCCAACAGCGCTTCCTGCCCGGCATGATCAACGGCACCGAGCGCTGGTGCCAGGGCTTTTCGGAGCCCGGTGCCGGCTCCGACCTTGCGTCGTTGCGTACCAAGGCAACCCGTGACGGCGACAACTACGTCGTGGAGGGTCACAAGATCTGGACCAGCTACTCCGACGTCGCCGACTGGTGTCTGCTGCTGGCCAGAACGGATCCGGATGCGCCACGGCACAAGGGAATTTCGGCGTTCATCATCTCGATGCACCAAGCTGGCATCGTGCAGCGCCCGCTGAAGATGATCAACGGCGTGACGACGGAGTTTGGCCAGGTCGAGTTCGACGGCGCCGTGGTCCCCGCCGATCAGATGGTCGGCGAGCCGGGGGAGGGCTGGAAGCTGGCGATGACCGTGGTAAGCCACGAGCGCGAGCCGTCGACCCTCGGATACACCGCCAGGTACGGAAAACTCGTCCGGCAGATGGCGCGCCGGGCCGGCGGTGAGCTGCCCGACGAGTTAGCTTGGGCAGCAGTCGAATCCGAGATGCTGCGGCTGCACGTGCGGCGGCGGCTCTCCGAGCAGCTGGACGGCCTCTCGCACGGCCCCGACGGTTCCCTGGACAAGCTGCTGATGACATGGGTCGAGCAAGCCGTCGGACACGCCGCGCTTACCGTGGGCGGCACCGAGGATGCCGACCTGCTCTCTGCCTACCTCTACAGCCGCGCCCAGAGCGTCATGGGCGGCACCTCGCAGATCCAGAAGAACATCATCGCCTCTCGCATACTCGGGTTAGGAGTCTGACGTGTACGACATGCCGAAGGAAATCGACGTCGAAGCCGACGGCGACTTACGCATCATCCGGCTCAACCGGCCGGATGCGCTGAATGCCGTCAACGACGATCTGCACGTCGGGCTGGCGTTGTTGTGGGCGCGTCTGAACGAAGACAGCACCGCGAGGGCCGCGGTGATCACCGGCAACGGGCGGGCATTCTCGGCGGGCGGCGACTTCGCTTACCTGAAGGAAATCATGAATGATCCAGAGCTGCGCCGGAAGACGATCCTGCACGGCCGTGAGATCGTGCTCGGCATGGTGCGCACTCGAATTCCCGTCATCGCCGCGGTCAACGGTCCGGCGGTCGGGCTGGGTTGCAGCCTCGTCGCGCTCTCCGACATCGTCTACATGGCCGAGACCGCCTATCTCGCCGATCCGCATGTGCAGGTGGGCCTCGTCGCGGCCGACGGCGGGCCGATCACCTGGCCGCTTCAGATCAGCGTGTTGCAGGCCAAGGAGTTCGCGCTCACTGGCGCGCGCATCTCAGCGGAGCGTGCGGTGGCAATGGGACTGGCCAATCACGTTGTCGCCGATCCTGTTTCGGAGGCGATCGCGTGCGCTAAGAAGATCATGGAACTGCCGAGGCAAGCTGTCGAGAGCACCAAGCGGATGATCAACATGCACATCGAGCGCGCCGTTCTCAACACGCTCGACTACGCGAACGCCGCGGAGGACCAGTCGTTCCAGACCGAGGACTTCCGGCAGATCGTCGAAAAGCTCAACGCGCCGAAGAAATAGATTCCGAGCGTTGAATCGTGCCGGTGATGCCTCCAGCGTCCTGACGGGCGAGCAACACGGCGGCGTTGGCCATCGCTTCTGGCGGCTCGACCATCTCGAGCGGAATCTCTTGCCCGCCACCGCCTGCCCGCCACCCCTCTGTCAGCACCACTCGCGACGGGCTGAGGCAGTTGACCGCGATGTTGTCCGGCTTGAGGTCGTGAGCGAGCCCAAGGTAGAGCCGCTCCACACCTGCTTTGGACACCCAGTAGGCATTGGCGCCGGCCATGGTCACGCCGGTGGTGGTGATTGCCACCAGCGAGCCGCCGCCGCGCGACCGGACATGCGGGATAACGGCCTTGGTGACCAGGAAGACGCCGGTCAGGTTGACGTCCAGACACAGTTGCCACCGCTTCAGGGGCGTCGACTCGACGGGCCCGAGCCACAGGACCCCGGCGTTCGCGATCAGGATGTCGATGCCTCCGAACTCCGCAACCGTCTCGTCGACCGCAGCTGTGACGGAATCCTCGTCGGCAACATTGCATTTGACCGCTCGCGCGCGGCCGCCCGCCGCGAGGATCCGGTCCGCGACCGAGTGGATCGTCCCGGGCATGCGGCCCTCGGATTCGGTCCGCGCGGCCACCGCCACCGCAGCGCCTTGCCTCGCAAGCGCCTCCGCGATCGTCGCGCCGATGCCCCGGCTTGCACCCGCGACAAAGGCAACCTTGCCGTCGAGCGAACCCATCACGGAATCACTTCGGCGCGAACCGCAACGCTCCGTCCAGGCGAATGACTTCGCCGTTGAGGTAGTCGTTTTCGACGATGCTGGACACCAGTCCCGCGTACTCGTCAGGGCGCCCAAGGCGTTTCGGGTACGGGATCGTCGGGCCCCAGTGCGCATCGAGCTGCTCGACCGGAATTGCTCCGTACGCGCCCGTCGCGATCATGCCGGGCGCGATCGTGACGACGCGGATGCCGAGCGGCGAGAGGTCACGCGCGGCAACCAGCGTCATGCCGATGACGCCGCCCTTGGCGGCCGAGTAGCAAATCTGGCCGATCTGGCCCTCGTAGCCGGCGATGGATGCGGTGTTGACGATCACGCCGCGGGCGCCGGTGTCGAGCGGTTCCGACCGGGCGATGGCCGCGGCCGAGAGCCGCAGCACGTTGAACACCGCGGTCAGATAAAACTCGATCGTGGTCTTGAAGCCTTCGAGATCCACGGGCGAACCGTCCTTGCCGACCGTGCGTCCGCCGCTTGCGGGCCCGCCGTGGCAGTCCACCGAGATACGCAGCGGGCCAAGGGATTCCGCCTCGGCGATGGCGGCGTTGATGTCGTCGGTGCTGGTGGCATCGGTATGCACGTAGCGGACGCCGAGCTCGCTGGCCAGCGCCTTGCCCTTGTCGTCGGCGACGTCGGCGATCACGACCTTTGCGCCCGCGGCGTGCAGCCGGCGGACGGTCGCCTCACCGAGGCCGCCCGTTCCTCCGACGACGATCGCGGAGCTACCGCTGATCTGCATGTGATTCCCCTTCTTGCAACTCGGACTCTTCGGCTGAGAGAATAGCATTCTCACTTTGGCCCGATGGGAGCGCCTTGACCGAGATTGGAGCGTCGTCGCCTTAAATTCATGTTGATGCGCGATATCGAGGGGCTCATCGCAGCGGCGCGAGACGGATCCACCCGCGCCGCTGGCCGGTTGCTGAGCCTGGTCGAGAGCGCCCGTCGCGACGAGGTCCTCGAGGCGCTCGGCTCCTCGACCGCCCGTGTCGTCGGGATCACCGGACCGCCCGGGGCGGGGAAGTCGACGACGATCGCTGCCCTCGTCGGCGCATACCGCAAGCAGGGCCTGCGGGTGGCGGTGCTCGCGGTCGACCCGTCGTCGCCGTACAGCGGGGGAGCACTGCTCGGCGACCGGATCCGGATGGCCGCGCACATCAACGATCCCGGAGTGCTGATCCGGTCCGTGGCCAGCCGCGGCCATCTCGGCGGCCTGTCCGCGGCGGTGCCCGCGGCCATCCGCGTTCTCGCCGAGCTCGGCTACGACGTCGTGCTACTCGAGACCGTGGGAGTGGGGCAGTCGGAGATCGAGATCGCCGCCGTCGCCGACCCGACCGTGGTGATCCTCAACCCGGGCGCGGGCGACGCCGTGCAGGCCGCCAAGGCGGGGCTGCTGGAGGTCGCCGACATCGTGGTGGTGAACAAGGCCGATCGTGAAGGCGCCGACCAGACTGTCCGGGATCTGCGTGCGGAGACGTCCGCGCCCATCCTGTTGCTGGTCGCCGCGCACGGCGAGGGCGTGCCCGAGCTGGTCGATGTCATCGACGCCCACTACCGCGACGACACCCCGGCTCGACGCACCGCGCGGGCGCGTGCCCAGATCCTGTCTCTGGCGCAGAGCAAATTGCGCACTCATCCCGACCTCGAGCGGCTGGCGGCAGCGGTCGCTGCCGGAGAGCACGACGCGTATACGGCTTCGGGATTGTTGCTCGGCGAGGGCGCCGAGATTTTCCCCGTCGCTTCGCTCGCCCCGGCCCCCGCCGGGATGACGCCGAGTTGGCATGCCGGCCATTCGCCGAAGGCGCCGGCGATCATCATGGGAACAAGCGGTGAAGTGGTCACGTACGCCGAGCTCGACGAGCGGTCGACTCGGTTCGCACGTGCGCTGCGCTCACGTGGGCTGGCGGTCGGCGATCACATCGCCATCCTGATGGAGAACAGCCCGGCGTTCCTCGAAGTCGCTTGGGCGGCACAGCGTTCCGGTCTGTACTACACCGCCGTCAACTCCCACTTGCGCGCCGGTGAGGTGCAGTACGTGCTGGACGACTGCGGCGCAAAGGCACTCGTGACGAGCCCGGCGATGGCCGACGTCGTCGCCGACTTGGACCTCTCGCGGATAGCGATTCGAGTATCGGCTGGCGGGGCGGTGTCCGGCTTCGAGCGCTACGAGGACGTGCTGGCGGCCGAATCGGCGGCGCAGCTTGACGACGAGCGCGAGGGCAGGGAGATGCTGTACTCGTCGGGGACGACGGGGCGGCCGAAGGGAGTCCGTAAGCCGTTGCCGGGCAATCCTTTCGGCGATCCCGACGCCCCGCCAGTGCAGATCGCGCGAGGTCTGGCCGGCGCCGATGCCGGGCCGGACGTGGTGTACCTGTCGCCTGCGCCGCTGTATCACTCCGCACCGCTGGTGTGCTCGATGTCGTGGCAGCGCTTCGGCGCGACGGTGGTGGTGATGGAGCGATTCGACGCCCGCGAGTGCCTGGAGTTGATCCAGCGCCACCGGGTGACTCACGCGCAGTTCGTGCCGACGATGTTCATCCGGATGCTGCGGCTGCCGGAGGACGAGCGGCTGAGCTACGACCTGAGCAGCCTGCGCAGCGTCACCCATGCGGCCGCGCCCTGTCCGGTCCCGGTGAAACAGCAGATGATCGATTGGTGGGGGCCGATCATCGACGAATACTACTCGGGCACAGAGGATATCGGCTCCACCTTCATCTCGGCGAGGGAGTGGCTCGCGCATCCCGGGTCGGTGGGGCGGCCGCGCGAGGAATGCCACATCGTGGGCTCCGACGGTGAGGAATTGCCTGCCGGCGAAGTGGGCGTCGTGTACTTCGCTGGCGGCCGCGGATTCGAGTATCACAACGATCCGGGCAAGACCGCGTCGGTGACGAACGAGAAAGGCTGGAAAACGATCGGCGACATCGGCTACCTCGATGGCGACGGCTACCTCTATCTCACGGACCGCCAGGCCAACATGATCATCTCGGGGGGCGTCAACATCTACCCGCAAGAGGCGGAGAACGTGTTGGCCGGCCACCCAGCCGTCGCCGATGTGGCGGTGTTCGGCATCCCCGACGACGAGATGGGCGAGGCCGTCAAAGCGGTCGTCGAACCTGCCGACCCGGCCTCAGCGGGCGACGAGCTCGCCGAGGAGCTGATCGCGTACTGCCGGGGCGAATTGGCGACGTACAAGTGCCCGAAGAGCGTCGACTTCATCGACGCGCTACCCCGCGATCCGAACGGCAAGCTCTACAAGCGACTCGTGCGAGAGCGGTATTGGCCCGCCCAGTGATCTAACATGCAGGTGAACAACACTCGTCTTCCCTGCCAACCGGATCCAAAGGAGTGCCGTCGCGATGAGCGTCACCAGCGCCTATCGCACCAGTATTCAGGTGCTCAAGGGCTCGCCGATGCTGGCCTCGATGGCCGCCGGTTGGCTGGCGTCAGAATTTCCGCCGCAGGCGGTGACCGCGCGCGCCCTGTCGTCACTGCGGGATGAGCGCGTCAACCAATATGCGCGCACGCTCGGTGCGCAGGGTGCCGACGTGGTGCTCGACCAGGCGCTGAAAGAGACGTTCGGCGGCGATTACATGGAATGGGTCCACCATCCGAGTGAGCCGGTCGACAGACCGCCGCGGCGCCGTCGTCGCCGGACCCCGTCCATCAGCGACGTCTCGTACGGCCCGGGCGGGCTCGCGCACCAACTGGACATCTGGCTGCCCGAATCGCCCACCGGCACGCCTGCACCCGTGTTGTTCCAGATCCCGGGTGGCGCGTGGATGATGAACGACAAGCGTGGGCAGGCGTATGCGCAGATGGCGAGGATGGTCGACCTCGGATGGATCTGCGTCGCGGTCAACTATCGGCGGAGTCCGAGCCATACCTGGCCAGCGCACATCGAGGACGTCACACGGGCACTGGCGTGGGTGCGTCGCAACATCGGCGATTACGGCGGCGATCCCGGTTTTATCGCTCTGACCGGAGGTTCGGCGGGCGGGCACCTGTGCGCGCTGGCGGCATTGACGGCGATTGAGCCGGTGCAGGCCGCAGTGCCGTACTACGGGGTGTACGACCTGACCAGGGCCGAGAACATGCACCCAATGATGTTGCCGTACCTAGAAAGAGTCGTGTTCAAGTCGCTGTTCGCCGAGGATCCAGGCCGCTTCGAGGCGGCATCGCCGATTCATTACGTGAGTGCTTGTGCGCCACCGTTTTTCGTTCTTCATGGCGACCGGGATCCGATCGTGCCAAGTGTGCAGGCCCAGCTGTTCTGCGGGGCCCTGAGGGACCGCGGCGCTGAAACCGTCTGTCGCGCCGAGCTTCCCAACGCCGCCCACGCTTTCGACACCGCCACCAGCGTGCGATCTCGGGTTGTCGCGGACGCGGTCGCGACGTTCCTCGGGATTGTGTACTGCCGGTATGCCAGAATGCGCGCGGCTTAGTATCGGTTATCCGGGGGTAACCCTGGGGTAGCGCGGCCGCCGACTGAGGCCGCCCTCAACGGGGAGGGATGATCAGTTGCTGTCAGTCGTGTTCGGGGTGGCTGTGCTGGGCATCGCTGTGCTCGCAGCGGCTGTGCTGACCGGAAACACGATCCTCGCCCTCGTCGTCATCGCGATCGCGGCCGTCGGGCTGGTGCTGCTCCTCAGGGACTGGCTGACCGATCGGGGGCAAACGGAAGCCGCAGCGCCTGTCCCCGAATCGCCCGACGGTACCGAAGAGCACGACGCCGGTTCGACGATGGATGCCGACGAGTTCGAGCCGGATGTGTATGACGAGGGCGACGAGTCCGAGCCTTCTTCGCAAACCGCCAAGGACGACGCCGAGTAAAACGGCTGACGGCGTTTCGCGACGTCTAATCGCGGGCCGCGGCTCGATCCACCGATGCTTCGAGATTCCTGTGTACCTGACAGATTGTCTGCCACCACGGCGACCTCGGAGCATGATGGCGCACATCCGCGACAAAGGACTCACAAATGGCCAGGCCTCGTTCTCGAAAAATGCGCATTTGCCTTGCTGTTGGGGTAGTCACTCTTGCAGTCAGCACGGGGGTTCTACTAGCGATCTTTGCTCCACACCTCATGTCGGCAGTGGGCGGCGTCCTGGCGATTTTCGGTTTCTTCGCTTGGCTGGCGGAAAAGGGTGGCCCTGAGGCGCCCGACCGCAGAAGTATGTAATGACACCACTTGGCACGGGCCTTCAGGCCCGAGACTCCTTCTGATACTGGGCGACGGCATGTGACAGCTGCTGACGCAGTGCCTGTTCAGGGTGCTCGCCCTGTGGCGGCCTCTCCAGCACCGGCGTCAGCCGCTGCACGAGTTGGGGTGGGAGGCCGGCCAGTATCGCCTCGACGGGCTAGCGCGGAGGTACCCGAACGAGGTGACCGCCCAGCACCTCTGTGCCGCCGCCGTCTTGGATGACGCCTTCAAGGATCTGCGCGACGAGCTTTGCCGACCAGTCAGGATGGGCGATGGTCGCCTTCGCGGTGACACGCGCCTCCAGGCCGCCCTTGTAGGCGACTTTGTCTTTATACCAATGAATCCCAGTGATGTTGCCATCGATATCGCGCACTGGACGCGAGTACCAGACAGTGCCCCGTTTGCCGACGGTCGGCGGCCCGTATCCGATCAGGCCTGCGTATTTGGGCGCACCTGACTTCGTAGACATAGCTGCAGAGCGTACCGTCGCTCGTCCGAGAGTTTGCTCAGTTTGCCAAGATCGCCGAGTTCTCAGGAGTTCATTCGTCAGCTGCATCGCCGGCGGCACGCTGCACCTCGATCAGCTGCTCGCCGCGCCGCTCCGCGTCATAGGCACGCCGTCCCCCGCGTAACCCGAAGAGCCGCTTGGAGATCAGCAGATACACCACCGCGGCCACGTTGATCGCGAAGGTCACCACCCGGGTGATCGTGATCCCCTTGGCCAAGTCGTGGATCTCCAACGGTAAAAACACCGACGTCGCCACCACAGCGAAGTACTCGCCCCATCGTTTCAACAGCCACAACCCCACCCCCTCGACGAGTTCCAGCACTGCATAGGCCGCCAGCAGACACGCCAGCAGCGTCAAGGTCGAAGGCTTGGTCGCCAACGCCTTCTCCAGCTCGTGCACCGCACCCATCTGGTCGACCTTGAACCCGCTCGCGCGCAACAGCGGCAGATCCTTTTCCAGCGCCGCCTGAATCGACCCGCGCGCGCCGCGGAACTCCCACACTGCCCATGCCGCCAATCCGATGATCACCGCACGCAACCAACGCTCCACCGCCAGCGCCCGAACGATGATGGCCTGACGTAATGCCTTGCCGCGCAATACCAACGGCGCCTGATCGGCCGGTCCCGACGCCAGCGGGGCGCCCAGCGTGAACTCCCCGCAGCGCAGGCACCGCCACACCTCACCCAGCTGGGTGTCGCCGCGCAGCCGGGACGCCAGTGCGTCCTCGCTCGGCGCGTAGGTCACATGGCCGGCCACCGCGCACGTCCACAGCCCCCATCGGTCACCCCGGCGCGAACCGCGCGAGCGTTTGGTCACGCTGGCGCGGACTCCCCGGTGGCCGCGGCATACCCGGAGCGATATCCGAAAACCATTGCAGGACCTAATGTTCCGCCTGCGCCGCCGTATGCTCGCCCCGTCACCCCGCCCATCGCGTTGCCCGCAGCCCACAACCCCGGTATCGCCTGGCCGCTGACGTGAAGCACGCGGCCGTCGCGGTCGGTGCGCGGACCGCCCTTGGTGCCCATGGCACCCACGGCCACCGGCACCGCGTAATACGGCGCAGTGTCGATCGGGCCCAGCGTCTTGCCTGCAGGGGTGGTCGCCTGATCGTCGCCCCAATAGCCGTCGTAGGCGCTTGACCCGCGTCCGAAGTCCGGATCCACGTCGCGGCTTACGTTCTCGTTCCACGCTGCCAGGGTGACCGCCAGTCCGTCGGCGTCAATGCCCGTTTTCTCGCCCAGCTCGACAAGGTCGGCCGACGGCGAAAACCAGTCCGGCACTTCGTCGCCCGGAAGAACGCCGAGGAATCCGTAGCGTTTGAGGTGCTGGTCGTCGAACACGATCCACGCCGGATCGTTGACGTACCCGTGCCGAGGATCGAGGTATTGGAACGCGCCCGACATCGAGTTGTATTCGCCTGCCTCGTTGACGAATCGCTTGCCTGCCCGGTTCACGATGATGCTCCGCGGGCGCGTGCGCTCGAGCCGCACACTGCGGCTTCGCGGCTTGCCGTCGATCGTGTCCCCGGGTATCCGGATGATCGGTACCCACCACGCCTCGCCCATGTTGGCCAGGTCCGCGCCATGGGCCATTGCCATCCGCAAGCCGTCACCGGTGTTGTGGGGCGGCGACACCGCTCCGTGCATCGGCCCGCGCAGGAACGCTCCCACCAACGCCTCGTCCCACTCGAAGCCGCCTGCCGCAAGAATCACTCCGCGTCGCGCGCCGACGGAGAAGCCCCCTTCGAACCGCACGCCGCAGATCGTCCCCGCTCCGGCAATGAGTTCCGTTGCGCGCATGCGTGTATGAGGAACCACCCCGGCATCGAGCAGCCCCTTCAAGAGCCCGGCGATCAGCGCCGTCCCGGCGACGCAGTAATCGCCCGACGCGTCGTCGACCGATGCATGAATGCGGGCGCGGGTCTCCGCGTCGATGCCGACGTTGCTGAAGTCTGCCGGAAACGAGGTGATCCGGTCGGCCCACTCGCCCAGCCTCGCGAGATCGAACGGGACGGCGTTGAGCGAACGGCCTCCGCCCGGACGACCGCCTGGCAGCTCGGGCTTGTAGTCGGGGAAGCCCTCGGCGATCTCGAACCTGATGTCGCTGTGCGTCTCGACGAAGTCGAGCATCAACGGACCGGTCCGCACGAACGTCTCGACCAGACCCTCGTCCATCGAACCGAACGACTGCGCCCGCAGATAGCTCATCGCGTCGGCCACCGTCAGTTCCTCGCCCGGCATCCGGTTGTGCGCGGGGATCCACACGATGCCGCCCGACACCGCGCTCGTGCCGCCCACAGTGGCGGCCTTCTCATAGACCTCCACCGCGGCCCCGTTTGCGGCCGCGGCGAGTGCGGCGGTGAGACCTGCTGCGCCACTGCCTAATACGACGACGTCGGTCTCGTGATCCCACTTCGTGGCGTGTTCCAGTTCCATCTTTCTCCGTCAGCTGAGGATGGTGGACAGTTGCTCTGCTGCGGCGACGACCGTCTCCCTTCCGCGCATCACCACATCCTCGCGGTGCGAGATGAGGTTGATGCACGTCGGAGGCGCCGGCGGCCGCCGGTGCACGGGAACCGCAAGACCATAGGTGTTGGGTTCGATCTCGCCGTGCGTGATCACCCAGCCGTGGTGCCGGGTCTGGCCGACGAGCTCGCGTTCGCCGGGACGCGGCGGCATCGTGGCGAGCAGTGCGATACCCGCGGCTCCGCGATCGAGCGGATATCGGCTGCCCTCATGGAAAGACAACTGGTAGGACACCCGGCTGGGCACGATGACGGCAACCGCCACCTGTTGGTCGCCCTCGGCGATCAGCAGCGACACGGTGGTGCCGAGGTCGTCGGCCAGGGCGCGCAGCGTCGGCATGCTCAGTTGGCGGACGTTGTTGTCGAAGGACGCGCCGAGCACGGCGAGACCGGCCGCCGACCGATACCGGCCGTCTTCGCCCTTGGCGACGAGGCGAAACTGCGCCAGCGTGCTGAGCAGGCGGTAGGCGATCGTGCGGTGCACACCGGCGTGTTCGGCGACCTGTTGCACCGTGAGTCCGGTGCCTGAACTGGCGACCGCCTCCAACACGGACAACCCGCGGGCCAGCGTTTGCGAGCCTGGTGGCGGGGTCGGTTGGTCAGCGCCTGCTGCCTTGACAGACATCAGCCTGAGAGTGATGCTCTATACATAGTGCACATCAGTGTGCGATATTAGCACGCATTCCAGCGACGGGAAGAGGTGGCACACGTGCCGGAGCACGAGAGCATCTGGAGCGATCTCCAGGGCGTCGCGTTCTCGCAGGGCTACCTCGATGCAGGCGGAGTTCGCACCCGCTTTCTGCATGCCGGCGACGCGAGCAAGCCCGCCCTGGTGTTCCTGCACGGCTCCGGTGGCCATGCCGAAGCGTATGTCCGCAACCTGGAGGCGCACGCCGAGCACTTCTCGACGTGGTCGATCGACATGCTCGGACACGGATACACCGACAAGCCGGGCCATCCGCTCGAAATCGCGCATTACCTCGAACATCTGACGGCCTTCCTCGATGCGATCGGCGCCGATCGTGCCCATATCAGCGGCGAATCGCTCGGCGGATGGGTGGCCGCCCGCGCCGCCGTCGACCATCCGGACCGCGTCGACCGCCTGGTGCTCAACACCGCGGGCGGGTCGCAGGCCGACCCGGAGGTGATGAAGCGGATCATCACGCTTTCCATGGCGGCGGTGGAGAACCCGGCGTGGGACACCGTGGCGGCCCGGATCAAATGGCTGATGGCGGACAAGAGCAAGGATTACGACGACCTCGTCGCGAGCAGGCAAAGGGTGTACCGGCAGCCAGGATTCGTCGACGCCATGCGCGACATCATGGCGTTGCAGGACCCCGAGATCCGGGCGCGAAACCTTTTGGGACCCAGTGAGTATGGCTCGATTACCGCTCCGACGCTCGTGGTGTGGACGAGCGACGATCCGACCGCCGACGTCACCGAGGGCCGCCGGATTGCATCGATGATCCCGGGAGCGCGTTTCGAGCTGATGCCCGGATGCGGTCACTGGCCGCAGTACGAAGACGCAAAGACGTTCAACCGCCTGCACGTCGACTTCCTGCTGGGGCGGTGATCGATGGCAGGCCATGACGTGGACGTCGTCATCGTCGGCGCGGGTCCGGTGGGCCTCACGCTCGCGAACATCCTTGGCCTGCAAGGTGTCCAGACGCTCGTTGCAGATGAGCGCGATACCCTGATCGACTATCCCCGCGGCGTCGGGCTCGACGACGAGGCGTTGCGCACCTTCCAGTCGATCGGCCTCGTCGACCGCATTCTGCCGCACACGGTGCCCAACCAGATCCTGCGATTCTTCGACGCCAAGCGACGCCTCCTGGCTGAGATGGCGCCGCCGGACGCCCGGTTCGGCTGGCCGAAGCGCAATGGGTTCGTGCAACCGATGGTCGACGCCGAATTACTCACTGGTGTCAGCCGTTTCGACCATGTCACGGTGCGGTGGGGCCATCGCATGGAGGGCTGCACCGAATCTGCTGACGGGGTCGCAGTGCAGCTGGCGTCGGGCGGGACGACGTCGACGGTCAAGGCGCGGTACGTGATCGGTTGTGACGGCGGACGTAGTGCCACCCGGCGGGTGATGGGAGTGTCCTTCGACGGGACCACGTCGCCGACACGCTGGCTCGTCGTCGATGTCGCCAACGACCCACTGGGACACCCGAACAGCGAGGTCGGTGCCGATCCTGCGAGGCCGTATGTGTCGATCTCGATCGCGCACGGAATCCGGCGGTTCGAGTTCATGATTCACGGTGACGAGACCGACGAGCAGGCAGAGCAGCCCGAGTTCATCGCGCGCATGCTGGGCCGGCTGGTGCCGCGCCCCGAACGCGTCGACATCATCCGGCATCGGGTGTACACCCACCACTCGCGGATCGCGGGCAACTTCCGCAGTGGCCGGATGTTTCTCGCCGGGGACGCCGCACATCTGATGCCGGTCTGGCAGGGCCAGGGTTATAACAGCGGGATCCGCGACGCCGCCAATCTCGGATGGAAGCTCGCAGCGGTGGTCAACGGGCATGCCGAGGACACCCTGCTGGACACCTACGATCTCGAACGCCGCAAGCACGCCAGGGCGATGATCGACCTCTCGACGATGGTCGGCCGGGTGATCTCACCGACGAGCCGTCGCGTTGCATCGTTGCGGGACGGCGTGATTCGGGCCGGATCAGTGGTGCCAACCCTCAAGCGGTACGTCCTTGAGATGCGGTTCAAGCCGATGCCACGCTACGAACAGGGCGCGGTCTTCCATGCGCACCCACCCACACCGACGTCGCCGGTGGGCACGTTGTTCATCCAACCGCGCGTGGCCACCCGCGACCACGCCAACGTTCTGCTCGATGATGTGCTCGGTCCCGGATTCGCGGTGCTGTGCTGGAGCAACAATCTCCGCGCGCTGCTGTCGCCCGAGGCATTCGCGCGCTGGAAAGCACTGGGGGCGACGTTCGTCGAGGTGCGCCCGTTCACACAGCTGCACTGGAAAGGCCACGACGATCCCGACGTCGTCGTCGTCGGCGACAGCTCGGGCGGTCTCAAGCCGTGGTTCGACGCGCACGCGGAGTCGGTGTTGTTCCTGCGCCCCGATCGCTGCATCGCGGGCGCGTGCATCGCCCAGCGCGCGACCGACGTCAGCGCATCGTTGTTCAAAGTTCTCTACGCGACTCAGGGAGGAGGCAACCGTGCCACTGGCTCTGTGCTGCATGTCTCACAGCCCGCTGCTGAACCTTCCGGGACCGTCGCAGGATCTTCTTGACGACATCGGCGGTGCGCTCGCCGACGCGCGAGACTTCGTGCGCGCGTACAACCCCGAACTCGTCATCATCTTCTCGCCGGACCACTACAACGGCTTCTTCTACCGCACGATGCCGCCCTTCTGCATCGGCACCAGCGCCGTCGGCGTCGGCGATTTCGGCACCCAGGCAGGTCCCCTCGACGTGCCGGCGGAGATCGCCACCGACTGCGCGACGGCGGTGCTGAATGCGGGCGTGGACGTCGCGTTCTCGGCGAGCATGGACGTCGATCACGGCACCGTCCAACCGCTGCAGATCCTCTTTGGCGATGCGGCCTCTGTACCCGTGGTGCCGATCTTCATCAATTCGGTCGCCACGCCGCTCGGTCCCTTGAAGCGGGCCAGGGCGCTGGGCGCTGCAGTCGGCGCGTTCGCCGCGACGCTGGGCAAGCGGGTGTTGCTGCTGGGATCCGGTGGTCTGTCGCATGATCCGCCCGTTCCCACTTTGGCGACCATGCCCGCGGCGGCGCGCGACCGAATCGTCCACGGCGCGCCGATCTCGCCAGAGCAGCGGCTGGCCCGGCAAACACAGGTGATCGGCCTCGCAGAGGCCTTCGCGCAGGGCAGCGGCCCGATGCATCCGCTCAATCCAGATTGGGACCAGGCGCTTCTCGACATTCTCGACAGCGGCGACCTCGGCGCCGTCGACGGCTGGTCCAACGAGTGGATCGCCGCGGAAGCCGGCAACTCCGCGCACGAAATCCGCACCTGGGTGGCGGCTTTCGCGGGCCTCGCCAGCCAGGGTCCGTACCAGACGCGGGCGCGCTACTACCGGGCCGCCCCCGAACTGATCGCAGGCTTCGCCGTCCGCACGGCCGAACCGGTGGTGGCGTGATGAGCGCGTCCTTTGATCGGGTCGATGAGCCGCTTGCGCGAAGAGCAGACTATGAGGTCGACGTGCTCGTCGTCGGCTCGGGCGGCGGCGGTATGACCGCGGCGCTTGCGGCAGCTGCATCGGGACTGGACACGCTCGTCATCGAAAAGGGTTCCCACTTCGGCGGATCCACCGCGCTGTCCGGCGGGGGAATCTGGGTGCCGGGTGCGCCCTCGCAGCGCCGCGCCGGCTATTCGCCCTCTCCCGACGAGACTTTCGCCTACTTGAAACACATCACCGAAGGTCTCGTCAGCGATGTACGGCTGCGACAGTACGTCGACACCGCACCGGAGATGATGGCGTTTCTGGAGAAGGCCAGCCCGTGGTTCGAGTTCGTCTGGAAGCCTGGGTACGCCGATTACTACCCCGAAGCGCCCGGCGGCTCGGAGCGGGGCAGCACGATCAACGTGCCCGCCATCGACCTGCGCGAACTCGGCGAGGAAGAACAGAAGCTTCTCGCGCCACTCGCGCTGGCGCCCAAGGGAATCTGGCTGGGCCCCAAAGATCTTCGGCTGTTCTACCAGGTGCGGCAATCGTGGCGGGGCAAGGCTGTCCTGGTCAAGCTGATCTGGCGGATGTTTCGGGCGCGCGTGTTCGGTGAGCGGATGGCCGCGATCGGGCAGTCGTTGGCCGCCCGGCTGCGGCTGGCGATGAAGGAGCGGGGGATTCCGCTGTGGCTCGATTCGCCGATGACCGAGCTGATTACCGACGTCGACGGCGTGGTCGTCGGCGCGGTGGTCGAACGTGACGGCACCGCGCAGCGGATCCGGGCGCGCGGCGGGGTCATCCTCGCGACGGGCGGGTTCGACCACGACATGGAATGGCGCAGGCAGTATCTGCCCGAGCTGACGAAGGACTGGAGTTTCGGCAACCCGCTGTCCATGGGCGACGGCATCCGCGCGGGCGAAAAGGCCGGAGGCTCGTCCGAGTTGCTCGACGAGGCATGGTGGTTCCCCGCGATCCAATGGCCCGACGGCCGGCTGCAGTTCATGCTCAACGAACGCATGATGCCGTCGCAATTCATCGTCAACGGCGACGGCGTGCGTTTCATCAACGAGGCGGCGCCGTACATGGACTTCGCGCACGCGATGCTCGAGGGGCAGCGGTCCGGGGTCACCCATATTCCGTGCTGGCTCGTCACCGACATCCGCTCGTTCCACCGCTACGTGGTCGCTGGGCATCTGCCGATCCCGAAGGTGCCTTTCGCGCCGGTGCCGACCGGGTGGAAAGTGCCTGCAGCATGGCTGGATTCGGGAGTTGTCCACGAGGGCCGGACCTTCGAGGAGCTCGCAACCAAAATCGGTGTCCCGCCCGACGCGCTGCGCCGCACTGCCGACCGCTTCAACGAACTGGCGCGCAAGAGGCACGACGACGATTTCAACCGCGGGGACAGCGCCTACGACAACTACTACGGCGACCCGACGCTGCCGAACCCCAATCTTCACCCGCTGTCGAAGCCGCCTTACTACGCGTTCCAGATCATCCTCGGTGACCTGGGCACGTCGGGCGGTTTGCGCACCGACGAGCATGCTCGGGTACTGCGTTCCGACGACAGCGTGGTGAAAGGCCTTTATGCCGTGGGCAATACGTCCGCAGCGGTGATGGGCCGCAGTTATGCAGGTGCTGGAGCGACCATCGGTCCGGCGATGACATTCGGCTATGTGGCGGCAAGGCACATCGCGGCACTCGATCGTTCGAATGATTCACATCGGAAGGTAAGTAAATGAAAATCTCGCTCTTCTATGAGTTCCCACTGCCGCGGCCGTGGAGCGACGACGACGAGCACAAGCTGTTTCAAGACGGCCTCGACGAGGTCGAGCTCGCGGACAAGGCGGGCTTCTCCACGGTGTGGCTGACCGAGCACCACTTCCTCGAGGAGTACTGCCACTCGACCGCCCCAGAGATCTTCTTGTCGGCGGCGAGCCAGCGCACCAAGAACATTCGGCTTGGCTTCGGAATCATGCATCTCCCGCCGCAGGTGAATCATCCGGCTCGCGTCGCCGAGCGGGTCTCCACACTCGACTTGATCTCGAACGGCCGCGTCGAGTTCGGCACGGGGGAGTCGTCGTCGGTCGGTGAGCTCGGCGGGTTCGGCATCGATCCGGCCGACAAGCGCAAGATGTGGGAGGAGGCGTTGGAAGTCTCGATCCGCTGCATGATCGAGGAGCCGTTCACCGGCTTTGCCGGTGAGCACATCCAGATGCCGCCGCGCAACGTGGTGCCCAAGCCGCTTCAGAAGCCCCACCCGCCGGTGTGGGTCGCATGTACCCGGCCGGCCTCGGTGGCGATGGCCGCCCAAAAGGGCCTCGGCGCGTTGAGCTTTGCCTACACCGGGCCCGGCCCGCTGACCGAGCGCGTCAACGGCTACTACAAGGAGTTCGAGGAGAACGGCGCCCCCGTGACGCCCAAGATGAACCCCAACATCCTTGCCATCGGCGGAGACCTGTCCATGATGGTGGCCCCCACCGACGAGCAGGCGATCGAACGGCTCGGCAAGGGTGGCGGGTTCTTCGCGTTCGGGATCATGCACTACTACATGACCGGCATGCACACGCCGGGACGGACCGGGGTGTGGAAGCGTCATCTCGAAGAGATCGAGAAGGATTCGTCGATCGTCTACGGCCCCGACCGCGGACCGATCGGCAGTCCGGCCACCGTGCGCGAGTTCCTGCGCGGCTACGAGGAAAGCGGCGTCGACGAACTGATCCTGCTGCTGACACCGCGCCGACACGAGGAGACGATGGAGTCCATCGAGCTGATGGGCAAGGACGTCCTGCCGGAGTTCATCGAGCGCGACGAGAAGGCGGTCGCCGAGAAAGCAAAGCGCCTCGAGTCCGTCATCGAGAAGGTCGAGGCGCGCCGAGCGGCGAGCACGGCTCCGGCGTTCGACGAAAGCTACGCGTTCGGCGGTCTTCCGACCGGTCGCGAGAACTACACCGCGAACGAGGTGTCGTTGGCGATGGACGAGATGAACGCAGGCATCGAGGCGGCGGCCGCGAAACTGAAGTCAGGACAGGGATGGGATAGCCGCAATCCTTCTGCGGACAAGCATTGAGCAATGGGACGCATTGACGACCTGTGGCGCTACGCCGGTCGCCGCGCGGTGGTCACCGGATGCTCGTCAGGAATCGGTGAGCAGGTCGCCCGTCAGCTGGGTGAGCTCGGCGCCGAGGTCGTCGGCCTGGATCGCAACGCTCCGGCGTTGCAGCTCAAGGAGTTTCACGAGGTAGATCTCGCCGACCCGGCGTCCATCGAGCGGGCCGTCTCGGCGATCGGTGGTCCGATCGATTCGCTGTTCAACGTCGCAGGCGTCTCGTCGGGCATCGGAAACCCGTTGCTGGTCACCACGATCAACTTCCTGGGCACGCGCTACCTCACCGAGGCTCTCGCGCCGTCGATGCCGCACGGATCGTCGATCGCATGCGTTTCGTCGCTGGCCGCGGCCGGTTACCTCGAACACCAGCGCAACGTCGCCGGCCTGTTGGCGACCCGGTCGTTCGGCGAGGGCATCGAGTGGTGTCAGAACAATCCCGACGAGCTGGCTGACGGCGGCTACCGGCTGTCCAAGGAAGCGATCATCCTCTACTGCATGGTCAACGCCGTGCCGCTGGGGGCGCGCGGCATCCGGATCAATTGCACCGCGCCCGGGGTGACCGAGACGCCGATTCTCGATCAACTCCGTACCGCGTACGGTCAGGAGTACCTCGACAGCATCCCAAAGCCGTTGGGGCGCGTGTCCGAACCTGCCGAACAGGCGGCGGTGCTGGTGTTCCTCAACAGCCAGGCCGCAAGCTTCGTCACGGGCCAGGTGTTATGGGTGGACGGCGGGAACGTCGCGAGCCGAATCGCAGATGCTCTGCAAGGAGGTGGATAGTGGCAACCCAGAGCGAATTCCTGCGCGTCGCCGAGGGCGTCCGTAACTGGGGAAGATGGGGCGATGCGGATGAGCTCGGGACACTGAACTTCATCACCGCCGAGAAGGTTCGGCAGGCTGCTGGTCTTGTCAAGCACGGCAAGGTGTTTCCGCTCGGTGTCGACTTCGGGTCGTCGGGACCGCAAGGTGCGTTTGGCTTCCGGCAGAACCCGCTGCACGTGATGACCATTGACGGCGGCGACGCGAGCAGCCTCGGCGAGTACGGCCCGGGGTGGTCGAAGAACCCGACGGCGGAACAGCTGAGCGAGTACTGGACGACTGGGCCGATGCGGTTCAACGACGACGTCATCATCATGCCGCTGCAGGCGGCCACCCAATGGGATGCGCTGTCTCACGTCTACTACGACGAGAAGCTCTACAACGGATTTCCCGCCAGTTCGGTGTCCAGCCTCGGCGCTTTCTACTGCGGCATCGACAAAGTCGACAGCAAGGGCATCACGTCGCGCGGTGTGCTGCTCGACATCTGCAAGCTGCGCGGGGTGACCACGTTCTGCGAGCTCGGTGAGCCGATCACGCCTGACGAGCTCGACGAGGCGGCCCGCACGCAGGGGGTGACGATTGAGCGTGGCGACATCGTGCTGGTCCGGACCGGTTGGTGGGCACGGTTTCTCGAGACCGGTAACGGGGCGGAACCGGGCGCCGGGCTGCAGTGGCGATGCGCGTCATGGCTGCATGAGCACGAGGTGGCTGCCGTCGCCGCCGACAACCTGATGGTCGAGAATCCGCAGTCCGGTATCGACGGCGTCTTCCTGCCGATGCACATGCTGTGTCTGCGCGACATGGGACTGATGCTCGGCGAATATTGGGACCTGACCGCGCTTGCCGCCGACTGCGCCGCCGACGGCGTGTACGAGTTCCAGCTCGTCGCGCCTCCGCTGCGCGTGACCGGAGGCGTAGGGTCGCCGCTGAATCCGATTGCGATCAAGTAGGTGATGGCTTTGGCCGATGAGCGCTTGCGCGAAGAGGAGACGGCGGATGGGCCGCTGATTGTCGGTCTCGGAGGGACGCTTCGGGCGAACTCCTCGACAGAACGCGCGCTGCGGTACTGCCTGGCCTCGGTGGAACGACAGGGCGGACGCACAAAGCTGTTCTGCGGCACAGACATCGACCTGCCGATGTACGCACCGCACGAGCTGGAGCGGACGCCGAAAGCAGCTGAGCTCATCGGGGCGCTGAGGGAGGCCGACGCTGTTGTCGTTGCGTCGCCCGGGTACCACGGCAGTGTCTCCGGGTTGATCAAGAACGCGCTGGACTACTTCGAGGATCTTCGCGAGGATCCGCGGGTCTACCTGGACAACACGCCGTTCGGCTGCATCACGTGCGCCTACGGCTGGCAGGCGGCGGTCGGCACGCTGACCCACCTGCGATCCATCGGGCACGCGCTGCGGGCCTGGCCTACGCCGCTCGGTGTGGCGATCAACTCCGCGGACCAGATCTGGGACGAGGCAGGCGAATTGATCGACGAGACCACCAAGACCCAACTCGATCTCCTGGCCACGCAGGTGCTCACGTTCACGTGTTCGCCCAGCGTGTCCACCTGACTTAGTTGGTTGTCGGCAAAAACACGTTCGAAATATGTGAACCTCGATCCGCCGGCGCCGGATGTGGCTAACCTCTGTGGAGATGACTGACGCGGAACCGGGGGACCGCCTGCCGGCGGAGGCACGCGCGCGGGCACTCATCGATCAGCAGCTTCTGCGGGCCGGATGGAAGGTCCAGGACAAGAAGGATCTGAACCTCTTCGCAGGTCAGGGTGTGGCTGTCCGCGAGGTCGTAATGAAACCCGGACACGGCCGGGTCGACTATCTGCTGTATGTCGATAAGGCTGTGGTGGGCGTCATCGAGGCCAAGCCGATGGGGACGCCGTTGTCGGGTGTCGAGTGGCAATCGGCGATGTATGCCGACGGGCTGCCCGCCGACGTGCGGATTGCGGCCAAGACCCGGGACGGTCGGCTGCCTTTCGTATTCGAGGCCTCCGGGGTGGAGACCCACTTCACCAATGGCTTCGACCCCGATCCGCGGGCAAGATTGATATTCAACTTTCCGCAACCGGAGACACTTGCACGCTTCCTGCGCGAGGCGGACTCGTCGCCAGAGCACCCGACGTGGCGGGTGAAAGTCCGCGATCTCCCGGCGCTCGATACCGATCCGCTACGTCCGGCGCAGATCGATGCAGTCAACGGCATCGAGAAAAGTCTGATTAGCCAGCAGTTCGACAGGTCGCTGGTACAGATGGCCACGGGTGCGGGCAAGACTTACACCGCGGTCACGGAAGCGTATCGCCTACTGAAATTTGGTGGTTTTCAACGAATCCTGTTCCTCGTGGACCGCAACAATCTTGCGGATCAGACGTTGGCAGAGTTCCAGAACTATCGCGCGCCCGATGACGGCCGCCGCTTCACCGAGCTGTACAACGTCGCAAAGCTTTCCAGCGCCGGATTGCTCGGCTCGACGAAGGTGACGATCTCGACGATCCAGCGGGTGTACAAGTTCCTCAACGAGGGCGAGGTCATCGACGTCGACGATCCCAACCTTGACGGCTACACTCCCGACGCGCCAGTGACCGTGTCCTACAGCGATGTACTGCCGCCGGAGACGTTCGATCTGGTGATCGTCGACGAAGCGCATCGAAGCATTTATGGGGTATGGCGTGGGGTGCTCGAGTACTTCGACGCGCACGTTGTCGGCTTGACTGCCACCCCAGGCAAGCAGACGTTCGGGTTCTTCCGGCAGAACCTCGTCTCGGAGTACACCTATCCCGAATCCGTCGCCGACCTCGTGAACGTCGACTTCGACATCTACCGCATCCGCACGAGGATCAGTGAGCAGGGCTCCCGCATCGAGGCGGGCACGATCGTGCCGAAGGTGGATCGTCGCACGCGTCAGCAGCGGCTCGAAGCGCTCGACGACGACCTGGAGTACAGCTCGGGTCAGCTCGACCGAGCCGTGACGGCGACCGACCAAATACGCACCGTATTGGAGACGTTCCGGCACCGGCTCTTCACAGAGATATTCCCTGGACGCACAACGGTTCCGAAAACATTGATCTTCGCCAAGGACGACAGCCACGCGGAGGAGATCGTCCAACAGGTCCGCGAGGTGTTCGGGAAAGGCAACGATTTCGCGGCGAAGATCACCTACAGTGCGCGCAATGCCAAGGAGCAGCTGCAGGCGCTACGGACAAGCCCGAACTTGCGCGTCGCGGTGACGGTAGACATGATCGCGACGGGCACCGATGTGAAGCCGCTGGAGTGCGTCTTCTTCATGCGTGACGTGCGTTCCGCGCAGTACTTCGAGCAGATGAAGGGCCGAGGTGCACGCACGATCCCACCGGCCGACTTTCGTGCGGTCACGCCCGACGCGGAGAACAAGACGAGGTTCGTCATCGTCGACGCTGTGGGCGTTACCGAGCACGAGTTCGTCGAACCGCCTCTGAATCGGCAGAAGTCGGTGGGGCTGAAGAAGTTGCTCGACAAGGCCGCCGCGTTGACGCTGACCGAGGACGAAGCTGCCACGCTGGCTTCGCGTTTGGCGAAGCTGGAACTCGACTTGACGGACGACGAACGCCAGGAGCTGGATGACGTTGCGGGCCGATCGGTTCGCGAGATCGTGAACCAATTGGTGGATGCGGTGGAACCGTCGACCACCTCGGCGGAGGCGGTCGAGAAGGCCATTGAGCCGATCGCGGCTAATCCGGAACTACGCAACCGCATTCTCGAACTGCGCGCCGCCCATGATCGCGTCATCGACGAGGTGAGCAGCGATGAGCTGGTCGAAGCTGTGGGAGTGGTCGACGTGGGTCGAGCACAGTCGATCGTGGAGTCGTGGCAGGCGTATCTGGACGACTACCGAGACGAGATCACCGCGATCCAGATGGGTTACGAGGCTGGCGAGCGGCGAATAGACTTCGGCTTCATCCAGGGGCTGGCGGCGAGAATCGCTCGGCCACCGCACAATTGGACGCCGGAAGTGATCTGGAATGCGTATGCGGCGATCGATGCGCCGAAAGTGCGTAAGAGCGCGACGCATACGCTGACCGACCTTGTCTCGCTGATCCGGTACTCGACCGGTGTCGACGACGAACTGGTTCCCTACGCTGAGCGGGTCCGCGAGAAGTATGCGGCGTGGCTGGCGCAGCAGGAGCAGACGGGCGTCGTGTTCAACGAGACGGAACGGTGGTGGCTGGATCGGATGATGTCGGTGATCGCGAACTCAGCAGGCCTTCGAGTCGAGGATCTCGATGATGCACCGTTCGTCGAGCGTGGCGGAACAGACGGTGCGATAAGGGATTTGGGGGACCGGGCAGCGGTTCTGATTGACGAGTTGAATGCGGAGTTGACCGCGTGAGTTGGGCGGTGGTCACTTTGGGTGAGATCGCGCGCAGCGTTCGGAACGGGATCTTTGCGAAGCGCCCCACTGACGAACCTGGCGGTTCGCGAATCCTGCGGATATCGGCAGTCCGTGACGGTCGAGTCAACCTTGCTGACGCCAAGTACGTCACCGGGCTGGATCCTGCACAGGTCAATCGATTCTCGGTCAAGTCGGGGGATCTGTTGATTACGCGCTACAACGGCAGCCGACCACTTGTGGGCATCGCGGGGATTGTGCCGCCTCACGACGAACCGGTAATCCACCCAGACAAGCTCATTCGTGTCGTGATCGACCGCAGTCGGGCGGAACCCCGATTCGTGAATTATCAATTTCAGTCACCGCAAGTCCGTGCGCACCTAGAGCCAAGAATTCGGACCACCGCCGGCCAATCCGGGATCGCTGGTGCCGACGTCCGCTCGGTGCCTCTTGTCTTGCCCCCTCTCGACGACCAATGCCGCATCGTTGACATCCTCGAAGACCACCTCTCTCGTCTGGAGACGGGAGAGTCGTCGTTGACCAGTGCGATGCGCCGAGCCAGTCTGCTGAATAATGCCGTTCTGGCTGAACTGCACACTGGCCGACCTGTCGCGCTGGAGACATTGACGGCTGTCGCTGGATACGGGACTTCTGTGAAGTGCGTGGCCGAGGGGCACGGTCCACCGGTCGTGCGTATCCCAAATCTAGTCGACGGTCGAATCGACCTCACCGATGAAAAGCGAGCCTACGATGCTGATGTGGATCTGTTGAAGTACATGCTGAGCCCGGGTGACGTCTTGATCATCCGCACCAACGGTTCTGTCGACCTCATCGGACGTTCCGCCGTGGTGCAGTCCGGGGTCGAAGCTGCCTTTGCCTCGTACTTGATTCGGTATCAGCTGCGGGCTGATCAGGTGCGGGCGAAATGGGTACATACCATGCTCGGCACTCCACAAGTGCGTGCCCGAATCGAGTCGATGGCCGCTTCAAGTGCCGGACAGCACAATCTGAGTCTTGGCAAACTCAATTCATTGGAACTGCCTGTACCGTCGTTCGCGGTCCAAGACGCTGGACTCGAACGTCTTACAAAAATCAAATCGGATCTCACCCGACTCAGTTTGCAAATCGCCAGAGCGAGGATACGTGCTGAGGGGCTCCGGACCGCACTGCTCGATGCCGCATTTTCTGGCCGGCTCACTCACGGTGCTTCCGACGTAGAAGTTGTGCTGGAATCCGTATGAGCAACAATCACGTCAAAGTGATCTCAGGCGTAGGCAGCCCAGTGGATCGATGAGGACGGAGACCACGAACGGCAGCCTCACCTTCGGTGAGTGGGATAGTAGTGGTGTCGAGTGGCGCCGGGACGGTGATATGCGGCAGTTTGTCGTAGCGGGCTGCAACGATTGAGTGAGCCCCTTAACGCACCGGGCAGAATCAGAATCGTTAAGGCGGCGCGCATGGAAAGTCATTGAGGGGGTAGCCGCGATGATCAACGAGATCGAGCTGCGCCTCATCGGCGCAACTGCTCCCAGCGGCGAGATCGCCGTCAAGGACCTCGCTAACGTTGCGACGGCACTCCAGGAGCTTGTACTGAGGATCGGCCGCGAGGTGGTGAACACGCCCGGACCGGGCCGCTCGAAGCACTACGTTGAGGAGTTCTCCCAGCTCAGGCTGAGCTCGTTAGAAGATGGGAGCACTGTCCTCCGCTTCAGCAAGGGGCCGATCGACAAGCTCGACCTCGATTTGGCTTTGCTCGCCGAAGCGGACGACCGGTTCTGGGAGATCCTTGGCGCGATCAGCGCGGACCATCGACCGGACTGGGCCACCGAACTCATCGCCGAATCTGCGGGCAAATTGGTGAGTGCCCTCCGGGGTGCGGCACGGACAGCGATCGTCGCGGCGCCATCTCGCGGACAAGTGCACATCGATTCCCAGAGCATCCACCTCGACACGTGGACGGCCGTGCACGTTACGAATGACCTCATGACCACTGCGGGACGGCTGGAGAAGGTCGATCTGCGATCGCACGAGTTTCGTTTGAGGGACGACGTCGGCCACACCGTGGAGCTCAGGCAGGTCCAGAACGACGCTGACGTAGCGCAGCTAGTAGGACGGTGGGTGGTGGCTGAGGGGACCGGGGTGCTGAACGAGTCTGGGCGCCTGGTTGCTCTTGGAGAGGCGCGCGTCTCCTCGGTGGTCGATCCCGCAGCTGAGTTCGCCAGCAACAAGATCGTGTCGAGGGAAGAGATCTTGGCCAGTGCGCCCGGCCCAGACCCTCACGGCGGGATCGACCTGACTGATGACGAGTTCGCAGAGTTCATGAAGGCAATCCGCTCGTGAGTGAGCTCGCTGGCACGGTCGTCGACACCGATGTGTTCAGTTCGCTGTACATACGTAAGCCAACGGGCGACGTCCGCATCCCCGGTTGGCGAGAAGCCTTGGCCGACAGACGTGTTCTCATCGCGTTTCAGACCAGGGCTGAAGTGCTCGCGGGCGTGCGCAGTGCGGGCTGGGGTAAGCAGCGGGTAGCGCAGGTGTTAGGTGTCTTGGACCGGACACCGACAATTCACTCCGACGCGGAGGTCGTTGAGGCGTACGCCATCCTCACCGCGGAATGTCGACGGTCTGGACATGCACTTCATGACAGGCCACACACAGGAGATCGCTGGATCGCTGCCTGCGCGATCGCCAAACAGTTCGACCTGCTCGCCGGTGACACGATCTACCAGGGCGCTCCAAACCTCGCTATCCGCAACTAAACTCAAGGACACGATGTCTGAATCTCGCCGCCTGGTCGACAAACTCTGGTCGTACTGCAACGTGCTGCGTGACGACGGCGTCGGCGTCATCGAGTACACCGAGCAGCTCACCTACCTGCTTTTCCTGAAGATGGCGCACGAGCGTGCGACGCGAAAGCTCAATCCACAGAAGATCGTTCCCAACGAGTTCTCGTGGCAGAAGCTCCTCGACGCTGAAGGCACCGACCTCGAAGTCGAATACACCCAGATCCTTGTCGGTCTCGCGCAGCAGCCCGGCACACTCGGCACCATTTACCGCAAGGCGCAGAACAGAATTCAGGATCCTGCGAAGCTCAAACGGTTGATCGTTGACCTGATCGATAAGGAAAACTGGTCAGCCTCGGGGACTGACATCAAGGGCGACGCCTACGAAGACTGCTCGCCAAGGGTGCCTCTGACAAGGGTTCGGGTGCGGGCCAGTACTTCACCCCGCGTGACCTCATACGGGCGATCGTCGATGTCATCGATCCTCGCCCCGTCGACTCCGTCGTCGACCCCGCTTGTGGCACTGGGGGATTCCTGCTCGTTGCCCATGAACACGTCGCTCAAAACGCTGAGAAACTAACCCCCACGCAGCGCGCCCACCTTCGCGACACCTTCGTCACCGGGTACGAGCTCGTCGACGGAACGGCCCGGCTGGCCGCGATGAACCTGTTGCTCCACGGAATTGGCATGGCTGACGGTGATTCCCTCATCGAAGTTCGCGACGCCCTGATCGCCGACCCTGGGCCGCGATGGTCGGTTGTGCTCTCGAACCCGCCGTTCGGCCGCAAGTCGTCGCTGACGATGGTCGGTGCCGATGGCCGCGAGGCGCGCGAGGACGTCGAGATCGAGCGCCAAGACTTCGTCGTCACGACCAGCAACAAGCAGCTGAACTTCCTGCAGCACATCATGACGATTCTCGACATCAACGGCCGAGCCGCCGTCGTTCTTCCGGACAACGTGCTTTTCGAGGGGGGTGCCGGTGAAACACTGCGGCGAAAACTCTTGGCCGACTTCGACCTTCATACGATGCTACGGCTTCCCACGGGCATCTTCTACGCCCAGGGCGTAAAGGCCAACGTGCTGTTCTTTGACAAGAAGCCTGCATCCGAACAGCCATGGACCACCAAGCTCTGGGTGTACGACCTGCGCACCAACCAGCACTTCACCCTCAAACAGAACCCCCTGCGCCGTCATCACCTCGACGAGTTCGTCGACTCCTACCTCACCGCCAAGCCGCGCGACGAGCGCGTCGAGTCGGAGCGATGGAAGTCTTTTGCTTACGACGATCTCATCGCGCGCGACAAAGTGAACCTCGACATCACCTGGCTGCGCGACGAGTCCCTCGAAGATCCCGACAACCTTCCCGCTCCGGAGATCATCGCCCGCGAGATCGTCGAGGATCTCAGCGCCGCACTCGCCGAGTTCGAGGCAGTGGCCACAGCACTGGAAGCGGCAGCGAATCCCAAGCTCTGATCCGGAGCGATTAAGCAGTCTGGTCAATTCGCCATGTGGAGAATGCTGTTCTCCAATTGCGCAAGTGCCAGTATCGTGGGCGCGTGCCGTTTGAGAGGAAGACCATAGACGTCGACGGCCTCGCCACCAGTTACCTGGAAGCCGGCGAGGGCGATCCCGTCGTGCTGCTTCACGGCGGCGAGTTCGGTGTAGACGCGGAGGCGGGGTGGGAGCACAACATCGCCGCGCTTGCTGCGCACCACCGCGTGCTGGCACCGGACATGCTGGGGTTCGGGCAGACCGCGAAAGTGGTCGACTTCAACGACGGCCGCGGCATGCGGATCCGGCACATCGCACGGTTCTGCGCTGTATTGGGAGTCACGTCAGCGCATTTCGTCGGCAACTCGATGGGCGCGATCAACCTCCTGGTCGACCAGACGTCGGGCGCGTCGGTGCTGCCCGTCCGGAGCCTGGTGGCGTTCTGCGGCGGCGGCGACATCCAGCGCAACGAGCACACCGCTGCGCTCTACGACTACGACGCCACTTTCGAGGGAATGCGCAAGATCGTGCTGGCGCTCTTTCACGATCCCTCGTATCCGGCCGACGACGACTATGTGCGGCGTCGCTATGAGTCGAGCATTGCACCAGGGGCGTGGGAAGCGTTGGCGGCAGCGAGGTTTCGGCGCCCGGGTTTGGAGCCGCCGCCGACACCGTCAAGCAAGCGGCCCTATGACCGCATCACTGTGCCCACGCTTGTTGTCGAAGGTGCATGCGACAAGCTGCTGCCGCCCGGCTGGGCCGCGCAGATGGCGGGTCAGATCGCGGGTGCCCGGTCGGCCGTCGTCGAGTCGTCGGGGCACTGTCCGCAGATCGAGCAACCCGATGCGGTCAACGAATTGCTGCTGGATTTCTTGGCTAGCCACAAGGAGGTGCCGGCGTCATGAACGAGCTGGACGGCAAGGTTGCCATCGTCACCGGCGGAGCGTCAGGGCTCGGCTACGGCACCGTGGAGAAGTTCGTCGCCGAGGGCGCGCGGGTGGTGATCGCCGACCGTGACGAGGAGCGCGGCGAGGAACTCGCGGCGACATGCGGTGAAGCCGCCGTGTTCAAGCGTGTCGACGTGGCCGACGCCGGGCAGGTGAGTGATCTGATCGCGACGACGGTCAGCGAGTTCGGCGGGCTGCACGTGATGGTCAACAACGCGGGGATCTCCAGCAAGATGTCGATGGGCATCCTCCGCGACGACTTCGCCGATTTCGAGAAGGTGATGTCGGTCAACGTGCTCGGCGTCATGCTCGGCACGCGTGAGGCCGCCAAGCACATGTCGGCCAACCGCGGGGGATCGATCATCAACGTGTCCTCGATCGGCGGGATCCAGCCCGGCGGTGGTGTGTTGACGTACCGCGCGTCCAAGGCGGCCGTGCTGTTCTTCAGCAAGTGCGCGGCAATCGAGTTGGCGCCCTACGACATTCGTGTCAACTGCATCGCTCCGGGCAGCATCCCGACACCGATCCTCGAATCGTCGGCGAAAGAGTTCCCACCTGAGGTTCGCGACAAGTTCGTGGCATCGTCGCGCGAGACGATGCGGAACAACAGGCCACTCGACCGCGACGGCACGCCTGAGGACGTCGCGGAGGCGGCGCTCTATTTCGCCACCGACCGGTCGCGCTACCTCACTGGTACCGTGCTCCCGGTCGACGGCGGCACGTCGGTGGGCCAGCCCGTTCGCCGGCGCTCCAAGGGAGGCTCATCGTGACAGTGCCTGTAGTCGTGGTCATCGGTGTCGGTGGCATGGGGGAGGCGGTCGCGCGGCGGCAGGGCTCGGGACGCAAGCTGATCGTCGCCGACTTCAACGAACAGACGCTGGACTCGCTGGCCGCGACGCTCGAGGGTGACGGTTACGACGTTGTGGCACAACGGGTCGACGTCGGGTCGCCGGAATCGGTCGCGTCGCTTGCGGAATCTGCCGCCGCGGCCGGACCCGTCACTCAAGTCGTGCACACTGCGGGACTGTCGCCGGTCCAAGCCAGCGCGGAAGCAGTGCTGCGGGTCGACCTGTATGGAACGGCGCTGGTGCTGGACGCGTTCGGTGATGTCATCGCTGCCGACGGGGCCGGGGTGGTGATCGCGAGCATGGCAGGACACATGATGGGCGAACTGCCGCCGGACCAGCAGACCGGGCTCGCCAAAGCACCGGCCGACGCACTCCTCGACCTGCCGTTCCTCGCGCCAGACCAGGTCTCCTACAGCGGACATGCGTACTCGATTGCCAAGTACGCCAACAGATTACGTGTGATGGCAGAAAGCCTCCGGTGGGGTAGGCGAGGAGCGCGACTGAACTCCATCAGCCCCGGCATCATCGCCACACCGATGGGCCAGGAAGAGCTCGCCTCGGAGAACGGCAAAGTCATGCGATCGATGGTCGCGGCCTCCGGAACCGGGCGACTAGGCACGCCGTTCGACATCGCGAATGCCGTCGCATTCCTGCTCAGCCCGGAAGCGTCGTTCATCACCGGAACGGACCTGCTGGTGGACGGTGGTGTCGTCGCATCGATCAGAGCAGGTTGAGTCCAGGAGTAGCGAGTGGGATCAGCCCGGTTCTGGAGCGTCGCACTCTGTGTGGGTTTGCTGTGTGCCGTGACAGTCGGATGCTCAAGCCGGACAACGGATTCCGGACCGCCAACGCGCATGACTCCACCGATGGGATGGAATTCGTGGAACGCGGGCATCCCGCCGACCGAGCAGATGATCAAGCAGACCATCGATGCCATGGTGTCGTCCGGAATGCGGGATGCCGGCTACCGGTACGTCAACCTCGATGCCGGCTGGGCGGCCCCGACCCGCGGTGCGGACGACGAGCTGCGTGCCGATCCGTCGGCGTTCCCGGACGGCATCCCCGCGCTGGCCTCCTACGCGCACGACCGCGGCATGCTGCTCGGTATCTACGCCAGCCCGTTCAACGAGATCTGCGGACAGGACCCGCGGGTCGGCAGCAAGGGTCACGAAAGCACCGACGCGCGCACCTTCGCGGATTGGGGCGTGGACTATCTGAAGTACGACTGGTGTCGCAGCGATGCCGACCACGCCGAGCAGGTGCGCCTGTTCACCGCAATGCGAGATGCGTTGCGCGCCAGCGGGCGTCGGATTTTCTACAGCATCAACCCGAACAGCTCCGACGATTACCGGGCCGGAGTCACCTACGACTGGTCGGGCATTGCCGACATGGCCAGGACCTCAACGGATCTGGTTCCCGTGTGGCGAGGCACACTGCCACGCGACTTCACGGACGCGTTTGTCACCGGGGCGTATCTGGGCGTGCCCGACGCATTCGCGGCCTCGGTCGCGACGAAGGGCAGCCGCCCAGGCTATTTCGCTGACCCGGACATGCTCGTCGTCGGCCTGCCTTGGAGCGAATTCTGGACCAATCACGAGAAGGGCGCATTGCCCGACGCCGAACTCCAATGGAGCGCAACAGCGCAGCCAGGGATGACCGAAACCGAAGAGCGCACACACTTTTCGCTGTGGGCGATGCTCTCGGCACCACTGATCGCGGGGAACGACGTGCGGTCGATGTCGGAAACGACGCGGGCCATCCTGACCAATGCCGATGTCATCGCCGTCGATCAGGACCCTCTGGTGGCGCCCGCCACGCGGACAGGCGGCGAGCCGCGTGTGCTCGTCAAACCGCTAACAGGCGGGGA
>NZ_JAVHWM010000192.1:0-5308 GCF_032159765.1 Mycobacterium sp. | reverse complement strand
AAGATCGTCGAGTTCAAGGTGATGTTGCGACCGTTCAAGGCCATGCAAACCGTGATGGCGAAGATGGCGGAGCTGCTTACGCGGACGTGAGGAGCAGATAGGAACGTGTCGTGAGGCTACTGATCATCGCCGATACCCATGTGCCCAAGCGTGCGCGTGACCTGCCGCGCGAAGTCTGGGACGAGGTGGACCGCGCCGATGTGGTGATGCACGCGGGCGACTGGGTGAAAGTCTCCATGCTCGACGCGCTCGAAGCGCGCGCGGCTCTGCTGATCGGCTGCTGGGGGAACAACGACGGGGCCCAGCTGCGGGCACGGTTGCCGCATACCGCGACAACGACGCTCGACGGTGTGCGGTTCACGGTCGTACACGAGACGGGCAAGACGAAGGGCCGCGAGGAGCGGATGTCGCTGCGCTACCCGGACACCGACGTTGTGGTGTTCGGCCACAGCCACATTCCGTGGGACACCACCACGGAAACCGGTCTGCGGCTACTCAATCCGGGTTCGCCGACAGACCGCCGAAGCCAACCAGACTGCACCTACATGACCACCAGCATCGCCGACGGCGCACTGGGTGACGTCAACCTGCATCACCTGCGCCGGGAGTGACTTCACTTTCCCGCTGCGGGTGGAGAAGCCGGCGCAGTGGGCTTCTTCTGCCACGGCCACATCCCCGTGATTTCCAGCTCCAGCGAGAACGACAAGAACGTACGGATCAGCACAATACCGGCAAGCACCGCGACGCCCTGCGCTGTCGGAGTGACCGCGACGGTGCGGATGATGTCGGCCGCGACGAGGAATTCCAGGCCCAACAGGATCGAGCGGCCAAGCTGGCGACGAAACGATTCATAGCGGGTTGGGCCCTGAACATCGCGCCCGGTAACAGTGAACACGGCCGCGATCAGCGCACCAAGGACGATCACCGCGACGCCAATCGCGTCGATCACCTTGCCGACCGACTCGATGATCTCGACGAACGCCACGGGTGCATGCTAACCCGCTGCGAATGAGCCGATTTGGATGTGAGCGGCGCGCCGTGATGGAAGGGTTTGCGCTATGACTCAGAAGCCGCCGACTCCCGCGATCGAGCGCGCACACAAGGAGCACCTCAGCACGCTGCCGCTCGATGACACCACGGATTTCGACGACGCCGACCGTGGCTTCATCGCCGCACTGTCACCATGCGTCATCAAAGCGGCCGACGGCCGCGTGGTCTGGGACAACGACATGTACTCCTTCCTCGCGGGCGACGCACCCGCGTCGGTTCACCCGAGTTTGTGGCGGCAGTCGCAGCTGGCCACGAAGCAAGGCCTGTATGAGGTCGTCGAAGGCATCTATCAAGTACGCGGATTCGACTTGTCGAACATCAGCTTCATCGAAACCGACACCGGCGTGATCGTCATCGATCCGCTGATCTCCACTGAAGTCGCCGCAGCCGCGCTGGCGTTCTACCGCGAACACCGCGGCGGTGACCGGCCGGTCGTCGCGGTGATCTATACCCACAGCCACATCGACCACTTCGGCGGCGTCCTCGGCGTCACGTCGCAGCAGGCGGTCGACGACAGCAAGGTGAGTGTTCTTGCACCTGAAGGGTTTATCGAGCACGCAGTACAAGAGAACGTCTACGCGGGCACCGCCATGGCCCGGCGTGCCACGTACATGTACGGCACTCTGGTCGACTGCGGACCGCAGGGCCAGGTGGGCTGCGGGCTGGGACAACGGACGTCGACGGGCGAGGTCGCGGTGATCGCCCCGACGGACGTCATCAGCGAGACCGGCGAAGAGCGCATCATCGACGGCCTCGAGGTCGTGTTTCAGATGGCTCCCGGCACAGAGGCGCCGGCCGAAATGCACTTCTACTTCCCTCGCTACCGCGCGTTGTGCATGGCGGAGAACGCAACCCACAATCTGCACAATCTGCTGACGCTGCGCGGTGCGCTGGTGCGCGACCCGCATGTGTGGTCGGGATATCTCACCGAGGCGATCGACCGCTTCACCGACAACGTGGATGTCGCGTTCGCGTCGCACCATTGGCCGACGTGGGGACGCGAGCGGGTGGTGGAATTCCTTGCGACACAGCGCGATCTGTACGCATACCTCCACGACCAGACGCTGCGGCTGCTCAACCAGGGTTACACCGGCGCCGAGATCGCCGAGCAGTTTCAGATGCCTCCGGCGTTGGACAAGGCGTGGCATACGCACGGCTACTACGGGTCGGTCAGCCACAACGTCAAGGCCGTCTACCAGCGGTACATGGGGTGGTTCGACGGAAATCCGGGCCGTCTGTGGCCGCATCCGCCCGAAGCGCTCGCCAGCCGCTACGTCGAAGCCCTCGGCGGTCTCGACCGCGTGGTCGAACTTGCGCAGACCGCCTATGACGAGGGTGACTTCCGTTGGGCAGCAACCCTTCTTGACCACGCGACATTCGCCGACGCGGAGCACGCCGGGGTCCGCGAGCTCTACGCCAATACGCTCGAGCAGCTCGGCTACGGTTCTGAGAACGCGACCTGGCGCAACTTCTTCCTGTCAGGAGCCACCGAGTTGCGCAGCGGGAACTTCGGCACCGCGACATCGCCGGCCTCACCGTCGATGCTGTCGCAACTCACGGAGGAGCAGATGTTCGACTCGTTGGCGATCAGCATCAATGGCCCCCGCGCATGGGATTTGGACCTGTCGCTGGATGTCGCCTTCGCCGATGTCGGCACCAACTACCGGCTGACCCTGCGTAACGGCGTGCTGGTGTACCGCAAGCGACCGGCCGAGGAAGCGTCGGCCACGGCCACGCTACGGTTGGAAAGCAAGCTGCGCCTGTTGATGTTGGCGACAGGTGACGTCACGTCGCCGGGATTCACCATCACCGGTGACGCGAGTGCGCTGGCGTCGTTGACGGGTGTCCTCGATGCACCTAACCCGAAGTTCAACATCGTTACGCCGTAAGGACATTGTGCGCAGAACCATCGACTGGGACGGCGACGCTGTCACGATCATCGACCAGACGGCACTGCCCGCCGAGTACCGCGTGCTGACGCTGCGCACCGTCGACGAACTCATCGACGCGATCCGTCGCCTGGCCGTGCGCGGCGCCCCCGCCCTCGGCGCGGCGGGTGCGCTCGGCGTCGTGCTCGCTGCCCGCGGGGCAGACGACGTTCGCGCCGCAGCAGAGCGGGTAGCCCGGGCACGGCCGACCGCGGTCAACCTTCGCTGGGGTGTGACTCGTGCGCTGGAGAAGCTCGACGACGGCTACGAGGCAGTACTCGCTGAGGCGCTCGAGGTTCTGGACGAGGATGAGCGCCTCAATCGCACCGCGTCCGCCCACGCCGCCGAGATCGTCCTCGAGGTGTGTGACCGCCGTCCGCTGCGCCTGCTCAGCCACTGCAACGCCGGACATCTGTGCGCCGTGGCCTGGGGCAGCGCACTCGGCGTCGTCTGGCACTTGAACGAACGCGGGCTGGTCGAGTCCGTCCTGGTCGACGAGACGCGCCCGCTGTTGCAGGGTGCGCGGTTGACGGCGTGGGAACTGGGGCAGGCGGGCGTGCCCTACCGCGTGCAGCCGGACGGCGCGGCCGCCGCGGCGATGTCGCGAGGTCTGATCGACTGCGTGCTCGTCGGCGCCGACCGGATCGCCGCCAACGGTGACGTCGCCAACAAGATCGGCACCTACGGGCTTGCGATCGCGGCGCGTCATCACGATGTGCCCCTCGTCGTGGTCGCGCCGTCGTCGACCGTCGACTTGTCGCTTGCCACGGGCGCGGAAATCGCGATCGAGGAACGCAGCCCCGACGAACTCCGGACGTTCGCGGGCACGGCCATCGCACCGCCCGACGCCGACGTCTTCAACCCGGCATTCGACGTCACCCCTGCCGAGCTGATCACCGCCGTCGTGACCGAGCACGGACGCTATCGGCCCTAGCGCGAACGTCGATTACCCGTCGAGATTTCGCGCAGTAATCGACGGGTAATCGACGTTCGCGCGGGGGGCGATCAGGGAATCCCACCGTCGGCGCGCAGGATCGCGCCGGTGGTGAAGCTCGACGCATCCGACATCAAGAACAACGCCGCACCCACGATCTCGGGCGGACTGCCGGGCCGCTGTAAAGCCAGGCCCGCGAAGCGATTCCCGCCGTCGTGCTCCAGGCCCCACGCCTTGCTCACATCAGTGAGGAACGGGCCGGCCATCAGTGTGTTGACGCGCACCGTCGGCCCGTAGGCCTTCGCCAGCCCCTCGGTCAACACGTTGAGTCCCGCCTTGGCCGCAGCGTACGGAAGCATGTGGCCGTCGGGGCGAAGCGATCCCGTCGAGCTGACGTTGATGATCGCACCGCCGCCCGCGGCCACCATCCGCTCGCCCACGAGGGCCGACAGCCGAAAGGGCCCCTTCAGGTTGAGGTTGATCACGGTGTCGAACAGCTTCTCCGTGACCGACGAAAGCGATTCGTACAACGGCGACATTCCCGCGTTGTTGACGAGCACGTCCAACTTGCCGAACCGGTCGTAGGAGGCGTCGACGAGCCCGTCCAGCTGATCCCACCTGCCGACGTGCACCGCATACGGCATCGCGGCGCGGCCCGTCTCGCGGCTGATCTCGTCAGCGGTGGCCTCACACGACTCGAGGTTGCGGCTCGCGATCACGACATCGGCACCCGAGCGGGCCGCCGCGAAAGCCATCTCGCGGCCCAGACCCCTGCTGCCGCCGGTGATCAGCACAACGCGATCGGTGAGGTCGAACAGTTCGTCGGTGTATCCGGGCACGCCCTCTATCGTGGCACGCGTGCAACTCCTGCTGATCCGGCATGCGCTGCCGCTGCGCAGCGCACCCGGCGAAGGCGCCGACCCCGAACTGTCTGACGTCGGATTCGAACAGGCGCGCCGGCTGCCGAAGGCGCTCGACCGCCATCCGATCACGCGAGTGTTGAGTAGTCCGCAGCGGCGGGCCGTGCAAACCGCCGAGCCTGTTGCCGACGCGCTCGGGCTGGCCGTCGAGATCGACGATCGCCTTGCCGAGTATGACCGCGATATGGCGCACTACGTCCCGATCGAGCAGATCCGCACCGAATTCCCCGAGGAGTGGGAGCGTCTCGCCAAAGGTCACCTGCCTAGCGGAGTCGACGAAAACGCTTTCATGACAAGAGTTTTAGCTGCGATTGACGACGCCGCCGCGGCCGGCGGCCACGACGACACGATTGCCCTGTTCAGCCACGGCGGCGTCATCAACGTGATCCTGCACCGGCTCCTCGGCACGGAACGGCTGCTGCTGTTCCCTATCGACTACGCGTCGATCACGCGGCTGCGCTATTCACGCGCGGGGG
>NZ_JAVHWM010000144.1:0-97234 GCF_032159765.1 Mycobacterium sp. | reverse complement strand
CGCCGGAACGCCGTCAGCCGTAGAGCTCTTCAAACTTCTCGATCGAACGCTCGATGTCACCCTTGACCGCGCGGGTGGCCACCATTCCGATCGGTCCGAATAAGGGCTTGCCGCCCAGATCGATTCGCACGGTGAACCTGCACCCGGACGCGGTGGGAGCGACGGTCATCTTCAGTGCGTATCTGGTGCCGCCGACGCCCGCGCCGGTGATCTCGAGTAACCGCGGCGGATCGAGCTTCTGCACCGTCCAGGTGACCCGATTGCGCAAGCCCTTTGCGCCGGCGACGCCGACGATCGTGGTGCCCACCTCGAGTTCGTCGGGCAGGTCGGAGCGCCACCCCTCGTGCATCACGAGCCAATCGCCGAGTTCGGAGAGGTTCGACGCATGGTCCCATGCCTCGTCGGGGCTCAGCGTCAGTTCTCGGGACAACTCGAGTTTGGCCACCCGCGAATGCTAACGGGGCATAACCTGTCGCCGTGGCGCAAGCTCCACGAACGCGATACGCGAAGTACGGTGACAACGAGATCGCCTATCAGGTCTTGGGCGATGGGCCGGCTGACATCGTCGTGATACCAAGCCCGTCCATCCCGATCGACTCGGTCGATGACCAACCGTCGATGTATCGCTTCCATCGCCGACTGGCCTCCTTCGGCCGGCTGATTCGGTACGACCAGCGCGGCCTCGGGCTGTCGTCACGCCTGCCGTCGAACGACGTGATCAGCGCCGCCTTCTGGGCCGAGGACGTGATCGCGGTGATGGACGCGGTCGGATCCGAGCAAGCGACGATCTTCGCGCCGACCTGGGCGGCTCCGACCGGCATCACCGTCGCCACCACTCATCCTGAGCGGGTGCGGAACTTGGTTCTCGTCAACGGCGCTGCGCGCGCGTTGTGGGCCGAGGACTACCAAATCGGCGCCAAACCGACTCTGTCCGAACCGTTTCAGTCGCTGGCAATGGAGCCCGACGCGGTCGAGCAAGGCGTCGACGTGCTTCGCATTCTCGCGCCAAGCGTCGCCGACGACGAGACGTTCCGGACATGGTGGGATCGCGCCGGCAATCGCGCGGCCTCGCCGAGCATGGCCCGCGCGTTGTCCAAGGTCGTCGCCGACGTCGACGTGCGCGATCTGCTTCCGAGCATCACCGTGCCCACGCTAATCGTGCACCGGGAAGACGCGGTGTTCGTACCCGTCGGGCACGGCCGCTACCTCGCCGCGCACATCCCCGGAGCCCACTACGTCGAGCTGCCCGGTGCGGACGTGCCGTACTGGGTGGGCAACGCCGGGCCGATGCTCGACGAGATCGAGGAGTTCGTCACCGGTGTGCGCGGTGGCGCCGACGCCGAAAGGGTGCTCACCACAATTGTTTTCACCGATATCGTCGGCTCGACGCAGCGTGCCGGCGCGCTCGGCGACGACCGCTGGCATGACCTGCTCGACAAACACGACAGCATCGTGCGTCACGAGCTGCGTCGGTTCGGCGGTCGCGAAGTCAACACGGCCGGTGACGGATTCGTCGCGACCTTCACCAGCCCAAGCGTCGCGATCGACTGCGCGGACGCCATCGTCGACGCGGTCAAGGTGCTCGGCATCGAAGTTCGGGTGGGGATCCACGCGGGCGAGGTCGAGGTGCGCGGAACCGACGTCGCGGGCATGGCGGTGCACATCGGTGCGCGGGTCGCCGCATTGGCCAGCGCGAGTGAGGTGTTCGTGTCGTCGACCGTGCGCGAGATCGTTACTGGTTCCCGTCGCACGTTCATCGGACGAGGCGAGTATCAGCTAAAGGGAGTGCCGGGGATCTGGGCCGTATTCGCGTTGGAGCGCCAGAACGTGACGAGCCGACGGTAACGTTCGCCCATGCCAGCAGCTGAGCAGGACTCCGCGCCCCCCGCCGAGCGCACGTTCTTCGGACACCCGATCGGGTTGACCAACCTGTTCGGAGTCGAACTGTGGGAACGGTTTTCGTTCTACGGGATGTTGGGCATTTTGGCTTACTACCTGTACTACTCGGTCACCGACGGCGGTCTGGGCCTGTCGAAAGCGACCGGTACCGGCATCGTCGGCGCCTACGGCGGGCTGGTCTATCTGTCAACTGTGCTCGGCGCGTGGATCGCTGACCGGGTGCTCGGCATGGAGCGCACGGTGTTGTACGGCGGTGTCGTGGTCATGGCGGGCCACATCGTGCTGGCAGTGGTGCCCGGCCTGGTCGGTGTCGGCATCGGGTTGGTTCTGGTGGCGCTCGGCAGCGGTGCGCTGAAAGCAAATGCGTCGTCGCTGCTGGGGACGTTGTACGACAAGGACGACCCACGCGCCGACGGCGGATTCACCCTTTTCTATCTCGGGATCAACCTGGGCGCGTTCATCGGCCCGTTGATCACAGGGCTTCTGCAGTCACACATCGGATTTCACGTCGGCTTCGGCGCCGCCGCGGTGGGCATGGCCACCGGGCTCGTTCAGTATGTCGTCTTCCGCCGCAACCTCGGTAGTCACGGACGCGAGGTGCCGAATCCCCTGCCGCGCAGCGCGATCAAGTGGGCGGTAGTGCTGCTCATCGCCGGCGTCGCCGTGATCGCCGCCGCGGTGGCGCTGCGCGTCGTCACCCTGTCGAACCTGTCCCAAGTGACCACAGGCGTCATCGTCGTGGCAGCCGTGGCGTACTTCGTCACGATGCTCAACAGTCCGCGGGTGACGGCGACCGAACGCACGCGAGTGCGTGCGTTCATCCCGTTGTTCGTTGCCAATGCGGTGTTCTGGTCGCTGTTCCAGCAGATCTTCACCGTCCTGACTGTGTATTCCGACGAGCGGGTGAACTGGTCGATCTTCGGCTGGCCGGCGCCGCCGAGCTGGGTCAGCTCATTCGAGCCGGTCTGGATCATCGCGTTGGCTCCGTTGTTCGCAGCACTCTGGACTCGGCTGGGCACGCGCGCGCCCACGACCCCGCGGAAGTTCGCCTACGGCGTGATCGGCATGGGTATCGCGTTCCTGTTGTTCCTGCCGATGGCCCCGACGACCGGCAAGGCCGTTCCCGCGCTGGTGGTGTTCGCGATCTTCGGCGTGTTCGCGGTTTCCGAGCTACTCATCTCGCCGATCGGCCTGTCGGTGACGACAAAGCTTGCGCCACAGGCGTTTCGCTCGCAGATGATGGCGCTGTACTTTTTCTCGGTCGGGTTCGGCACGTCGATGTCGGGAGTGCTCGCGCGTTACTACGACCCGGCCCACGAGTTCGCCTATTTCGGCGTGACGGGCGCAGTCGCGATTCTCGCGGGTGGCGTTGTCGTTGCGCTCTCGCCGTGGGTGAGCCGCCGGATGGAGGGCGTGCGGTAGCGGGCTCAGAATTCCTTGTGCGGCACGTCCGCTACGAGGCCGCCGTCCATGACGTACTCGGACGCGGTGGAGAACGACGACTCATCGCTGGCGAGGAAGACGACGAACGTCGACACTTCCTCGGGCTTGCCTGCGCGGCCGAGCGGGGCCTTCACCATGTCGTCGGGCAGATGCTTGGTCATTGGCGTGCGGATGAACCCGGGATGGATCGAGTTGACCCTGATGTTCTGCGGTGCGAGCTCCAAGGCTGCCGATTTCGTCAGGCCACGAACACCCCATTTGGACGCCACATACCCGTGTACCCAAGCGGCGCCGCGCAGCCCCTCGATCGACGAGACGTTGATGATCGAGCCTCCGCCGGCCTCGATCATCGGGTCGATCACCGCTTGAATACCGAGGAAGGTCCCTGTGAGGTTGACGTCGAGCACCTGCTGCCACTTCTTCAGGTCGTGGGATTTCAGGGGCCCCAGGGCGACGGTTCCTGCGTTGTTCACCAACACATTGAGCTTGCCGTACGCGTCGATTGCGGTGGAAACAGCCGCTTTCCAGTCGTCGGGCTGCGTCACGTCGAGATGGACGTAGCGCGCGGCGTCGCCGATATCCTCGGCGAGTTCCTTGCCCTTGTCGTCGAGAATGTCGCCGAGCACCACCTTGGCGCCTTCGGCGACCAGCATGCGCGCATGAGCCTCGCCCATGCCCTGAGCTCCGCCACTGATCAGTGCGACTTTTCCGTCCACGCGTCCCATGACGCGTCACGCTACCTCAGGAACTAGAACCTGTTTCAGAAAGGGTCTCCTGCAATCCGAACACGCCCTTGCCCGTCACCAGCGGCAAATCCAGTGTCGTCCTGATTCCCGGCTCCGCGGTCAGGACGGCTGGAATGGCGTTGACGATCCGCCCGGCGGCTCCGACGATCGCAGCGTGATTGTGGTCGCCCTTCGTGCTCGTCGGGCAGACGTCGACCGTGTACGACGGTTCCCCGACGATTTCGACGCGGTAGGAGCCGCCGGGCTGCGCCGGTTGTGGCCAGTCGGGACGCAGGTCTTCGCGCAGTCGCGTGGTGTGCTCGACGACGATGGCCGGCTTTCCCCCGACCATGCCCCGGATCTCGAAATGCAGTGCGGCAACCGTGCCTTCGGAGACATGCCCGGCCGCGATGTCGAATGCCTCTGGCGCCGGCTCGCGCTCGCACGAGTCAGTGATCTCGTCGAGCGTGATCCCGAGGCCGGCGGCCATCTGGCGGATCGCGCATCCCCACGCGATGCCCAGAACGCCGGGCTGGAACAGAATCGGCACTTCGTCGAGCGACTTGCCGAAGCCCATCACGTCGAACATGACTGTCGCGCCGTCATAGGTGGCGTAGTCGGCGATCTCGCTGCAGCGGACCTGCTCGATGCGCTGACACGTGCTTGCCAGGGCGAGCGGAATCAGGTCGGTGGCGAAACCCGGGTCGACGCCGTTGATGAACAGACTCGAATTGCCTTGCCGCGCAGCGTCCTCGAGTGGCCCGATGTACTGGTCCGGCAGCACTCCCCACGGGAACTGCAACACCACTGGCGACGACCCGACGACGTTGATGCCCGCGGCCAGGATGCGGCGGACGTCGTCCATTGCGGCAGGCAACCTGTTGTCCCCCATCGCGCAGTACACGACGCAGTCAGGGTTGGCGGCGATCACCGCGTCGAGGTCGTTGACGGCAGCCACCCCGACGTGCCCGGACAGGCCCGCGAGTTCGGCCGCGTCCTTGCCGACCTTGGCATCAGACGAGACGCACAGCGTGGTCAGTTCGAACTCGGGGTTGATGAGCAGCCCCCTCAGCGCGAGACGACCGACGTTTCCGGTGCCGACGTGAGCGACACGAATGGCCATGCGATCTCCTCGTGGTTGCGTCCCTATCTCGGCGCACGGTAACAAGTCGCAGGAGGCCGGTTGTCTGCCGTGGTCATTAAGCTTCGATCATGGCCACACCGTCACCGCCGGTCGCACCGGTGCCCGACGCTGTGGCGGCCATCGCCGCGGGTCCGGCAGGCCCGCAGATCGGGGCGTTTTTCGACCTGGACGGAACGCTGGTCGCCGGGTTCACGGCAACGGCTCACGCGAGCGACCGGATCAAGCGCAGGCAGGCCTCTATCGGCGAGATCCTCGGCGTTCTTGAAGCTTCCCTGAGGTACCGCCTGGGCCGCATGCAGTTCGAGCGGCTGCTGGTGCGTGCCGCGGGATACCTGCGAGGTCAACTGCTCTGCGACCTCGACGAGCTCGGTGAGCAGCTCTTCGTGCACGACGTCGCGCACCGCGTCTACCCGCACATGGCCGGGATCGTGTCGGCGCACCAGCGCCAGGGCCACACGGTGGTGCTGAGTTCGTCGGCGCTGACGATTCATGCCGAGCCTGTGGCGCGCCACCTGCAGATCACCGAAGTGCTGTGCAACCACTTCGAGCTCGACAGCGGCGACGCGCTGACCGGACGAATCGTCAAGCCCGTCATCTGGGGGCCGGAGAAGGCTGCCGCGGTCCAAAGGTTCTGCAATGCCAATGCTGTTGATCTGCAAGAGAGTTACTTCTACGCAGACGGTGACGAAGACGTAGCGCTGATGTCACTGGTCGGCAATCCGCGGCCGGTGAATCCTCGTCCAGGGCTTGCGGCGAAGGCTGCGCAGCGGGGTTGGCCGGTCTTGCGACTCGTCAGGCCCGCGCCCCGCAATACCCGTCTCGGAGTGGCTGCGGTCGCACGATACGTCGTGAGCACCGCACTGCGCCGCGCCTGATGAGCGTGGCCACACTCCTGCAGACCGTCTGCTCCGGGTTCTTGCTTGCCGTGCTGTGGATGGACCTGATTTTCGACAGTCAGGTCGTCGGGCACCGCCACGTGACTGCCTTGCCCGAGCCCGTGCTGGGGGCGATCGCCGGCTACTACCGCCGCGCCACCACCACGTCGCGGCCGATGAGCTTCCTCATCTCGGTTGTGATGGTGACGTTGCTGGGCGCGTTGGCATTTCGTGCGGCATCAGGCCAGGATCCCGCGTGGCTGCTGGCGGCATTCTTCGCGCTCGCCGGCGCGCCGATACTGCTGGCGCTTGCCCGCACCGTACGCAACGCGGTCCGGCTCGGCACGCGGGAGGACACACCCGAGGATCAGAGCAGACTCGCGCGGATGGTCTTCACCGATCACGTGGCCTGTTTCGGGCTGATGCTTGGATTCGTGGTGCTGCTAATTTCGACGTCGTGACCAACACACTGGATGACCCGAATGTCGCCCATGCGCTCCAACGCATGTACCGCGAGAGCAAGGAGCAGATGACCGCGCTGTACGAGAAACACGACGCGCTGGTCACCGGCGCTTCCACTGCCCAGGAAAGGGCCGACGCGCTGAGCGACTTCTACCTTCCGGTCGACCCTGACGCCGGCCGGTTGCTGTACGCGCTGGTACGCGCCAGCCGACCCGACACCGTCGTCGAGTTCGGCATGTCGCTCGGCATTTCCGGAATCCACCTCGCTGCCGCCGTGCGCGACAACGGCTCGGGCCGGGTGATCACCACCGAGCTCAGTGCCGCGAAAGTGGCCGCCGCGAAGCGGACCTTCGCAGAGACCGGGTTGGATGATCTGATCACCGTCTTGGAGGGTGACGCACTCGACACCCTCCAAACACTGGACGGCCCAGTGGGTTTCGCGCTCCTGGACGGCTGGAAGGACTTGTACACCCCGGTGCTGAAGCTCCTGGAGCCGCGACTGTCGCCGGGTGCGCTGGTGGTGGCCGACAACACCGAGATGCCCGAGACTCAACCGTACGTCGACTACGTCCGCGATCCAGCCAACGGCTATGTCAGTGTCAGCTTTCCCGTGCGCGATTCAGGCCGCATGGAAATCAGCTGCCGCGCAAGCGCTTAGCGCTTACGCGAACTGTGCGGGGCGACGATTGTCCCATGGTGCGGCCAATTCGAGCTGACGCGCTAGGTGCAAAAGCAACCGTTCGCCGCTCAAGGGCGCAACGAACTGCACCCCCATCGGTAGTCCGTCGGCGCTCCAGTGCAGCGGCAGGCTGATCGCGGGGCGGCCCGTGATGTTTGCCAGCTGCGTGTAGGGCACCCAGCCGAGGTTGTTGCGGATGATCTGATCGGCGATGCCGGTCAGCTCCAGAACCCTCGTCGTCCTCGTCTTCAGGATGACTCCGGCTGCTCGCTCCAGCAGCGCAGGCAGGTCCAAAGACCCGACCCGGATGGGTGGTTCCCCGAGCGTCGGCGTCATCAGGAGGTCACGGTCGGAATGCAGCCGCGCAAGCGCGGCGATGTAGTCGTGCCTGCGCTCCTGCGCGGCCAGCAGATCGACACCGCTGGTCGTCCGGCCGAGTGCCGCCATCAGCCTCGTGTCCTGCTCGAAACCCTCATCCCCCGAACCGGTTTCGCGTTTGACCCGGGCGACCTCGCTCGCCACGTTGACGAACCAGACAGTGAGGAAGTCGCGGGCCAGCTGGTGGTCGTCCCACGACGGCTTGATCTCGTCGACTTCGTGCCCGAGGTCGGTGAGCAGCTGCGCAGCGGCCTCCATCGCGCGGGTGGCCTCGGGGTGGGGTGTCCCGCGGATTGCCGAATACGTGGTGAACCCGATGCGCAGACGAGCCGGTGGCCGGTCGAGATCCTCGAGGAACGGGTGATCAGGAGCCGCAGGCGCGAACGCCGACACCGAATCGGGGCCGGCGAGGACGTCGAGCATCGCGGCCGTGTCGCGCACCGACCGTGAGATCACCCCGTCGGTTGCCTGCCCGTTGAGCGGATCACTCGCGTTTGGACCCGACGGCAGCAGACCCCGTCCCGCCTTCAACCCGACCAGGCCGTTGCACGCGGCCGGGATGCGGATAGAACCGCCGCCGTCACTTGCGCCGGCCACGGGGACGATGCCCGCGGCCACCGCCGCGGCGGCACCTCCCGACGAGCCGCCGGGCGTGCGGTCGAGATTCCACGGATTGCGGGTGGGCCCGAACAGCGCGGGCTCGGTGACGCCCTTCGCCCCGAACTCCGGTGCGTTCGTCTTGCCGAAGATCACCACGCCGGCATCGAGCCAACGCGCGACCACTGTGCTCGTGTCGGTCGCAACGGTATTCGCCAGCGCGCGGCAGCCGCTGGTCGACGTGGTCCCTGCGAGTTCCTGGTGAAGGTCCTTCAGCAGAAACGGAACACCGGCAAACGATCCCTTGGCTGTTTTGCTCCTCGCGTCCGCGGTCGGCGCTTCCGTCAGCTGTTTCTCGGCACGGTCGTCCAGCCGTGCGCAGATCGCGTTGATCTTGGGATTGAGCCGGTCGGCGCGAGCCTGGGCGACACGCAAGAGATCCGTGGCGTCGACGTCACCGGAGCGGACCAACTGCCCCAGCGCGAGTCCGTCGTGCTGCAAGTACGTCTGTTCATCCACTCACGCAACGTAACGCAGCCGCCTGCCCGGTCGGTGGTGGCAGGCGGCTGCGCTGACTCGGGGGTCAGGGAAGGGCGGAGAACGGATTCAGATTGGGCGGCAGCGCGGTCTCGCCCGGTCCCGCGGGCGGCGTCATCGGGCCCGTCGACATCGGCGCCGGGATTGACGGGATCGCGTTCGGGCTGGTGCCCAGACCGGGGATGTTCTGCGCGATCGAGGCGAGGTTGCCGGGCAGCGGCAGCTGGTTGAGCAGCGGCATCTGCGATGACGCCCCGGGGACGCCGGCCGGGGGGACGGTGCCCACCGCTTGGTTCAGCGGCGCGGTTGTCGGCAGCTGCGGCATGTTCAGCGACGCAGTTGCCGTCGGCGGCGGGACAGCGGGCGCGGCCGGAGTGGCCGCAGGCTTCTGCAGCATCGTTGCTGCACTCTGCAGAAACTGGCCCGCCAGCGCCGGTGCGTTGGCGAGCTGTGAAACGAGGTCAACGCCCGGCGCGGGAGGTACCACCGGCGCGACCGGGTCGGCCGACGCGGCGGGGCTGAACGCGAGGAACGCCGCAGCGATCCCCCCGGCTGCAGCCGCGATCGTCGCGATGCGAGTGCCAATACGAGACATGTGAAATCCCATCCTTGTGTTTTTCGGAAGTCCACGGCCGAAGGTAGGGGCGTTACTGCTGCGACTCAAGTGACGCATGTGGCATTGTTCGAACCGATATGAACCAGACGCGGGGCGGTGATCTGGGCACCCCCGTAGAGGCGGCGAACTCGGCGGTACTAAACTAGAACACGTTTCAGTTCGGTGATCCCGCCCGTGAAGGAGCGACTGATGCATACGGCCATCTGCGACGAGCTCGGCATCGAGTTCCCGATCTTTGCCTTCACCCACTGCCGCGACGTCGTGGTCGCGGTGAGCAAAGCCGGCGGGTTCGGTGTGCTCGGGGCCGTCGGGTTCACGCCGGAACAGCTTGAGATCGAGCTGAACTGGATCGACGAGCACATCGGCGACCATAACTACGGGGTCGACATCGTGATCCCGAACAAGTACGAGGGCATGGACGCCAACTTGTCGCCCGAAGAGCTCACCAAAATGCTGCAGGACATGGTCCCGCAGGATCACCTCGACTTCGCGAAGAAGATCCTCAAGGACCACGGGGTACCCACCGACGACAGCGACGAGAATGCGTTGCGGCTCCTGGGGTGGACGGAGGCGACCGCGACGCCGCAGGTCGACGTGGCGCTGCGGCATCCGAAGATGACGCTGATCGCCAACGCGCTCGGCACACCGCCGGTCGAGATGATCAAGCACATCCACGACGAGGGACGCAAGGTGGCCGCTCTGTGCGGCTCGCCGTCGCAGGCGCGCAAGCACGCGGATGCCGGCGTTGACATCATCATCGCCCAGGGCGGCGAAGCCGGCGGCCATTGCGGGGAAGTCGGCTCGATCGTGCTGTGGCCGCAGGTTGTCAAGGAAGTTGCCCCGGTGCCCGTGCTCGCGGCAGGCGGCATCGCCAGCGGCCAGCAGATCGCGGCGGCGCTGGCACTCGGCGCGCAGGGCGCGTGGACCGGCTCGCAGTGGCTGATGGTCGAAGAATCCGAGAACACTCCCGTGCAGCAGGCCGCCTACATCAAGGCCGGCAGCCGCGACACCGTGCGCAGCCGGTCGTTCACTGGTAAGCCCGCGCGGATGCTCCGCAATGACTGGACCGAGGCGTGGGAGACGCCCGGAAACCCCGAACCACTGGGAATGCCTTTGCAATTCATGGTCTCCGGCATGGCGGTCGCGGCCACGCACAAGTACCCGAACGAGACCGTGGACGTCGCCTTCAATCCGGTAGGCCAAGTGGTCGGCCAGTTCGTCAAGGTCGAGAAGACCGCGACGGTGATCGAACGCTGGGTTCAGGAATACCTCGAGGCGACGAACACGCTCAACGAACTCAACGAGGCCGCCTCGGTTTGACCTTCTGCTGACGCATGCGTCGATATACTCACGCGATGTCGTCGTGGAAAACAGCGGTCGCCACTGTGCTGACGCTTGGGACAGTTTTCGGCGCGTTCAACGTGATCGTGACCCCGGCGGTAGGTGCCGCGGATGTCTGCGGCAGCGTCGGCGGTCGACGCGTATCGGTTGGCGGATGCGCGGACCTCGCGGACACCATCGCGTATTACGCACCGCCGCCGGAGTACTACGCGCCGATGCCCGAGGACGTCGCCCCGCCGCCCCCGCCACCACCACCGAGGCCGAACGTGACCGTGTGCGGCAGTGTCGGACGGCGAGTCACCGTCAGCGGTTGCGTGTGAGCCCGGCCAAGTTGTGCCGAATTCGTAACTGAACTCAGTCCCTTCGCGCGGTATGCATGGACAGTGGTCCACATTCGCTCGACCCCAGGACGGCTCGCGTCCCTCGCGGGAATCGGTGCGGTGGTCGCCGCCGCAGCCTTCGTCCACATCACCGAGAAGGCAGGAGTGCCGGGTTCACTTCCCTCTGCCGGTGCCGCACCGGTGACCACTTCGGCGGGGGCTCAGACGAATTCAGCCATCCCGTCCGACGACAGAGGGTTTCTGAAATCCAACGCCAGGTGTGGCGCGCCGTTGGCTGTGGCAGCGATCGTTCGCACCGCGGGTTCACTTGTGGCGATCTGCGTCGATCCGGCCAAGGCCTACACGTATCGAGGAGTGCGGCGCAGCGATGGTGCGACGTTGAACGTCCCTGCCGAAAGTCTCGGCCCGCGCGAGTTTCTCGCCCACAACGATGGAATCGATTACCAGCTCGGGACAGAGCAGCTCGTCATCACGTCGGGCGACACCCTGATCAGGCGCGAGGCAGTAGTCGAATACAAAGAGCCGCAGTCGTTCTCGGCTGAGGCCCCCCCGACGCCGAACCCGACTGCGCGCCCGGGAAGTTAGGGCGCGACCGACTTCGGCTTGTCGCCGACCAGCTGCCACCAGTAGTCCTCGGGAATTTCGCCGCCCGTCCGCAGGAGCATCGCCAGGCCCGTGGCCATCGCGATACCGAGCACGCCAAGCCACAATCCGAAGACACCGATCAGCACCCACACCACGACGGTGACCGCCGGCCACGGCGACACCAGCGCGAGTACCGGCGCGAAGAAGAAGCCGAGCCCGACGTACCACGACGAGCCGGCGCGGTCAGAGATCATCACCAGCCGCAGCCACCGCGGGATCGGGGCGGCGCCCGTCGTCCTGGTCCGCATCACCTCTCCTTTCCCTTGTCTCCCAGAGTGCCGCCCGTAGGTAGCCATTGCAATTACCTGCGAGGTAGTGGTCCTGATGGCAGGACAGGGCCAGACTTGTGCCATGACCCAGGCCGAGGTGCAGACGTCGGCGTTCGGCGATCTCATGCGTGACTGGCGTCGTCGGCGCCGAATGAGCCAGCTCGACCTCGCGCTCGCCGCCGACGTGTCGTCGCGGCACGTCAGCTTCATCGAGACCGGACGGTCGGTCCCCAGCCGCCCGATGGTGTTGCGCCTTGCCGCCGCGCTCGACGTGCCCGCACGCGACCAGAACCGGCTCTTGATCGCGGCCGGCCTTGCCCCCGCCTATGCGGAGCGTTCGCTCGACGATCCTGACATGGCCGCGGTCGCCGACGGCGTGGGTCAGGTGCTTGCGGCCTACAACCCGTTTCCCTGCCTGGCCGTCGATCGCGGTTGGCGCGTGCTTCAGTTGAATGCGGGTGCCGCGCTGTTTCTCGACGGCGTTGCGCCACATCTGCTCGAAGAGCCCAACGCGCTGCGGATTGCACTGCACCCCGAGGGCCTGTCGCCGCGCATCCGCAACCTGGCGCAGTGGCGCCATCACGTCGTCGGCCGGCTTCGCCGCGAGGTGGCTATCGACGGCGGCGGCCAGTTGTCATCGCTGCTCGCTGAGATCGAGTCCTACCCCGGCGGCATGCAGAAGGTCCGCGACCTCGGCGGCGTCGCCGTGCCGCTTGAGCTCTACACCACCGACGGCCGGCTGCTGACGTTCCTGAGCACGGTCACCACGTTCGGCACGGCGCTCGATCTGACCGCGGCCGAGCTGAGCATCGAGGCCTTTCTACCCGCGGACGAAGCGACATCTGTTGCTCTTCGCGCAAGCGGGCAGATCCCTGCTCTTCGCGCAAGCCGCTCATCGGGGGACTAATTGGACTAATTGCTCTCCTATCCTCAATCCCCCCGTGACGTGAGGGCGGTTCGTGGTGTAGCAATGCCTTAAGCGAAAAACAGGAACACGTTCTACCAAGGGAGTGCATCGATGCCGACCCCGAATATTCCGCCCGGATTCGACTTCACCGACCCGGACATCTACTCCGAACGGCTCCCGATCGAGGAGCTCGCCGAGATGCGACGAAGCGCGCCGATCTGGTGGAACGAACAAACGGAGGGGGCCGGCCCGTTTGGCGATAGCGGCTTCTGGGTGGTGACAAAGCACAAGGACGTCAAGGAAGTCTCACGGCGCAGTGATGTCTTCTCCAGCAACGCGAAGACCGCGCTACCCCGGTACCGCGAGGACGCCGATCCCGATTCCCTCGAACGGGGCAAGGTCGTGTTGCTCAACCAGGACGCGCCGCACCACACCCACCTGCGCAAGATCATCTCTCGCGCGTTCACGCCGCGCGCCATCGAGTCCCTGCGCGACGAGCTCCGTGCGCGGGCACACGCCATTGCCAAGGCGGCTGCGGCAGAGGGCTCCGGCGATTTCGTCGAGCAGGTGTCGTGCGAACTCCCGCTGCAGGCGATCGCCGGCCTGATGGGTGTGCCGCAAAAAGACCGCAAGAAGCTCTTCGACTGGTCGAATCAGATGGTCGGCGACCAGGACCCGGAGTTCGCGACCAACGACCCGATGGCCGCATCGGTCGAATTGATCATGTACGGCATGCAGATGGCCGCGGAGCGAGGGGCAAACCCTGGCGACGACCTCGTCACCAAGCTGGTGCAGGCAGATGTCGAGGGGCACAAGCTCAGTGACGACGAATTCGGTTTCTTCGTTATCATCCTGGCGGTGGCCGGCAACGAAACCACGCGCAACTCGATCACCCAGGGCATGATGGCGTTCACCGAATTTCCAGATCAGTGGGAGCTGTTCAAGCGCGAGCGGCCGGTAACCGCGGCCGACGAAATCGTCCGCTGGGCTACCCCGGTCACCTCATTTCAGCGCACCGCACTCGAAGACACCGAGCTCAGCGGCGTCAAAATCAAGAAAGGCGACCGGGTGGTGATTTTCTACCGCTCGGCCAACTTCGACGAGGACGTCTTCGACGACCCGTTCAGGTTCGATATCCTGCGCGATCCCAACCCGCACGTCGGGTTCGGTGGCACCGGTGCGCACTACTGCATCGGCGCCAACCTGGCACGGATGACGATCGACCTGATCTTCAATGCGATCGCCGACGAAATGCCAGACATCACACCGATTTCCACGCCGGAGCGGCTGCGGTCGGGCTGGCTCAACGGGATCAAACACTGGCAGGTGGACTACACGGGCAAGAGCCGCGTCGCACAGTGAATTTCAGACTGACGAACGTGCGCCGGATCCGCTAGGGCGTCGGCGCCGGGCTCTCGGGAGGCGCCGGGGGTTGGTTCGCCGGCGGCGCTGAGTCCGGATGCAGGCCGGGCACGTGCTCGAGCACTCGCGTCAACAGCGGCGCCTGGGAGTCTTGACCTTGGGGCGGCAGCGGCGGATCAGCGGGGGGCGGTTCAGGCGCTGCTGGCGGCGCGGCGTCGGGCGGGGCACTGTCGAGAGCTATCTGGTCCTGCGCGGGGGCACCAGCGGTCTGTGCGTCCTCGGGCGGAGGGGTGCTCGGCTGCTGTTCTGGTTCGATCCCGATGTCCGCCGGAGACGGCTGGACGGAAGGAAGCGCTGAGGCCGGCACCGCCTCGCCGAGAGTCGCCGCCACCGTCGGCGTGGCCGCTGGTGGCGTGCTGGGCTTGGTCTCGCTGGAGGTCGCCGTCAGCTTCAGGCCGGCTGCAAGACAGACCGACACAACGAAGGTCGCGGTCCCGCCGACCAGCATCGCCAGCGCGGTGGTGTGGGCCACTGAGCCCGCTCTCCTGGCACGCCGCGACCGACGTCCGCTCGCAGCGGTTCCGTCAGGGCTTTGCGCCGACGCGAGAGCAGCCCCGCGGGCAAGGGCGAACTCCGCCTCCGCCGGTGCGAAAACCGGTATACCCAGAGCGCGCTCGAGCCGCTTCGTGAACTCGCCGAGGTCGGCATCGGGCCCGACGACGATGAGGCACTCCGGGTCCCACCCGTTGAGATCGAAAACCCTAGTGAGCCAACGAGTTACGTCGCTGCCGATATCCTTTTGGAGGTGCTCGACAGTCTGGACCGCCCCGTCATCTGTGTTCACCATCGACACGACGATGGACTCGGGCTGGAGCAGGCAGACCGCGGTCGCCTGATAGCCCACCGCCCGCCCGATTCCCCTCGCCAGCGCCTCGCCGGCCTCGGGAGAGCGCACGGCGACGATGTTCTGGTAGCCGGCTTCGGTCAGCGACTTCAGGAACAGCGACGCTTCCAGCTCGGAGTCGTCGCTCCATGTCACGCCGATAGCCGACGGTCGCCTGCCCTCGGCTATCGCACGAGTCCGGGACAAGGCGCCCGCCACGTAGTCGGAACTGCTGATCGCGGTCGCGCCTCGACGCGTCGGGACGTCGAATGCGTCCTGGTCCATGATCTCGCCGTCGGCCTCGTGGCCTTCGACGAGGACCAGACCGACGGCGGTCGAGGTCATCGACAGTCCGAGTACGGTGTCCAGTTCGCACTCCTTACGTACCGGCACTCGCTGGCGGCGCGACAAACGGGCCGGGACAAAGGTGGTAATCCAGCTGCGTCGGGCCAGAGCCTACCCGCCGGCAATAGGGGCGTCGCGACGGGCGTCACCTTAACTGGTCTGACCACTTGACGTCTTGCCAATGATGCGCCATCGTTGGGTCATGGCCCTTCAGCCCATCAGTCGTCGGTCAGTACCCGAGGATGTGTTCGAGCAGATCGTTGAGGAAGTGCTCAGCGGTCAGATGCGTCCAGGAGAAGCGTTGCCGAGCGAGCGTCGGCTCTCCGAGGTTCTCGGGGTGTCGCGGCCCGCGGTTCGGGAGGCACTCAAGCGCCTGTCGGCGGCGGGCATTGTCGAGGTCCGCCAAGGAGATTCGACCACCGTCCGTGATTTTCGGCGGCATGCCGGACTCGATCTCCTGCCGCGCCTGCTGCTTCCCGGCGGCGAGCTCGACATCACCGTGGCCCGCAGCATCCTGGAGGCCCGTCTGCACAACGGCCCGAAAGCCGCAGAGCTGGCGGCGCAGCGCCGCGGCCCGGAAACTGCTGCATTACTGGAAGATTCGGTCTCCGAGCTGCAGTCGGAGACGGATCCCGTCGAGCGGCAGCGGTGTGCGCTGACGTTCTGGGACCATGTGGTCGACGCGGCCGACTCGATCGTGTTTCGGTTGATGTACAACACACTTCGCGCTGCCTATGAGCCGGCGCTGCCGGCGTTGGCCGCGGTGATGGCGGCCGAAGTCGGCCGCCCAGAAGCCTATCGGCAGCTGGCCGCAGCGATCACGAAAGGCGATTCCGGCCGCGCCGTCGAGGCAGCGCGCGAGCTGCTCGAACCCGGCACGACCGCGCTGATCGCCGCCTTCGGCAGCCTGGATAATCAGCGATGACCACGACACCGGCGCGTACCGCGCGCAAGGCATTCACACTGGCCGATGCCTTGCGCGAATTCTGGAAACACCCGTCGCCGTGGATGATCGGGGTGACGCTGGTCGCCGCGCTCACCGCGCGCGTGATCGTGGGTGATTACCGGATCACCGACGGGCTTGTCGTACTCATCCTGATCGGGATCTTCCCATTCGTCGAGTGGATCATTCACGTCGTCGTGTTGCATTGGCGCCCGCGGCGCATCGGTGGCGTCACGGTCGACACCTTGCTGGCACGCAAGCATCGTGAGCACCATGTCGACCCGCGTGATGTGCCACTCATCTTCATTCCGTGGCAGACCCTGCTCGGGGCCGTGCCGACCTTTGTCGCCGTCGCTCTGCTGGTGTTCCCGCGGACCGGACTGGGTCTGACGTTTCTGGCTGGCGTCGGAGTGATCGGGCTCGGCTACGAATGGTGCCATTACCTCATCCACAGCGATTACAAGCCGAAAACCCGTATGTATAAGGCTATTTGGCGTCACCACCGGCTTCATCATTTCAAGAACGAGCACTACTGGTTCACGGTGGTCTGCGCGAACACCGCCGACCACGTGCTGCGAACGGCGCCTGATCCTGCGACGGTGCCGACTTCGCCGACAGCCAAGAGCCTCCACGCAGGACGGGACGCCTGATCGTTAACCGTTGACGACGATCGGATCCCCGATGTTGACGTTGTCGAAGTACCACGCGGCGTTGTCGGGGCTGAGGTTGATGCAACCGTGGCTGACGTTCGCCTTACCCTGCGACCCCACTGACCACGGCGCGGAGTGCACGTACACGCCGCCCCAGTTGACGCGAACGGCGTACTCCCCCTTGATCACATAGCCGTCAGGCGAATTCAACGGGATACCGATGGTTCGCGAATCAAAAGTCACCGTGCGTTGTTTCTCCAAAGCGGTGAACGAGCCGACCGGCGTCGGGTACTTCGGTTTGCCCAGCGATGCAGGCATCACGCGCGCGACCTGTTCGTCGATACTGACCGTGAAGGTGTGCTGGGAAATGCTGGCGACGCCGACGACCGAGGCCCCGGTTTCGAATTCCGTCGAGAACCCGTAGGCACTGACCTCGATGTGGCTGTGCGCGGGCAACAGGCCGACCGGAACCCACTGCACGACATTGTCATTGAGCCAACGGAACTGACCTTTCAGGCTCCCGGGTGACTCGACGTGGATTGATCGCTCGGCCGCGGCGCGGTTGATGACCGGCGCGGTGAACCGCACGGTGACGGGCATGCCGACCCCGACGACGTCGCCTCGCGACGGCGTCACACCGGCCACCGCAACGCCGGGGGTGGTGGCCGCCATGCCGGTGCCGGCCGGCGCCGTCGCGAACAGAACCATCGTCGCCAGCACGACGATTCCGCACCGAAGCACTCTTGGCATGCAAGACCCCTTTGACGGCGTAGCAACTATTCGCACTGTAATCGCCGAAGAGCTTCAGACGCGGTAACCGCTGGTGGCGTGTGCCGTTGGGCTTGCGCGCTCAGTGCTTTACAAACGCGGCGCGCATCTGAGTGAAGAGGAACAGCCCCGGCTGGCCGGCCACTGGCTCATAGGAATTCACCAGCTCGTCGATGAACTCCGCCTGTTCGTCGATCGTCAACCGATCGGTCCACGCCGCGCTTCCGGTTGCACACCAGCGGGAGAAATGTTCTCGCGATCCGAAGTCCCACTGGCGGTCGGTGACGTCAATGCCGGTCAGGTGAACCCGGCCTCCGCGGCGAGGTCCCCGTAGGTTGCGGGATCCACGTGAACGAACGGCGCAGCGAAGGCGCTGAACCGGGGTGCCCATCGAGGGCGCTCGCACACGGTCATCGCGACGGCCTCGACGCTTGGTCGCTCGCTGGCGCACACCATCTGAATCAACAGTCGTGCGCCCCTGCGCACGACTGAGCTGATTTCGGTTAGTGCCTGAAGCTGTTGCGGCACCCAGTGCAGCGCGTTGAATGACACTGCGACGTCGAACCGTTCGGCAAACGGCAGACGCCGGACGTCCGCTCTCACGAACGCCGGCGCTGACGACCCGTCCTGATGATGTCGCGCCGCTTCAGTGAGCATGCCCTGCGACGGGTCTACTCCCACGACAAAGCCCTCGGGCACGTGGCCGGACAACGCTCGGGTGACGTGCCCGTCGCCGCACCCGATGTCGAGAACCGTTTCGTCGCCTGCGAAGTCGAGCGATGCGGCGGCTTCTTCGGCCATCGACCGTTGCAGGTCGCTGATCGAGGCGTACTCTTCGCCGCTCCACTCGGTCATGGCGTCAGTAACTCTCCTGTCGGCCCGGCGCGGCGGCCGCTGAAGCTGTTTCAAGGGGAAACGGCTGGTCGGTTGATTAGGCTTGGGGTGAATATCGGGTGCACTCGCCGCCCTAGCGCCGATGGTGCCATAGCCTGAGCTGACTTCACCGAAGGGGAACGCGATGCGCTTCAATCCACCACCGAATTGGCCCGTGGCACCAGGCTGGTCTCCAGAGCCTGGCTGGACTCCGGATCCGGCATGGCCCCCCGCGCCTGCCGGGTGGCAATTCTGGATCGACGACTCCGCACCGCCTCAGGCTCAGGTGCCCCAACCCCAGACGGGCCCGCAGCCTATGGCACCGCCGGCATACCCGGGAGGCGCCCCTCAGTGGCAGCACCCCGCTCCAGGCCCGGGCCAGTTCGCTCCGCCGCCCCACCGCAGCAACCGCACGATGCTCATTTGGGTGGGAGTGGCCGCAGCGCTAGTCATCGGATTGGTGGTGACGCTCGTCCTTGTGTTGGGCGGCGGATCGAAATCAGACGAGGACCAGATCCGCGACGTCGTGGCAGGCCTTGAGACGGCTTGGAACAACTCCGATTACAACGGCATCCAGAATCTGTCCTGTCACAACGTCACCGAGGATTCGTCAAACACCGAGGCCAAGTTCAAGAGCCTGCGGTCGAAAGGGGGAAACATGACGATAAAAATCAACTCGGTCACGGTGAACGGCGACAAGGCCGACGTGGAAGTGGACGTGAAGCTCGCGACGCAGCCAAAGTCTCGGTCAGCGACGCTCAATCTCATCAAGGAGAACGGTGGCTGGAAAGACTGCACAAAGTGAGCGGTTCGTTTAGGCGTTAATAGGCCGCGCTGAGCCGACTTTGCGACGGTGAGCCTGATGCGTTTCAATCCCCCGCCCAGCGGCTGGACACCGGATCCGTCGTGGCCGCCGGCGTCCCTTCCGACGCTGTCATACCCGATGGACGCAGACGAGGTTGTGCCTTGGCCGAGTCATACCGGCCGCAACGTGATGATCGCCGTCGCGTCCGCAGTTGCCGTCGTCGTCGTGGCGGTGGTGACCTTCGTCGTCACCACGAATAGGGACGCCGCGGACTCGCGTGCACGACCGAGTCCGTGGGCGCTAGGTGGTTCGGCGCCGCAGACGGACGAGGACCAGATCCGCGGCACATTGTCGGCGATCGAGGACGCCTGGAACAGCTTCGACTATGCCGGCTTCATGAGCCATTCGTGTGCGCAGATCCGCAACAAGAAAACCAACACCGAGTCGAAGTTCACACAACAACGTAACGAGACAGGAACGGTCCACTTCGCGATCGACTCAATCGGCATCCACAGCGCCAGTGCCCAGGTCGAAGTCACCGAGACGTTCTCGAACCAGGACACCATGAGCGAGACCCTCGACCTTCGTAAAGAGGCCGACGACTGGAAACTGTGCTGAGGCCCCTTCCGGGCTGATGGTTTGCAGAATGTGATCGCTTTGATGCCAAAGCGTTTCAACGCAAGCGGCGTGTCACTGAAATGATTGCGCGCATGGCGCGGGCGACACGACGAGCTGTCTTGCGGGCGGGAGGGCTGGCAGCCGGTGTATATGCGCTGGGGAACCTGTTGCAGCCCACGGTTTCTCGCGCTAACGGGCCCGTACCGTTAGATCCGTCTCCGGCGGCGTCGTCGGCTGCGAAGCTTCTCACCGGCTCGTTCGTCTCGGCGGCGCGTGGTGGCGTCGAGACGAATTGGGCGATCGCGCGACCGCCGGGAACCGCCGACGGGCTGCGCCCCGTCGTCGCGCTGCACGGACACGACGCCGACGCGGCGTCGGTGATGGCCCTCGGGGTGCCCGACGTGTTGGCCAAGGTGGTCAGGGCCGGCGTGCCGCCATTCGCCGTCGTCAGCGTGGACGGCGGCAACACGTACTGGCATCGCAGAGCCTCGGGCACCGACTCCGGGGCGATGGTGCTGACCGAGCTGTTGCCGATGCTTGCCGCCAAGGGTTATGACACCTCGCGGGTGGGGTTCCTCGGCTGGTCGATGGGCGGCTACGGTGCGCTGCTGCTCGGTGCTCGATTGGGCGCGGCGCGGACCGCGGGGATCTGTGCCGTAAGTCCGGCACTGTGGACCTCATATCTGCTGACGGACGACGGCGCCTTCGACAACTCGTACGACTGGGCCAACAACACCGTCTTCGGGCGCTCCGAGCTGGCGTCGATCCCGATCCGGGTGGACTGCGGTACCGAGGACCGGTTCTACGCGGCGAGCCGGCAGTTCGTCGCACAGCTGGGCAAGCCCGCAGCGGGGAGCTTTTCGGCCGGCGGTCACGACCCGTCGTACTGGTGCAGCCAGCTTCCCGCCGAATTGACTTGGCTGTCGTCCTAAACCGTCCGAACCCCGCGAGCGTGCGTGTCTGTTGCCCGACACGCCGCACACGGCAGGAGTTGACGCACGCTCGCGCGAAACCCAGCGAAGCGCGGTGCCGAAACGATCACCACCAGTTCGGCGTGAACGTGCGGATACTTTGCGATTTCACCGGCGTGTCGCCTGCAGACACGCACGCTCGCGGGATACGGGAGGGTCAGGACTTTTCGCAGGTGAATTGGCACACGTCGGTGTAGCCGTCGCGGAACAGCTCTGCGCAGCCCGTCAGATATTTCATGTACCGGTCGTAGACCTCTTCGGACTGCAGAGCGATCGCCTCGTCCTTGTGGCTTTCCAGCGCGGCGGCCCAAATCTCGAGCGTGCGCTGGTAGTGCAGACGCAGCTGCTGCTGGCGCGTGATCGCGAAGCCGGCTTTGCTCGCGTGCTCCTGCACGGCTGCGGCATTGGGCAGCTGACCGCCGGGAAAGATCTCGTCCATGATGAACTTGAAGAATCGCAAGTGCGTCATCGTGATTGGCAATCCGCGCTCAGCGAACTCGTCGTCGCTGGGCTTGATGATCGTGTGCAGCAGCATGACGCCATCGGCCGGCAGCACGCGGTGGGCCTTGGTGAAGAACGCGTCGTAGCGGTCAGCGCCGAAGTGCTCGAAGGCGCCGATCGAAACGATCCGGTCGACGGGCTCGTCGAACTGTTCCCAGCCCTGCAGAAGCACCCGCTTGGTGCGCGGACTCGGTGAGGAGTCGAACAGCTGTTGAACGTGCGCCTGCTGGTTCTTCGACAATGTGAGGCCGACGACATTCACGTCGTACTTATCGATCGCGCGCTTCAAGGTCGCGCCCCAGCCGCACCCGATGTCGAGCAGGGTCATCCCCGGCTGCAAGCCCAGCTTGCCGAGAGCGAGATCGATCTTTGCGAGCTGTGCCTCTTCGAGCGACATATCCTCGCGTTCGAAGTACGCGCAGCTGTATGTCTGCGTCGGATCGAGGAACAGCCGATAGAAATCGTCTGACAGGTCGTAGTGGTGCTGCACGTCCTCGAAGTGCGGCGTCAGGGTCGATGATGTCGATGGGGTCTCTGGCAATGTCAATCCCTACAGGCTTCCCGCGATCGGGTTCGTTGTATGAAACTCGACCCTGATGGTACGAGAGTCTGGCTGAGAGTTTGCCGTCGGCTGCTCAGCGCTGCGCTGCGTCCGAGCAACGGCATTGCCGCCGTTAGTCAGCCGTCCTTGCCGGCGTCTTCGTCCTTGGGGCTCTTTTTGGCTTCGGCTTCATCAGCTTTGTCGTCGTCTTCTCCGGATTTAGCCTGCTCGTTGCGCTTGCGATCGCGCTCAGCGGCTTCTTGGAGATCCTCGTGTATATCGCCGTGTACAGGGTTGCCGTCGTCGTCGATCCAGTCGTTTACCGCTGTTCCGGTCACGGTGCCGTCCGAGCCGGGCAGCACGGTGGTCGGACGCTCCTCCATGTACGACTGAGCCATTTCCTCGGCCGACTTCTTATGCTCATCCGAGACGTCCGGCTTTTCAGCTACCTGCCCCGATCCGTACCTTTCGACCCCGTCTTCGTCCTTGGTCGTTTCCGAGGACGAGTCGTCACCCGCCTCATTGGCGGACTCCGTGGTCTTTTTCTCTTCGGTGTCGGCGCCCTTTTGATCGGAGTCCCCGAGTTTCTTTTCGTCGGCACTCTGTGCCGGGGCGTCCGCCTGGTCGGTGTCTTGTTTGCTCACGTCGGGGTCCAATCTCGCGGATAGTTCGCTTGCGCTCAGAGATGGACTGCCCGCAAAGGTGTGCGGTCAAACAGTCAGCTGGTCGGCGTGGCGCCGAGCACACGTTGCATGTCCGGCTTCATGGCCTGGAGCTGGCCACCCCAGTACCCCCAGCTGTGGGTGCCGTTCGCCGGGAAGTTGAACACTCCATTGCGGCCACCTGCAGCTTGATACCGCTGCGCGAACATCCGGTTGGTCCGCAGCGTCAGGCCCTCGAGGAACTGCGCCGGCACGACAGCGTCGCCCTGGCCCGCATCGAGGTCCGACGGATTGCCGTTGCCGCAGTACACCCAGATCCGGGTGCCGTTGGCGACGAGCCTGCCGATCTGAACGGTCGGGTCATTGCGCCGCCATGCCGGGTCGCGGGGCAAGCCCCACATGGCGAGTGAGCTGAACCCGCCCGCGTCGTTCATCGCGAGGCCGACCAGCATCGGCCAGAAGCCGTCGGACAGGTTGAGGAACCCGGACAGGGCGCCGGCGTAGACGAACTGGCCCGGATGGTAGGCCGCGAGGATCAACGCGGAGCTGCCCGACATCGACAGGCCCACCACCGCGTTGCCGGTCGCGCTGATGCCTCTGTTCGCCGCGAGCCACCTGGGTAGCTCGGAGGTCAGAAACGTCTCCCACTTGTAGGTGTAGGTGGTGCCGTTGCCGGCCGCGGGCTGGTACCAGTCGGTGTAGAAGCTCGACATGCCACCCACCGGCATCACTACCGAGATGCCCGACTTGTCGTACCACTCGAACGCGGCAGTCTCGATGTCCCAGCCGTTCTGATCGTCACGCGCCCGCAGCCCGTCCAGCAGGTAGACAGCACGAGGACCGCCACCCTGGAACTGGACCCGCACATCGCGGCCCATCGAGGGCGACGGCACATCCAGGTACTCGACCGGCAGACCTGGTCGGGAGTAGGCCGCGGCCGGTGGCGAACCTCCCGCGAGGCCAATTAGTCCTGGCAGCACGGCCGCAGCGACCAATCCCGCCGCCAACCGGCTTCCCCACCTGCGATTCATTACGACCTCCATCGCGCGCTCATCCCCCGGCCGTATACCGGCATATCGCCTCGGCCGACATGTCGTTACAGCGGTGATAACACTGTTGCGCCTGTTAAAAATGGGGTGTGACCAGAGTCCGGAGGACCGTCTGTGCCTTAATACTGAGCACGGGTGCGATCGCGGCGCCACCTGCCGGCGCGACGGAGCCCAACCCGCTTTCGGCGCTAGTCGGGGCGGCAGTAGAACGACTGATGACTGCGGACCCGGTGGCGGCGGTCAAGTGGCAGTCCAAGGCGAGCATCGAAGACCCGGCAAGAGTGAATCAGGTATTGGCCGCGGTCAGAGCCGACGCGCTCGCACAGCACGTCGATCCGGGCTACGTCAGCCAGGTGTTCAGCGACCAGATCGGCGCAACCGAGGGCGTCGAGTACGGCCGGTTCGCGCAATGGAAGCTCGATCCGCAGGCCGCGCCATCGACGGCGCCGGACCTGTCGTCCTCCCGCGCGCAGATCGACGTCCTCAACAGAAGGATGGTCACCGAGATCGCGGCCCAATGGGAGCTGTTGCACTCCGCGGATTGCGTGGCTGCGCGCGACGACGCCGTCGCCGCAACGGCGCAGGCCCGGCAACTCGACCCGCTGTACCGGCAGGCTCTGGACTTTGCGACCCGCTCGTACTGCCAGGGCTAGCCGAAGAGCGGAAGCGCCCGTTTGCGGGCCAGCGCGTCCATGCCCTGCTGGATGCTTCCCTGGACCTCGCCGTACATGTGCTCCACGTAGTCGTCGTCGTCGGCGCGCTCGGGGTCGTGAGACAACTCGATGGCGGGCATGAACCGGGTCCGTATTTTCGCCGGCAGCGGGAACTGCGGCAGCATCGCAGGAGCGATGCCCCACGGCAACGACACCGCCAGGGGAAAGACCTTCAGCCGCAACATCTTGTCCAGCCTCAGAGTTCGGGACAGCCTGTCGCCTCGGAACAGCACCGGCATCGCGTCTGCTCCCCCGACCGTCGCGATCGGCACGATCGGCACGCCTGCGCGGATCGCCATCTTGACGAACCCGGTCCGGCCGGCCAGGTTGGCTTGATCGCGTTCGCTCCACGGCCGAAGCGAATCCACCTCGCCGCCCGGCCAGAGCGCGACGTCCCTACCCTCGGCAAGGGCGGTCGCGATCGAGTCCGGTGCTGCAGGCAACACGCCCATCGCGCGGAAGTAGCGGCCGATCACCGGGATCGCCATCAGCGCGTCGTGGGCGGTGCCGTGCAGCTGTCGCTCTTGACCGAACCGGCGCCACCACTGGATGCCGACGGTCCACGCGTCCCAGACGAACGGCGCGCCGGAGTGAATGCCGATCAGCAGCGCGGGCGGTTCGGGGATGTTCTCCCACCCGTCCAACTCCATCCGGAACCAGTAGTCGACGAGCGTGTTCCAGAAGAACTTCTGCCGCTGCATCGTGGTCTCGTCGAACCCGCTCAAATCCCACTCGCCGGCACGCTCGGCGATCCAACCACCGACGCCGCCCTCCTGGTCGGCGCGGCGCTCGTCCATTCGTGCGCGCGCTGCGTCGGCGTGCTGCTTGGCCTGTTCCTGGACAGCTGGAGATCTGTGATCGGTAGTGGTCATACTCTCCGCTTACCCTCGTGTGGCTGTCGTCACACCCTGAGGATTTGCTGTCCGGCGCGTGACGAATAATGGTCCTGCCAAGTCCACGACGATGGGATCTCGCATGAAGACGGACCGCTCGGGCCTAGTCCGTTGGCTACGAACGTTTCTCGTGGGTGTTGTCGTGATCGCCGTCTTGGCGGTGTCAGGGTGCAGCCGGCCGACGTCCACGCAGGGCACCTCGGCGTCGTCGACCGCAGAATCGCCGAAAGAGCTGAACCCTGACATCAAGCACAAGATCGACGACGCGCTGCAGCAGGCGATGACGGCGGCGTCGGTGCCCGGCGTGATTCTGGGCATCTGGGGACCCAACGGCTACTACGAGCACGCATACGGCGTCGCGGACAAGGCGACCGGAGCGCCGATGCAGACGTCGTTCTACAGCCGGATCGGAAGCGTGACAAAGACATTCACGATTACCGGTGTCCTGCAGCTTGTGGACCAGAACAAGGTGGGGCTCGACGATCCGATCGCCAAGTACATCGACGGTGTACCGCACGGGGACGCCATCACTCTGCGGCAGCTGGCCCGGATGCAAAGCGGTCTGGCCAACTACACCGACAGCCCTGACTTCCAGCAGGCGTTTTTCGCCAACCCCCGACGGCCCTTCTCACCGCAGCAACTGCTCGGTTACGCGTTCTCGCAGCCCACAACCTTTGCGCCCGGGGAGAATTTCCAGTACTGCAACACGAACACGATTCTGCTCGGACTCGTCGTCGAAAAAGTGAGCGGCCAACCGCTGCCCGACTACATCCACGACCACATCCTGTCCCCATTGGGCATGTCGCAGACCAGTTTTCCCACCACCAGCGCGTTTGGGGACCCGCACGCCCAGGGCTACACCAACCAGACAGCGGACGGCAAGGAGACCACGGCGACCGACTGGGATCCGTCATGGGCATGGTCGGCCGGTGCGATGATCTCCACATTGGGTGACCTGCACACCTGGGCGCCCGCTTTGGCCACTGGCAAATTGCTCTCACCCCACGTGCAGGAGCAACGCCTGCAGACGGTGAGCGCCCTAGGCTTGCCACCGCCGGATGGCTACGGCCTTGGCATCTTCAACCTCGCGGGCTGGATCGGCCACAACGGCAGTCTTCCCGGATATCAAAGCGTCGTGGTCTATCAACCGGAGACGCAGCAGACCCTCGTCATCCTGAGCAACACCGACATCAGTTATCAGGGCAACGAGCCCAGCACTTCCCTCGCCAACGCGGTGACCAAGGTGCTCACGCCGGACCACGTGTATTCGCTCAGCCCGCAGGTGCAGCAGCCCTCCAGCACGCCGTCGCCGTCACCGAGCAAGCCGCGCTGACAACGGTCCAGCGCAGCGAGGGGAAAGTCGCTCAGTCCACGTTGCCCGCCGATGTCGGTGTGGTACATCATTTGCATGGGTCAATGGTCACGCGAGGAAATTGAGTCCGCGTTTGCAGAGCACGAGCGACGGGTCGTCGAGATCGGCAAGAGCTGGGACTGGTCGAGCTACGCCGACGAGTTCACCGAGGACGCGCGCTACGTCGAGCACGCGTTCGGAAATGTCGAGGGCCGCGAGCAGATTCGCGAATGGATCACGTCCACGATGAACACGTTCCCTGGCAGCGAGATGCCATGGTTCCCCACCTCGTGGCACGCCATCGACGAGGAGAAGGGCTGGGTGTTCTCCGAAGTTTTGAACAGAATGAAGGACCCCGGCGACGGCAGCATTCACGAAGCCGGAAACATCACCCTGCTGAAGTACGCGGGCGACGGGTTGTGGAGCTACGAGGAAGACGCCTACAACCCGATGAACTTCATGGTCATGCTGAAGGGTTACATCGAGCGCTGCGCGAGCCTGGGCACGGCGTCCGACGACGCGCTGGCGTTCGCCAAGAACATGGGCTGGGAACTCACGACGGGGTGACAAGCTTGCCGATTGCGGTGTCGTCGATGTGCGCCAGCAGGTCGGCGGCGTCGGTGAAGACGGCACTTGCCCCGGCGTCGGTCAACTCGTCGCGCGACGTTCCGCCGCTGAGCAGCCCGATACTGGAAACGCCAGCTCTGGCACAGGCTTTCGCATCCCACACCGCATCGCCGACGAACATCGCTTGATCCGCTGTCACGCCCGCGCGGTCCAATGCCACGCCGATGATGTCTGGGTCGGGTTTCGCGGTGTCGACGTCCTCGGAGGAGGTAATCGCCGCGACGAGATCGTCGCTGTCGAGGACGCGACGAAGCGCCGCCAGCTCGTCCTCGGGTGCCGACGTGGCGAACACCACCTGCAGGCCCATTGATGCCACGCGTTCCAGGATGTCCCGCCCACCAGGGAGCACCCGCAGCAGCGGGATAAGTTCCTCGTAGTACCGCGAATGCAGATCCTTCAGGCGCTTCTGGATGTCGTCGGGGGCGTGATCCGACAACGTGTCGACGAGTGTCGAACCGTCCATGCCGATTGCCCGGTGAATGCGCCAGGTGTCAGCCGCGATCCCGACGTCGTGAAACGCCCGCACCCAGGCGTGCACGTGCAGATAGTTGGAGTCGACGAGGGTGCCGTCGATGTCGAACAGGACCGCTGGGGCCGGTGAGGTGCTCATCGCGCAAGGAATACCCGTTCATTAGGGTTCTTTACCTTCCCGCTCGTCGATGATGAACAGCAGCAGCGTGACGGCGAGGAATGCCGCGGGGAGCCAGACCGCGCGGACGCCCCACTCCTCGCTGCCGAATGCCCCCGCCACGGCGCCGCTGGCGAAGGCAAGGATCAACACTCCGTAGACTTTGAACCCCAGTCGAGCCGACTGGTCCTTGTCGGCGAACAACGAGTATCCGGATTCGACGAACCTCATCAGGTTTCCGGTCGTGGCCACCGAAACATACGTCAGATTCCCGATATTGCGGAACAGCGTGAACTGCATGGCGGCCAGAAACGAGATGGGAATCGTCACGAAGCTGTTGGGGACCGACGTCGGCACGAATCCGACGATCGTGAACGCGATGGTCTGGAACGCCATCACCCACCGCAGCGGGTGCTCGACCAGTTTCTGGGCGCGGCCCGACTTGATGTGCGCTGAAAGCAGGACTCCTGCAAGGAAAGCCAGGATCGGCCACAGATGCGCAAGTGAATTGCCCCAGTGGCGGTGGCGCATGTCGATCGCGAACAGAATCACGTTGCCGGTCTGGACGTTGGCGAAGACGCCGCCCCGCACGATGTAGGTGTACGAGTCGAGGAACCCGTTGGTGAGGGTGAGCAGTACCGCGAACCGCAGTGTGGTCGATGTCTTGGCTTCCTCGATCATGCGGCCCGCTCGTCGGTCTCGAGCCCGTATACGCGGATGGCGTTTCGATGGCCGATCAGGTCGGCGACGCGGATCGCGTCGGCCTCGCTCCACTCCCCCGCGTCCACAAATTGCTGCAGCACCTCACGAATTCCATTGCGCCACAGAGCCGCTCCCAGAAAATGCAGCTCCGCGGGGCCGAACCCGTCCGATGAGTACAGGATCTTGCGAAACGGCGCGAGCTCAAGCAGCCGGCCCACCACGCCGCGCCCGCGTCCACCGAGATGGCTGATCGCGAGCCCCCCGTCCACGTAGACGTTGTTGAACGCTTGCGCGAGATAGCCGGCTTCGCGTTCGAACGGATAGCAATGCAGCAGCATGATCGGTGGGCAGACTGACTCAGAAGCTATGTCGCGCAGTAAATCCAGCAGCAGAAGCGGGTTCGTCCTGTGCAGGTCGCAATCGCGGTCACCGAGTCCGACGTGCAATTGCAGCGGCTTGCCCAGCCGTATCCCCCGGTGCAGTCCGAACCGCAGAATCACCCGGTCGGTGAGCCGCCCACCGCCGCTGTCGCGCCACCGTGCGGCGGCGTCGGCGACCTCCTTCGGCGTGGGTTCCGACAGATCACCGTCGAAGCCGCCGCGATACGCGAGGATCGACTTGGTGGCCGTGGCCGTCACCGCTTTCCTGGACAGCCGGTTGTCGAATGCGTCGGCGTAATCGCTGCCGTCCGCGATGGCGAGCTCGGCGATCTGCTCGAGGCGGATCACCTCGTGGGCGCGTCCGCCCGACAGGGCGGCCATGGTGTCCAGATCCGCGACGCCGTCGGAAAGACCCGTGTCCACCAGCCAGTCGGAGACGCCTGCTGCAGCTAGAAACTCTTGCGCCAGAACGCTTTCAGCGAATTCCATGCGTTGTTTCCAGTAGTCGTCGGGGGTGGCATGCGGCGGCAGGCCGAGCAGTGGCGCGCAGTGCGCACGGACCGCGAAGCCCAGCTGGGTGTCGAAACCGGAGTCGAAGTCGGCGAGCGGGTCGGTGTTCGCCTCGTTGAGTGCGTTCTCGAAGCGGGCCCGGTCTGCAGCGTGTATCCAGCAGCCGTGCACGTGGTGATCGACCAGTCGCAGATGGCCGACATGCTCGGCCAGCGCCGAGGTATCGGCCCGCATGTCACACGCTCCACGCCATGCGGAACTTGGCGGTCAGCTCCTCGGGGTCCAGCGTGCCGTACTTGTCGTGCTCGTAGCGCCGCACCGCAACGATCGCGTCGACGGCGGAGTCGCCGAGGATGCCGCGGATCCAGCTGGAGCCCTCGAGCGCCGATATCGCCGTCGCCTGATCGGTAGGCAGGACAACGACGCCTGCGCGGACGGCCTCGTCATCTGACAGGCCGCTGGGATCCACCGGCACCTCCGGGGGCAGCGCGGTGCGCCATTCGATGCCGTCGAGCGCAAGTCCGAGAATCGCCGCAGACGCGAAGTAGGGGTTCGCGGACGCGTCGATGGGCTTGATCTCGACGTTGGCGCCGTGCGGGTTACCAGGGCCGCCGACGAGAAACCGCACCGCGGCCTCGCGGTTCTCGGTGCCCCAGCACACGCTTGCACCCGACCAGAATCCAGGCTCCAGCCGCAATCCGGACACGACAGACCCGCTCAGCACGCCCTGCGCCTCGGCAAGTCCGGCGAGGATACCGCCGATCGCGTGCTCGCCGTCTTCGATCATGCCGTGAACCCCGGTCCCACCGGAGAACAGGGGCGTGCCGTCTTGTGTCAGCGAAAAATGTTGGTGGGCACCAGATCCCACACTTCCGGCGAACGGCACAGGCGAGAAGGAGACGCGAGTTCCGTGGCGGCGGGCGATGCGGCCGATGATCAGCCGCATCAGCACCAATTGGTCCGCAGCCGCCACCGGCGACAGCGGGGACAGCGAGATCTCGAACTGGTTGAGGCCGTATTCGGGGTGGAACTGCTCGACTCCAACGCCGGCGGCCGCGGCAGCGGTGGTGACGTCGCGAACGAACTGCTCGTGTTCGAGCACGCCGGCCACGCCGTACTGCGCCCACAGAGACGACGGCAGTCGGCCGCCGTCGGTGTCCACGAGAACGAACTCGATCTCGTGACCGACGAGAGCTTCCAGATCGCGTGCCCGGAGCCGGTCCTCGATGCGCTGCAAGGTGCCGCGGCTGCACGTCGGGACCGGCTGGCCATCTTGGTCGAAGAACGATCCCGGCCCCCAGGCCAGCCCCTGGCCGAGGGTCCGAAGTGCCGTCAGGTCGATCCGGATTCGCAGGTCGCCTATGACGCCGAAGTTCGGCGTCATAGCGATACCGGTCTGGTCGATGGCGAACACGTGCCAGACCGGGCTGGCGCCGAAACCCGGTTCGGCGAATGCGTTCAACCGACGGGGCGGCACGGTCTTGGCGTGGATGAGACCCGCAGGATTGACGACAGTCCCGATGATCGTCTCGATGCCACTGGCCTCGAGCCCGGCGATCGACGGCGCTGCGTCCGCTTGGTGCGTCATCCGATTCATTCTGCAGGGATGGCGCGAGCACGCAGAACCGTAGGTCGGTTTTCAGGCGGAAAACGGCGGTGTCTCGGACTGATCGGCCGGATCGAAGATGCCCAGCATCTCGTTGGCGGCCCGCTGCCAGGTGAAGAGCTCGGCACGCTTGCGCGCGTCGCGGCGCCGTCGTCGCAAGGGCCGGCCGATGATGTCGATCACACCTTGCGCGATCGAGTCGGGATCGTTGGCTGCGTGCGCGCCGCTGTCGGCCGTGACGATCTCGCGCAGCGCCGATGTGCGCGACACCACCGCTGGTGTGCCACAGGCCAGCGCCTCCAACGCAGCGAGCCCGAATGTCTCGTGCGGCCCGGGCGCGAGCGCGACGTCGGCCGACGCCAGCATCGCAGCGACCTGACCGCGGTTGTCGACGAAGCCCGTAAAACTGACCGGCAACCCCGCGGCTTGGCGTTCGAGCTTGCGGCGCATCGGCCCCTCCCCGATGACCACGAGGTGAGCATCGACGCCGGAATCACGAAGGGCGGCAAGCGCATCGATGCTGCGGTCGGCTCGCTTCTCCACGGAAAGCCGTCCGCAGTGCACTAACAGAGACTGTCCCGGTGCCGCCCACTGGCGCCGCAGCCCGATTGACCGGTGCCGTGGGTGGAAGGTGTCCAGATCCACACCGAGCGGAACGGTCGCGACGTTGCGCGCGTCGATACGGTCGAATTCCTCGCGCGCGAAGTCCGTGGTGCAGACGACCATGTCATAACTCGCGGCGGTGCGCCGGTTCGCGAAATCGGCCAGGCGTCTGGCGCTGCGGCTCGGCAGGATGATCCCGGCCAGCCGGTCGAGCCGCTCGTGCGAGATCATCACCGTGACCGCATTGCGCCGGTGACCCCACCGGCCCATCGAGCGCAGCGTGAGCCGATCGGACACCTCGAGTGCGTCCGGCCCGATTTCCTCGACGATGCGCTTGACGGGTCCCGGCATCACCGCGCGATAGCCGCCGGTGAACGGAATTGACCTGGCCGGCACCGAGATTCGCGTCACACCAGTGGGTAGTAGTGTTCGTGAGGGGGTAGAACCCGGAACGATGAGGAAGACGTCGTGTCCTGCCGCGCAGTACTCCGCGCCAAGCCTGTCGACCGCGGTCCGCAAGCCCCCCGACCGCGGCCCGTAAAAGTTGGCGACCTGAACCACGCGCATCGGACTCATCAGATGATGACCGCATGTGCGAAGCGCCACGCGACGTCAACGCATACTTGAACATGAAGTGAACACCCGCGACACACAACTTGAGCGGATGGCGATGGCCGGCGACAGTGATAACTCAGCCTTTGACGAACTCGTCGGCTTGTTGAATTACCCGATGTTCGTCGTCACCACCCGAGCCGATGGCGAACTCGGCGGCTGTCTCGTGGGCTTCGCGAGTCAGGTCAGCATCAGCCCGTCACGGTTCCTCGCCGGTCTGTCGAAGAAGAATCACACCTTCCGGGTGGCCGAGCGCGCGACGCATCTCGCTGTGCACCTGCTGCCCCGCCAACACCGGGATCTGGCGCGGCTCTTCGGTAGTGAGACGGGCGATCGCGTCAATAAGTTCGACCGGTGCGAATGGAGCAGCGGCCCAGAGGATCTGCCGATACTTGGCGGGGCTGTCGGATGGTTCGCCGGCCGCATCCTCAACCGTTTCGATGTCGGCGATCATGTCGGGCATCTGCTCGAGCCGGTCGCGGGTTTCGCGCCGGAGCGCTTCGACGAGCTGGTGACGTTCTCTGACGTGCGCGACCTCGAGCCGGGCCACGGGGCCTGAGTAATGCACTTCCGTCCGCGAAATGGAATTCCATGTAGCAATCCGGCCGCAACAAGTGCATGGAATTCCATTTCGCGTCCGATGTGACTAGGGCTCGATGATGTGGCTGGGGTCGGGTTTACGGTCGGGCGGCGCTTGGCTGTAGTCGCCGAATTTGCCGTCTCGCTGTGCGACAGCCGACGAAACACCCTGTGCAGCAGCATGTTCCATGAACGCGTGCGCCTCCGGAATGTTGCGCATGATCCCGTCGAGGATCGCGCCCAGCGTCTGCGTCGACGCCAGCCCCATGTTCTCGTAGGCCTGGTTGACCATGAGTTTCTGAGCGGCGATCTGCCCCATCGGCAATGACGCGAGCTCGGCGGCCTGCGCGCGCACGGTGGCCTCGAGGTCGGCGAACGGCACCGCGACGTTGATCAGCCCGACGTCGGCCGCCTCCCGGCCGGACAGTGGCCTGCCGGTCAGCGCGTGGTATTTGGCGCGGGTCAGGCCCAGCCGGTAGATCCACATACCGGACAGGTAGGCCCCCCACACCCGTGAATACGGCGTGCCGATCTGCGCGTCCTCGCTGGCGATCACCATGTCTGCGCACAACGCATAATCGCTGCCGCCGCCCAGGCACCAGCCGTGCACTTGCGCGATCACCGGCTTCGGTGACCGCCAGATGCTCATGAACTTCTGGTGCGGCGAGGTGGCCGCCGCGGTGGTGAGCATCATGTCCTTGCCGGGATCCCAGCGGCCGTCGGTGCTGAACTGGTCGTCGTAACCGAAACCGCTGCCCGTTCGATAGCCGGCACAGAACGCCCGGCCCGCACCGCGCAACACGATCACCTTGACCGATTCATCGCGCACGGCGGAGTTGACCGCGTCCTCGACCTCGTCGGGCATCGGCGGCACGATCGTGTTCAGTTCGTCCGGTTGGTTGAGCGTGATCGTCGCGATCTGCTCGTCGGTGGTGTAGAGAATCGTCTGATAGCTCATACGCGGCTCCTGGTCTCAGGGTCTGAACTCGATTGGGCGGTAGGCTTTTCGATGTGAAGGTAACTCGACTGATCATGCGTGCCGGACCAATCTTCAATGCCCCGGTGGTGGCGCTGACCAAGTCGCCATGGTTGGGCAAATATCTCGGCGGCACCTTTGCGAACGTGACCTACACCGGTCGACGGTCGGGCCGCGAGGTGAGTCTGCCGGTGGCATACCGGCGGCGTGGCGACGACATCGTGATCGGAGTGTCGATGCCGGATGCCAAGACCTGGTGGAAGAACTTCACGGGAGACGGTGCGCCGCTTACCATCACGCTCGACGGCAGCGAACGAGCCGGTCACGCCGTGGCGCGACGCGACGAGAAGGGTGGAGTGGCAGTCGACGTGCGGCTCACACCGTGATCTTGCAGGCCTGCCCGATGTCGAGCGTGCGAAGCACTCGCCCCATCCCGATCCACAGCGCACAGGAGAGCGCTAGGTCGGCGAGGATCTCGTCGGACATGTGCTCTTTGCAGCGGGCCCAGAACTCCTCGTCGTCGCGCAGCCCTCTGTGGTCGGAGGCGAACCTTTCGCCGAATTCCGCGGCAATCCGCTCCTGCTCGCTGTACCCCGGCCAGGTCCGCCATTCCGGCACGTGGTCGTAGAACTCCTCGTCGACGCCCTCGGCGGGGCCTTCGCCGAACCGGGTGTTCTCGCACACCATGCACTCGTTGTCCAGCGCGATCGCCATGCGGGCGATCTCGCGAACCCGCAGCGGCAGGCGGCTCTTGTGATAGACCGCTTGCTGGAATTTGTTGATCGCCCCGCCGAGTTCAGGTGACGCGGCAAACCAACTGATCAGGTCATCGTCGGGGTAGTTTCCGATCCGGCTCATGACACGCGATGCTACGCCGCATGAGCCGGATCTGGAACACGTTCTAGTTTTCGAGGGTCAGGCAGCCGCGGACGATGTCTGCTCGCGCCTGACGAACGGCACGAGCTCGGCGACGCGCTGCGCCGGCGGAAGCGCCAGTTTCAGGATCTTGCGGACGACGGTGCCGAACTGGCGGTGCAGTGGACCGGTGTTGTAGGACACGCCGTAGCGCTCACAGATCTCCTGCACCTCGGCCGAGATCTCTGCGTGGCGATGGGCCGGGACGTCAGGGAACAGGTGGTGCTCGATCTGGAACGACAGGTTGCCGCTCAAGATATGAAAGAGCTTGCCGCCCTTCAGGTTCGCTGAGCCGAGGATCTGCCGGTGATACCATGCTCCCCTGGTCTCCTTGGCTGTTTCCTCGATCGAGAACTCCTGGGTGTCCTCTGGGAAATGGCCGCAGAAGATGATCATGAACGACCAGATGTTGCGGATCAGGTTCGCGGTGAGGTTGCCCGCCAACACGACCGGCGCGAACGGGCCGGCCAACAGCGGGAACGCGACGTAGTCCTTAAGCATCTGCCGTTTGGTTTTGCGCCAGATGCCATCGAGGATCTCGCGCTTGTCCGCAAGTGAGATCTCGCCGGACTTGATGCGTTCGGTCTCGAGCTCGTGCAGGGCCACTCCGTACTGAAAGAGCACCATCAGCAGGAACGCGTAGACCGGGTTGCCCAGAAAGTACGGGCGCCAGCGCTGCTGTTCGCTCATCCGCAGGATGCCGTAACCGATGTCGCGGTCCATGCCGACGACGTTCGTGTAGGTGTGGTGCATGTAGTTGTGCGAATGCCGCCACTGATCGGAAGGGCATGCGGTGTCCCATTCGAAGTTGCGGCTGGAGATGGCCGGGTCGCCCATCCAGTCGTATTGGCCGTGCATCACGTTGTGGCCAATTTCCATGTTGTCCAAGATCTTTGACAATGCGAGCATCGCGGTGCCTGCAAGCCATGCGGGCGGAAGGATCCCCGCCATCAGCAGCGCCCGGCCACCGGTTTCCAGTGCCCGCTGGGCTTTGATGACTCGGCGGATGTAGGTGGCATCGCGTTCGCCGAGATCGGCGATCACTCGCTCCTTCAGCGCGTCGAGTTCACGGCCAAAGGCTTCGGTCTGTTCGGGGGTTCCCTGGGGTGCGCGGGCTCGCGCCGGGGAGTTGTTAAGTGTCGTCATTGGTGTGTCCTTTCCGGGTCAGAGCGCGAGTTCGACGTCGCCGACGGGAGCGGACACGCAGATCTGCACGTCCTCCTCGTCGGTGGTCGACACCGCGCCGGTGATGAGGTTTCTCACGACACCGCGGGTCTTGCGGCGCGTGCAGGTATGGCAGATGCCCATGCGGCATCCACTTTCGGGTGTCAAGCCGGCCGCCTCAGCCTGCTCCAGCAGCGGGCGGCCGTCGTCGACGCGGTCAATGCCGCTGTCTGCGAACGTGATTTGGCCGCCCACCCCGTCTGCTGGTGCATCGAACACGGGTGGCACGAACGTTTCGGCGCTGACGTCGTCGCAGCATTCGCGCACGGCGGCGGCCAGCGCGGGCGGCCCGCAAACGAAGACCGCATCCGGGGACGCCATCGCTGCGTCCAGATGACTGGCATCGAAGTGGCCCGTCAGGTCGCCGCGATCGGCCGACCGGGTGAACCCGTGCAACACGCGCACGCCGGGAATGGACGCAAGCTCCTCGCGGTAGCAGGCCTCGTCCGCCGACCGGGCATAGTGCACGAAGGCGATCTCGCCGTCGAAACGCTCGGCGGCCAGCGTCCGCAGCATCGACATCACCGGGGTGATCCCGCTTCCGCCCGACACGAACAAGATGCGGCGTGGACGCACATCGGGCAGGACGAACTCTCCGCCGACCCCGTCGAGGCCGACGACCATGCCGGGTCTGGCATGGCGGTGCAGGTACGTCGACACCAGGCCGCCGTCGTGCAGCCCGACGGTCAGCTCGATGAGCGGCGCGCCCTCGGCACTCGCGGGCGAATAGCAGCGAGTGCGGCGCCTGCCGTCGATCTCGACCGAGAGGTTGACGTGTTGGCCGGCCTTGAATCCACTGAACGCGCCGTTGGGTGCCAGCGTCAGAGTGACACTGCGAGGTGTGCGATGTTGGACAGAGACGATCCGCGCGCGGGCGTCGCCCTGCGACCAGATCGGCTCGACGAGTTCGGTGTAGCGGTCGACCCCGTGTGGGCCGGTGAGCAGGTCGAGGAGGGGCGAACCCAGTACCCGCCTGGAAAGCGTTTGAGTGAACATATGTACACCATGAGTTAGGAACTACCATGACGTCAATGCAAAACACCAGGTTGTGGTAGGCTTCACAATAGTGAACAGTCGTACGCCTACTTCACGATCCCGGCGATCCGGATCCACTTCCCACCCGAAAGTCACCCGCGAGGAACGCAAGGAAGCCACTCGCCGCGCGATCGTGGCTGCCGCGCTCAAACTGCTCGACGACCGGAGCTTCAGCGCACTCAGCCTGCGCGAGGTCACCCGTGAGGCGGGCATCGTGCCTGCCGCGTTCTATCGGCACTTCGAGTCGATGGAGGCGCTGGGCCTCGTTCTGATCGACGAATCCTTTCGCATGCTCCGCGACATGCTGCGCTCGGCGCGCGCAGGCAAGCTCGACCCGAACCGGGTGATCGAGTCGTCGGTCGAGATCGTCGTCGGCAGCGTCGCGGCCCAGCGCGAGCATTGGCGGTTCATCGGCCGCGAGCGGTCCAGTGGCGTGACGGTCCTGCGGTACGCGATCCGCACCGAGATCCGGCTGATCACCTCCGAGCTGGCGACCGACCTGGCCCGCTTCCCGGGGCTGAACGGTTGGAGCACCGAAGACCTGAATGTCTTGGCCGGACTGTTCGTCAACGCGATGATCGTGGTGGCCGAGGCGATCGAGGATGCCCAGGACGTGGCCGCGCAGGAGGAGATCAAACGCATCGCGGTCAAGCAGTTGCGGATGATCGTGGTCGGCGTGGCGGGCTGGCGCAGCAGCGACTGACGACGCCCGGCCCGTAGGCTGCACGATATGGCTAGCTCGGCTATCGAACAGGTCCAGCCTGCCGGTAACGCGCTGATCGACCCTCAGCGTCGGAACTTCATCTTCACCTCGATCTTGTTAGGCATGCTGCTGGCCGCGTTGGACCAGACCATCGTCGCCACCGCACTGCCCACCGTCGTCGCCGATCTCGGCGGTGCCGGTCACCAATCGTGGGTCGTGACGAGTTACCTGCTTGCGTCGACGATCGTCACGGCGGTGGTCGGCAAGCTGGGTGACCTGTTCGGCCGCAAGCTGGTCTTCCAGGCCGCGGTGGTGTTCTTCCTCATCGGATCGGTGTTGTGCGGGCTTTCGACCTCTATGGAGATGCTCGTCGGGTCGCGGGCCCTCCAGGGCATCGGCGGCGGAGGGATCATGGTGACCGCCGCCGCGCTGATCGGCGAGGTGGTCCCGCTGCGAGAGCGGGGCAAATACCAGGGCGCCCTCGGCGCGGTGTTCGGGGTGACCACCGTGGTCGGCCCGCTGCTTGGCGGCTTCTTCACTGACCACCTGACCTGGCGGTGGGCGTTCTGGATCAATGTGCCTGTGGGCGCGATCGTCCTCCTGGTGGCGGCGGCGGCGATTCCCGCTCTGGGACAACGGAGCAAGCCCAAGATCGACTACGCCGGCATCCTGTCCGTCGGTCTCGGCGCGTCGGGTCTGACGCTGGCCACCAGCTGGGGCGGCAGCACCTATCCGTGGACCTCGCCCGTGATCATCGGGCTGTTCGCGGCGTCGGCGCTCGCATTGGTGATCTTCGTCTGGGTCGAAACTCGCGTGGCGGAGCCGATCTTGCCGACCCGGCTGTTCGCCAACCCGGTCTTCACCGTGTGTTGCGTGTTGTCCTTCGTCGTCGGATTCGCGATGTTGGGCGCGCTGACGTTCATGCCGACCTTCATGCAGTTCGTCGACGGCGTGTCGGCCACGACATCGGGGCTGCGCACGTTGCCGATGGTGGCTGGCTTGTTGCTCACGTCGATCAGCAGCGGCGCGATCGTCGGGCGCACGGGCCGGTACAAGATCTTCCCGGTCGCGGGCACGCTGATCATGAGTATCGGGTTCGTGTTGTTGTCCCGGATGACTGAGGCGACACCCACACTTTTTCAGTCGCTGTACCTGTTCGTTCTGGGCGCCGGCATCGGCATGTGCATGCAAGTGCTCGTCCTGATCGTGCAGAACACGTCCGATTTCGCCGACCTCGGCGTCGCGACGTCCGGCGTCACGTTCTTCCGCACCATCGGAAGCTCATTCGGTGCGGCGATCTTTGGATCGCTCTTCACCAACTTCCTTGGGCAACGTATCGGCCCGGCCCTGGCGGCCAGCGGCGCCCCTGCGGCCGCGGCCCAGTCCCCGAAGGCGCTGCATGAACTGCCGCGCGACGTCGCCGCACCGGTGGTGCACGCCTACGCGGAATCGCTGGATCTCGTGTTCCTGTGTGCGGCGCCGGTGGCCCTGGTCGGCTTTGTGCTGGCACTCATGCTCAAAGAGGTGCCGCTGCACGACAGGGAAGCCGTCTCCGCCCTCGATCTCGGTGAGGGCTTCGCGATGCCCACCAGCGAATCGCCGGACGTGCTGCTGGAGAACGCGATCGGCCGGATGATGCGGAACAGCCCGGCGGTGCGGTTGCGCGCGCTGTGTCAGCGCGTCGGGTGTGAGCTCGACATCGCGGAATCATGGGCGCTGCTGCGGATCAACCGCCATGCCCAGGTCCTCGGGGCGGCGCGGCTGAACGACATCGCCGACCAGCTGCGGGTACCGCAGGAGGTGCTTGAGCCGACGTTCGATCGGCTGGTCGGGCGCGGCTACGCGCTACGCAACGGCGAGAATCTGTGGCTCACACAGGCCGGTAGGAGCCAGGTCGACGTGTTGTCGTCGGGGCTCGTCGAGTACTGGGTGGACAAGCTTGAGCAGTCGCCGACGTTCGAGGGCAGGCCCGACCGCGACGAGGTGCAGGCGGCGCTCGATCGGATCGCGCACCGGATACTCGTGCAACGGGACTGGTCCGACGAATCCGGTCGTCTCCTGCCAGCGGCGCGATAGGGCAAAGGTTTGGGTGTCCTTCCCGGCGGGGATCCGGCCAGTCAGCGGCGCGCTGTGGTTGGTTGCATCTGTGCTCGTCGCCAGGCGGTGATCGAGCGCAACCCGACGTTGAGAAGCTAGCGCCCGGCCGGGCATCGCCGATACCCGCCGGCTAATTGCTATCCGATCGCGCCGGGCGGTCGCGAAACGCACTGAGCGGCGTAGAGCGGCTCGCCGAGCTTGTCCATCAGCTGCAGTTGGGTCTCGAGCCAGTCGATGTGCTTTTCTTCGTCGTCGAGAATCTTCTCGAGCAGGATTGCGCTCGTGGAGTCCTGCTTCTCGCGGCACATGATGATTCCCGGTGCCAGGCGTGCCTTCACTTCGTATTCGACCGCGAGGTCGCTCTCGAACTGTTCACGCAATGACTGCCCCACCCGCAGCGAAAACAGCCGCTGATAGTTGGGCAGGCCATCGAGAATGAGGATGCGATCGGTGACCCACTCGGCGTGGTGCATCTCCTCGATCGATTCTTCCCGCGTGCGTTTGGCGAGTTCGGTGAAGCCCCAGTTGTCCTGCATCTTGGAGTGCAGGAAGTACTGATTGATCGCGGTCAGCTCGCTGGTCAGCTGCTCGTTGAGCAACTTCAGAACGTCGGGGTCACCTTGCATGGAAGACAAATCTAGTGCACACAAACACCCCGCGGCGCATTCTCGGCGCGGGTGTCCTCCGTCTTCTTGACAGAGGTTAGCCTAACCTGTTGGCTTAAGCCATGTTTGTGTGTCTGTGCACCGGCGCGACGAGCCACATGGTGGCTGACGTGGTGGCATGCGGCGCGCGGACGTGCAACGAGGTCGCCAGAGCATGCGGTGCGGGGTCGGACTGCGGGCGCTGCAGGCGCACGGTGCGCGCGATCATCGCTGCGACCAATGGCGAGGACCCGGATCGCGCACTCGACGAGCGGCTGGAGCTCGCTGAAAGCCATTGAACAGCAATCACTTCCGTCATTCCCCGAACTCTTCGGCAATGCGCGGCTGGAAGTAGGACCACGGCTGGCGGCGCTGCGGAGGCAGGTCGAGCATCTCCGTGAGGCAGTCGAGCTGATAGCTAGCTTTGCGCGCGATTGTTGCGGCGTCGCCGGAATGCCCTGTGGCACTGAGTAGTCGGACCGTGGCGCGAATGTCGTTGACGGCCTTGCGGACCTGACGCACCACGTCCATGTCGGGCTCCATGGAAACCTCCGCGTCGTTCAGCGAGCCCATTTCGGGATGATGAACACTCCCTCGGCCTCCACGGTGATGCCCTCCTCGTCAGCGAGATGTCCGACCGCGAACGTCTTGACCCCGTCGATCCGCTCGATGGTGGCTTCGGTGTGCAGATCGCCGAGCCGCGTCGCGCGAAGGTACCGGCAACTGATCGTGCCCGTGAACGCAGGCCGGGTCAGGCCGCCGCTTGCGACCTCGCCGAGCACATGGTCGAGCACTAAAGCGCACACGCCGCCGTGGACGTGCCCCGGTGGTCCCTCGTACGCGGCGCCGAGGTGGAAATCCGCCCAGACCTTGCCTGGATCGCCGAACTGGAGGTCGACCGGCGGGGCGATTGGGTTACGGACCCCGATCACCGGATTGCCCCACGCCATGCCGGTGCCTTCGTAGGTGTACCTCACGCCGTAGGGGCCATCCAGCTGTCTGGTGCGTAACTGTGTGGTGGCGGCGTCGATCTGCGCGGTCACTTCCGACACGGTGGCTTCGTCCATCTCGGTTCTGATGGTCGCGTCGATCAACGCGCGCACCGACTTCGTCAGCGGTTCGTAGATCCGTCGTAGCCGGTCCATTTCGGCCGCTGACAGGTCTTCTCGGGTGAACTCCAGCATTCCTGCACTAGAACATGTCATTGCTCGCTCGGACAAGCCGAGCGTGCGCAGACTCCCGTCTAGAAGCGGCGTGTCGCCTGCAGACTCGCACGCTCGCGGTGGTGGTGACGGCTGGGTGCGTAAACTGCGCACCCGTGTCGCTTGCATGGGTAGAGCACGCGATCTGGTGGCAGATCTACCCGCTGGGTTTTGTCGGCGCGTACCCCGCCGACCCACCTCCCCCGCCCGATGAGCACCGACTGCGCCGCATTCCCGGGTGGTTCGATCACGCCATCGAGCTGGGCGCTTCCGGCATCGCGCTGGGGCCGATTTTCGCTTCGCGCACCCACGGTTACGACACCACCGACCACTACCGCATTGATCCGCGGCTCGGCGATGACGCCGACTTCGATTTCCTCATCGCCGAGGCGCGCCGGCGCGGTCTGCGCGTCCTTCTGGACGGCGTGTTCAACCACGTCGGTCAAGACTTTTCTCATCCATCGTGGTTTCGCAACGGCCGCAACGGCTTTCACACGTTTGAGGGACACGGCGAGCTGATCACCCTCAACCATCGAGACCCGGAGGTGGTCGGTTACGTCTCAGATGTGATGCGCCACTGGCTGAGCCGCGGTGCCGACGGATGGCGGTTGGACGCGGCCTATGCGATGCCGGATTGGTTCTGGTCGGCGGTCATCCCCGCTGTCCGCGAAACGCATCCGGACGCTTGGTTCGTCGGCGAGGTCATTCACGGCGACTACTCCGCGCGGGTGCGCGACGCCGGTTTCGACTCGGTCACACAGTACGAGCTGTGGAAGGCCATCTGGAGTGCCCTGAACGACGGCAACTTTCACGAGCTCGACTGGGCGTTGCAGCGCCAGAACGACTTTCTCGAGGTCTTCGCTCCGCTGACGTTTGTGGGCAACCACGATGTCACGCGCATCGCGAGCACATTGACCGACCCGCGACATCTGCCCCACGCCGTCGTGGTTTTGATGACCACCGGCGGCATTCCGAGTATCTACGCCGGCGACGAATACGGTTATCGCGCAGTGAAAGAGGATCGATTCGGCGGCGACGACGCTGTGCGGCCGGAATTCCCTCCGGAACCGGCGCGTGTGGATCCCGCCGCCGAGGATGTGTTCCGTCTGCACCAGTTCCTGATCGGGCTGCGGCGCCGTCACCCGTGGCTGCACCGGGCGACGACGACGTCGCTGCTGCTGGACAACCGCCGTTACGTGTACTCCACCCGGGCGGGCGACGAGTCGCTGCTCGTCGCGTTGAACGTCGACGACGAGCCATTGCCGGTAAGCATGCGCGACTTGGGGTTTCGGTCAGCGCACGTGCTCGGCGGCGACTCTGCACCTGCACAGGCGGAGGTCGACGAGGCGGCAGTCGCGCCTCACGGCTGGCTAATTTTGCGGCCGTTGAGCTAACAGGGAAAGCGTCGCAGGGTCCTGCTCGCCGGAATAGAACTTGTCCAGCACCCCAACGAAGTCGGCGTCATCGGTCGCCGCGTGCGCGAACAGAGTCATCGAGGACCGGAGTTTGAGATCGTCGGGCGATCCGAAGATATCGTTGACCGACAAGCCGTCGATCCCGGTGACGATCCGCGCGCACTCGCGCAAGCGGGGGCCCAGCAGGGCGTGGGCGAGGTATGCCTGGGCTTCGGCGAGAGCCGAAATCCCGAAGTACACCGCCGTCGAGCTGCGGCCCAGCGCCTTGAGTTGCGGGAAAATGAACCACATCCAGTGACTTTGTTTGAACCCGGCGCGCAACTCACGCAGAACGGTGTCGTACACGGGCGCCTGCGCGCCTACGAACCGCTGAAGATCGAATGGATCCGACACGTTCTCACCTAAACAGCGAGGGGATCATCGCGTCGATGAGATGCGGGCCCGGGGATGCCAGCGCGTCGGAGAGGGCAGCGACGAATTCCTCGGCGCTGGTTGCACGGCGGGCGGGCACGCCCATACCGCCGGCGAGCGCGACGAAATCCATCCGGGGCGGGTCGAGGTCGAGCAGGGCCTCGGCCCTCTTGCCGGGTGCGCTGCCGTCTTCCTGCGCGCCGACCCGGCCCAGTTCCATTCGCAGGATGTCGTACGCACCGTTGTTGTAAATCACGGTGGTCACGTCGAGCTGCTCACGGGCCATGGTCCAGAGCGCGGACACGGTGTACATGGCCGAGCCGTCGGCTTGCAGGCACAGCACCTTGCGGCCCGGTGCGGCGGTCGCGGCGCCCACGGCAGCGGGCAAGCCGTACCCGATCGCACCGCCGGTCAACGTGAGCCAGTCATGTCGAGGCGACCCGGCCGTCGCGGCAGGCAACGTCATGCCGGCGGTGTTGGATTCGTCGACCACGATCGCGTCCTCGGGCAGCAGCGCGCCGACTGCCTCCGCGACGCTCATGCCCGTCAGCGCGCCGGTGGGCAGAGCGGGCCTGGCTGCCGCTGCCAGGACTGGTTGCGCATCCGCGGCAATCTCCTCGGCGAGGGCGGTCAGCGCACCGGTTGCCTGTCCGGATTCGGCGAGTACGTGAACGTCGCAACCCGCCGGGACGAGATCGCTCGGCTTGCCGGGATAGGCGAAGAACGACACGGGCGAGCGGGCACCGGCGAGGATCAGATGCTTGACGCCGTCGAGCTGCGCCGTGGCGGCCTCCGCGAGGTAGCCCAGCCGGTCGATCGCAGGCAGGCCGGCGCCTCGGGTCAGCCTGGTGGGAAAGGTCTCGCACAGCAATCCGCATCCGGTCGCCGCCGCGATACGCGACGCCGCGATCAGGCCCGCTTCGCCTGTGGCGTCGCCGCCAAGGAACAAGATGGTCGATGAGCGCTCGCGCGAAGAGCAAGAGTCGGGCGAGCCTTCGGCCAATGCCTTCCCCGCGGCACGCAATGCTGCCGCGTCGAAGGGCGGGTTCGTTGGAGCGTGCGCCTGGCGTTCCGCAGAGGCTGGTTCGGCGCCGTCGGTCCACGACACGTCGGCGGGCAGGATCAGCGTGGCCACCCGGCCCGGGGGCGCGGTCGCGGCGGTCACCGCTTCGAGGGTGTCGCCCGCGACGTCCTCGACGGCGCCGCTGCGCCGTACCCAGCCGGACACCGTGTGTGCCAACGAATCGATGTCGGACTCCAACGGAGCGTCGTAGCGCTTGTGATACGTCGCGTGGTCGCCGACGACGACGATCACCGGCACGCGTGCGCGTCTGGCGTTGTGCAAGTTGGCCAGTCCGTTCCCCAGCCCTGGCCCCAGGTGTAGCAACACGGCCGCGGGTTTGCCCGCGATGCGGGCGTAACCGTCGGCGGCTCCCGTGGCGACGCCTTCGAACAAGGTCAGCACACCGCGCATTTCTGGCACAGCGTCCAGGGCCGCGACGAAATGCATTTCCGACGTGCCTGGGTTGGCGAAGCACACGTCGATTCCGCGGCCGACCAGTGTGTCGAGCAAGACCCGGGCGCCATTCACAGCCTGTCCTCCATATCGGCGATTGGTTTTCAAGTTAGTCTGCTGCGGAAGCGCCGCGCCGCCAGCGGAAGGAAACTGATGCCGTCATCGTCTGACGACGACGCCGCGGTGACCGAATCGCCGACCGAGAAACGGGCCACCGGGGGGCCGGACACCGAAGAATCGGCTGGCGAGGAACAGCGCCGGTTGAGCCGGCTACGGCCCCGCAGGCTGCTGTCGCGGGTGTCCATCCAGTCCAAGTTGGTCGTGATGATGGTGCTGTGCACGATCATTGCGGCCGCGGTCGTGATGTTCATCGCCTACCACGCCGGCCGCGAAGCCATGCGGGCACAGGTCTTCAATCGGTTGACCGAGGAACGCGAATCACAGTCGAGGACGCTCGCGAGTGAAATCAACGACCTGAAGAATTCGCTGATCGTCTATTCCCACGGGGCTGTCGCTGTGCCCGCCCTGCAGGCCTTCATCGCGGGCTTCGACCAACTCGCCAGCGCGTCGATCGGTCCGGAGCAGCAGCAGGCCATCGTCGACTTCTATAACAACACCTTCATCAAGGAAGTCGAGAAGTACAGCGACATCAAGCCGGATCTGAACGCAGTGCTACCGAAATCGAACGCGCAGAGGTACCTGCAGGCGAACTATACCGCGCAGCGAAGAGACGACGATTTCGCTCTGACGATGGACGATGCGCGCGACGGAAGCGCGTGGTCGGCGGCGAACGAGAAGTATCAAGACTTCTTCCGGCAGATCGTGAACCGATTCGAATTTCAGGACGTCCTGCTCCTGGATACTCAGGGAAATGTCGTCTACACCGCCTACAAAGACGTGGATCTCGGCACCAACATCCTGACCGGACCGTACAGCGGTTCGCTGCTGCGCGGCGCCTACGACAAAGCCATGGCATCGAATTCCGACGACTTCGTCGCCATGACCGACTTCGAGATCTACCAGCCTGCTGAAGGCCAACCGACGGCCTGGATGGTTTCCCCGGTCGGGGTCGACGGTCACACCGACGGTGTGATGGCACTGCAATTCCCGATCACGAAGATCAACCGGCTGATGACCTTCGACAAGCAGTGGGCCAAGTCTGGCATGGGTGAGACCGGCGAGGCCTACCTCGCCGGCCCCGACGACCTCATGCGGTCTGACTCCAGGTTGTTCCTTGAAAACCCGGACCAATACAAGCGCGATGTCGTACAGGCGGGAACGCATCCCGACGTTGCCGATGCGGCGATCCGGTTGGGCAGCACCACGCTGATTCAGCCTGTATCGAGCGATGCCACGCGTGCCGCCCAACGTGGGCAGTCGGGCACCATGGTCGCCCGCGACTATCTCGGCCAGGAGACCTTGCAGGCGTATGCGCCCGTTGACATCCAAGGAACCAGCCTGCATTGGTCGATCGTGGCCAAGATCGACACTTCGGAGGCCTTCGCGCGTGAGTCCGAGTTCGCCAGAATCATGGTGTTGTCCACTGTCGGAGTCATTTTCGTTGTCTGCTTGCTTGCGACGTTCGCGGCCCAAGTGTTCGTGCGACCCATCCGCAGACTCGAGGCGGGTGCTCGGAATATCAGTGCCGGTGACTACGAAGTCAAGATCCCGGTGGAAACACGGGACGAAATAGGCGACCTGACAAGGGCCTTCAACGAAATGAGCCGCAATCTCGCCGTCAAGGAGGAGCTGCTCAACGAGCAGCGCCGGGAGAACGACCGGTTGCTGTTGTCGCTGATGCCGGAGCGGGTGGTCGAGCGTTACCGGCAGGGCGAAGCGATCATCGCCCAAGACCACCAGGACGTCAGCGTGATCTTCGCCGACATCGTCGGCTTGGACGAGCTGCAGGCCGAACTGAGCTCAGATGAGGCTTTGTCGATCATCAACGAGCTCGCCCGTCAAATGGACGCCGCCGCAGAAGACCTGGGCGTAGAACGCGTGCGCACGGTGCACAACGGTTACCTGGCCAGCTGTGGGCTGAACGTCCCGCACCTGGACAATGTCAGGCGGACAGTGGATTTCGCGCTGGAGACGCAGCGCATCATCGACCGGTTCAACGGTGAAACCGGCCATCGCCTGAGCTTGCGCGCCGGCATCGACACCGGACGAGTCAGCAGCGGGCTGGTGGGCCAGTCCTCGATCCTCTACGACATGTGGGGCGCAGCAGTCAATCTCGCGTACCAGATTCAAAGCGGCTCGTCTCAGCCCGGAATCTACGTCACCCAGCAGGTCTACGAGACAATCGGCGACACTAGGGAATTCACTCCGGCGGGCACGATCACCGTGGACGGCTCCGAGCAAACCGTCTGGCAGGTCAGGGAGCGCGAAGAATGACCAACGTCCTCAACTCCCCGTGGTTCTACTGGGCCGTCGGCGTCGCAATCGGGCTGCCCGTCGGTCTCGTCGTTCTCACCGAATGGCAGAACGCACTGATCCGGAAGAAGAGCGGACTGGCCAGGCCCGTCGGTCTATTGCGTAATTATCTTCTGCCGCTGGGGGCGCTGCTTCTTCTGCTCGTCAACGCGACTCGGATCCCCACCGGAGATACACCGGTCAAGCTGGTGGCGACACTATTCGGTTTCGTGGTGCTGGTGCTGTTGCTGTCGGGTGTCAACGCCGCGTTGTTCCAAGCGGCCCCCGAGGGGACGTGGCGCAAACGCATGCCGACGATCTTCGTCGACGTCGCACGCTTCGTCCTGATTGCCGTCGGCCTGGGAATCATCTTCTCGTACATCTGGGGCGCGCACATCGGAGGTCTGTTCACCGCGTTGGGCGTGACCTCGATCGTCATCGGCTTGACGTTGCAGAATTCCGTGGGGCAGATCATCTCCGGATTACTCATGCTCTTCGAGCAGCCATTCCGCCTCGGCGACTGGGTGCAAACCTCTGCCGCACGGGGGCGGGTCATCGAAGTCAATTGGCGTGCAGTTCATATCGACACCGGCAGCGGATTGCAGATCACGCCGAACGCGGTCCTTGCGGTCGCCTCGTTCACCAACTTGAGCCGCCCCCCTGGGACCTACAAGTTGAAGGTCACGACCACTTTTGCGATCAATGATCCGCCGGACCGGGTGTGCGCCATGCTTTCTCGGGCGGCGGACGGACTTCCCTTCCTCCGACCCGGAGCTCAAGCCAAATCGGTGCCGCTGGGGGGCCTTGAATACCGGACCAGCATCCCACTGCGGACTCCCGGCGACGACGGAGACGCCAAAGCGATGTTCCTGCGATGGATCTGGTATGCCTCGCGGCGCGACGGGCTGCACCTCGACGAAGCCGAGGACGACTTCAGCACTCCCGACGCCGTCGAGGATGCGCTGCGCACCGTGGTGGCACCCTCGCTGCGGCTGAGTTCAGCCGATCAGGAGCAGCTGATGCCGCATGCGACAGTGGTGAGGTACGGCGCCGACGAGATCATCGAGTACGTCGGCGATGTGCCCGCGCAGATGAGCTTCATCGTGAAAGGGCGTGTGCGGGTGACCGTGCCGAGTCACGATGGCTCGCCGGTGGCGCTGGCGACACTCAATGCGGGCTCGTTCCTGGGGCAGACGGCGTTGACCCGGCAGCCGGTCATCGCCAACACTCAGGCGCTCGGGGAGGTCACCGTGGTGCAGATCGGCCGCGAGCACATCGGAGGTGTGCTGCAGCAAAAGCCGTTGCTGCTCCAAGAGTTTGGCCGGCTCATCGAAGAACGACGTGGCCGTGTGATTCGGACGCTGGCCGCGAGCGAGTAGTGGTGAGCGGACCGATGAAGCGACGCGTGCCCAAACCGCGGGATCTCGCGCCACTGATCCGGTTCAAGAGACCCGAATTCGACGCAGCCAAACGGCGGCTGTCCGCCGCGCTGACGATCGAGGATCTGCAGAAGATCGCGCGGCGCCGCACACCGAAGGCCGCGTTCGACTACACCGACGGTGCCGCCGAAGCCGAGATCTCGTTGGAACGGGCCCGGCAGGCGTTCCGCGACATCGAGTTTCATCCAGAGATCTTGCAAGATGTGTCGGAGGTGCGCACGGGGTGGAACGTGCTCGGCGCACAGGTAGCGCTACCGTTCGGTATCGCGCCCACCGGATTCACCCGGATGATGCAGACCGAGGGTGAGATCGCAGGCGCCACCGCGGCAGGGCATGCGGGCATTCCGTTTTCGCTGTCGACGATGGGGACGACCTCCATCGAGGACGTTGCTGCGGCTAACCCGCAGGGGCGGAACTGGTTTCAGCTCTACATGTGGCGCGACCGGGACAAGTCGATGGCGCTGGTGGAACGCGCGGCGCGCGCTGGGTACGACACACTCCTTGCCACGGTCGACGTGCCGGTGGCCGGAGCCCGGTTGCGCGACACCCGCAACGGCATGACGATTCCGCCGACGCTGACGGCGAAAACCGTTCTCGACGCGGCGTGGCGGCCGCGCTGGTGGATAGACCTGCTGACCACAGAGCCTCTGTCGTTCGCCAGCTTCGACCGCTGGCCGGGCACTGTCGCCGATCTGCTGGACACGATGTTCGATCCGACGATCACCTTCGAGGACCTCACCTGGGTGAAGTCGCAATGGCCGGGAAAATTCGTGGTGAAAGGAATCCAGAACGTCGACGACGCGCGCCGCGTGGCCGATCTCGGCGTCGATGGAATCCTGCTGTCCAATCACGGTGGCCGCCAACTTGATCGGGCCCCGGTGCCCTTCCATCTCCTCCCCCAGGTCGTGTCGGAGGTGGGCGGCGACGTCGAGATCCTGCTGGACACCGGCATCATGTCCGGCGCCGACGTCGTCGCCGCGGTCGCACTCGGTGCGCGGTTCACCCTGGTCGGGCGTGCGTACCTGTACGGGCTGATGGCAGGCGGCCGGGCCGGCGTCGACCGGGCCATCGAGATCCTGTCGGGCCAGGTCGCCCGCACCATGAAGCTGCTGGGCGTGACGTGCCTGGAAGAGCTCTCGCCGCGGCATGTGACGCAGCTGCGGCGCCTCGTGCCGCGCGAGTGACGGTTACTCGGCGAGGCGGTTGACCAGCTGACTAAAGAGGTTGGGCAAACGCGATGCCGCGGGCACAATGCGCGAGCGCACCGGCGGAATCGTGCTGGCGTGCAACACCGCTGCCGTGAGCAGGCGGTAGCGGCGGGTCATGCGGCGCCACCGGTGGTCATAGTCGGCGGGACGGTCCGAGGCGACGCAGTCCACCAGAAGCTCGGCGGCGCTGAACGCGATGCCGAGGCCCTCGCCGGTCAGTGCGTCGACGTATCCCGCTGCATCGCCGACCAACATGACGCGTCCCGCCGTGCGGCGTCGTGCCTTCTGACGTAGCGGGCCTGCCGCGCGGTCGTGGTCGTGCGGCAGGTCTTGCATCCGATCGCGCAGCGCGGGGAACGCGTCGAGGTGCTGATCGAATCTGCCTCGACGCGAGGTCAAAACGGCGATGCCGACGCAGTCGTCGGCCACTGGCGTCACGTAAGCTTCGGCGTCGACCGACCAGTACACCTCCACATTGTCACTCCAGGGTGCAATCTGGATGTGACGACGAATTCCCCAGCGGCGCACCCGGCTTGGTGTTCCAGCGAGGCCCAGGGCCGCTCGGATTGGCGAGTGCAGGCCGTCGGCGGCGGCAAGGTAGCGCGCACGAAACTCGCCACAGCGAACCGAATCCGCGTCCTGGCCGATCTCGCCCACCTCGCCGTGCACCACTCGCACGCCAGCCTTGTTCACCGCGTCCAGCAGCGCCGCATGCAACGAGGTCCTGCGCACGCCGAGACCGGCCCCGGTGCGGAACGGTGCGCTGACACAACGCGTGCCGTCCAGGTAGCTGATGCCGCGAAACGCCTTGCCGTGCACTGAGACTCCGAGGCGATCGAGCCGCGCGACGGCATGCGGCATCAGGCCCTCGCCGCATGCTTTGTCGATCGGCCCGACGCGGCGTTCCACCACCACCACGTCGAGTCCGGCTTTCGCGGCGTACAACGCAGTGGCCAGGCCGGCCGGCCCTCCACCGGCAATCAGCAGGTCGATCATCGCAGCCCGGCGAGCGCCGCGTTCTCTGTCTTCACCCGTGTGTGCAGCAGCGCGGCGTTGGCCGCCGTAAACACCAGCGCGGTGATCCAGGCGGTGTGCACCAGCGGCAGCGCCACGCCCTCAACGACCACGGCGACGTAATTCGGGTGGGGCAGAACGCGGTACGGGCCCGAGGTGATCCGGGTCGCGTCGGGTATGACAACGACGCGCGTGTTCCACTGCCGGCCCAGGGTCGCGATGCACCACCATCGCAGCCCCTGCGCCGCAAGCACGAGGACGAACATCGGCCAGCCGAGCATCGGCAGGAAAGGCCGATGCAGCCCGATCGCCTCCGCCAGGCACCCGGCGAGCAGGCCGGTGTGGAGAGCCACCATCGCCGGATAGTGGGCGGCGCCGAATTCCTTGCCGCCACGAGCGAAGCTCCACTTGAGGTTTCGTTTCGAGACCACCAGCTCGACGAGGCGCTCCGCCGCGACCGCGGCGATGAGCAGTACGTACCAGACCATCGCGGCGTCAGTGCCAGCGCAGCAACACGAGCTCCGCGCAGAAGCCTGGACCCATCGCCATCAGAACCCCAGGAGTGCGGCTGGGCGGCTGCTTGGCGATGGTGTCGTGCAGGATGTGCAAGACCGATGCCGAGGAGAGATTGCCGATCTCGCCCAGGGAACGCCACGCCAACTCGAGGGCGTCGTCGGGCAACGCCAGTGCGGCGTTGATTGCCTCGAGCACCTTGGGGCCGCCGGGATGGCTCACCCACGAGCCGATGTCGGCGATCGACAAATCGTGATCCGACAAGAATGCGGTCACGTCGTCGGCCAGGTAGCGCTCGATGATCTCGGGCAGGTCAGGGAGAAGCAGGAGTTCGAAGCCGGTGGCACTGATTTTCCATCCCATCGTGCCCAAGGAGTCGGGGTAGAGCCGGCTGCGCGAGGCCAGCACGTCGGGCCCGTGTGCGTTGATCTTCTCGGCGCGACGCTCGCCCACCGCGACCACCGCTCCCGCGCCATCGGCGAACAGCGCGCTTCCCACCAGCGTCGCCATCGTCGGTTCCGCTCCCGGATACGTCAACGAGCACATCTCGACCGCCAGCAACACAGCGACATCGTCGGGAGCTCCCCGCAAGTAATCGTGCAGGCGCGCCAATCCCGCTGCGCCGGCAACGCAACCGAGACCGAAGATCGGCACCCGTCGCACATCGGGTCGCAGTCCGAGCCGCATCGCAATCCGGGCATCCAGCGACGGCACCGCCAGACCGGTCACCGTGGTCGTCACAATAAGATCGACGTCGGCGGCGTCCAGGCCGGCCTCGTTGAGAGCGGCCGAGATGGCCTCGCAACCAAGGTCCACCGCCCGCTCGATGTAGATGTCGTTCGCGTCGCCGAAGTCGTTCAGCGAGGTGAGCCGATCGAGCGGCACGACGATGTTGCGGGTGTCGACCTTCGCGCTCTTGTGCAGGGCGCGGATGATCTGCTCGTGCTCCCCGAAGCCGGGGAATCGCGTGATGGCATCGGCGAATTCATCCTGCGTGTAGCGATGGGGTGGTAGCGAACCCTGCACCCCAGCGATGACAGACATGGAGTCCACTCTTTGGACACGTAGTAAGGCTGGCCTTGGTTCAATCGCTAGCTATGGCGGGAATCGGCGACGTGCATGTGCCCGCTCTCCGGGATACCGGCGGCGTGACCGTCAGAGAGGCCAAGGCGCTCGTGCACCGCGGTCATCCACTTCGGTGCCCACCAGTTCCACTGCCCCATCACATGCATGAACGCGGGCACCAACACCATGCGCACCAGCGTGGCGTCGGCGAGGATGGCCAGCGTCAGCCCGAGCCCGAACATCCGCATGAAGGACACGTGCGCAGCGATCAGCGCTGCGAGCGAAATCGACATCACCAGCGCCGCGGCTGTGATCACGCGCCCGGTCCGGGCGATGCCGAGGGCGACACTGTTGTCGGCGCGGACACGAGGAGCAGAAGAATCATCGTCCGGGCGGGTCCGCCGAGATGCGAGCCAAAACTCGCGGATCCGGGAGACCAGGAACACCTCGTAGTCCATCGACAAGCCGAACGCGATGCAGAACATCAGCACCGGGATGTTCGCCACCAACGTGCCCGTCGGCGTCGTTCCCAGCGCGCCCAGGTGTCCGTCCTGGAATATCCACACCATGGCGCCGAACGCGGCTGTCAACGACAAGACGTTGAGCGCCAACGCTTTCAGCGGCATCACCACACTTCCGGTGAGAAGGAACAGCAGCACGAACATGATGACGGCGATCGCGCCCAACACCAGCGGCAGCCGTGAAGTGATGGCGTCCACACTGTCGCGGTTGATCTGCGCGGCGCCGGTGAACTGGACGTGTCGACCGTCCGGGCCCGGCACCGCGTGCAGGTGGTCGAGTTGGGCTTCGGATCGGTAGGAGAACAGCGGCGCCGAGCTGGCGACTGTGAGGAACATGCTGCCGTCAGCATCCCCCGCTGGAGCGGAGCGCGGACCGACCGGGGCCCCGGCGACCCAGGTGCCAGTGGGGACGGAGACAGCCGTCACGTCCTGCACGCGGGAGAGGTTGGCGGCATATCGCTCCACGTCGGAAGCGGTGAGGTTCGCGGCGTCGGGTATGACGGCGGTGACAGCGGTCGCAGAATTTTCGGCGAAGTCGTTGCGCAGCTGATCTCCTACCTGGTGAGCCGACGCCGAACGGGGAAGGACGCGCTCGTCGGGAAGCCCCCACCGGACTCCGAGGAAAGGTAAGCCGAGCAGCACGAGCACCGCGGTCGTGGCCAGCCCGATGGGAATTGCATGGCGCAGAACGACTTTCGTCCACCGATACCAGAACAGGTGCTCGACGGGCACTGGCGCAGGGTCGGGTCTGCGCAAGAGGCGACGCGCGCCGCGCCGGAGGTCCAGCGAGTCCAGCCGGCCACCGAGCAGCGTCAGCGCGGCCGGCGTGACGACGAGTGCTGACGCCGCGGCGAATGCGACGGTCGCGACGCCCGCGTAGGCGAAAGACTTCAGGAAGTGCATCGGGAACAACACCAGCACTGCCACCGACAACGCGACCGTCGTGGCAGAGAACACCACCGTCCGGCCCGCTGACGTCATGGTGCGCATGACGGCGTCGTTCGTGGCTGCGCCGTCGGCCACCTCGTCGCGGAAGCGGCTGACCATCAGCAGTGTGTAGTCGATCGCCAGCGCCAGGCCCATGGCGGCGCTCAAGTTGAGCGCGAAGATCGACACGTCGGTGAAGATCGAGAATGCTCGAAGTACGGCCAGTGCGCCCAGGATCGCCATTCCGCCGACGGCCACGGGCAGCGCAGCCGCGAGCAGCCCACCGAACACCCAGACGAGCACCAGGAAGCTGAGCGGAATCGCGATCGATTCCATCAGGAGAAGGTCACGCTGCGACTGCTCGGTGATCTGCACGTTGAGCATCGCGACGCCGCCGGTTTGGACCGTCACACCGTCGCGGCGTTGTGTCACCTTTTCGGACAATTCCTTGGCGTACGTCTGCTGGTCGCGTTCGGCGCCGGTAATGCCCGCGACGATCAGGCCGGATCGGTTGTCCCTGCTGACCAGTGTCCTGGCCTCCGCAGGGGGTGAGGTCCACGGAGAGATGACACTGGCGACGTGCGATGAGTGGTGGAGCTGGTCGACGATGTCGGAGCCTGTCACTCTGGCGTCTTGGGATTCGACACCGGCGGGGGTCGACACCACGATGAGTAGCTGGACGTCACCCTGGCCGAACTTGTTGGCCAACAGTTCCGTGGCCTTCGAGGACTCGGCGGTGGGATCATTGAAACCGCTGGCGGACAGGCTTTTAGCCACGGGCACACCGAAGATGCCGAGCGCAACCGTCAGCAGCGCCGCGGCGGCGACGACCCGTCGGGGCGCAGCGATGGCCATCCGTGCGATGTGCTGCAGCAGGTGCGCACCCACTTTCGGTTGCCTCGGCGGATCATCGGGCCCTCACGTTAGATACGACGGAGCGATTTCGGGGGTTCACCTCCGGCGAGGACCGGGTACGTCAGGCGCATGGCAGTCGACGACCCACGTGGGCTTGCTCGGAAGTTGCTGAAGACCGCGGGCACGACGTACGCGACTGCGGCGGGCATCACTCTCACGGACACTCCCCGGCCGCTGTTCCAGTTGCTGATGTTGTGTTCGATGATGAGCAAGCCGATTTCCGCTGAGATCGCGGTCGCGGCGGCAAAGGAATTATTCGCACTGGGGCTGCGTAGCCCTGCGGCCGTTTCGAAGGCCGATCGCTCGGCGATGATCAAGGCGTTCGGCCGGGCGAGCTACGCGCGCTACGACGAGAGCACCGCCAGCCGGCTCCCGGAGATGGCGGCTATGGCGAAGGACAAATACGGCGGTGACCTCCGTCGCTTGGCCGACGAAGCACACCGCGATCCGGCCGCGACGAAGAAATTGTTGAAGGAATTCAAGGGAATCGGCGACACGGGTGCCGACATCTTCTTGCGCGAAGTACAGGACGTGTGGACGTGGGCGCGACCCTACTTCGACACGAAGGCCATCACGTCCGCGCGCAAACTCGGGCTGCCGACCGACCCCGAGGAGCTAGCGAAACTCGCGCCGAGAAGTCAATCCCGTCTCGCGGCTGCGCTGATCCGGGTGTCCCTCGACGACGATCTGCGCACGCGGATGCGGGGCTGACGAACTCTCATCGAATCGTCAGCGGTAGAGCCACATACATCAGTAGATTTGTAGGCGGGTCGGTTATCTCTCGAAGGAGTCCCCCATGCCAGCTGGGAAACCGAACATCCTCGTATCTGGGGCGACGACATCGGGATCTCGAACTTGAGTTGCTACAGCGATGGGCTGATGGGTTATCGCACTCCGAACATCGACCGCATCGCCAGCGAAGGCATGCGCTTCACCGACTCTTACGGCGAGCAAAGCTGCACTGCGAGGCGTGCGGCCTTCATCAGCGGCCACGTCGAGTACAAGGTCCACATCGACGGGTTCAACCTGATGCCGTACCTGATGGGCGAGGTCGAGCACAGCCCGAGGCGGGGGTTCTTCTACTTCAACGACGACGCGGAACTGGTCGCGATGCGCTACGAGAACTGGAAGATCGTGTTCGCGGAGCGACGTTGCCAGGGCACGCTGCGGATCTGGGCCGAGCCGTTCACACCGCTGCGGGTGCCGAAGCTCGACACGTTCAAGGAGTTCCCGCCGCGCCACGAGCCGGCCAGCTTCAGCATCGATCAGATCGTCAAGAAGCTCAACGAATTCCTGGCGGCCGACTAGGGCATGCCGCCCATCCACAGGTCCGACAATTCAAGAAAGGGATTGCGCATGCCTGATTCAAAGCCGAACATTCTCGTCATCTGGGGTGACGACATCGGTATCTCCAACCTCAGCTGCTACAGCCGCGGCATGATGGGCTACTTCACGCCCAACATCGACCGGATCGCCGATGAGGGAATGCTTTTCACCGATTCCTACGGCGAGCAGAGCTGTACCGCGGGCCGGTCGTCGTTCATCACCGGACAGAGCGTCTACCGCACCGGAATGAGCAAGGTCGGCATGCCGGGTGTCGATGTCGGCCTGCAGAAGGAAGACCCCACGATCGCGGAACTGCTCAAGCCGATGGGTTACGCCACAGGACAGTTCGGCAAGAACCACCTCGGCGACCTGAACAAGTACCTGCCGACCGCCCATGGGTTCGACGAGTTCTTCGGCAACCTGTACCACCTCAACGCCGAGGAGGAACCCGAACACGAGGATTACCCCACCGCCGAGGAGGCGCCGCTGCTCCGCAAGGCGCTGCTACCGCGCGGTGTGATCCATTCCTGGGCAACCGAGGATGATTCCGGCGAGGTAGACGATAGGTACGGGCCCGTCGGCAAGCAGCGCATCGAGGACACCGGACCGCTGACCAAGAAGCGCATGGAGACGATCGACGACGAAACCACCTCCGCGTGCATCGATTTCATCAAGCGCCAGCACGACGCCGGTACCCCCTTCTTCGTCTGGATGAACATGACCCACATGCATTTCCGGACACACACCAAGCCGGAGAGCAAGGGACAGGCCGGACGCTGGCAGTCGCCCTACCACGACACGATGATCGACCACGACCGCAACGTCGGTCAGTTGCTTGACCTGGTCGACGAACTCGGCATCGCCGAGGACACCATCGTCATCTATTCGACGGACAACGGTCCGCACGCCAACAGCTGGCCCGACGGTGCGACGACGCCCTTCCGCAGCGAGAAGGCCACTAACTGGGAGGGCGCCTTCCGGATACCGGAGATGATCCGCTGGACGGGCAAAATCAAGCCCCGTTCGGTATCGAATGAGATTGTGCAGCACCATGACTGGTTGCCAACGTTCCTCGCGGCTGCGGGCGACCCGGACATCGTCGACAAGCTCAAGGCCGGCCTCACGATCGGAGACATGACGTACAAGGTCCACATCGACGGATACAACCTGATTCCGTACCTCACGGGTGAGGTCGAGAAAAGCCCACGGCGCGGGATGATCTACTTCTCCGACGACGGTGACGTACTGGGCATCCGGGCCGAGCACTGGAAGATCGTTTTCATGGAGCAGCGCTGCCCCGGCACGCTGCAAGTGTGGTTCGAACCGTTCACCGCGTTGCGGGCGCCGAAGTTGTTCAATCTGCGGACCGATCCCTTCGAACACGCCGACGTCACGTCGAACACCTACTGGGACTGGCTGATCGACCGTCTGTACTTGATGTTCTACGGCTCGGCGATCGTGACTCAGTTCCTGGAGACCTTCAAGGAGTTCCCGCCACGCCAGGAACCGGCGTCGTTCACCATCAACCACGCTGTCGAACAGTTGGAGGCCTTCCTTGCGTCTCGCGGCGGCTGACGTTGGCTGACTTAGCGTCCTGGAATGACGGGCCGGCGAAGTCGGCGGTGGTCGACTTCGTCGCGCGCGTCAACACCGACGTGCCGCCCGAGCAACGCGTCGCGGTTTTCGACAACGACGGCACTCTGTGGTGTGAGAAGCCGGCCTACATCCAGTTGGACTTCCTCGTTCGCAGGCTGGCCGAACAGGCCACTGCCGACCCGTCTCTAAAGGACCGGCAACCCTACAAGGCCGCCGCCGACGGCGATCTGGCCTGGTTCGGCGACGCCGTCACCAAACACTACAACGGGGACGACTCGGCGATGAAAGTGCTTGCCGGAGGGATACTTTCGGCCTATGCAGGGCTGACGGTCGAGGAGCACGCCGAGCGGGTGAAGAACTTCTTCGCCGAGGGTACGCACCCCACGTTGGGCCGCCCGTACACCGAGTGCGGCTACGTTCCGATGGTGGAGCTGCTGCGCTACCTGGAGTCCAACGGGTTCACCTGCTACATCGCCTCCGGCGGAGGACGCGACTTCATGCGGCCGGTCGCCGGTGCGATGTACGGCATTCCCCCCGAGCGGGTGATCGGCAGTTCGGTGGGCCTGGATTTCGTCGACGGCCACCTGCGGACCACGTCCACGCCGGAGTTTCTCGACGACGGCCCGGTCAAGCCCGTGCGCATCTGGGGCCGCACGGGGCGGCGGCCAATCCTGGCGGCGGGCAACTCCAACGGCGACATCCAGATGCTCCAGCACGCCGCCGCGGGCCCCGGCCCGTCGCTCTGCATGCTGGTGCTGCACGACGATGACGAACGCGAATTCGCCTACACCGCAGGCGCGGAGAAGTCGCTGGAGCAGGCGTCGACGGATGGCTGGACCGTTGTCAGCATGCGCAACGACTGGACAACGGTCTTCGGTGGCTGACTCCTACCTCGAGACTGCTGGGAGATCGCGTTGAGGCGCGAAAACGCGATCTCCCAGCAGTCTCGGGGCTTGGTGCGCATTCCGGCGCAAACCGCCGTCGTGGGATCCGACGAGCATTACCCCGAAGAGGCGCCCGTGCGCGAGGTCAGTGTCGACGAATTCTGGATCCAGCCCTGCGCGGTGACCAACGCGGAGTTCGCAGAGTTCGTCGACGCCACGGGCTATGTCACCGTCGCGGAACGTCCGCTGAACCCGGCCGACTACCCCGGCGCGCCCGTCGAGAACCTGCAGCCGGGGTCGATGGTTTTCACCCGGACCGCCGGCCCCGTTGATTTGCGGCATCTGAGTCAGTGGTGGACGTGGACACCGGGTGCGTCGTGGCGGCATCCTGCGGGTCCGCACTCGTCGATTGAAAAACGCGCGCACCACCCCGTCGTGCATATCGCGTACGGAGACGCCGAATCCTACGCACGGTGGGCAGGTCTCACGCTTCCCACGGAGGCGGAATGGGAAGTTGCGGCTCGTGGCGGGCTGGCCGGCGCGGCCTTCACGTGGGGGGACGATCCCGAGGCGCCAGATCAGCGGCTGGCCAACTACTGGCACGGCGAGTTCCCGTGGCGACCCGATCCGGGATACGGGCGCACCTCCCCCGTCGCCAGCTTTCCGTCTAACGGGTACGGCTTGTACGACATGGCCGGCAACGTGTGGGAATGGACGGTTGACTGGTATGCCGACACGCGTGCAGGCGAAAGCTGTTGTGCCGCAGACAGTTACGACCCACAGCAACCTCAGTTCAAGGTGCCGCGCAAGGTGATCAAGGGCGGGTCGTTCCTCTGTGCGGACAGCTACTGCCGCCGCTACCGGCCCGCGGCGCGTCGGCCGCAGATGATCGACACAGGCATGAGTCACATCGGCTTTCGGTGCATCCGCCGCGAAATAACCCCAGCCTGACAGGATGTGGACATGAAAGACGGCGGTGTGCACTACGCCCGAAACGGCTCGGTGCGACTCGCTTACCGCGTGTTTGGGGAGGGCGACACCACACTCGTGTGGAACCCCGGCTGGTTCAGCAACGTGGATCTGTGGACCGACCCCTCGATGCCGTTCATAACTTTTGTTGAAGCGCTCGCTCGTGGCACGCGGCTCATTACGTGGGACAAGCGTGGCACGGGGCTGTCGGATCCGGTGACGCACGTGCCGCCGCTCGACGAGCGCATGGACGATATGCGAGCGGTGATGGACGCGGTCGGCGCGGATACCGCGTCGATGTTCGGTATGTCGGAGGGCGGCCCGATGAGCATCCTGTTCGCCGCGACGTATCCGCAACGAGTCGATTCGCTCGCGCTGTACGGTGCGCTGGCGCGTTTTTCCCAGGAGTTACCGGACCACCCCTGGGGCTTCACGGCCGACGCGTCGCGCGAAATCCTCGAGGAAATCGAATTGCATTGGGGTGAAGGTGCGCTCGCCGATTTGTTCTTCGGCCCGATCGCCGACGTACCTGGATTCCGCGACTTCTACGGTCGGGCCCAACGGTCAGGGGTCAGTCCTGCGATGTGCCGCATGCTGTGGCAGGCCCTGTTGGACAGCGATGTGCGCGGTGTCCTGAGTTCGGTCCACACGCCGACCCTGGTCATGGGCAGGCAAGGCGACGATGTCGCCCCGATAGAAGGTGCCAAAGCGCTTGCCTCGGCGATGACGAATGCGCGGTTCCTCGAGCTGCCACCGGGCCCGCACTCGCTGTTGGACGATCAGTTGGCGGCCGAAGTGGTGAACTTCGTCAGTGGCAAGCCTGCCGACGACACCGGAGAACGCGTGCTCTCGACTGTGTTGTTCACCGACATCGTCGGCTCCACCGAGCAGATCAGCACGCAAGGCGATGCCCAGTGGCGTCGTCAGCTCGACGCCCACGACAAGCTTGTCGACTGGCTGTTGGAGAAGTACGGCGGCCGGCGCGTCAAACACACCGGCGATGGCGTCTTCGCGCTTTTCGACGGCCCGACCAGGGCCGCGCGGTGCAGTCTCGACCTGGTTCCCGCGCTTGCCGCCAGAGGTATTCGCGTCCGGGTGGGGGTTCACACTGGCGAATGCGAGCGCCGCGGCGACGAGTGGAGCGGGCTCGCGATCCACGTCGGCGCGCGCATCGGGGCGATGGCGGGAGCCGACGAAGTGCTTGTCAGTCGAACGGTTCGCGACCTGTCGGCAGGCTCGGGCCTGCATTTCGATAGCCTCGGCGCCCATCGCCTTAAGGGCGTCGCGGAGGAGATCGAGATCTTTCGGGTGACCGCACCCGTTCGCTAACCGCGTTCGGCAGGGAACAAACCACGCGTATCCGGGGTTGAGCGCAACAGGCTTAACTTTGGAGGACCAATGCCTGAACCAATTACCGTCCCGGTGCTGTTCGTCAGCGACCAGGTGGTGCTGCCGTCGATGGTGGTGCCGATCGCGCTCGACGACGCGGCCCGGGCTGCGGTTGAGGCGGCCAGGGGCACCGATTCCGGCAAATTGCTGATCGCCCCCCGGCTGGACGACCGCTACCCGTCGTACGGGGTGATCGCGTCGATCGTGCAGGTCGGACGCATCGCCGGTGGTGTGGCCGCAGTGATCCGCGGCGAGCAACGCGCGCACATCGGCGCCGGTGCCAGCGGACCGGGCGCGGCATTGTGGGTCGAGGTGACCGAGGTCGAAGAAGGCCCAGCAGACGAGTCCACGACCGCGCTGGCCGCCGAGTACAAGAAGCTGCTGCTCGCGATGCTGCAGCGGCGTGAGGCGTGGCAGATCGTCGACATGGTCAATCAGTTGACGGACCCGTCGGCCCTGGCCGACACGGCAGGCTACGCGTCGTACCTGACCGCCGAGCAGAAGCGCCAGCTGCTGGAGACACCCGACGTGGCCGAGCGGCTGCGCGTGCTCATCGACTGGACCGGCGACCACCTGGCCGAGACCGAGGTGAACGACAAGATCGCCGAGGACGTCCGCACCGGCATGGAGAAGCAGCAGAAGGAATTCCTGCTGCGCCAGCAGATGGCCGCGATCCGCAAGGAGCTCGGCGAAGGCGAGCCAGACGGCTCCGACGACTACCGGGCCCGTGTCGAGGCCGCCGATCTGCCCGAGAAGGTGCGCGAGGCCGCGCTGCGGGAGGTCGGCAAGCTGGAACGCACCAGTGAGCAGAGTCCCGAGGGCGGCTGGATCCGCACCTGGCTGGACACCGTGCTGGACATGCCGTGGAACGTCCGCACTGAGGACTCCACGGACCTGAAGGCCGCGCGAGAGATCCTCGATGCCGACCACCACGGGCTGGACGACGTCAAGGACCGCATCGTCGAGTACCTGGCCGTGCGCGCGCGTCGCGCTCAGCGTGGCATGCAGGTGATCGGCGGCCGGGGTTCCGGGGCCGTGATGGCACTGGCCGGACCGCCCGGCGTGGGTAAGACGTCGCTCGGCGAGAGTGTCGCACGGGCATTGGGCCGCAAGTTCGTTCGCGTCGCCCTTGGCGGTGTGCGTGACGAGGCCGAGATCCGCGGTCACCGGCGCACTTACGTGGGCGCGCTGCCCGGCCGGATCGTGCGCGCGATCAGTGAGGCCGGGTCGATGAACCCGGTGGTGCTGCTCGACGAAATCGACAAGGTCGGCTCGGATTACCGCGGCGACCCGTCGGCGGCACTGCTGGAGGTGCTGGACCCCGCGCAGAACCACACGTTCCGCGACCACTACCTCGACCTGGATCTGGACCTGTCCGATGTCGTGTTCCTGGCGACGGCCAACGTCATCGAGAACATCCCGTCGGCGTTGCTGGACCGGATGGAGCTCGTGCAAATCGACGGCTACACCGAGGACGACAAGGTCGCGATCGCTCGCGACTTCCTGCTGCCCCGGCAGCGGGAGAAGGCGGCAGTGACCGACGACGAGGTGACCGTGACGGAGGACGCGCTGCGCAAGATCGCCGCGGACTACACGCGTGAGCCCGGGGTGCGGCAGTTCGAAAGGCTGCTGGCCAAGGCGCTGCGCAAGGCCACGACGAAGCTCGCCGAGGACGCAAGTGCGATCGTCATCGATGAGCCCGACCTCGTCGGATACCTCGGGCGGCCGCGGTTCACGCCGGAGTCGGCAGAACGCACCGCGGTTCCGGGTGTGGCGACAGGCCTCGCGGTGACGGGACTCGGCGGAGACGTGCTGTACATCGAGGCCGGTGCGACCGATGGTGAGCCCGGGCTGCAGCTGACAGGCCAGCTTGGCGACGTGATGAAGGAATCGGCGCAGATCGCGCTCTCCTATGTGCGCTCGCATGCTGCAGCGCTGGGTGTCGACCCGAAGGCGCTGGACCGCAAGATCCACGTCCACGTGCCCGCGGGCGCGGTGCCTAAGGACGGTCCTTCGGCGGGCGTCACGATGGTCACCGCGTTGGTGTCGATGGCGACAGGCAGGCAGGTGCGTTCCGATGTCGGGATGACCGGCGAGGTCACGCTGAACGGCCGCGTGCTGCCGATCGGCGGCGTCAAGCAGAAGCTGCTGGCCGCCCAGCGCGCCGGGCTGAAGACGGTGTTCATCCCGCAGCGCAACGAGCCCGACCTCGACGACGTCCCCGCCGAAGTGCTGGAGGCGCTCGACGTGCGACCGATGACCGACGTGGCCGAGATCGTCGCGCTGGCGCTGGAGGCCACTGAGGCGGCAACAGCCGCTGCCTGACCGCGACAAGACGCAAACGCCCCTATTTCCGATGGGAACTAGGGGCGTTTGCGTCTGCTCGGCGATGATGGCCCTCGACCGATGTCTGGCCAGACGCTGCCTGCGCGAGCGTGCACATTCTTCGGTGTTTTGTCGGCGTGTCGGCCGCAGACACGCACGCTCGCGCAAAATGGAGACATGGCGTACGACGAGGACCTCGCCGACCGGATCCGTGAACTCATCAGCGGTGAACGCGGGGTCGAGGAGAAGCGGATGTTCGGCGGGCTCGCGTTCCTGATCAACGGCAACATGGCGGTGGCCGCCAGCGGCAAGGGCGGCCTGATGGTGCGGGTGCCGCCCGAGGACACCGCCAACCTGCTGCACGGCAAGCACGTCAGCCCCATGGTGATGGCCGGCCGCCAGACGCGCGGGTGGCTGCGCGTCGCCACCGAGGGCGTGACGACGAAACGTCAACTGCAGACCTGGGTCTCGCGGGGCGCCGGCTACGCGAAGTCCCTCAAGCCGAAATGAGCCGCAACGGCAACTCTTTGTGGCACCGGATGATGTTGTTGAGCGCCCACGTGGGCTTACCCGTGAGCTCGATGCGCTCGACCCTGTTCATCAACGCGGTCAGCATCGCCTGAGTCTCAAGGCGTGCCAGGCCCTGACCGGCGCAGGCATGAGCGCCATGCCCAAACCCCAGCTGCCGGTTGGCATCCCGTGTGATATCGAACGTGTCGGGGTCCTGCCACTCCCGTTCGTCGCGATTCGCCGACGCGTACAGCACCAGCACGCGAGCTCCGGCCGGAAGGCTCGTATTCGCAATACCGGAGGAACGGGCCACCTTTCGGGTGAACGCCCGTAGTGGCGATTCGAACCGCAAGACCTCGTTGATCGCATTCGGCAGCAGGGCAGGTTCGGTGCGAAGAAGCTTCCACTGCTCGGGGTCCATCGCAAACAACGCCAACGCATTGGCAATTCCGCTGATCGTGGTATCCAGCGACGGCACAAGGTAGTCGACCATCAGCTTCGCGCACTCATCACGCGGAAGTTCCCCGGCGTCGGCCGCGGCGAGTATGTCGTGGCCCATGCTTCCGGCCATCACCGACCTGCGCCGCACCACCTCGTTGGAGAAGCGCAGCATCTGCAGACTGGCAACCGTCGACGCCGCAAAATAGCGGTTGAGTGGGCCGAGGAAGTCGAAAGTCGCTGCGCCCCAGCGCAGGAGATTCTCACGACCGTACTCCGGCCAACCCACGAGGTCGGGAACGATCGACAGCGGCAGCGCGCGGGCGAGGTCTGCGACACCGTCAACTTCTTTGCGAGCCAACGCTGCTGCAACGATCTGATCGGCCTGACGTTCGATGTCGTCGGTCATCGCCCGCAACGCGCGCGGCAGCAACCGGTGCGCCACCAGTTTACGGCGCTGACCGTGTTCGTCGCCGTCGCTGTTGAGCGTGGTGCCTTTGGAGAGTTTATTCGCAAAGGGATTGAGAGCCACCCCCTTACCCGAAATAAACGTCTCGTCGTCACGCAGCACGGCCTTGCATTCGGCGAACCGCGGCAGCGCGTACACCCGCTGTTTGCGCAGCCATACCACCGGCCCCAGCTCACGCAGACGCGTGTAGTGCGGGTACGGGTCGACGATCGCCTGCGGTGAGTACACGTTGGGCGAGTACGCCGGCACATCGGTTGGTCTACGCATCGGCCAACGTCCTCTCAGGGGCGAAAACGGGCACGGCAGAACAGACGTCGGCGACCTCGCGACCGGCACACATCACGGTCCCGTCGGGGCGAACGACGGCCGCCGTGGCGCGTCCGGAGTGCAGCCACCGCGCGAGGTCGCTGCCCTTTTCCGCAGTCACGACGACGGCGCCGCGCCGGGTCACGGTGTCACGCTGCTTCTCGCTGGGCTCTGTACAGGTGACGACGGCGAACCGGTGCCCGACGACCGCATCGAAGCGTTCACCGTGTGGCAAAACGGGATTCGGGCACAGGCGGCCGGCCAGGTGCCGTCGCCCGCGTCCCGGCAACACCAGCGCGCCGTGCGAAAGCCGCGGCGTCGTGCTGTCGACGACCTTGGCGCGGACTCCCGGGATCAGGTGCAGCCGCGGCACCACGACACGCCGGACGAGGTTGCCAACCTCGCCGCCTGCGGTCATCGCCCTGCCCACCGCCAGCGCGAATCGGATCACGTGCCGCACGTGCGGCTTGCGTTCCTGCTCATAGCTTTCCAGAGCCGACGCGGGGAGCCAACTGTTGCACACCGCCGCAAGTTTCCAGCACAGGTTCATCGCGTCGCGCAAACCCGCGCCCATCCCCTGGCCGATGAACGGAGGAGTCAGATGCGCCGCGTCGCCGAGCAGGAAGACATTGCCTCGCCGCCATCGATCTGCAATCTGGGCGCGAAAGGTGTACTCGGCGACACGGACGATCCTCAGCTCAGCCGGCGCAACGCCGTTCATCCAGGGACGAACGAGCGGATAGAGCGTCGTGGCGCTGTCGAAGTCGGCGGCCTTCTCGCCGGGCAGCAACCGGAACTCCCAACGGTAGCGGGTGTCACTTCCGCGCATGAACGTTGCGGCGCGCTGCGGATCGCACACTTGATGGACACCCTCCCACTGGTTCAACTCGGCTTCGGTCTCGACGTCGACGACGAGCCAGCGCTGTTGAAATTTCAGGTCTCCCATCGACGAGCCGATCGCCGTGCGGACGAGGCTGTTGGCGCCGTCGCACCCGAGTACGAAATCAGCTTTTACCTGATGCTGGTCGCCGCTGACCCGGTCGGTGTATGTCACCAGCACCCTCCCATCGGTCTCGGCGATCTCCGTGACCTCGGCGGCGCAGCGCAATGTGGCCTTGGGGCAGCGCATGAGGTTCTCTCGCAGCAGCGCTTCGAAGCGCGGCTGATCGAACATGTTGGCTTGCGGATATCCGTTGGCGCTCAGGACGGCATCGCGCCGGAACTCAGCGAGCACAGCCATGTTCTGGTCACGCAGCTGAAGCCCGAGGGTCGGCCGAGAGATTGCGGCGAACCCGTCGGCGACGCCGAGCCGGCCGAGGATCCGATACACCTCGTCGTCGAGGTGGACGGCCCGCGGCTGCGGATACATCTCAGCCCACCGATCCAGCACCAGGCACTCCACCCCGTACTGGGCGAGCAAGGTAGCGGCCGTGACTCCGGTGGGCCCGGCACCCACGATGACGACGGGCATGGTGGCGTGGCTCATCCGTACCTGACCACGTTGCGTTGCGTGCCGAGATCGATCTTGCCGTCGTCGGTGACGACGGTTGCTTCGACCACGTCGCCGTCGTGCAGATACTTGGTGTTCTTCGCCTGCCCCTTGAAGAACATCTTCCACTTCATGTCATCGGGCAACAGTGACGCGATCTTCTGCACCGGTTTCGGCGGAGCGGACAACGCCGTGCCGACCGGGGTGCCCGTCAGCACGAGATCACCGACGGACATGCGCTGGAAGCGGGTGAGCGCCGTAAGCGCCTCGACGGGTTGATAGATCATGTCGCCGTCGACGACAGCGTCCTGGCGCAGTTCGCCGTTCACGCACAGGCGCATTCGCAACTCACCGAACCTGCTGAGTTCGTCGGCATCGAGGAGTACCAGCGCGGGTCCGACCGGAGTGAATGTCGGATACGACTTTGCTTCGTAGAACTGGGTTTTCGTCAACTGAACGTCACGCGCGGACACGTCGTTGGTCACCACCAGCCCGCAGACGTAGTCGGCTAGGTTGTCGGCAGTAATCGCCGTACCGACTGGGATGTCGCGCCCGATGACGAGCCCGATCTCGACCTCGTAGTCAAGCAGCCGGACGTGCCCGGGCTTGACGATGTCGTCGGCGGGCCCGCTGATGGAACCCGACGCTTTGCGAAAGAATGTGAGCGGCACAGCTTTTGGATTCATGCCCGCGTCCACGACGTGCGACGCGAAGTTCGTCATCTGCGCGATCACCCGGCACGGTGCCGTCACAGGTGAGCGCAGCTCGAGGCTCTCCACTGGGATGGTCGACGTGCCGGCGGCCGCTTGCTCGATTGGCCGCCGGTCGGCGAGTAGCTGGGCGGTGGTCGTCGCTGCGGTGTCGATCTTGGCGACGCCATCGGGCGTCCCCGCCCACCAACTGTCAGAGGAGTGGTAAATCGAAATGCTCATGTCCGTGCCACTTTCAGTAGTCCGCGCAGGCGGGTGAAGTCGAACTCGTTGTCGTCGCGAATCGCGGTCAGCATCGACCGCAGCTCCCGGGCCGTCTCCTTTGTCGGCGCGATCCCGAGGAAGTCTTTGGTGATCGGTGGTCCCCATTGGGCGAGTCCCGATGCTGTCATCGGCGCCCACCCTGGCTGCACCGACGCGTCGAACATGTCGCCGTCACTGAAGTGTTCGACCATGAAGCCGTCCGGGTCACGCCAGTAGTCGAAGATCTGACTGCCCTGGACGTGTCGTCCGATCCCCCACGACCGCTGGTAGCCAAGCGCTTTCAGGTGTTCCCCGCCAGCGGCAACAGCGTCGATGTCGCACACCTGATACGCCGAGTGCACGTAGCGGCTCGCCGGGCCCAGAACCAGCGCCAGCGTGTGGTGGTCAGCAGGCGTCGAGGCGCGGTCGCAGCGGATGAAGCTCATCACCGGACCGCGGTCACGCTGACCGGCGTAGAAAAGGAAATCGCTGACGATCAGCCCGAAATGGTCCAGGTACCAGTTCAGCGACTCGGCGTACTTCGTCGTCTGCACCACGACGTGGCCCAACCGCTGCACGCGCGCTGGTTCGCGGGGCGGCCGCTGGGTGGCGTTGACCCGTCGCACCTCGGCGCCGAAGTTGAACATGTGCGGCTGCTGTCCGGGCAGCTGGGCCAAGAGGTTGGTCGGTGCGACCACGCGCACCGGTGTCCCGTTCGGGTCCACAAGATCCACGGTCAGCCCCCCGATCGATTCGGGAAGCGGGCGCGGCGTGGCACCCGTCCCCGCCGCCAGCCGGTTGATGTCGGCGTCGTCCGCGACGACGAACGCGGGACCGAGGAACCGCGATCTGGCACCTCGGCGGATGATCACGCACGGCGAACCGGCATCGGACCCGCGCAGCTGTAGTTCGTCCACGGTCCGCGACACCACCCCGAACCCGAACGCGTGGGCGAACGCCTCGGCCCGGTCGAGGTCGGGCTTCTCGAACTCCAGCCAGGCGAGGTCGCGAACCTTGATCAGTGGATTCTTCGAGCGGCCGGGGTGTTCCCCCTGCCGTGCGCCCTTCTCGCTGTGCAGCCCCGAATGGGCGTCGACGTACGTGCTCACAGCTCTCCTTTTGTTGACTGACGATATCGTCACTTACGAGGGGCTCGTCAGTCAAGGGTTTTGACGAAATCCTCAGAATTGAGGATGCCTTGCTAACATCTGCCTATGACGTCTGTAAACCCAGCTCGGGAGAGCCGCCTGGAACGGCGCAAGATGCAGACCCGAGCGGCGCTTGTTCGCGCTGCCCAGGTCTTCATGGCGGCGGGCAAGTTCAACGTGCCCGTGCTGGAGATCACCCAAGCCGCCGACGTGGGCATGGGCTCCTTCTACAACCACTTCGACAGCAAAGAGCAGCTGTTTTCGGCCGCGATGAACGAGGTGCTCGACGCCCACGGCGCGTTGCTCGACCGGCTCACCGACGACGGCGAGGACCCCGCGCTGACGTTCGCGCGCAGCTTCCGGCTCACCGGCCGGCTATTCCGGCGCCGGCCCGATCTCAGCCGGGTGCTGCTGAACGGCGGGCTGACATTGATATCGGCTGACCGCGGGCTGGCGCCGCGGGCATTGCGCGACATCGTCTCTGCCACACAAGCGGACCGGTTCACCGTCGACGATCCCGCTCTTGCGCTGGCGGTCGCGGGCGGTTCGTTGATGGGGCTCGGTCAGCTGCTTGCCGACGACCCCGAACGTGACGACGCCGCCGCCGCCGACCGGGTGACGCAGGACGTGCTGATCATGTTCGGCGTTTCCGCGGCCGAGGCTGCCGAGATCTGCGGCCTGCCGCTTCCCGACCTCGACGAGTTGACCGAATCTTCTGCTCTTCGCGCAAGCGGCTCATCGCTACCCGACTCCGCGGCGTGATCCGCATCGGCACGTCCGGCTGGTCATACGACCATTGGATGGGCCTGCTCTATCCCGAGCGCACGCCGGTTGCCAAGCGCCTGGCGTTGTACACCGCCGAGTTCAACACCGTCGAGCTCAACGCGAGCTTCTATCGGTGGCCGAAGGATGCCACGTTCGCCGGCTGGCGTGAGCGACTTCCCGACGGCTTCACGATGTCGGTCAAGGCTCATCGCGGCCTGACCCACTTTCGCCGCCTGAAGTCACCGGAGGCCTGGGTGGAGCGGTTCGAACGATGCTGGCGCGAGCTCGGCGACCGGCGCGAAATGCTTCTGGTGCAAACACATCCGCAACAGCAGCGCGACGACGCGCGGCTGGACGCCTTCCTCGCCCTGATGCCGGACTGGATACCGGTCGCCGTCGAGCTGCGTCATCCGTCATGGGACGACGACGCCGTCTACGAGTTGCTGCAGCGGCACCGCGCAGCGTATGTGGTGATGAGTGGCGCCGGCCTGCCGTGCGTGCTGCGAGCGACGGCGAACACCGTGTACGTGCGAATGCACGGTCCTGATGTCGAATCGCTTTATGCCGGTTCATATTCCGACGCAGACCTGCAATGGTGGGCAGATCGCATCGCCGAGTGGGACGGTCAGGGCCGCGACGTGCTCGTCTACTTCAACAACGACGGACATGGCTACGCGGTGAACAACGCACGCTCGCTTCGGGCCATGCTGGGCGTCTAGTCGACCCCGCCGTCGCGCTCGGCGGCCAGTTCACTGAGCAGCTCGTTGAGCAGGTAGCAGGCATCGTTGAACCGCTGGTCTCCGACCAGCCTCCCCCAGTGCTGCTCGATCTCGGAGACACGCACCCCGGCGGCCATGAGCGCCTCGTGACCACGATCGGTGGGCACAATCAGCTTGGCGCGACCATCGCGGGGATCCGGCACCCGTCCGAGATATCCGAGTGTCTCGAGTTCGTTGACGAGTTCAGACGTGGCCGACATGCTCAGCTCAGCCTTCGCGGCCAGCTCGGTGAGCCGCATCCCGTTCCAGCCGATGTTGCCCCAGATCTGAAGGTGCGGCCTGCGAATGTCGCCATAGCCGTGCTCGGCCATCGGCTCGCTGAGTTCGCGGCGGAACTCGCTGAGCAGCCTGACCAGCAGCTGTCCGATCGCGTGCCGATCGGCGGGCAGTGCCCTTGACGTTGCCACGGCTGCGGATAATACTACGGAAGCCGAAGCTTCTGTTTCCGAAGTAATGGAGCGGCCATGACGCGAACGCGAGATCAGGTGACGACCGGTGTGGGCACGTTGCACGTTGAGGTCGACGGCGACGGGCCACCCGCGGTGCTCTGGCACAGTCTGTTCGTCGATTCGACGTCCTGGTGCCGGTTGCGGCCCCTGCTGCAGTCAGATCGCACCCTGATTTCGATCGACGGGCCCGGCCACGGCCAAAGTGGCACGCCCCCAGCGGATTTGAGCTTCGACGCGGTGCCCGACGCGGCGCTTGAGGTGCTCGACGCCCTAGGCGTCGACGGGCCGGTCGACTGGGTCGGCAACGCGTGGGGCGGCCACGTCGGCCTGATGCTCGCCGCGCGGAGCCCGCAGCGGGTTCGCAGTCTCGTGACCATCGGGACACCCGCGCACGCGCTGACCCGCGGTGACCGCGCGAAGATCGTGCCGATGGTCTGGGCGTATCGAGGGGTGGGCGCAATTCCACTGCTCGTCAACGGCGTGGCCAAAACCCTTCTCGGACCGGACTTCATTCGCTCACGGCCTGACGACACCGAGTTCGTGATGCGGGCGCTGCGCAACGCGCCGCGCACCGGCATGTACCGCGCGATGCGCGCCGTGATGCTCAACCGCCCGGATATCACCGACGTGCTGCCCACGATCGACGTTCCGACGTTGGTATTAGCAGCGCGATCGGACCCGATGCTGACCGCAGAGCAGGCCCGGACCGCTGCCGCACGAATGCCGCACGCAGCGTATGCCGAGCTGGGGGCCGACGGACACATCGCACCGATCCTGGCCGCCGCAGACGAACTCGCCGACATCATCCGCGAGTTCTGGAAGGACCCGTCCGCGCGCGTCGAACGATAGCTCTTCGAGTAACGTCGTTGAGATGACAACGACGTCGACATTCGTGATCGCCGGGGGTGGCCTCGCGGCGGCTAAGGCAGCAGAGGCATTGCGGGCCAACGATTTTGACGGAGGCATCGTGATAATGGGGATGGAGGATCATCTCCCCTACGAGCGGCCACCGCTATCCAAGGAGTTTCTCGCAGACAAGAAGTCGCTCGAGGACTTCACCGTTCACGATTCGGCCTGGTACCGCGATTCGGACGTCGAGTTCAGATCCCGCACGGAGATCACCGCGATCGACCGGCCGACGCACACGGTCGTGCTGGCCGACGGTGCCACCGTCGGCTACGACAAACTGCTGCTTGCCACCGGTTCGCGGTCGCGACGCCCGCGGATTCCCGGCGCCGATGCCGTCGGTGTCCACTACCTGCGCTCTTACGATGACGCGGCTGAGCTGAAATCGGTTCTGCGCGAGGGTTCCGCGCTCGCGATCGTCGGCGCGGGGTGGATCGGTCTCGAGGTGGCGGCCGGCGCTCGCAGCCACGGTGTGGACGTCACCGTCGTCGAGGCGGCGCGGCTTCCGCTGTTGGGGGCACTCGGCGCCGAGGCCGCCCAGGTGTACGCCGACCTGCACCGCGAGCACGGGGTGCATCTGCACCTCGAGACCAACGTCGACGAAATCACCACCTCATCTGGCACCGCGACGGGATTGCGGCTCGCCGACGGAACGACGATTCCTGCCGACGCGGTGCTCGTCGCGGTCGGCGCCGCGCCCAATATCGAGATCGCCGAACAGGCCGGGCTGGAGATCGGCGACGGTGGTGTCCTGGTGGACGCGGCACTGCGCAGCAGCGATCCCGACATCTTCGCGGTGGGTGACATCGCAGCGGCGCAGCACCCGTTCTTCGGCACCAGGATTCGCACCGAGCACTGGGCCAACGCGCTCAATCAGCCCGCCATCGCTGCGGAGAACATGCTGGGCGGGACTGCCGAATACGACGAACTGCCTTACTTCTTCACCGATCAGTACGACCTCGGGATGGAGTACGTCGGTCACGCGCCGGACTACGCGCAGGTGGTGTTCCGGGGTGACGTGGAAAAGCGCGAGTTCATCGCGTTCTGGCTCGACGCCCAGAACAGGGTCTTGGCGGGGATGAACGTCAACGTCTGGGACGTCGTCGACGAGATCAAGGCAATGATCCGCTCGCGGCAGCCGGCGACGGTGACGCAGCTGACCGACCTGCAGATCCCGTTGACGACATCGGGCGGCGACTAGCAGTGGTCTCAGCACGAGTCGCGGTATACATGGCGGCCGCCACGTTCGCTGCGGCGTGCGCGAATTCGAATATCATCAACACACCGCAAGGCCCGCGCCCCGAAGCTGTCGCTCCGCCACCGCAGCCTGAGCCCGCGCAAGGACTCGATCCGCATCTTGCGAACGCGTTCGATTTCCACGTCAACACCGACACCGTCAACGGCTACTACTTCACGACGCCCAGCGGCAAGTGGAACTGTGCGATCATCCCCCATTCGTCTGCTGGCTGTCAGTCCGCGGCCGGGGCGCTTGGAATCACGGGCGCTCCCGCCACGGTTCACGACGGCGACGGCCAGGACATCGCGCCCAATGCCGTTCAAATCGGCAACGACGGGGCGCCCGAGTTCGTGCGGCTGCCACCACCCGGGTTCTCTCCGCCGGCAAGCAAGCCGCTTACGTTGACGTTCGGCACGACGCTGGCGGCGGCCGGTTTCCGCTGCAACGTGCAGGAGTCGGGGGTGTCCTGCCAGAGTGAATTCAGCCGTCAGGGCTTTACGTTCTCGCCCGAGAGCTTCGTTCCCGAATACACGCCGGTGCCCGGTTGATCCCTTAGGCCAGGGCCGCGGATCCGTCGATGTTCACCTGGACCTTGGCGCCCGCGATGTCTTCGCTGATCGACGCCTCGACATCGGCCGAGGACGTCATCACCGCGAGTGTTCGCGCGTCTGCCGGTGTGCGCACGGCGACGAACGTCTTCTCCGGATTGCCGTCGCGATCGTACGGCGTGGTCCAGGCCTCGACGGTGCCCATGCCGTCGAATTCCACGGCTGCTTGCCGAGTCGGTTCCCGGTCGACCTCCGATTGAACGTCCTCCCAACGGAATTCATGCTCCGGCGGGGTGGTGCTGTAGACACCCATACTGTGCTTGGTCAAGAACCCACCGTTGGCGGTGATCAAGCCGAGGCTGCCGGGCTTCTCGATCAGCCGGTCGCGCATCGTCCCGATGGCGTGCGTGACGTAGTTGTTCCACGGGCCTCCGGCGAACGTGAGGCCGCCGGTGACGGTGAGCGGCCGGCTCGGATCGCCAACGGGCAGGCCCAGTTCCGCGGCGGCCACCTGAACCGCAGACGGGAAGCACGAGTAGAGGTCGACGTGTTCTACGTCGCCGATACCGCAGCCCGCCAGGTCGAGCGCCCGCCGGCCCGCGATTCTGATCGCGGGCGAGGTGTGCAGGTCGAACCGCTCCGCGAACGAGTAGGTGTCGTGCGCATCGGTTCCCGCGTAGGGGAACACCCACTGGTCGGATGGAACCTCGAGCCGCCGGGCGGCATCGGCAGAGGCCACGATCATGACGGCGGCCTGCTCCACCATGTTGTTGGAGTTCAATAACTTCGTGTACGGCCAGCTGATCATCCGGTTGTCCGGCCGCGGCTGCCAGATCTCCTCCGCCGTATAGCGCTGGCGCACCCACGCATTCGGGTTCTGTTCGGCGACCGCGCTGAACTGCGACCACAATTCGCCGATGCGCCGCCGGTGGTCATCCGGGCGCTCGCCGGCGGCGATCCGCAGAGCCTCCTCCACCATCGGGTAGACGTGGACCGGCAGGAGGAGCTTAATCCGCTCTTCGGCGGCCCCGAACATCTGCAGTTCGTCGCCGCCCTCGGCGAGCGGCACCGTGTCGTCCTGTACCGGCCAGTCCGGTTTTCTTCCCTCGGCGCGCAAACGCAGTCGCGTACGCCATCTTTCGCCTCCGCCGATCAGCACGACGTCGGCCTCCCCGCGCTGAATGTCCAAGCAGGCCTGGTTCATCAGCGACTGCGGAACGTTGCCGCCCGCGCCGCTGTAATGGGAGGTGTACCGGGTCGCGCCGATCTGGGGGCCAAGCAGCAGACCCGGGTTGCGGTAGCGCCACCCCAGAATGCTCACGATCCGGATGGAGTCGACGGACTCCAGCACAAGAGGTTTCGCGGCAGCCCGCGCAGCGGCCGCGATGAGACCGATCGGATCCGGCGCTTCGTCCTCGCTGCGCTCGTTCACCTGCCCGGCGGCAATCAGTACCGGTGTCCTGGATTGTATTGACATCAACTCACTTCCGTAGTGGCGGCGGTGCGAACAGCACGCCATCGTCGATCAGGCTGTCGATTTCGGCCGCGTCGAGACCGAGCACCTTGTGGCACACCTCACGGGTATGTTGCCCGGGCATCGGCGCCGGTCGTTGTTCGGCAGGTGGGATGTGGCAAAACGGCGCGGGGCCGACCTCGGCGGGCAGCGGCACGTCGAATAGCGGATGTGCCATGTCGGCAAACACCTTTCGGCGCCGCACCTGCGGATCTTCGAGGACATCGGCGGCTCGGTTCATCGGGCCTGCAGGCACGCCGGCTGCCTGCAGGCGTTCGGCGACAGCGAACTTGTCCAGCGACTTTGCCCATGCGGCGAGGTCGGTGCCGCCCGCAGCGTCCACGGCGGCGGACCAGTCGTCGTCGGTAAGCGAGACCGCGCACCACTCGTCATCGCCCGCACACGGACACACCAGATGCGTCGTCGGGTCCTCTGACACCGCAAACCCGGCTACCCGTGCTTGCTCGGCGACGTACGTGGTGTCAAGCTGGTTGACCGCGACCTCGGCCTGCGAAATGTGTACGTGTGCGCCGTTACCGGTGCGGTCACGGCGCACCACGGCGGCCAGCGCGGCGATCGCGGCGATGCGTGCGATGACATGGTCGGGGAAGATCGTGACCGCGTCCAGAAATGGCGGTCTGCCGTCGGGGGCGTCGTCGCCCGTCCACAGGCGGGTGATACCGGTGACCGCCCTCACCAACGGTCCGTATCCCATCCGGTTGCTCCACGGGCCGGTGTCGCCGAAGGCGCTGCTCTCGGCAACAACGATGCCCGGGTTGATCTCTCGCAGCTTGCTGTATGGAAAGCCAAGTGCAGCAAGCGTTCCCGGCTTGAAATTGGCCAACACCGCATCCGATTTTGCGACGAGGCGAGCGAAAATCGCAGCGCCGGCGGGGTTCCGCAGATCCAAACCGAGGCCGTACTCGTTGCGATGGGTCCAGGCGAAGGACTCACTCATCGCCTGGCCCGCACGGGACTGCCGCAGACCGTCGGGATAGGCGGCGCTTTCGACCTTGATCACCTCTGCCCCGAGGTCGGCGAACAACCGCCCGAGCTCTCCCCCGGCGACGATGATTCCGAGGTCCAGTATCCGTAGTCCGTCGAACGGCCTGTCGCCGGATTGAGCTCTGGCGGTGGCTGATACAGCCGCGCCAGCCCATGCGGCGGTATCCGCTCCCACCGACGGCGCAGCGGTCCGCAAACCCATCCGCTGACCATCGACGACGAAGGGCCCAGCGGGAGCGTCGACCGTCGCCCCAGGCGCAAGTTCCACCGTCGTCAACGCACCCACTGAGCGAAAGTGCTCCGACGACAAGGCCTCTGCCGGTGTCAGCACCGCCGCGACCGGGATTCCGTACCGTTGCCCGGATTCCACGAGCTCGTCCATGGTCTTGTCGGCGAACAACTTTGCGGTGAGCGCGCCGATCTCGCGAGTGGCCGAAAACCGCGCGCCGATCGTGTCGAACCGCGAGTCCTGGAATTCTTCCGGTTCGCCCAGCCACGCGCGCATCGCGTGCCACTGCCGCGGCGACAGTACACAGAGCCGCACGTATCCGTCGGCGCACGCGAAGATCGGATAGACGTCCTGATTGCGCGGCCTGCCGCGCCAGGCGCCGGACGGTTTCTGTCCCGACGCCGCCTGACCCATCGCGCCGAACGGCGGATCGAGGGCCTGCACCACGCCTTCGTACCGCGAAAAGTCGATGTAATCGCCTGTGCCGCAACGAAGCCGATGGTAGTACGCGGCCAGCGTCGCCCAGGCGGCCTGCGCTGCCGCCGTCGCCGAGGCGATACCGTCCGGAGGCAGAACGGGCGCACCGTTCGGCGGGCCCGACCGCGACAGCGCGGTCGACATCGCGTACAGGACAGGATCGGTGGCCTGCCACGCGGCATGCGGTCCCGTAGTGCCGAAGTCGGTGACCGAGAGCACGACGAGGTGATCGAATTGCCGGGCCAGTTGCGCGCATGCCGCTCCGAAGGCTGCCGCCTGCCCTGGTATGCCGTCGTCGACCAGAATGTCGGCGCCCGCGACAAGGTCGAGAAATTGCCGGCGGTCGTCTTCGAGGGCGGGATCCAATATCGCGCTGCGCTTGTTGGCGTTGTGCAGTGCGAACGCGATCGAGGCACCGGCGACCGCGGGCAGCGCATGGCGGGCGGGGCTGCCGCCGGGCGCCTCGATCTTGAGGACGTCGGCCCCGAGATCGCCGAACAAGCGGGTCACCGCGTCGCCGTGGCCGGTAGCGAGGTCCAGTACGCGTACTCCGGCCAGCGGCACATCGCCCGGCTGCGGCACGGCCTCTTCCAGCACGGTTCGTCAGCGTAATGCAGCGCCATCTGCGTCCGCGGGAGTGAATCCGCGGCACGCGCGATGGTGAAGGGCAGGTAAACTCGTCGCCACCATGTCCGTCGTCAGCATGGCTGAACAGCCTCACCCAGTCGTCTCACAGCTGGCGGCGCTGCACCACTTCCGTGTCTACCTCGACATCGCCGTGGTCGTCGTGGTGCTGGCGCTGACGAACCTCATCGCGCATTTCACGACGCCGTGGGCGAGCGTCGCCACCGTGCCTGCTGCCGCGCTGGGTCTGCTCGTGCTGCTGAAATCCCGTGGGCTGGGCTGGTCCGAGCTGGGTCTGGGCCGAGAGCATTGGAAGACCGGCGTGTGGTACGCGGTCGGTGCCGTGGTGCTGGTCCTCACGGTGCTTGCGGTGGGCGCGCTGCTGCCGTTGACGCGGCCGATGTTCATGAACAACCACTACGCGACGGTGTCGGGTGCACTGATCGCATCGATGGTGATCATCCCGTTGCAGACAGTGATTCCGGAGGAAATTGCGTTCCGGGGAGCGCTGCACGGGACATTGGACCGGGCGTGGGGTTTCCGCGGCGTCGCGGCGGCCGGGTCGATGCTCTTCGGGTTGTGGCATATCGCCACGTCACTGGGCTTGACCAGCAATAACGTGGGTTTTACCAGGCTGTTCGGGGCTGGGTTTCTCGGCGAGGTGATCGGCATCCTGTTAGCGGTCGTGGCGACCGGGGTCGCCGGTTTCGTCTTCACCTGGCTGCGCAAGCGCAGTGGCAGCCTGATCGCGCCGATCGCGCTGCACTGGTCGCTGAACGGCTTGGGCGCACTGGCCGCGGCGTTCGTGTTTCACTTGGCGTCCTGACCCCAAGGTCAGGGCAACAGCACCGCGGCACCTGCGATCCGGCCGTCTGCCAGATCCGAGAGGGCTCGATTGGCGTCACCGAGCCGGTACGTCGGGTGGCTGACCTCGATGCGGTGTTGCTGGGCGAACGCCAGGAACTCGCGCGCGTCGGCCCGGGTGTTCGACGTCACCGACCGGAGCTGTCGCTCCTGAAACAGATGCCGCTGGTAGTTCAGTGCCGGGATGTCAGTGAGGTGGATCCCCGCGATCGCCAGCGTGCCGCCGCGGTCGAGCGCCTCGAGCGCAGGCAAGACCAGATCGCCCACCGGCGCAAACAGAATCGCCGCGTCGAGCGCCACCGGCGGCGGGTCCGCGGCACCCTGCACCGAGGCTGCGCCGAGCGCGCGCGCAAGCTCCTGCGCGGCGGTCCCGCGCGTCATCACATGCACCTCGATGCCCTGTGCCAGCGCAACCTGGGCGGTGATGTGCGCGCTGCCGCCGAACCCGTAGAGCCCCAGCCGTCCGCCCGGGGCGACGTCGGCGCGCTGCAGGGACCGATACCCGATGATGCCTGCGCACAGCAGCGGTGCCAGCTCGGCGTCGGAGTAGCCGTCGGGCAGCCGCAGGGCGAACGCAGCCGGCACAGTGGCGAATTCGGCGTAGCCACCGTCGGCATCCCAGCCGGTGTAAAGCGAATAGGGACAGAGGTTTTCGGTTCCGCGCACGCAGTACTTGCACACTCCGCAGGTGTGCCGCAGCCAGGCGATCCCCACGCGGTCACCCACTGAGAAGCCCGAAGCCGCCTCGCCGACTTCGACGACTTCGCCGACCACCTCGTGGCCAGGGACCACGCCCTTGCGATGCACGGGCAGGTCGCCCTCGGTCACGTGCAGGTCGGTGCGGCACACCCCGCAGGCCCGCACGGCGACCAGGAGCTCGTCGCTGCCAGGACGCGGGACGTCAGCACTGACGCGCTCCAACGGCCGGGTCGTCATGGGGCCGGGCAGGCGCACCCGCCAGGCCGTCATGGTCCGCGTCATCGACGCGTCGCCGACCTGCGCGCTATCCCGCGGGGACCATTCCCGGCGCGGTATCCGGATTCACCGGCACGGGCACCCCGACTCGCGGCGGCGGGTTAGCGGCCGGGGGCGCGTTCGGATCCGGCGGAGCGCCCGGCTCTGGTGGGGGTGGCGGCGGGGGTGCGGTGTAGGGCCTGATCGACTGTGCCAGTGCCTTCGCCGCGGCCGCGTCAACCGGGTTGGTCGCCGACCCGAGCCAGACCACGAACCAGCGGTTGTTCTGCGCCGGCTGGGCCCCCTGGCGCGGCGTGATCGTGCCGACCACACCAGCCCAGATCTGACCGTTGGGTTTGTTCGTGTCGGTGAATTTCACCTCGTAGTACGCCGAGGCGCCTGGCATCCCGGCGACATCGAAGGTGTCGGTTGCCTGATTCACCCGCGTTCCGGGGAAGGGCATGTAGAACTCCCCCATGTCCGACGCCAGCCGGATCGCGGCCTTCTGGTTGTCCTGCTCGGCACCGGCGAACAACCGCAGGTCGAGCTTGCCAAGCAACACGCTGGTGTCGGCCGGAGGCGTTCCGCCCTGCGGCGGCACCTTCAGCAGCACCGCCTGTCCGTAGCTGATTCGCGTCGCGTCGCCTGCGGCCCAGCCGGCAGGCAGGACGTAGCTGAATCCGCCCGCGGGCACGTTGACGCGGCCCGGCTCGGCGGCCGGCGGAGCGCCGGCATCCGGCGGCGGGGTGCCCGGAGGCACCTCTGGCGGCGGCGCGCCGGGAGCCGGTGGCGGATCACCACCCGGGTCGGCCGGCGGGTTCGCAGTGTCAGACGGCGGCGGTGGCGGCGCGGGATCAGCGCTGGCCACACCGATCGGCAGCGTGACTGCCGCGGCAAGTGCAATGACGGCAACTCTTCGCCACGCCCCCGTGCGTGGTGTTTTCCCCTCCGGGTCTCTCATGATGACGAACGTACCGTGTTACCGCCGTGACGCAAGTAAGAGATGATGTGAATCCGGGCGGGTCAGACCGGTTGAATCGCGACCTCATGTGCCTTGACGACGAAATGCAGCCGGTCGCCGGTTGCGAGCCGCAGCTCCGCTGCCGCCTCGGCCGTGACGTCGGCCGCCAGTCCTGGCGAACCATCGGACTGCGCCGTGGCCCGCACCCGCACGCTCGATCCGCTGACCTCCAACGCGGCCACGATGACCGGCACCGAATTCCGGGGGCTGCCGTGGGGCGCGTCGCGGAACACGGCGACCGTGGACGGTGTGAAGATCGCGACCGCTCGCGCCCCGCCGGGAGGCGGATTCTGCGCGTACCACCGAGTGCCGTCGGCGGCGAGCAGCGATCCGTCGGGTGAGATCGTTCCGTTGACCAGGTTCACACCCGCGATCCGGGCGGCGAAGCTGCTGCGAGGCGCTGTGACTATCTGTGCGGCGGGCCCAGATTCGATGATCCGTCCCGATTCCATCACCAGCACCCGGTCGGCGAGGGTCAGCACATCGATCAGGTCATGAGTGATCAGCACCGCGGCCTTGCTTTCGCGCGTCAGCACCGGCCGCAACACCGTCCGGATCGCCGAGGCAGCCCCGATATCGAGACCCGCGAGAGGCTCGTCGAGCAGCAGGACGTCGGGATCGGCGGCCAGGGCGCGGGCGACGGCAACCCGCTGCGCCTGCCCGCCCGACAATTCACGCGGCGCCCGTTCGGCCAGCTCTGCGGCGTCGACCTGCGCGAGCCAGCGCTGCGCTGTCTGACGCGCGTGCCGTCGGCCGACGCGGCGGCTGCGCGGACCGAAGGCGACGTTGTCGAGGACCGACAGGTGCGGAAACAACAGCGCGTCCTGCAGCATCAGGCAGATCCGCCTCGCATGCGCGGGCACGAACACTCCCGAATCGGTGTCGGTGAGCACCCGGGTGCCCGACTGGACACGACCGCGATCCGGCCACAGCAAGCCGGCGATCGTGTGCACGACCGTGGATTTGCCTGCGCCGTTCGGCCCGATCAGCGCGACGACCTCGCCCGGCGCCACATCGAATTCGACGTCGACGCCGCGCTGACGCACCTGGGCGCGGACCTGCAGACCCGTCATTGCGCGTGCTGTCCCGCGCCGAGCCGTCGTGCGCCGACGGCCATCACGACCACCGCAGCGACGAGGATGAGAAGCACGGACAGCGCGACTGCGGCGTCGGCGTCGGTCTCTCGCTGCACGTAGATCTCGAGCGGAAGGGTGCGCGTCACCCCTTGGCGGGAGCCCGCGAACGTCAGCGTCGCGCCGAACTCTCCGAGCGATCGCGCGAACGCCAGCACGGCCCCAGCGGTCAGGCCGGGGATCAGAAGTGGCATCGTCACCCGCCACCACACCGTCGTCGGTCGCGCTCCCAGCGTCGCTGCCACGTCCTCGTAGCGCCCGCCGGCGCTGCGCGCCGCCCCCTCCAGGGCGATGACCAGGAACGGCAACGACACGAAAGCTTGCGCCAGTACCACCGCCGTGGTCGAAAACGCGATGTGGATACCGGCCGCGTCCAGGTATTTGCCGAGCAATCCGAGCCGGCCGAACGCGTAGAGCAGCGCGATACCGCCGACAACGGGCGGAAGGACCAGCGGCAGCAGAATCAGCGGCCGGACAAAACGCACCAGTCGTCCGTCATTGCGTGCCAGGACCAGCGCCATCGGCACCCCAAGTACCAGGCACAGAGCTGTGCTGGCGGCGGCGGTGCGCAGGCTCAATAACAGGGCAAGCCGCGACGACGGGCTCGCGATCAGGCCCCCGAAATGCGGCCAGTCGACCTTGACCGCGATCGCGATCAGTGGCACGGCGACGAACGCAACACCCAAGGCGGCCGGAACGTACAGCCACGCCGGCAACCGGCTGGATCGGCTGATGCCGCGGCGGAGCCGGAGCCGAGTCACGGACCAACCCTAAAGCGCAGATCAGGACCTGCGGCCGCGGAGTCGCCGACAACTGCCCGGCGCGTCGCTTGTGCCCGAACGCACGGACAAGCTACCGTCCAGTAACATCAGGCGTCGACAGTGTTGTTTGCGTGGTTTGAGGAGGCTATGCGATGGAGGTGCTCGTCACCGGCGGCGATACCGATCTCGGGCGGGTGATCGCTGAGGGCTTTCGCGACGAGGGCCACCGCGTGGTCCTGACCGGCGCTCGCCGTGACGACCTGGAGGTCGCAGCCAAGGAATTGGATCTCGACGCCGTTGTGTGCGACTGCACCGATCCGGCCAGTCTGGCCGAGGCGATTCCGCTGCTGCCCCACCATCTCGACACGGTCATCAACGTGCCTGCTCCGGCCTTCGACCCGGGCGATCCGCGTGCGTACACGCTGGGTCAACGCGCCGCCGCGTGGCGGAACAACCTGGACGCGACCGTGCTTGCCGCGGTCCTGATGGTGAACGCCATCGGTGACCACATCCAGGCCGGCGGCGCGATCGTGAACGTGATCGAGGAGAACCCGCGGCCTGGCAGTGCCGAGGCGGCGGTCAAGGCCGCGTTGTCGGACTGGACCAGCGGACAGGCCGAGTACTTCGGCACCCGCGGAATCACGATCAACACCGTCGCATCCGGCCGGAGCGCACAGCCCTCCTACGACGGGCTCGCTACCGGCATGCCAGCCAGCGCAGCTGCCGAAATCGCAAAGCTCGCTTTGTTTTTGACGACGCCGGCGGCTCGTCACATCACCGGCCAGACCCTGCACGCAAGCCACGGCGCGCTGGCCAACTGGCGCTGATCACGCAACACGCCGCCTGCGTAGCGGGACTACTGTCGAAAGCGTGACGATTCGACTCGGCTATCAGATCCCCAACTTTTCCTACGGCACCCCTGTCTCCGAGCTCTTCCCAACGGTCATCCGCCAGGCGCAAGAGGCAGAGGAAGGCGGATTCGACTCCGTCTTCGTGATGGACCACTTCTACCAACTGCCGATGCTCGGTAGCCCCGACCAGCCGATGCTGGAGGCCTATACCGCGCTCGGCGCTCTCGCGACGGCCACCGAGAAGGTTCAGCTCGGCACGATGGTGACCGGCAACACCTACCGCAACCCGACGCTGCTGGCCAAGATCATCACCACCCTCGACGTCATCAGCGGCGGGCGCGCGATCCTGGGCATCGGCACCGGGTGGTTCGAACTCGAGCATGATCAGCTCGGCTTCGAGTTCGGCACCTTCACCGACCGGTTCAACCGGCTCGAGGAGGCGCTGCAGATCATCCTGCCGATGATCAAAGGGGACCGGCCGACGTTTTCGGGTGACTGGTACCACACCCAAGAGGCGATGGCGAATCCCCGCTTCCGCGACCACATTCCGTTGCTGATCGGCGGCAGCGGCGAGAAGAAGACGTTCCGGCTGGCCGCCCAGCACTTCGACCACGTCAACGTGATCGCCGGATTCGACGAGCTCCCCCGCAAGCTCGAGGCACTGAAGCAGCGCTGCGAGGACGTTGGACGCGATCCCGACACCATCGAGACCAGCATGCTGATCACCGCGCTTGTCGACGACAACGCCTCAGCCGATCAGGTCCCCGCCGAGATGACTCAGCGCATGGTGGTCGGCAGTGCCGAATCGGTGGCCGACCAGATCAAGACCAAGGTCTTCGACGTCGGGATCAAGGGCGTCGTCATCAACATGCCGTTCTACTCACCCGGCATCGTGGCGAGTACTGGCAAGGCACTCAACGCGCTGGTCAGCTGACCTCTGCACGCCACCTTCTCGGGGTGGCGGATCACACAGCCAAAGCCTGCGACTGGCGATGACGGCCGGACTACCGTGGAGGGTGCAAGCAGTCTCTGCGCAGTCGAGGAGCCAGCATGAACGCCACTCCCGCCACCACGGCGGCACCGAAGCACCGAGTCGTCGTCGTCGGCTCGGGTTTTGGCGGGCTGACCGCGACCAAGGCGCTCAAGCGTGCCGATATCGATATCAAGATGATCGCGAACACCACGCACCACCTGTTCCAGCCGCTGCTGTATCAGGTCGCGACCGGGATCATCTCGGAGGGCGAGATCGCGCCCGCGACCCGGGTGATCCTGCGTCGGCAGAAGAACGCTCAGGTGCTCCTCGGCAACGTCACGGGCATCGATCTGGCGAACCAGAAAGTGACGTCCGAGCTGCTCGGCCACACGTACGTGACGCCGTTCGACACGCTGATTCTCGCGGCCGGCGCGGGCCAGTCTTACTTCGGCAACGACCATTTCGCCGAGTTCGCGCCCGGCATGAAGACGATCGACGACGCGCTGGAGCTGCGGTCCCGAATCCTGTCTGCGTTCGAACAGGCCGAGCGATCGAGCGATCAGTCGCGACGCGAGAAGCTGCTCACGTTCACCGTCGTCGGCGCCGGCCCCACGGGTGTCGAGATGGCGGGTCAGATCGCCGAGCTCGCGGAGCACACGCTCAAGGGCTCGTTCCGCAGCATCGACTCGACGAAGGCTCGCGTGATCCTTTTGGACGCGGCACCGGCGGTGCTGCCCCCGATGGGCGAGAAGCTCGGCAAGAAAGCCGCGGCCCGTCTGGAGAAGATGGGCGTTGAGATTCAGCTGGGTGCGATGGTCACCAACGTCGACCGAAATGGCTTGACCGTCAAGGACTCCGACGGCACGACCCGTCGCATCGAGTCTGCCTGCAAGGTGTGGTCGGCCGGTGTGTCGGCCAGCCCGCTGGGCAAGCAGCTGGCCGAGCAGTCGTCGGTGGAGCTCGACCGCGCCGGGCGGGTGAAAGTGTTGCCGGACCTGACCGTTCCGGGCCACCCCAACGTGTTCGTGATCGGCGACATGGCGGCGGTCGAAGGCGTGCCTGGCATGGCGCAGGGCGCGATTCAGGGTGCGAAATATGCAACCAAAGCGATCAAGTCGGAGCTCAAGGGCGCCGACCCGACCAAGCGCGAACCGTTCCAGTACTTCGACAAGGGCTCGATGGCCACGGTGTCGCGCTTCAACGCGGTCGCGAAGGTCGGGAAGCTGGAATTCGGCGGCTTTTTGGCGTGGCTGGCATGGCTCGGCCTGCACCTCGTCTACCTGGTCGGGTTCAAGACGAAGATCACCACGCTGATGTCGTGGACCGTGACGTTCCTGGGCCGCAACCGCGGTCAGTTGACGGTCACCGAGCAGCAGGCGTTCGCGCGGACGCGAATAGAGGCACTGGAGGAGATCGCCGCATCGGTGCAGAGCGAAGCGGCGGCGAGCTAGGCCGTCTCCAAGTTCTGTAGCCGGACCTGCCCTCGCGCGACCACCTTCTCGTTTTCGTCGGTGATCGTGACCACCCATAGCTGCTGACGGCGGCCGCGATGAATTGGAACCGCAACGGCGTGGACTGTGCCGCCTCGGATCGCGCGCAGGAAGTCGGTGTTGTTGTTGACCCCGACCACGGTCCCGCCGCCATGCTCAGCCAGCCACGTGTGTCCACATACGCTGCACAGGCTTTCGATGATCGCGCAGTAGACGCCGCCATGGACGATCCCCCACGGCTGCAACAGTTTGTCGGTGATCGTCAGACGGGCCCGACCCGCATCGGGCGTGACCTCGAGAAATTCCAGGCCGATCTCGCTGTCGAAGCCCCGGTTGATGTCGGGCGGCGGCGCAGTTGACACATGGGAGTTCTACACCGCCGCTGAACGGCCGAAAGACGGGACCCCGCGACAAAATGCCGCGGGGCCCCGGTTTGGATGGACCGGGAGTCACTGCAGCCCTCAGGACTCCGGCGCGGTCCTTTCGATTCAGTTTGATTGAGAATAGGTAAGGCTTGCCTAATTAAGCAAGCCCTTCCGCACGATCCCGCGAACCGGAAGCCCAAAGGAGACGAACGCATCCAGCATCGCCTGCGCCCGGCGCATCCCGGCGACCTCGCAGGAAGCGGCCAGCACCGGAATCTGCGTCGCTATCGAAACCAGCGCCGATCCGACCTGGGCCCACATCGCCGAAATCGGCACCGCCCCGCGGCTGATCACGTGCACATGCTCGAACAGCGGCTGCAGCGCCCGGTGGCACCGATGCGCAGTCCACATTGCCAGCGCGGCTTCGCTCGGCAGCCGCACGGCCCTGTGGTCTCCGGCGGGGTCGTCCGGCAGCACCCGCAATGTCGCGTCGACGACGGCCGCCCAGTCGATCGCGTCTTCCGAGTCGGAGTGCACCCAGAGATTTTCCAAACCAGGATCCCAGGCGCGCCCCTCCAGAACCACGAGAGCGGCGACCCGGCCGACGACGGTGTACGCCAGCGTCGCGGCGAGCTGAGATGCGGCGGCGCGGCCGTCGACTTCCTCGATCGCTCCCAGATACATCGTCCGCAGCCGGTCGGAGGTGAGGGCAGACGCCAGCGGCCACCAGCGCCGCCGACCGACGTCGGCCATGACCGCGACCCCGTAGACCCGCGGACTGACCGGATTGAGTTCCCGCAGCCGGCGGCTGGATTCGTGCAATGGCAGCGGATCCGCGATCACCATTGCGGCGACGAGTGGATCGTCGACGAGCACGGTCACGGGACCTCCTACGCAGAGCGAATGATAATTTAGGGTAGCCTAACCATAACGGAGCTCGATGGGTTTTGCCAGAGTGTCGGCCTAGACAGGTACGACGCCGGGTAGTAACCGAGTAGTAGGCTTGGGAGCGAAGGCGTGCAGGACATGACCCTGTTGGCGCGAGGAGCAATACGACATGGCTAAGTTGATGCGGTTGGGTGAACTCGAGCGCACAGTCATGGACCACCTGTGGTCGTCGTCCGAACCCCAAACGGTCCGCCAGGTGCACGAGGCGCTGTCTGCACAGCGCGATCTCGCGTATACGACGATCATGACCGTCCTGCAGCGGCTCGCCAAGAAGAACCTCGTCGTGCAGCACCGCGACGACCGCGCTCACCGCTACGCCCCGACGCATGGTCGCGACGAACTCGTGGCCGGCCTGATGGTCGATGCACTCGATCAGGCGGCCGACTCGGGAAGTCGCGAGGCGGCGCTGGTCTACTTCGTTGAGCGAGTGGGCGCTGACGAAGCCGCGGCCTTGCGTCGAGCGTTGGCTGAACTCGAAGAAAAACACCAACCGTCGAGTAGCAGTCCCGACACCGGCTGAGGGAGACTAACCGCGTGTCCGCGCTGGCCTTCGCCCTTCTCGCGCTGCTCCTCGTAGGTCCAGTGCCGGAGATGCTGGCGCGGGCGTCGTGGCCGATGCGTGCGCCACGTGCCGCCGTGGTGTTGTGGCAGGCGGTGGCGGTGGCCGCGGTCTTGTCGGCGTTCAGCGCGGGAATCGCGATCGCGAGCCGGTTGCTGGTGCCAGGTCCGGACGGGCGGCCGACGGCAACGATCACCAGCGAGGTCGCCGCACTCGGTCTGCCGCTCTGGCTGACCTACATCACTGTCTTCGCCATCACCGTGCTGATCGGCGCGCGGCTCGCCGTTGCGGTGCTGCAGGTGGCGATCGCGACGCGGCGCCGGCGCGCCCACCATCGCATGCTCGTCGACCTGCTGGGCGAGTGCCGCGACGGGGGCGCCTTAGGCACCGCCCATCTACGGGTTCTCGATGTCGGGCTACCGCTGGCCTACTGCCTGCCCGGAGTGCGCAGCCGTGTCGTGGTGAGCAAGGGCGCGCTGAACACGTTGAGCGACAAGGAGTTCACCGCGATCCTGCGTCATGAGCGCGCGCACCTGCGTGCCCGTCATGACCTGGTTCTGGAGATGTTCACCGCCGTGCACGCGGCATTTCCGCGCGTCGTCCGCAGCGCGAGGGCGCTCGACGCGGTGCGGTTGCTGGTCGAGATGCTGGCCGACGACGCCGCGGTGCGCGCCGCCGGCCCCACTCCCCTCGCCCGGGCGCTCGTAACGTGCGCCGCAGGCCCGACGCCGTCCGGCGCGCTGGCCGCGGGCGGTCCGAGCACGGTGGTGCGGGTGCGCCGACTCGGGGGGCGTGGGAACAGTCTGTTGGTGGCGACGGGCGCGTACCTGGCCGCCGCCGCCGTATTGGTCGTCCCGACAATCGCTTTGGCGATCCCCTGGCTGACCGAATTGCACCGGCTTATCGCGGTGTAGTCCCTTCCCGACGCAGAAGCCCTGCACCACAACCGAACACGAAAGGCACCCGATGACGCCTCCAGACGCAGACACCAACGGCACCGCGCAGATTGGCGTCACCGGAATGGCGGTGATGGGTTCGAACATCGCGCGTAACTTCGCCCATCACGGCTACACGGTCGCCCTGCACAACCGGTCGGTAGCAAAAACTGACGCGGTGCTGGCGGATCACGGGTCTGAGGGCAACTTCGTGCGCACTGAGACGATGGCCGAATTCGCTGCGGCGCTGCAGAAGCCGAGGCGCGCCCTGATTATGGTCAAGGCGGGCGACCCGACCGACGCCGTCATCAACGAACTCGCCGACGTCTTCGAAAAGGGCGACATCATCATCGACGGCGGCAATGCGCTCTACACCGACACCATCCGCCGCGAGAAGGCCATGCGCGATCGCGGCCTGCACTTCGTCGGCGCCGGGATCTCCGGCGGCGAGGAGGGCGCGCTGAACGGCCCGTCGATCATGCCGGGCGGCCCCGCCGAGTCGTACAAGTCGCTCGGCCCGCTGCTGGAGGAGATCTCCGCGCACGTCGACGGTGTGCCGTGCTGCACACACATCGGCCCGGACGGCTCGGGCCACTTCGTGAAGATGGTGCACAACGGCATCGAGTATTCCGACATGCAGCTGATCGGCGAGGCGTACCAGTTGCTGCGTGACGGGCTCGGATTGGCGGCCCCACAGATCGCCGATGTGTTCGCTGAATGGAACAAGGGCGATCTGGACAGCTACCTCATCGAGATCACCGCCGAAGTGCTGCGCCAAACCGACGCCAAGACGGGCAAGCCGCTGGTCGATGTGATCCTGGACGAGGCCGAGCAGAAGGGTACGGGCCGCTGGACCGTGAAGTCCGCGCTCGACCTCGGTATCCCGGTCACGGGCATCGCCGAGGCCGTGTTCGCCCGCGCGCTGTCCGGTTCGGTCACACAGCGAAAGGCCACCACCGGTCTGGCGTCCGGTGATCTCGGCGAAAAGCCCAGCGACGCCGCGAAGTTCACCGACGATGTCAGCCGGGCGCTGTACGCGTCGAAGATCATCGCGTACGCGCAGGGCTTCAACCAGATCCAGGCTGGCAGCGCCGAGTACGACTGGGGCATCACCCCCGGCGACCTGGCCACCATCTGGCGCGGCGGCTGCATCATCCGCGCGAAGTTCCTGAACCGGATCAAGGAAGCGTTCGACGAGGACCCGGATCTGCCGACGCTGATCGTGGCGCCCTACTTCCGCGACGCGATCGAGTCCGCGATCGACAGCTGGCGCCGCGTCGTCGTCACCGCCACCCAGCTCGGCATCCCGATCCCAGGCTTCAGCTCAGCCCTGTCGTACTACGACGCGCTGCGCACCGAGCGCCTGCCTGCTGCCCTCACCCAGGGCCTTCGGGACTTCTTCGGAGCGCACACCTACGGCCGCATCGACGCCGATCCCGACAAGAAGTTCCACACGCTGTGGAGCGGCGACCGCAGCGAGGTCGAGGCCTGATCTCCGCGAGCAGACGCAGAGTCGCACTTCCGGCGTCCATATCGTGCGATTTTGCGTCTGCTCGGTGGTAGGAGCGCACCACTAGACTCTTCAATGTGCGATTTCTCGAGGGACATCCGCCCCGCTACGACCTGACGTACAACGACGTCTTCATCGTCCCGAATCGTTCGGACGTGGCGTCGCGCTTCGACGTCGACCTGTCCACCGTCGACGGGTCGGGCACGACCATCCCGGTGGTGGTGGCGAACATGACTGCGGTCGCGGGCCGCCGGATGGCCGAAACCGTCGCCCGCCGGGGCGGTCTCGTCGCGTTACCGCAGGACCTGCCCATCACCGTGGTCAAGCACACCGTCGATTTCGTCAAGAGCCGCGATCTCGTCGTCGACACCCCCGTCACGCTCGAGCCTGACGACTCCGTGTCCGATGCCTGCGCGTTGATTCACAAGCGCGCACACGGTGCCGCGGTGGTGGTTTTCGAGGACCGCCCGATCGGCCTCGTCACCGACGCCGTCTGCGCGGGCGTCGACAGATTCACCCGGGTGCGTGACGTCCTTCTCAACGACTTCGTCACCGCCCCGGCAGGAACCGACCCGCGGCAGGTGTTCGACCTGCTCGAGCACGCCCAGGTCGATGTTGCCGTGCTCACCGAGCCCGACGGCACGCTGGCGGGGGTGCTGACCCGTAGAGGCGCGCTGCGCGCGGGGATGTACACCCCGGCTCTTGACGCCAAGGGCCGATTGCGGATCGCGGCGGCCGTCGGCATCAACGGCGACGTCGGCGCGAAGGCCATTGAGCTGGTCGAGGCGGGCGTCGACTTGCTGGTCATCGACACCGCGCACGGCCATCAGGCCAAGATGATCGACGCGATCAAAGCCGTGACCTCACTGGACCTCGGCGTGCCGGTGGCCGCGGGCAACGTGGTGTCTGCGGAAGGCACGACGGACCTGCTCACCGCGGGAGCGACGATCGTCAAGGTCGGGGTGGGTCCCGGCGCGATGTGCACCACGCGAATGATGACCGGCGTGGGCCGGCCACAGTTCTCCGCGGTGTACGAATGTGCCCAAGCGGCTTCGCAATTGGGCGGGTTCGTCTGGGCCGACGGCGGCGTGCGCCATCCCCGCGACGTAGCGTTGGCCCTGGCAGCCGGTGCGTCGAACGTGATGATCGGGTCGTGGTTCGCCGGCACGTACGAGTCGCCGGGCGATCTGTTGGTCGACCGCGATGATCAGCCGTACAAGGAGAGCTACGGGATGGCGTCCAAGCGCGCCGTGGCCGCGCGCACCGCGGCTGACAGCTCATACGAGCGGGCACGCAAGGCGCTTTTCGAGGAAGGCATCTCGACGTCGAAGATGGGCCTGGACCCCGACCGCGGCGGCGTCGAGGACTTGCTGGACCACATCACCTCAGGGCTGCGCAGCACGTGCACGTACGTCGGCGCGTCGAGCTTGGCGGAGCTGCACGAGCTTGCCCTGGTGGGTGTGCAGTCCGCGGCCGGCTTCGCCGAGGGACACCCCCTGCCCAGCGGTTGGTGACGCCCTGGCGGTCAGTCCGATTCGACGACGGCCTTGATGCCCTCGAGCGTCTTCTGCATGTCCCGTAGGTTGCGGCGCCGTCGTAGATAGCCGATCGGGCTCAGCCCGTACAGCCGGGTGAATGCGGATTCGGTCATCCGGAACGACTCCGTGACATCGGTGCCGCCGTCGCGCGCGGTGAACCCGTAGTGCCAGTTGTTGACCGGCCTGTCGCCGAGGAGCACCTCGAAACCGAACTCCTTGCCCGGCTCGCACGCGGTGACGCGGCAGGTCGTCCAATATGTGGGCCCGACCTCGTTGCGCTTGACGTGCCCGCGAAACTTCGCGCCCAGTGCGGGACCGGTGGCGCCGTCGAGCCACTCCGCGTCGAAGGTCTCGGGCGAGAACTTGCCGGTGTTGCGTACGTCGGCCACCAGATCCCAGATCTTGTCGGGGGGCGCCGCCATCGTCACTGTCACGAGCCATCCATGGCCTGATAGTAGGACGACGTGCGCTGAGCGCGAGCCCCCCGCCGAGATAACATAAGTGCTTCGTCGGCGCCGCGGACGCGTCGTCGTGACCAAGTGAAAGGGACCACGTGCCGCAGCCCGGCTGCGATCCCCCGAGCCTGCGATGAGCGTCACCGTCGTCCTGCTCGGCCTGCTGGCGTTCGTCGTTCTGACGGCTGGGACAGCCGTTTTCGTCGCCGCGGAGTTCTCGCTCACCTCGCTGGAGCGCAGCACCGTCGACGCCAACGCACGCGCAGGCGACCGCCGCGATCGACTGGTGCAGCGTGCTCACCGCACACTGTCGTTCCAGTTGTCCGGCGCGCAGATCGGTATCTCGATCACGACGTTGATCACCGGTTTCCTCGCCGAGCCGCTGTTGGCCCGGCTCCTGCAACCGGTGCTGACTGCCATGTCGGTGCCGCCGAACTGGATCGACGGGACCGCGTTGGCGCTGGCCCTGCTGATCGCCACGTCGGTGTCGATGGTCTTCGGCGAGCTGATGGCCCAATATCTCGCCGTGGCGCGGCCGCTGCCGACCGCTCGCGTTGTCGCGGGCCCGCAACTGCTGTTCTCGCTGCTGTCCACGCCGCTGATCCATCTCACGAACGGCGCCGCGAACTGGATCCTTCGCCGGCTCGGCGTCGTGCCTGCAGAGGAGTTGCGTTCAGCGCGATCGCCGCAGGAACTCGGCTCGCTGGTGCGGAATTCGGCAGAGCGCGGGTCGCTTGATCGAGACACTGCGGCATTGGTCGACCGGTCGCTGCAGTTCGGCTCGCGCATCGCAGAGGAGCTGATGACACCGCGGACCGAGATCGAGTCGCTGGACGCCGGCGACACGATGGTCGACCTCGTCGCAAAGTCAAGGGAGACCGGCTATTCCCGGTTCCCGGTCACCGAAGGCGATCTGGACGAGACCATCGGCCTCGTTCACATCAAGCAGGTTTTCCTGGTGCCGCACGACGAACTTGCCCGTACCCGGCTGTCCGCGGTGGCCCGCAAACTCGAGGTGGTGCCGTCGACGCTCGACGGCGACGCGCTGATCGCGCAGATACGCGCCAACGGGCTGCAGACCGCGCTCGTCGCCGACGAATACGGCGGGATCGCCGGCATGGTGACGATGGAAGACCTGATCGAGGAGATCGTCGGCGACATCCGCGACGAGCATGACGAGCCGACACCTGACGTGGTTCGCGCGGGCGACGGCTGGCGGGTGTCCGGCCTCTTGCGCATCGACGAAGTGGCCCAACAGACGGGATTCCGCGGTCACGAGGGCGAATACGAGACCATCGGCGGGCTGGTCATGGAGAAGCTCGGCCGCATTCCCACGCCGGGCGAGTCGGTGGACCTCAAGGCCTTCGATCCCGATCTGGGCGACGACCCCGTCATCTGGCGCGCGACCGTGCTCACAATGGACGGCAGGCGCATCGACCAGCTGGATCTCGTCGAACTGGGCAAGCAGGAGCGCCGATGAGCGCTTGCGCGAAGAGCAAAGGAAGCGATGAGCGCTTGCGCGAAGAGCAACGGAAGCGGTGCCGGTGACCGCTGACATCCTTTCGGTTCTGCTGACGCTGCTGCTGTTGCTCGCGAATGCATTCTTCGTAGGCGCCGAGTTCGCGCTGATCTCGGCACGCCGCGACCGGCTCGAGGCCCTTGCCGAACAGGGCAAGCGCAGCGCCGTGACGGTCATTCGCGCCGGGCAGGACCTCTCCGTGATGCTGGCCGGGGCGCAGCTCGGCATCACGGTGTGCTCGATACTGCTGGGCCGCGTCGGCGAACCCGCGGTGGCGCACCTGCTGGAGAAACCCTTCGACCTGGTCGGCGTGCCCGTCGCGGTGCTGCATACGGTGTCATTCGTCGTCGCGATCACGATCGTCGTCGTGCTGCATGTGCTGCTCGGCGAGATGGTGCCCAAGAACATCGCGATCGCCGGCCCGGAGTCCGCCGCGATGCTGCTCGTACCGCCCTATCTCGTGTGGGTGCGCGCGACGCGTTGGGTGATCGCGATCTACGACTGGTGTGCGCACGTGGCGGTGCGGGCGCTGCGGGTCGAGCCCAAGACCGAACTCGAGAACACGGTTTCGCTGGTCGAGTTGTCCGAGATGATCGCCGAGTCGCGCTCGGAGGGCCTGCTCGACCAGGAAGAGCACATGCGGCTGTCCCGGGCACTGCAGATCCGCAACCGCAGGGTCGCCGACGTCGCGATTCCACTGGACAAGATGCGGACGGTGAAGGTCGACCCGGGCAGCGACGGCCCGACTGTCGCGGCGATCACCGACGCCCTCGTGGAGACCGGTTACTCCCGCTTCCCAGTCGTCGACGCGTCGGGAAAATTTCTGGGCTACGTGCACATCAAGGATGTACTGCCCGCCGTCGACGATCCCGACGCCGTCGTCGACAGCTCGACCGTGCGGCCACTGCCCGAGGTGTCCGAGGCGCTGTCGTTGCCCGATGCGTTGTCCCATCTGCGTCGCAACAATGCCCACCTTGCACTGGTCACCGGTCAAGGGGACGGCGTGGTCGCGATCGTGACGATGGAGAATCTGGTGGAGGACCTGGTGGGCACCGTGCGCGACGGAACGCATCGTGTCTGAGGTTCTCGACGAGGTCGACTGGACGCAGCGACGCGACCTTCACCGAAAGCGCGTGGCGACGATCCTGGGGCCCTACCGGCAGCGGCGGTCCGGCGGCGTCGCAGACCCCGTAGTCGACTTCCTGTTCACGTACTACACGCTGCGGCCCGGGCAACTCGAGCGCTGGCACCCCGGCTTCGGTGTCGTTCTGAGCGGGCACGCGTCGGTGATGACCGGGTACACGCGGACCGACCAAGGGATCACCGTCGATCCGAAGTTGTTGCTGCATCGGCGCGCAACGATCGAGTTCGTGGCGGGGCTGCTCGAGGCAACCGCCGGCCGAGCCCCGCACTTCGGTTGCTTCGGGCTGCACGAGTGGGCGATGGTGTACCGGTCCCCCGCCGACGACGTCAGGCATCGCGGGGTGCCCTTGCGGCTCGGCGCGGGCGGCACCGACGCGGTTGTCGAGTCACTTCCGTTGCGGTGCACCCATTTCGACGCATTCCGTTTCTTCACCGACGCCGCGCGCCCGCGCAACAACATCGAGCTCACCCGGCAGGCGCAGCCCGCCACCGAGCAGCCGGGCTGCGTACACGCATCGATGGACCTTTACAAGTGGGGCGTCAAGCTCCTTCCGCTGATCGACTCAGGCGTGGTGCTGGATGCATTCGAATTAGCCTATGATGCAAGGGTTCTCGATATGCGCGCCAGCCCATACGACCTGCGCGAATTCGGCTACCAGCCGATCTGCGTCGAATCAGCCTCGGGCCGAGCCGAATACGTTCGCGACCAGGCGGCGATAGCCGAACGCGCCGCGGAGCTGCGGCAAGCGTTGATCACCCGCTGCCGGACTCTGTTGGAAGCCAACCGGATTCAATAGCGGAACAGGCGGAAATGGCCCTTCGGGCAATTGCCCTCGATGCCTTCGATGTCGCCGTCCTCGAACCGGCGCGGCGACCAGTGCCACTGGCAATAGGACACCTCGCAGTGGTCGCAGTAGAAGGGCACATAGGACATGCTGAGCGCATACAGCGCCGCGGCGTCACCCGAGTCGAGCGCGGCGGCAACACCCGGCAGTTTGTGGTCGAGTACGGGCAGGCTTTCCGGACTGAACATCGCATCGATGACCAGCGCGGCCTGATCCCTGGGCCGGACGATCGCGTCGATTTCCGCGAGCGCCTCGAGGACCGGCCGGGACCGTTCGGTCGACGGCTCGCCGCCGCGTAACAGCACAAGACGCCCCGCCAGTTCGCCGCACTCCGCGCAGAAGAAATACGCCTCGCATTTATCCCTGGCGTTCATACGCCTCTCTCGCGGCGGCGTGTCGGATAACACGACGTTACCGCTGGGTAAGCTATGTCGATACGACAACCCTGTCGAGCTTCGGGGAGGATTCATGACCGAGCGGGTGGCGACCGGCAACCTGCGGGTGGCCAAGGTGTTGTACGACTTCATCAACAACGAGGCGCTGCCCGGCACTGACATCGATCCCGACTCGTTCTGGGCCGGCGTGGACAAGGTGGTGGCCGATCTCGGCCCCCAGAACCAGGATCTCCTGGCCCGCCGCGACCAGCTGCAGGCCCAGATCGACAAGTGGCACCGGCAGCGCGTCATCGAGCCGATCGACCAGGACGCCTACCGCCAGTTCCTCGAAGAGATCGGCTATCTGCAGCCTGAGCCTGCGGATTTCGCGGTGACCACGGCAAACGTGGACGCCGAGATCACGTCGACCGCCGGGCCGCAGCTGGTGGTCCCTATCCTCAATGCGCGGTTTGTGCTCAACGCCGCCAACGCGCGGTGGGGCTCGCTCTACGACGCGCTGTACGGCACCGACGTGATCCCGGAGACCGACGGCGCCGAACAGGGCGACAGCTACAACCCGGTGCGCGGCGACAAGGTGATCGCGTACGCCCGCAAATTCCTCGATGATGCCGCTCCGCTGGAGTCCGGGTCATGGGTCGATATCACGGGTCTGTCGCTGGAGGACGGCCAGCTGCACGTCGCCGTGCGGACGCGAGGAGCAGAAAGTGACTCAGGCGACAAAACCGTCGGCCTGGCCGACCCGGAGAAGTTCGTCGGCTACACCGGAGAGCTCGGTTCCCCGTCCTGGTCGGTGCTGTTGGCCAATCACGGGCTGCACATCGAGATCCTCATCGACCCGGAGGCCCCGGTCGGCAAGACCGACAAAGCAGGCATCAAGGACGTCGTCCTGGAGTCCGCGGTCACCACGATCATGGACTTCGAGGACTCGATCGCCGCGGTCGACGCCGACGACAAGGTGCTCGGGTACCGAAACTGGCTCGGGCTCAACAGAGGTGATCTCACCGAAGAAGTGAGCAAGGGCGGCAAAAGCTTCACCCGGGTGCTGAGCGACGACCGTCAATACAAGGCTCCCGACGGCAGCGAATTCACGTTGCCCGGCCGCAGCCTGATGTTCGTCCGCAACGTCGGCCACCTGATGACCAACCCGGCCATCCTCTGGGACGGCGGCAAGGAAATCCCCGAAGGCATCCTCGACGCGGTGGTCACGGTGACGATCGCGATGGTCGACCTGAAGCGCCGCGGCAACTCGCGCGCCGGCTCGATCTACATCGTCAAGCCGAAGATGCACGGCCCGAAGGAAGTGGCCTTCGCGAGCGAGCTGTTCGGCCGCGTCGAATCGATGCTCGGACTGGCGCAGAACACCGTCAAGCTCGGCATCATGGACGAGGAGCGCCGCACCAGCGTCAACCTCAAGGCCTGCATCGCCGAAGCGGGTGCGCGGGTCGCGTTCATCAAC
>NZ_JAVHWM010000137.1:0-12089 GCF_032159765.1 Mycobacterium sp. | reverse complement strand
GGTGGCCCTGATGTTGTACTCGGCGGATGACAATTTCGGATTGAGGAAGACGTACAGTGCAGCGATCTTGCTCTGGCGAACAACGACAACGTCGAGCCCGGTGTACTCAGGTGGCTCACTTTTCGGGCCCGAGCCCCATGCCAGTATTCCCGCGTTGTGTAGAGCCTGCGGCTCTCCATGGGGTGTGTAGACAAAATTGGGATGAGTCGCACGTAGTTCCCCCGCGAATTTGTCCAGTGCGTCGTGTCCAACGAGGACGCCGTCGGGGACGTAGAGCGCGCAGTCGTCTGTGTAGAACTCTTCGATGGCGGCGTGCCGGCGGGCTGGATCGCCCTCCCCGAAGACCTCCTGAAGGTTTCGATAGAGAAGTTCAGTAATTCGCTCAGTCGCAGTCATATTCGCGTCTTCCCTTGCCGAGGTGTCAGCCTGTCCGACGCCTTCGGAGATGCTAAACGGACTGCGGTCCAATTTCATTCCACTTCGGCGTCGAATGAGCTCGGCAGCCCGCTCTTCTGCTAGACCGACAGGTCGCGGCGCAGCTTATCGACGTGGCCGGTGGCCCTGATGTTGTACTGCGCCAGCGCGATCTTGCCGTTCTCGTCGACCACGAACGTCGACCGGATCACGCCCTGCACCGTCTTGCCGTACATCTTCTTCTCGCCGTAGGTGCCCCACTTCTCGAGCACCTTGCGGTCGGGGTCGGACAGCAGCGGAAACGTCAGCCCCTCCGCGTCGCGGAACTTCGCGAGCTTGGCCGGCTTGTCGGGGGAGATGCCAACGACGTCGAGGCCCGCGTTGTTCAGGTCATGCAGGTTGTCGCGGAAGTCGCAGGCTTCTTTGGTGCATCCCGGCGTCGATGCCGCGGGGTAGAAGTAGACGATGAGCTTTCGCCCGCGGTAATCGGCCAGCGACACCTTCTTGCCGTCGGCGTCCTCCAGGGTGAACGCGGGGGCTTTGTCGCCCACCTCGAGCCGTGCGGTCGCCGTCATCTCGTTCCCTTCGTCGAGTCCCCGCACGCTGGTGTACGGCAGGCTGATCTAGGGTAGTGCGGCAGGGCAGCAAGCTTTCAAATCGCGGAGTCCGCGAAGGACACGGGAGGACACTGTGGCGCAGCGTGACCCCGAAGCCATCAAGGCCGACATCGACCGCGCCCGCGACGAGCTGGCTGCCACCGTCGACTCGCTGACCGAGCGGGCGCATCCGCAACGGATCGTCGCTGATATCAAGCAAGCCGTCGTCGGGTTCATCAAGCGTCCGCCTGTCGCACTCGCACTCGCCGGCGCGGGCACGCTGACCGTCGTCCTGGTAATCCGCCGGATCCGGAACCGCTGAGCTACTGACGGCCCGTGCGCCGCCGCCACCACTCACTGAAGCTCGTGGCTCGAGGGGGATTGGCGACGCGGCCCAGTCGGCTGCAGGTGTACAACGTGTGAGGCTCGCGGTGGGTCGGCGCAGCTGATTGCTCAGCTACGCCATCGACATCCTTCGGGCGGTTGGGCTCCAACCCCTCGGAGCGACCCGCTGACATTACGTAGTAACCCTAGTTCGCTATTCCCCAGCGGCCACAAGCCGCCCCTTACAGCTGCTTACGCTGGGAGTACCGGCACGGCGGCCGATCCTCCCGACGTTCTGCTAGCAAACCTAGAGCAATTGCCCCAGGGCCGCAATCGCTGCGTCGTGTGAGGGCGATCTCGGCCTGCGACCGGCGACGACGTCGGTATCAGGCGACGATGGCGTTTGCCGTTTCAGGGGCCATGCCCAAATGGATCAGCGATTTGCCGACAGCCTGATGGAACGCGGGACTGCTGACCAGCCAGCCCGTCACCGTGTCCGGCAGACCTGCTCTCACCGTCGACACCGGACCCACCAGGACGCGGCCGTACTTGTTCACGATCGCGATGGCCGCACCGTCGGATTCGGCGGTGCGGGCGTCGGGGTAGTTCGCCGAGTCCTTCGACGGTGCCACAGCCCCACTGGAATCGTCGGGTCCCGGCTCGTCCTTTGTCGCCTCGTTGACGATGAATCGCAGCGCCGTGGACGCGGTCGGACCGACCGCGCCGCCAACCCCGAGCACCCCGCCCTGGATCAGGGTGCCGCCGATGATCCGCGACATGCCGCCTTCGACGATCCGCAAGCCCCGCCCCGAGGAGAGCATCTGGTCGAGAATGGTGATCGGCAGCATCCGGCCTGCCGCGCCGCCCGCGGGAAGCAGCTTGCCGGCCGTTTCCGCCGACAATCCGCTGGCCTCCAGCAGAGCGCCCTGCATGATGCCGCAGCTGGTCGGGTTGCCGCCGATCCAGCGCAGTGCGGCAGGACCGCCCTTGGATACCTGCGACACCGCTTCCTCGATCGGGACCGCAGCCTCGGCGGCCTCGACGATCAGGTAGGCGTTCACCTTCTTGGCCATGCTCTGCGTCGTCTTCTTCGAGATCTCCCTGCCGCCTTCCTCGAAGATCACCCGCAGAGGGCCGCCGTGCACCTTGATCACCTGGCCGGCGGCGTTGCGCGCGTAGATCACCGCATGGTTGAGGCCGCCTTCGGTGGCGACGACCATGCTTCCTCGCTTGAGTGCGTCCAGCATCTCGGTCGAGGCCGCGGCCTGCGACGCCAGCACCGTGCCCCCTTCACGACTGACGGTCGCGCCGGTCTCCTTCAGCATCGCCTCGGTGGCGATCTCGCCGCCCTCGCGGATGACCAGCTTTTCTCCCTGCCGCGTGGCCACCGTGCGCAGCAGCGCGCCGGGTGCCTTCAGCAGCGCGCGCCCGGCGATGCCTGCGCTACCGAGGGTGACGCAGTCCAGCATCAGGAACCCGACGCCGAGCACACGCTGGAAATAGGACTCGGCTTCCTTGATCTGCTGCATCGATCCATAAATCGGGATCAGCGCCCATATTTCGTCGGCGGGGTTCTCAGCGCCGGTCTGATGACGCCTCTGGTTCTCCTCGGGGCTGTCCGATGCGGCCCAGATGATCGCGCCTGCGATCAGGCCGATCCCGGCCAGGATCAGCCACGGGGCGATCCGGTGGAGATCAGGACCGCTGGCCTGGGTGATGCGATACGGCTGGCCGGATGCCGCGGCAGCCGCGGCGCGCTCGGCTTCGCGTTCGGAGGCCCAGGACGGATCGCTGACCCGGCCCGAGAAGCCTGATCCCGGCCCGAGCCGCCCCTGCACCGCGTGCGCAACTTCGTGGCCCAGGATGTGCCGCCCGGCTTGGCCGCTGAGGTCGAGATCGCCCCCGACGACGATGTGGTCGCCCAGTGTGAACGCCGCAGCGTTGGCGGCTTCGGCGGCGCGCTGCGCGACCGGGCCGCGGTGAACACGCAAGGGGGACAAGTCATATCCGTAGGAACGCTCGAACGGACTACGGATCTCGGCCGGGAGTGGCTCGCCGCCGCCGAGGCTCGACAGCGGTGCACCAGCGGTGGAAGGTGCGGGCGCTTTCGGTGACATCGCCGCTCGCAGCAGGTTGGCCCCGAGACCGCTGACTGTGGCCGCGACCGACGGCGGCAGCGGATCGCTACCCCCGGCAGGGGGAGGCGGCGGCGCGGCACCCAGGGAGGGGACGGACGGGAGCGGCCGGGTGCCCGACCCGCCCGGCAGCGGTTCGACGGTCGCGGGTACGGATTCCGGCGCAGGGCCGCCAGTGTCAGTGGCGGGTTGTGCGCGGGCGGCCATCAAGCCGCTGACCGCACGGTTGCCTGCCGCGCGCTGCAGGTGCAGCAACGCCGCAGGCCCTGCGGCAGGGGCAGGGCGGCGAGCGGCGGCCGGCGGGTTGGCGACGCGGGTTGTACTGCGTCGGTCGCTGTCTGGAACGTCGTGCGCTGCAGCGGCATTCGACACAGCGCACCTCCGACGTCATCCGCTCGGTCTCTACTCAAGCGTGTCACGCCGGTAATGGGCAGCGCACCGCACATCCGGGCAGGATGCGTTGCCTGATGAGGCAAAACGGCGCCAAATGCCTGCACGCCGGGGGTCAACCCTGGGCGGTCACAGATCGCCGCGCGAGAAGTCGGCAATCAACTGCGGAACGGTGGCGTCGAACCCTGAAACATCCAGCGTCAACGGATCGTTCGGATCGGTGATCGAGTTCCGCGTGCCCGTCATCGACACCACGACCAGCCGCGCGTTGATTCCCATCTTCTCCCGGTACTCGCGCAACGCCTGGTGCGGATGAATTGAGCCGAACCAGGTCTCGTTGTCGGTCAGGATCTCGAACGTGTCGATCTCGACCCGGTTCTGCAGCGCCCACACCATTGGCAAGGCGCAGTCGGTGCCACCCATCGGCAATCCCGCGGTGTAGCGGCAGGTGTCGTCGAGCCGGCGACGCGGGCTGATGTCGAGCTGGGAGAGCACAGTGTTGGCCCGCCAGTCGCCCCTGTAATCGCCGGCTTTGCCGTCCGTGAAGCCGACGATCTGATGGTCGGGTTCGGTGGCGGCCGTCACCATCGCGAGTGCCGCGCAAGCCTCCCGGCACGACAGCAGCAAACCGGATACCGACGATCCCATCGAGCCGGAGATGTCCAGCGCAAGCAACGTCCGCTTGTTCGCCGGCTCGACCGCGCCGTAGGCGTTGTAGAAAGCGCTGTCCAGCGCGTCGCTGATCGCCGGGATGGGGCTCCAGATGCCTTCCCCGCGAGCCGATTTGCCGCTGGCGTACGTGCGCTGCGCGACAAGTACATTGATCGGATGCACGCGGGCCCGGATCAGCCGCTGCGAGTCCTGCAGCTGCTCTGCAACCGCGCGCAGTGTGTCGCCAGTGAGCACACCAAGCCGCGTCAGCCGGGGCAGCTGCCGCATCAACGCGGTCTGTGGCAGCCCCTGTTCGATCAGCGCGTGCCACACCTGCGGCTCGTTGAGCGCTGCGTCGGGCAGCATCTCCCAGGACAACCCGTGGCCGCGCGCGATGACGTCGAGCCAGCCCTGCGCCGCCGTGGCCGCCTGAGCGTCCTCGAAGTCGGCGATGATCGCCAGCGATTCGGGGACGGTGTCTGCCGTCGGCAGCGGTGGCTGTCCAGCACCCGCGTCGCGGTCGGGGTAATCTGCCAAGCCCTTGCGGACCGCCCAGTTCAGCGCCATCCGACGGTCCGGCGCGGTGACACCGCTGGGGCTCGCCAGCCGGAGGACGTCGTGGTGGCTCCAGCCCTCGCGCTGACGGTACTTGACGAGCTGGTAGGCCAGCTTGTCCACGGGCATCTCGGTGTACCAGCGGGCCACGGCCTTTCGCAGCGTCGGGCCCCACCCACGAAACTGCTCGACGTAGCGGGCGAACAAGAACAGGTGGGTGCCGGTGCGCGCCACCTGAGGCAGTGCGTCGAGTGCGGCACGGCGACCGTCTACGTCGTCAGCGGACGCGGCGATGGCCAACGCGAAGAGGGCAGGATTCTGCCGCGGCGCGCGGCCTGCCGTCGACACCTCGACGATCTGGCGGACCAATGCGATCGGATCGGTTGCGGCGGCGCGGAATACGACATCAGCGTTGTCCCGTGCCAGCTCTCGCGCCTGCGCGTAATACGTGCCGCCTTCGGTGCCCAGCGTCAAGAAGCGCTGCAACCGCGCACGGTCGTCGACCGTGAACGTGAAACCACCGGCCGCGTTGGGCTCTTGGCGCGCGTCGGCACGATCGCTCTGCGGCGTGCGCCGCGTGTTGATCGAGCCGAGTGAGTCCACGGTGGGTTCCTTTTGGTTGTCGCGTTAGCCGACGTGGGCGTGTTGCTGTGACCGGCGCAGGGATCGAACCTGTAGACGCCAGATAACCGATCACATCCGGCGCACATCGCACGCGAATGTTGTTGTTACACCGGGGATGTGAGCGTGTTACCGCCAGCCGGAAAAATTGATTAGAAGGAGTTAACCGACTAGCTCCGGCCCACATCCCCGACGAAGCTTGCTGTAAAAATTGTCGGGCCGCTCACAGTAGCGCGGACACCGCCGTACCGTCGACGGCTTTTCTTGGGGGATGTGGGCGTGTTGTACCAACCGGGGCTCAAGAGCTCTGCCAGTTGAGCTACAGGCGTATGCCCGGTGGGACTCGAACCCGCATCCCTCGCGTTACAGGCGATAACCGATCAGTTCCGGCTCACATCCCCCTGCATATCTCGCAGCAGATGCCGTCGACGTTACGGCGGTGGCCCGAGCCGATGCCATCCGACATTTGTGAGTGCGCCGTCAGGGTTTCGAACCCCGGACCCGCTGATTAAGAGTCAGCTGCTCTACCAACTGAGCTAACGGCGCGTCGACAGGGCAGGATAACAGGCTGGCGTGCCTCGGCGAAAATCCGGCGTTCTAGGGTCCTCCCGACGCGCGCGGTGGCGCGCCGCGTGGTCGGATTGCCCTTAGACTACTGCCAGAAACCGTCCGAGTTTGCTATGCAGTGAGGTGGAGTGAGGTATGTGGCAGGTCCGTTCCGTGACCCGTCCGCGTCGGTATGTGTCCCTGCTGGCGGCGCTATCGCTCATGCCTGCGCTCTTTTTCGGTGCCTCCGCATGCGGCACTGACTCGGCGCCCCAGCCCCCGAAGCAGATCACCAACAAAGGCACGCCGTATGCCGATCTGCTGGTTCCGAAACTGCAGGCCTCCGTCACGGACGGCGCCGTCGGCGTCGCCGTCGATCAGCCCGTGACGGTCACGGCGGGTGATGGCGTGCTCGGCGCGGTCACCATGTCCCGCGCCGACGGCAAGCAGGTCGATGGGCAACTCTCCCCGGACGGGCTCACTTGGTCGACCACCGAGCCGCTCGGCTTCAACAAGCAATACACGCTCTCCGCGGAAGCACTGGGCCTGAGCGGGGTAACGCGCCAGCAGATGACGTTCAAGACGCACTCGCCGCAGAACCTGACGTCGGCGTACGTCTTGCCGAACGACGGCGAGGTCGTGGGTGTCGGCCAGCCCCTGGCCATCCGGTTCGACGAAAACATCCCGAATCGGCTGGCTGCGCAGCAAGCGGTCAAGATCAAGACGGACCCCCCGGTCGAGGGCGCGTTCTACTGGCTGAACAATCACGAATTGCGTTGGCGCCCTGCGACTTACTGGAAGCCGGGGACGCAGGTAGACGTCCTTGTCGACATCTACGGCGTCGACATGGGTGACGGTCTGTTCGGTCAGGAGGACGTCAAGACCCACTTCTCCATAGGCGACGAGGTGATCGCCACCGTCGACGACAACACGAAGATGGTCACAGTGCGCCGCAACGGCGAAGTGATCAAGACGATGCCCACCTCGATGGGCAAGAACAGCACGCCGACCAACAACGGTGTCTACATCGTGGGAGACCGATTCACCCACATCGTGATGGACTCATCGACCTACGGCGTTCCGGTCAACTCTCCCAACGGATATCGCACCGACGTCGACTGGGCGACACAGATCTCCTACAGCGGGATCTTCGTGCATTCGGCGCCCTGGTCCGTGGGTGCGCAAGGTAACACCAACACCAGTCACGGATGTCTGAACGTCAGTCCGAGTAACGCAATCTGGTTCTACAACAACACGAAACGCGGCGACATCGTCGAGATCGCAAACACGCTCGGTGCGATTCTGCCGGGCACCGACGGGCTCGGCGACTGGAACATTCCGTGGGAGCAGTGGAAGGCCGGTAACGCCAACATCTAGGTCGGGCCGCCGGGAGCCATTTCCGCGGGAGGAACGGGCCGCCGAGTACAGGGCGTGGGTCACCTACTGGTGGGTCCGGGCGTAACGATTCGGAGAAATTGAGTAGTCGGCTACTCTATTCGCCCTTCGGCTGATGCCACCAAGATCGGCGAATGACGTTCTCGATACTGACGGCCGCTGAAGCCCGCCTTGCCTGGGTGTCGAAGGCCCGATGTCTTTCGCGCGATCCCGATGACCTCTTCGTCCGCGGTGCGGCACAGAAGAAGGCAGCCGCGATATGCAGGGACTGCGCAGTGATTGCCGAATGTCTCGCCGACGCGCTCGACAACCGGGTGGAATTCGGGGTCTGGGGCGGGATGACCGAGCGTCAGCGACGGGCGCTACTCAGGGATAACCCCGACGTGACGTCCTGGGCCGAGGTGTTCGCCGCCCGGCGCGCGCAGCGCAAGGAGAGAAATCCGGCCTAGCCCTCTGACGCGGCGCTCTCAGAGGCCGCCGCACTGTGCCGGGGCCAAGAACGGAATGCTGATGGGCGGGCAGCCAGGTGCGGGGCCCGGAGGTGCGGGCGGACCTGCGGGCGGTATCGGCCCGGTGGGGTACAACCAGATGAACCCCGTGTCCTCGTCGACGACACCGGTAGGTCCGTAGTGATAGTTGTGGCAGACGTTCCAGTCCCAGTGCACGAAGCTCGTACTCGGTGGGCCTCCCGGTGCCCAGTTGGGCGGATCGCTTGGGCAATACGGGCGCCCCGTCGCCTGGGCGGTGCCCGCACCGACTCCCAGAGCTGCCAGACCGAGACCACCTGACACCAGCACAGCCGTTGCTATCCGGACGGTTCGCTTCATGGTGTGACCCTGCAGTGGACCCCTTGGAGAATTCTTGGAAGGTGTCATCGGGCGGGAACGCGTGTGGTGGACATCCGCCTACCAGGCCGAAAACCACTCGGGCGGGCGAGAATCCGTCGTACGATAACGTCGTGAATCCGATCGTCGGCATCGTCCTTCTTGGGTGGCTGGCGATCGCGATTGGCATCGTCGTCGTCGTCTTCATCCGTCGCCTTCGAGCCAAGGGGTTGCCGGAACCGATTGGCAACGCGGCGCCGTATTTGTCGATCGTGGAAGGACCGGTACCGCGCCTGGCGCCGCCGGAGTGGGTGGATTGGGAAGAGGCGAAGTCGTCCGACGAGGACAACGCTCGCTGAGGACCCTCGCGCGGCGAAAGTCCGGCCAGCGTTTGACCTGTTGGGGTGAGTGACGGGGCTCGAACCCGCGACCTCCAGGACCACAACCTGGCGTTCTACCAGCTGAACTACACCCACCATCGCCGCACACGCAGTGCGCGCGGCGAAGGCGATACTAGCCGCTGGTGGCCTCCGGAGCCGAATTCTTATCCGTCAACGAGGCCGCACCGCCCAACTCCGCGGCGATGGCCGCGATCTCACCCGTCGACGGCCCCGGCGGCGCCACGAACGCGGTGCGGCGGTAAAACTTCAGCTCTCGTATCGACTCGTGGATGTCGGCCAGCGCCCGGTGTGCAAGTCCCTTCTCGGGCTGCCCGAAGTAGATCCGCGGATACCACCGCCGGCAGAGTTCCTTGATCGAGCTGACGTCGATCATGCGGTAGTGCAGGTAGTCCTCGAGCGCAGGCATGTCGCGGGCGATGAAGCCGCGGTCGGTGGCGATCGAATTACCCGCCAGCGGAGCGGTTTTCGCTTGGGGAACGTGGGCGCGGATGTAGTCGAGCACCATGGCCTCGGCCTGCGCCACGTCGACGGTCGACGCCCGCACCTCGTTGATCAGGCCCGAGCGGGTGTGCATCTGTGCGACCACATCCACCATCTGGGACAGCGCGTCCTCGTCGGTGTGGATCACCACGTCGACACCCTCGCCGAGGACGTTCAAATCACCGTCGGTGACCAGCGCCGAGATCTCGATCAGCCGGTCGCGGCCCAGGTCAAGGCCGGTCATCTCGCAGTCGATCCAAACGAGTTCATCTCGCATGGCGCTCAACAGTAGGCTCTGGGAGCGATGAGTACAGAATCGTCAACCTCGCCCGCCCAGCAGATCGCCGCCGGCTATGCATTCGACGGCCAGGCGCTCGAACTGGGGACAGTGGTCGTCGACGGCACCGTCGACCCGACCGCTCGCATCCGCATTCCGTTGGCCACCGTCAACCGGCACGGCCTCGTCGCCGGGGCAACCGGCACCGGCAAGACCAAGTCGCTGCAGGTGATGGCCGAGCAGTTGTCCGCCGCCGGGGTGCCGGTGATGATGGCCGATATCAAGGGCGACCTGTCCGGCTTGTGCCGCCCGGGCGTCGCCAACGACAAGACGGCGGCCAGGGCCAAGGACACCGGTGACGACTGGACGCCCACCGGCTTCCCCGTCGAGTTCCTGTCGCTGGGCACCAGCGGGGTCGGCGTCCCGGTGCGGGCCACCATCTCCAGCTTTGGTCCGATTCTGTTGTCGAAAGTGCTGGGGCTCAACGCAACCCAGGAGTCGACGCTCGGGCTGATCTTCCACTGGGCGGATCAGAAGGGCCTACAGCTACTTGACATCAAAGACCTTCGGGCGGTGATCTCCTTCCTCACCAGCGACGAGGGCAAGCCCGAGCTCAAGGCACTCGGCGCGGTGTCGGCAACCACCGCGGGGGTGATCCTCCGCGCGTTGGTCAACCTCGAGGCTGAGGGCGCCGACACGTTCTTCGGGGAGCCGGAACTGGACCCCAACGACCTGATGCGCACGGACTCGAAGGGCCACGGCGTCATCACGCTGCTCGAAGTCGGTGCTCAGGCCGCCCGGCCGGTGATGTTCTCGACGTTCCTCATGTGGGTGCTCGCGGACCTGTTCACTTTTCTGCCGGAGGTCGGCGACGTCGATAAGCCCAAGCTGGTCTTCTTCTTCGACGAGGCCCATCTGCTCTTCGCCGACGCATCGAAGGCATTCCTCGAGCAAGTCGAGCAGACCGTCAAACTGATCCGCTCCAAGGGCGTCGGCGTGTTTTTCTGCACGCAGCTGCCCACCGACGTGCCCAACGAAGTGCTCTCGCAACTTGGCGCCCGGATCCAGCACGCGCTGCGCGCGTTCACCCCCGACGACCAGAAGGCACTGTCCAAGACCGTCCGCACCTACCCGAAGACCCAGGTCTACGACCTCGAGTCGGCGCTGACGTCGCTGGGCATCGGTGAGGCCATCGTCACCGTGCTGTCCGAGAAGGGCGCGCCGACGCCGGTCGCGTGGACGCGGATGCGATCGCCACGCTCGCTGATGGACACGATCGGCAACGACGCGATAAAGACGGCCGCAGAATGCAGTTCGCTGCATCCGAAGTACGGTCGGACGATCGACCGCGAGTCTGCATACGAGATCCTGGCTGCCAAACTGGCCCCGCCGCCCGAAGCCGGTGCGCCGCAGCAGGATCCGTCGATGCCGCCGCCGTACGAGCCTCCGCCGACCAAGGAGAAGGCGTCGAAACCGGTGCCGGGCTTCTGGGAGTCGGTGTTCGGCAGCTCCGCGTTCAAGAGCGCAATGCGCTCGGCGGGCACCGTCGCTGGCCGCGAGATCACCCGAAGCGTCTTCGGCACGGGCCGCCGCCGCCGCTAGGCCGTCGCGAGATAGAAGCCACGGTAGTCAATTGGCCGGAATCACTACATGGAATGCTATTTCGCGGCAAAAGCGCTAGCCGCCGCCGAGCTTCTTGTACACCGCGCCGACGATCGGCGCCACGATCGAGCGCGGCGCGTACCCGGTGGCCACCGACATCGCCTTCGAGGTCACCCCGGGCACCACCCGCATCTTGTTGTGCTCGAGCCCGTCCAGCGACAGCTTCGCGGTGTATTCCGTTGAGATCCAGAGGAAATCCGGGATCAGCTTCTCCACCAGCGACTGCTCCGACTGTTCGGGCAGCGACTCCCGCACCGGCCCCGGCGCCAACAGCGTGACGTGCACGCCCGCCTTCTTCAGCTCACCACGCAGTGATTCGCTGAACGTGTTGACGAATGCCTTCGTCGCCGCATAGGTGGCGTTGTTCGGGATCGGCGAATTGCCTGCGGCCGAGCCGGAAATCAGGATGCCGCCCGCACCCCGCTCAACCATCCCGGGCAGCACGGCCAGCGTAAGGTCATGAACGCCAAGGACATTCAGCGCCACCTGCGCCTTCTCTTCGGCCGGGTCAAGACGCGCAACGGGCCCGAACGTCGCCGTCCCGGCATTCGCGCACAGGATCGAGATGTTGCGCGACGCCAGTTCGTCGCACAGCTTCTCCCGTTCAGCGGCGTCGGCAAGGTCGACCGGGCGCACCTCAACCGTGACCCCGTAGCGGTCGGTCAGCCGCGTCGCCAGCGCGTTGAGCACATCGTCGCGGCGCGCCGTGATGATCAGATGGTGGCCCCGGGCCGCCAGTTCGGTGGCCAGCGCTTCGCCGATGTTCTGGGATGCTCCGGTGACGACGGCACGCGCGTCGGGACTGGGTGCGGGAACTG
>NZ_JAVHWM010000123.1:0-17271 GCF_032159765.1 Mycobacterium sp. | reverse complement strand
GGTCTGACTGCGCCGGTCAGTATCGAGGATGTGTGGCCTTCGACGGGTCCGCCGATTGGTTTGTATTTCTCTGTGTCCCAAAGCCTTAGTGTGTTGTCGTTCCCCCCGGAGACGATCCACTGCCCGTTGGGTGCGAAAGCAACGGTGATGGCGGCATTCTGATCAACGCTCAACTGTTGCGTTACTTCGCGAGTCTGCGCATTCCAGACTCGGACAAATCCGTCGTTGCTGCCCGATACGATGCTTTTACCGTCAGTGCTATAGCCGGCGTCATACAGCAGATACCCTTTATGGCCAACCATAGGAGCGTTTTTCGGGGTGAGAGAGTTCGCGTCCCACAGCTGCAGTGAATTGTCGTAGCCTCCCGACGCGGTGAGGATTTCTGGCTCGTTCGGGTTGACCGCCACACTCCACAGCGGATGGCTGGCATACACCGCCCGGATCGGTTGCAGTGACGTGGCATTCCACATCCGCAACGCACCGTCGTTTCCACCGGAGATGATTCGGGAACCGTCTTGACTGAATGCGACACTTTGGACACTGTCCGAATCGCCGATGATGCGCGGATCACCCGGGATGGTGAAGCCACCCGGCACTGGCTGGCCATCAGGGGTCGCCATAGGCAACGGGATCGGCGGCTTACCGGCCTTGAGATCCCACACACGAACCGCTCCGTCCCGACCTGCCGACACGATGCGGCTGTCGTCCGGACTGAATGCCACACTCCTGACGGCGTTTTGACCGTCAGGCACGGCAGCGCCCAATGGCGGGCTGCGCAATGTGACGGTCCGTGTGTCCCACAGCTTGAGCGTCCCGTCGTCACCACCGGACGCAAAGACATTTCCATCGTGGCTGAAGGCAACCGTGTGGATGATTCCCTGCTCGCCCGGAAGCGGCAACCCCAACGCCGTGTTCCATTCCCGCACAGTCCCATCGGCGCTCCCGGACACGATCTGCGTGCCGTCGGCACTGTTGAACGCGACACTGGTGACCTCACCCTGGTGCCCCGTCAAAGGATCGCCGACAAGCGCCCGGGTTTGCGCATTCCACACTTTGACCGTGTTATCCACGCTGCCAGAGACGATTCGCGCACCGTCAGGGCTGAATGCAACGCTGTTCACGGCTTTGGGATGTGCCACGAAAGGCTCCGACAGCGGTTGCAGACCGTGGCCGTCGACGAGCTGGATCGTGCCATCGAGGCGCCCGACTGCGATCCGGCTGCCGTCGGAGCTGAACGCGACGCTGAGCGCTGGTGAGCCCTTGTCTTTCGCCGCAACGTCTTTCGGGGCGACTTGCGCTCCGCTATTGGCGTCCCACAACCGGATGAAACCGTCACTGCCTCCCGACGCGATCAGATCGTCGGTGTTGTTGAAAGCCACACTGCGAACTACGGTTCCGCGCTCGTGCCCCGCGACCTTAGGTCCCTCTTTTCCATTCGTGTCCCATATCCGCACCGCGCCGTTGTCACTACCCGTCACGATGCGTTGGCTGTTATGGCTGAACGCGACGCTGTGGACCGCCGCGTCGTGTTTCATCGTGGGACCCTGCTCTCCGCGGGTCGGATCCCACAGCTGGATTATCTGCTCACCGCTGGCCGCCGCGATCCATTTGTTGTCAGGGCTGATCGCGACGCTCCAAATCGGGCCCTTATTACCGACGTTGGACTCCTTGAGTTTCGCACCGGGTTCGGCGTCCCATGCTCGCAGTGTCGAATCGTCGCTCCCGGCGACGATGAGGCGCCCGTCGTGACTCATCGCCACGCTGTGCACAGCCGAGGTCTGCCCATCGCGCGGGGGAACCGACAGAATCCTGGCCACACCGCGCCGTTTCATCACGGCATCAGCCAGTGCGCTGTCGGCCAACTGCGGAGCCAGTTCGTGCGCGGCCAACAGCTGCTGTACCCCGAGGACCTCTCCGCCGGGCATTTCATCGGAGATCATCGACAGCCCTTGAGCCACCAGGCGCAAAGCGGTGGATTCGCGCAGACGGGAATTCGCCTCGTTCGTGGCGCGATCGGCCTTCACGTAGAGAACCCCTGCCACCACCGCGATCACGAGCGTGACCGCGAGCATCGTCAGCAGTATCCGCGAGCGCTTTACTGCTTCGTGCTTAGCGCGAGTCTCGGCGGCGGCGAGTGCCTCGGCGGCTTGTTGTTTTTCTCGCGCGTTCTTCAGTTCGGCTTCCTGGCGGCGCTTTTCGGCATCGACGCGTGCGTCTTCACGGGCGCGGGAGGCTTGCAGGAATTCGCGGGTCGATTCGAGGCGGGCCTGGAACCCCGGTTTGGCGACGAGCGCTTCTGCCTCAGCCAGTCGGCTGCCCTCCAGCAGCCACGCTTGATTCCGGCCGCTGGCCTGCCAGTCGGCGGCGGCACGTTCAAGCGCGTCAGCAACTTTCAGGCTCTCGCGTTCTTCGGACAACCACGAGGCGAGGTCATCCCATTGGCGCAGAAGGCTTTCCAGCGCTACTTCGACGATCTCCGCGCCGTCGCGGTTGTCCTTGATCAACAGCCGTTTAGCCACAAATCTCTGTAGGAGTGGGTGGCTGCTAGCGGGTAAGTCGTCCCATAGAGCCAGCCGGCGCATCGGCTGATCGTTGTCGCGATTGATCGTGGCCAACCATGGGATGAAAGCGGACCGCAGCAACTCCAACTCCTGCTGGCGCTGAGATAGGTCCGGCGACAAGAGTTCGTCGATTTCAGTGCGAACAACGCTTCGCATGCCGCCCATCGACTCGTAGTCGGCCACGGTCAGGGTGGGAGTCTCTTCATTCGCCGCAGGCAGTGCGCCGTCGGCGTCGTCGTCGGCCGCGGTGGCATAGTCCTCGTACAGCCGCGCGAGCGTCAACGCCAACAGCGGCAATGTGTCCGCACCCTCGGTGCAGTCGTCGAGCAACGTTTGGACGAGTGCGGGCTCCAGCCGAAGCGGGCGGCCCGCCTGGGTAGCCCGGGCGGCAGGCCCGGTGATGACCTGCAGGAACTGGGTTCGGGGCATCGGCCGGAGTTCGTCGAATACGACGCTGCCGACGTCGGCAAGCTCTGGGATGTTCTGCAGCGCTTGATATCGGTCAGTGCGGATGGTCAGCGCGACGACCAACCCCAACCGGTGAGCGCTTCCCTGTTCGTCGTGGCTCAGCTCGGCGATCAACCCGGTGAACAGCGACGCCTCGGAGCCGGCGTCGACGCCGAAGAGTTCCTCCGCCTGATCGACTGGTACCACCAGCGTCGGCAACGGCGGCTCCCCCGCTTCGGTGAGGAGCCGGGCACTGGCTTCCCGTTGTATCTCGGATAACCACTGCCGGAGGCGTGCCACATTACCGTCCGAGCACGCACGCTTGATTTCCGCTAGCTTGGGCGTTCTCAAACCAAAGCGGTTGCGCGACTTGTGAATAGACCCGGCCAATCCCGTGACACCGGTCAACACTCCGCGCTGGGGACGCACAATATCGAGCACCACGAAGTCGCGATCGCTTCGGCGCAGTCGCGGCAACAGTCCGGCGCGCAGAAACGACGACTTGCCCGTTCCCGACGGCCCGAGGACCACGAACAACGTCTCGCCGGATTTACGCATGCCGTGCAACGCGTCCACGCCCCGCAGAATTTGCGCGTCGCGACCGAAGAACACGGCAGCGTCGACCTCTTCGAGCGGCTCCCAACCCCGATACGGTGCCCGATTCGGCTCTTTCGGTGGCGGCCACACAAACGTCTCCGCGGCTATGCCCGCGCCAACGATCCCCTGTCGCAGCCGATGCAGGCCCTCGGACAAAAACCTGACCGGCTCGCCGCCATCCTGAAGGTCAACCGAAGTCGTTGGGCCGTCGCCGACCAGGTCGACCTGCTGCCAATCGCGAGTGGGGTCCTCCCCGGTCAGCGTGGCAATCCGCGCCGAAAATATTCGTTTGTTCAGATACTCGGCGAATCGGTACTCCGTCCGGCACTCATTCGAAGCCTCCCAATTGGGCGACAGCAGGCAGATGACTGCCTCACATCGAGCGTTGGCCTGGCGTAGCGCGTCTTTCCAGCGAACACCCGCTTGGACCCCTGAGACATGATGCAAGTCCAGGAAGATCTCACCCGCCAAGGGTGGGTCCTGGCCAATGAGCCACTCGCGCAATGCGATCGCCTCGCGGTTGTCCAGGCTGGAATGGCTCAGAAAGATACGCGACACGGCATCATCACTCCCGCTCGTAGGCCTCGCGGATCTTCTTGGCGCCGCGCTGGCCTCGCTGGAGGCACACCGGGCAGCCGCACGGTTTCCTGCCGTGCGCGTCGGGGAAGTAGCGCCACCCGACTTTCTGAGGCACCTCGCGAATGCGGTGGATCTCGTTCGGCCTGATCGCGCGCGGCACGATCACCTCATAGCCCCGTGGATCGTCGGCATCCATCACGATCTTCACGGCTTTCGCGGCGGGCACCTCCAGAACTGGCCGCGCGTAGTGCCCGACGAGCACCGGTTCGTCGTCGGGGATCCGCACGTCGACAGCGACCATCGTGCGGGTCTGCTTCCATCGCTTGAGTTCGCGCACCCACTGATGGGTGACATCGAAGTTCGGCAGCATCGGCACGGTGAAGACCCCACGACCCCAGCTGCGGCGCACCGCCGTCAGGCCCACCCGCCGGATGTGTGCAGCCTTGTCGGCCGGGGCCAGGTGCACGAACATCGCCACCCGGATGACCGTACGCGCGCGGCGGCACCGATACCGCCGTTACGCTGTGCGGCGATGAGCGCACGCCGACGACTTGCTGGCTTGGCCTTGCTTGCCATTGGCTGCGTGATCGCCCCGCCTGCGTTCGCGGATCCGCCCGCACCGATCCCGGAGCCGGTCCTGTCCCCGCTTGCGCCGGGCCAGGTCAGCCGCCTTGGGCCGGTCGCGGGAACCGGCACTCCGACACGCGATTACGGGATCGGCGCGACGGACCTGTGCGAGTTCATGGAATTCCCGAGTGGGATCCTGCAGGTGTGCGGCGACAGCTTCGCCGGCCAGGGCGTCGGTTTTGGCCCCTGGCACTCACCGGTTGCGCTGCGCGCACAGACCGACACGATCAACGACCCGGACAGCGTGCGCTACGACCGGGTTCTGGGCGTCGACAAGCCGCTGCTCGCCGATCCGACGCTTCCCGATCAATCGCAGCTGCCGGCCGGCGTCGTCCGGATCAATCGTGAGAACTACCTCATGGTCACCACTGTTGCCAGTGGCCTGATGCCGCAGACTTCGCGCCTCGTGAAGGCCGACCCCGCCAACGCCAACTGGCCCACGGTGCCCGGCTCGATACGCCCCGCGAACTACCAGGACGGACATCAGTCACAGATCAGCGGCTATTACGACCCGATTCCGACGGCCGAGTCGCCGAAGGGCTGGGTGTACATCGTCGCCGACAATTTCAACCGCACCGGGCCTGCATCGCTGTATCGCGCCAAGCCCGAGACGTTCACCGACCGCGCAACCTGGCAGGGCTGGTCTTCCCTTCCTGGCGCGGAAGGCGGTTGGAACAAATCGCCGACACCGCTGTGGGGCGACAAAGTCGGCGAGATGAATGTCAAGCAGGTCGACGGAAAGGTTGTGCTGTCGTATTTCAACACCACCACGTTGGACATCGAGGTCCGAGTGGCGGACGGGCCGACGGAGCTGGGGACGGCTCCGGCCACCACGGTCGTGAGGCCAGTGGACTGGCCTGATCCCGCGGAGAGCTTGCCATCGCCAGGCGACAACAGCCTCGCGCAGCCCTACGGCGGCTACATCTCACCGGGGTCGACGCTGGACGAATTGCGCATCTTCGTCAGCCAGTGGAACAACGGCCAGCCCGGGGCCCGGGCGCCCTACCGCGTCATTCAGTTCGCGGTGAACCCGTTCAAGCCTGAGTAATTCGGCGGCGGCGACCTCAGTAAGTCTTGCTGTAGAAGATGGCGTCGTAGTCGCCGATCCAACCCGAGCCCTTGCACGTCATCGGGATGCCGTCGGGCGTCTGCGCGGACCCTTTGTCCTTCGCCGCATCACACGGTGCTCCTAGAGTCCTCACGCCGATGAGCGGCTTGGTGGGCACCCATTGGGAGCGTGACGAGCAGATAAACGTCTTCGTGCCCGACGCGTCCATGCCGAAGGCCCATCTCGTGCCCTGGACGCAGGATGCACCCTGGGTAGCGTCGTGCGGCACACCGGGGACGCAGCCTGCGCCGTCGCAGAACGCTACTGGGTCGGCCGATGCCGAACCCGCGACGATCAGAGGCGCCGCGATGATCGCGCCGGCGAGCGTGACCACACCCACGAGTTTCATGTCCGCCCCTTTTGGTCGCCGTTGTGTTTGCAGTTCGTCGCTTGCCGGTTAGCCTAGGTTCCCGCCGCATCGGAGTACAGGCGTTCGGCCGCGCTGATTCACAGCGAATACATAAGCAGATCATGCGTGACGCATCGCTGGCATAGGCATCATCAGTCACATGACCGACACAATTGACCATCCGACTACTCCGACGGCCACCGTCGACCCGCCGGCCAGGACCCACCGTGAGCCCAACGCCCTGTACCGCGTGCTGGCTTGGGTCGGCATCGTCGCCGGCGTCGTCTTCGTCGTCGCGATCGTGTTCTTCTCGGGCTTCTTCCTCGGCAAGCACTCCGGCGGCGGACACGGCGGCGCGGGACACCACCTGGGCGGCGGTATGCACCTCTTCCACCGCGGTGGACCGCCCCCTATGGGCCCGTGGGGACCAGGCCCGGGCATGCCGCCCCCGCCGGGCGGACCCGGTGGTCCTGGCGGTCAGCAGCAACCTCAGGTGCCGCCACCACCTACGGCTCCATCAGCCCCGCGTCCGTAGTCGGGCGCTGATTTCGGCGATAGGCGCGACGTCTGCGTCGTCTTTGGGTATCCGTCGTAGTGCCGTCAGCAGACAGCCCACGACGAGCAAGGAGACGACTAGATGACCGACAAGTACGCAACAACGGATGCCGGCGCCCCGATACCCAGCGTCGAGCATTCCCTCACCGTCGGTCCCGACGGTCCGATTCTGCTTCAGGATCACTACCTCCTCGAGCAGATGGCCAACTTCAACCGGGAGCGCATCCCTGAACGTCAGCCCCACGCCAAGGGCGGCGGCGCGTTCGGACACTTCGAGGTGACCCAAGATCTCAGCGCTTACACGAGGGCGGCAGTTTTCCAGCCGGGCACCACGACGGACACCGTGATCCGGTTCTCCACCGTCGCGGGCGAGCGCGGCAGCCCAGACACTTGGCGTGACCCCCGCGGCTTCGCGCTGAAGTTCTACACCTCAGAGGGCAACTTCGACATGGTCGGGAACAACACGCCGGTGTTCTTCGTCCGCGACCCGCTCAAATTCCAGAACTTCATCCGCAGCCAGAAACGCATGCAGGCGACCAACCTTCGCGACCACCACATGCAATGGGACTTCTGGACGCTGTCGCCCGAATCGGCGCACCAGGTGACCTACCTGATGGGCGACCGGGGCATCCCGAAGACATGGCGTCACATGAACGGTTACTCCAGCCATACGTACAGCTGGCTCAACGCCTCCGGGGAACTGTTCTGGGTGAAGTATCACTTCAAAACCGACCAGGGCATCGAGTTCCTGACCCAGGAGGACGGCGACCGGCTGGCCGGAGAAGATGGGGACTACCACCAGCGCGACCTATACACGTCGATCGCGGAGGGGAACCCGCCGAGTTGGACGCTGAAGGTCCAGATCATGCCGTTCGAGGACGCGAAGACCTACCGGTTCAATCCCTTCGACCTGACCAAGGTGTGGCCACACGCCGATTACCCGCTGCACGAGGTCGGAAGGCTGACGCTGGACCGCAACGTCACCGACTACCACGCGCAGATCGAACAGGCGGCGTTTGAGCCGAACAACATCGTGCCCGGCACCGGCTTGAGCCCGGACAAGATGCTGCTGGCCCGTGGCTTTTCCTACGCCGACGCACACCGCGCGCGGCTCGGGGTGAACTACAAACAGATCCCGGTGAACGAGCCGCAGGTTGAAGTGCGTGCGTACAGCAAGGACGGTGCGATGCGGATCCGCAACGCCAGCGATCCGGTGTACGCGCCGAACTCGATGGGCGGGCCCGAGGCTGATCCGAAGCGCGCCGCCGAGGTGCATTGGGCCTCCGACGGCGACATGGTCCGGACTGCCTACACGCTGCGTCCTGACGACGGCGACTGGGGCCAAGCAGGCACGTTGGTTCGCGAGGTGCTAGACGACGCTGCGCGGGAACGGTTGGCGCACAACATCATCGGACACGTTCTCGACGGCGTGCGTGAGCCGGTGTTGTCGCGGGTCTTCGAGTACTGGAAGAACGTCGACCCCGATCTCGGCAAGAATGTCGAGGAAGGCGTGCGCAGCGGCGGATGATCACAGCGAAACGGAGCCCAGGGCTGTGAGATTCGTCAGATCACAGCCCTGGCTTTCCCCGCAAGCGGGTGGGGGTACCTCCCGTTTACGGGGGAGTGCCGCCAGCTTCGGTTGCCCGGGTTGGCATGATCAAGCCCATGAGCATCGACGTGAAATACACCGCAGAGTCAACCGCAACCGGGGGCGGCCGCGACGGCCACGTGAAATCGTCTGACGGCAAGATCGATCTCGACAACCGGCCGCCCAAGGAAATCGGCGGCAGCGGCGAGGGCGTCAACCCCGAGCTGCTGTTCTCGGCGGGGTGGTCGACGTGCTTCCTCGGCGCACTGCGCCTGGTCGCCGGCAAGCAGAAGATCGATCTCGACGACGCGACCGGCATCACCGCGCAAATCGGCTTCGGCCCGGACTCCGCTGATGGCGGGTTCGGCATCAACGCCCGCCTCATTGGATACATGCCGGGCCTGGAGCAGAGCGCAGCCGACGACCTGATGGAGGCGGCTCACGAGGTGTGCCCGTACTCGAAGGCCACCCGCGGCAATATCGACGTTGAGCTGTCGGCGAAGGTCTAGGTCGATGCGGATCGCTGCCGGAGCGGCGATCAGCCTCGCATTCTTCGTCGGCTCAGCCGGGCAGGCGCACGCTGTGCCGTCGGACCCCGGCGTCGTCAACTACGCGATTCTCACCAAGGGGTCCGTCGGCAACATCATCGGCGCCACCCTGCGGTGGGAGAACTTCTTCACCGACCCGTTCCAGGCGTTCTGGGTTGAGCTCGCCGATTGCAACAACTACGCCGACATCGGGCTACCTGACGTCTACGCGGATCCCGACCTCGCGTCGTTCAACGGCGCCGAGACCAAAGAGTCGGCCACTGACGACAGGCACTTCGTCAAGCAGGCCGTCGGCGTGTTCGCCACCACCCAGGCGGCCGACCGCGCGTTTCACCGGGTTGTCGACCGCACGAAAGGATGCGCGGGCCAAACCACGGCAATGCACCTGGCCGACGGCACCACCCAGGTGTGGTCGTTCTCCAACGGGCTGACGAACGCCACCGACGCGGAGTGGGTCAAGCAGGAAGCCGGCACCGATCGCCGCTGTTTCTCCCAGACCCGCCGCCGCGAGAATGTGCTGCTGCAAGCCAAGGTCTGCCAGTCGGGCAACGGAGGACTGGCGGCGAACGCGCTGGCCGGGGCCATGCAGAACTCCCTGGGGCAGTAAGGCGGCGCCGCTCAGCGGCCACGTCATGAAGGTGACAGCGAAGAATGTTGGGCATGTGTCGGTCGGCTCTGGAAGATGGAGGGATGGTCGACGCGGCGATGGCGGTTGGTGCAGACGTGGATCAGCCTCAGGCGGAGCGAGGCTTGTCCGAGCGACTATCCAATACGGGGTATGCGGGCCAGATGCCACTGACCTCGCTGACCGCCGCCGCAGAGCACGTCAGCGCGAATTGCCTGGCTGACACTCCGCTGGGCCTGGTGGGGCTCGAGCTCGAGGCGCACTGCTTCGACGTGACCGACCCCTTCCGCCGGCCCGAATGGCAGGAGCTGTGCGACGTCATCGACGGCGTCCCGGCCCTGCCTGGCGGCAGCAGGGTCACCGTCGAGCCGGGCGGCGCGGTCGAACTCTCCACGCCTCCGCGGCGGGGCGTCGTTCCCGCGGTAGACGCGTTGGCGGCGGACCGTGCGGTCCTGCGGACGGTGTTCGCGAAGGCCGGGCTCGGCCTGGTGCTCCTCGGCGCCGACCCGCTGCGGCCTCCGCGCCGCGTGAACCCCGGCGACCGCTACCAGGCGATGGAACGGTACTTCGAAGCGGCAGGCACGGGCGTGGCAGGTGCGGCAATGATGACATCGACGGCCTCTATCCAGGTAAACGTCGACGCCGGGCCCGCACAAGGATGGGCGGATCGGGTACGGCTCGCGCATGCACTCGGGCCGACGATGATCGCGATCGCCGCCAACTCGCCTCTGTTGGCCGGATCGTTCTCGGGGTGGCGCAGCACACGGCAGCGAGTGTGGAGCCAGCTGGACACCGCACGATGCGGTCCCATCCTCGGCGCTGACGGCGACGATCCCGCAAGCGACTGGGCGCGATACGCGCTGCGTGCACCGGTGATGCTTTTCCACGCCGACGACGGCGCGGCGGTGCCCGTGACGCGCCACGTCGCCTTCGCCGACTGGGTCGACGGTCAGGCGGACCTGGCCGGGCGCCGGCCGACCACGGCCGACCTCGACTACCACCTGACAACGCTGTTCCCGCCGGTGCGGCCGAGGCGATGGCTGGAGATCCGCTATCTCGACAGCGTTCCCGACGCGGTGTGGCCCGCGTTGGTGTTCACGCTCGTCACGCTCATGGATGAGGCCGCCGACTTCGCCGCCGAGGTCACCGAACCGGTCGCCACCGAATGGGATATCGCCGCGCGTGTGGGCCTCGCCGACCGGCGGCTGCACACCAGCGCCACGCGGTGCGTCGGGATGGCCGCCGAACGGGTACCCGCTGCACTCGAGGACTCCATGGCGCGCCTGGTCCGTATCGTCGAAACGGCGGGCTGTCCGGGAGACGAGTTCGCGGACCAGGCGATCCGCTGCGGAGTGGCGCAGGCGGTCACGCAGTTGGCGAGAGGCGAAGCGTGAGTCACGAGGTGCGGGAAGGGCTCGCGCGCGACTTGCAAGCTGCGCGCGAGCGGACCCTTGGGCTGGTCGAATTCGACGACGCCGAGCTGAAGCGGCAGTACCACCCGCTGATGAGCCCCCTCGTCTGGGATCTTGCGCACATCGGTCAGCAGGAGGAGCTCTGGCTGTTGCGCGGGGGCAATCCTGATCGGCCCAGCATGTTGGGCCCCGACGTGGAATCTCTCTACGACGCGTTCGTCCACAGCCGCGCAAGCCGCGTCGAGCTGCCCTTGCTCTCGCCAGCCGAGGCACGGGCCTTCTGCCGCACTGTGCGGGACAAAGCGCTCGACGCCCTTGAGGCCGTGCCTGAGGAAAACACGTTCCCATTCGCGCTGATCGTCAGCCACGAGCATCAGCACAACGAGACCATGCTCCAAGCGCTCAATTTGCGTGTGGGCGAACCGCTTCTGCAGGCCGCGGCGGCGCTTCCGGCCGGGCGCCCCGGCGTGGCGGGCACGTCTGTCGTGGTGCAGGGCGGCCCTTTCATGCTCGGGGTGGATGCCGCGTCGGAGCCGTACTCACTGGACAACGAGCGGCCCGCGCACGAGGTCGACGTGCCAACGTTCCGGATCGGCACGGTGCCCGTGACCAATGGCGAGTGGCAGGCCTTCATCAGCGACGACGGCTACCGCGACAAGCGGTGGTGGTCGCAGCGCGGATGGGAGCATCGACAGGCGGCGGACCTGGTGGCGCCGCAGTTCTGGATCGGGGACGGCACCCGCGTCCGGTTCGGCCACATTGAGGACATCCCGCCCGACGAGCCCGTTCAGCACGTGACCTACTTCGAGGCGGAGGCCTATGCGGCGTGGGCGGGCGCCCGCCTGCCCACGGAGATCGAATGGGAGAAGGCCTGCGCGTGGGACCCGGGTGCGGAGAAGCGGCGCCGGTTCCCGTGGGGCGACGCCGAACCCAGCCGCGCAGTGGCCAATCTCGGCGGCGACGCACTGCGGCCCGCGCCGGCCGGCGCGTACCCCGCGGGCGCGTCGGCCTACGGGGCCGAGCAGATGCTCGGCGATGTCTGGGAGTGGACGTCGTCGCCCCTGCGGCCGTGGCCCGGCTTCACGCCGATGATCTACGAGCGCTATTCGCAACCCTTCTTCGACGGCGACTACCGGATCCTGCGGGGCGGGTCATGGGCGGTCGGCCGGGAGATTCTGCGGCCAAGCTTCCGCAACTGGGATCACCCGATTCGCCGTCAGATCTTCTCCGGTGTGCGGCTGGCCTGGGACGTCGACAACGGCGATGTGGGGGCACCTCCCGCTCGCGGGGGACCGCTTGCGCGAAGTGAAAAACACTGATGTGCCGTCACCTTGGCTGGCTCGGCCAGCCGCGCTCGCTGGCGTCGTTGATGCTGGATCCGCCGTACAGCCTTCTCACACAGTCGTATTCGCCGCGCCGCCAGAAGCACGGCCTGGTGAATGCCGACGGATGGGGCGCAGGCTTCTTGGACCACGGCGTGAGGCGTTGGCGCAGTGCGATGCCGTTGTGGAGCGACGTGTCGTTCGCTTCTGTCGCGCCGGTGCTGCGCAGCGAATGCGTGGTGGCGGCAGTCCGCTCGGCCAGTGCCGGAATGCCTGTGGAGGCATCGGCGTCGGCGCCGTTCACCGACGGCCGCTGGCTGCTATCGCATAACGGGCTCGTCGACCGGGCGGTGCTGCCGTCCTCCGCGCGAGCGGAGTCGACCGTGGACAGCGCGCTGCTGGCGACGCTGATCTTCGAACGCGGTCTCGATACGTTGGGGGACACCATTGTTGAGGTTGCCGCGGCCGACCCCAATGCCCGGCTGAACATCTTGGCGGCCGATGGCTCGCGGCTGTTGGCCACAACCTGGGGCGACACTCTGTCGGTATTGCGTACCGACAGTGGTGTCGTGCTGGCCAGTGAGCCTTTCGACGACGACGCCGGTTGGCAAGACCTTCCCGATCGCCATCTGATCGAGGTCGTCGCGGCCGAAGTGACTGTGACACCGCTGAAAGGATCCCCGTGAGCGTCATGCTGGCCAACCATCTCGAAGCCGGATTCGCGCATCGCGCGCTGCGCGAGGATGTCGCTTCCGGGCTTCGTCAGCGTCCGAAGTCGTTGCCGCCCAAGTGGTTTTACGACGAAGTCGGCAGCGATCTGTTCGACCAGATCACCCGGCTGCCTGAGTACTACCCCACCCGCACCGAGGCCACCATCCTGCGCGACAGGGCGGCGGACATCGCCGAGATCACCGGGGCCGACACGCTGGTGGAACTGGGCAGTGGCACCTCGGAGAAGACGCGCATGTTGCTCAACGCCCTGCAGGACAGGGCCACCTTGCGCCGGTTCATCCCGTTCGACGTCGATGCAGGGATATTGCAGACGGCCGGGGCGGCGATCGAGTCGGAGTATTCCGGTATCGAGGTCGACGCCGTCTGCGGCGACTTCGAGGAACATCTAGCTGAAATTCCCAGTGGCGGAAGACGTTTGATCGCGTTTTTGGGATCGACCATCGGCAACCTGACCCCCGGCCCGCGGACAGGCTTCCTCGCGTCGCTGGCGGCGGTGATGTCGCCGGGCGACAGCCTGCTGCTGGGCACCGACCTCGTGAAGGACACCGGCCGGCTGGTCCGTGCGTATGACGACAGTGCCGGCGTCACCGCGGCGTTCAACCGCAATGTCCTCGCGGTGGTCAACCGTGAACTCGGCGCAGACTTCGACCTCGATGCCTTCGAGCATGTCGCTCGGTGGAATGCAGAGGAGGAGCGGATCGAAATGTGGCTGCGCTCCTCGCGGGCACAACACGTGCACATCGGTGACCTCGACATGACGGTCGACTTCGCCGCCGGCGAGGAGATGCTCACCGAGGTCTCCTGCAAGTTCCGGCGCGACGGAGTGGCCGGGGAGCTGGCCGCGGCCGGTCTCACGCTCACCGAGTGGTGGACGGACCCCGACGAGGACTTCGGGTTGTCGCTGTCAGTGAAATGACGGGCGATTCGAGCCTGCCCCGGCAGTGGCGCGAATCGCGCCCGACACCGGCGGGCGTACACCTCGACAGCGCGGCCTGCTCACGGCAGAGCTACGCCGCGATCGACGCCGCCGCCTCGCATGCCCGCCGCGAGGCGGAGGTCGGTGGCTACGTGGCCGCACAAGAAGCCGAAGAGACGCTGGCGGACGGACGGTCGGCCGTCGCCGCGTTGACGGGAATGACCGCCGACGACGTCGTCTTCACCACCGGCGCAGAACACGCTCTGGATCTGCTCCTCGCGGCGTGGCCTGGTGAGCGTAGGGTAATCGCCTGCATACCAGGCGAATTCGCACCGAACCTTGCAGTGATGGTCGCCAACGGCTTCACGATCGTGTTCCTGCCCGTCGACTCACTGGGACGGGTGGAACTCGACCGGCTGGCGACCCAACTCTCCGCCGATGCGCCGTCTCTCGTACATCTGACGGTGGTGCCCAGTCACCGCGGAATCGTCCAACCGCTGCACGCGATCGCCGCGACGTGCCTCGAGCTGGGGGTGCCGCTTGTCGTGGACGCCGCGCAGGGCCTTGGCCAGGTCGACTGTGCCGTTGAGGCTGACGCGATCTACGCGACGTCGCGCAAGTGGCTCGCGGGGCCGCGCGGTGTCGGCGTGTTGGCCGTGCGGCCGGAGCGCGCGGAGACGTTGCGGCCGAGATTGCCGCCGCCGGACTGGGATGTCGACCTTGCACCGATGCGCAAGCTGGAACTTGGCGAGGCGAATCTCGCCGCGCGCGTCGGCTTTTCAGTGGCTGTCACCGAGTACATGGCGTACGGCCCTGTCGACATGCGAGCAGCTCTGGCGGACGCTGGCCGGCTCACCCGTGCGGTGCTGAGCGACTTGACGGGATGGCGCGTCGTCGAGCCGGAGGACTCGCCCACCGCCATCACCACCCTCGCCGCGACCGACGGCGCGGACGTCGTCGAAGTGCGGGCCGAGTTGATCGCGCAACACTCGGTCGCGACCACTGTCGCCGGCCCCGACCGCGCGCCGTTCGAGCTGGCGTTGCCTGTACTGCGGGTCTCGCCCTACATCGACGTCACGGAGGAGGACCTGACAGTGTTCGCTCGGGCGCTTCGCTCCGTTTCGGCTGTGAATAGGTAGCAAACCGCGACGTCGTGCGGCATTCTGGACGGGTGGCAGCTCCGGTCGAATTCACAGGCAACGTCAGCGATCTGGGCAACGAGAACGGCTTCCAGTGGGAGTTTCGTTGCAACCGCTGCGGAAACGGGTTCCAATCACCGTTCGAGCAGAACGCCGCATCCCGTGGCCGGGGCGCATTGCGCGCCGCCGGACGCTGGTTCGGCGGCGCGGTCGAGACGTTCTCGAGCGGGGTCGAGTCGTTCAACCAATACACGTACGGCGCCGAACAAAGCGCAACCAAGGATCGCGCCTTCAAGCGGGCCGTCGACCGGGTGCGGCCCAACTTCCGGCAGTGCCGCGGCTGCGGCCGGTGGTCGTGTGCCGCGTTCTGCTGGAACGAGGAGGTCGGCCAGTGCATGGACTGCTCCCCGCTTGTCGCCGAGGAGATCGCCAGGGCGCAGGCCGACGCGCAGCGGTTTCAGTTCCGCGAACAGGCATACCGGCAGGACTGGACTCGCGGGCGCGACATGGGCCAACGGCCGAGCCTGCGCTGCAACACCTGCGGCGCCAGCACCACCGGCGGCCGATTCTGTCAGCAATGCGGCCAGGCGTTACAGGTTCAGGTGCGCTGCCGGGGCTGCGGAGCCACGGCGTCCCAAGGGGCGATGTATTGCCAACAGTGCGGTCGTCAGCTGTGAGCTGAGAAGCCCTCAGCCCGCTTTGTGCGCGGTGAGCAGGAAGGCCGGCATCTTCTGTCTGCCCTTCTCGTCGACGTCGAAGTTCCACGCCGGCATGCCGGGGAAGTCCGGCTGATTGGCATGGATGAAAGCCGGCCGGATCTCGTCGATCTCCCAGTACTTCGAAACCGCCTCGCGCAGTTCGTCTTCGGTGACGATGTTGGGCCCGAATTCGGCGTCCTCGGGGAACGAGCCCGTTGCGAAGACCAGGACGACGTACTTTGCGCCGGGTGCCGCCGCACGAAGCACCGACTGGAGGTAAGCATCGCGGAGCTCGACGGGCAGCGAGTGGAAAAGGGTGCTGTCGACGATCGTGGTGAAGCGGCCGTCGTAGCCGCCGAACGAGGTGATGTCGTCGTGAACGAAGGTGGCGTTCGTCAGGCCGCGCTCCTCGGCGGCTTTTGTTGCGGCCGCGACCGCGGTGGGCGAGTTGTCGATCCCAACGACCGTGTGGCCCTGCGCGGCAAGCTCCAGCGCCAGTTCGGCATGGCCGCATCCGGCGTCGAGCACGTCGCCCTCGATCCTGCCGGCCTTGATCAGCTCCGCGAGTTCTGGCTGCGGCTCACCGATGTTCCACGGCGGCGGCCCCTCGAAGGGGCCCTGTCCCTGATAAACCTCGTCCCAGTCAGGTATCTCCGGCATGAGCACAAACTACCGGGCCGTTGGATCAGGCGACGACTCCCACGTGTGCACCGGCTCGTTGCTGTGCATCCGTTCGGCGTATCGGCGCAACATCTCCGCCAGCGCGCGGGGGCGGGTCAGCCCGTCCTGCTCTTGCAAGGCATCAACCGTGCGAACCTGCCACGCCGCGCCGTTGAGACCAGACTTGGCGCGGCCCTCGATCACGCCCAGATAGCGGTCACGCACGGCCGCCGAGACCTGCCACCGGCGCAGCCCTTCATCGGCGAGCGGCAGCAGCTGACGCAGCACCAGTTCGTCGGCGGAGATGGTGCCCATCCCGGGCCAGTACAGCTTGGCGGCAATTCCATTGCGGGCAGCGGCGAAGAAATTCGATTGTGCCGCAGCGAAACTCATCTGCGTCCACAGTGGTCGGTCCTCCTCGGAAAGCGCGCGCAGCGCCCCGTAGTAGAACGCCGCGTTGGCCATCATGTCGACGACGGTCGGGCCCGCGGGCAGCACCCGGTTCTCGACGCGCAAGTGCGCGCGGCCGTCGACGACGTCGTACACCGGCCTGTTCCACCGGTAGATCGTGCCGTTGTGCAGCCGGAGCTCCGACAGCCTCGGCGCGCGCCCGGCCGCCAGTTCGGCGACCGGGTCTTCGTCGGAGAGTTCAGGAATCAGCGACGGAAAGTACCGCACGTTCTCCTCGAACAGGTCGAAGATCGATGTGATCCACCGCTCGCCGAACCACACCCGCGGCCGGACACCTTGTGCCTTGAGTTCGTCGGGACGGGTGTCGATTGCCTGTGCAAACAGCTCGATGCGGGTC
>NZ_JAVHWM010000084.1:0-26625 GCF_032159765.1 Mycobacterium sp. | reverse complement strand
GCCCCGAGGACATGAAGGTCGCGGGCCAGTTCATGCATACGCTGCCGATCGGGTGGGTCGAGCCCGAGGACATCGCGAACGCGGTGCTGTTCCTCGCCTCTGACGAGTCGCGCTTCATCACTGGCGTGGCGCTGCCCATCGACGGCGGCAGCTGCCTGAAGTAGCTCACGCTTGCGCCGAAACTGTATTCCACGCGCTACTAACTCGAACTTCTGCGAGCGGAATACAGTTTCGGCGGAAAGCTAGCTGCTCTTCGCGGCGAGGTGCACCGCGTTCACGATGCCCTGGTATCCTGTGCACCGGCAGAAGTTGCCGGACAGGCCCTCGCGGATCTCCCCGTCGCTGGGATGCGGGTTCTCGTTCAGCAGCGCGGTGATCGACATCACGAAACCCGGTGTGCAGAAACCGCATTGGAGCCCGTGGCAGTCGCGCAGCGCTGACTGCACGGGCGACAGCTCGCCATCGGCCGACGCGATGCCCTCGACCGTCGTGACCTCGCAGCCGTCGGCCTGCACGGCGAACATCAGGCAGGACCGGACAGCCGCTCCGTCGAGCAGTACCGTGCACGCCCCGCACGCTCCGTGCTCGCACCCGAGGTGGGTGCCGGTCAGCCCGCACCGCTCGCGCAAGTAGTCCGCCAGGGTGAGCCGCGGCTCGACGGTCGCCGCAGTGCTGCGGCCGTTGACCGTGACCTCGACGGGTAGCTCATGCATCACGCAGCCTCCGAGTTCGCCCGAGAAACGGCCTGAGTCAACGCCCTTGCCACCATCGTGGCCCCGACCTTGGCTCGGTATGTGGCGGACCCCTGAAGATCAGACGGGATATCCGCGAGTCCGCCGACGGCGAGCTCACCCAGCTCCTCGGCATCCAGCTCACCGACCGCGCGGCCGAGCATCGCCTCTTCAGCCGCCGACCCGCGTAGCGGCGTCGAACCCAAGCCCAAGAGCCCGATGCCGCAACGGGTGATGCGGTCGTCGTCGTCGAGTTGGACGCCAACAGCAGCACCCGCGATGGCGAAATCGCCGTGCCTGCGTGCGAATTCCTCAATAGCGAAGCCCGACCGTGGCCCCCAGACGGGAAAGCGCACGGCAGTGAGGATCTCGCCGGGTTCAAGCGACGTCTCCCACAGCCCGACGAAGAAGTCGCAGGCACCGATGCGGCGATCACCCCGCGACGACACCGCGTCCATCTCGGCACCGAGCGCAAGAGCCACCGCCGCATACTCCGCGGCAGGGTCGGCGTGCGCGATCGCGCCTCCGAGCGTGCCCCTGGTGCGGATCTGGAAGTGGCCGATGTGCGGGGTCGCATACGTCAACAGCGGAACCGACTCAGCCACTTCGTCATCCATGCCGACGTACGCGTGCGGTGTGCCCGCACCGATCCGGATTTCACCGTCGCAGAGGTCGATGCTCTTGAGCTCGTCGAGCCGGGAGATGTCGATCAAATTGTCGAACTGCGTCAGCCGCATGGCCAGCATCGGCACCAGGCTCTGGCCGCCAGCGAGGATCTTCGCGTCGTCACCGTACTCGTCGAGAAGGGCGACGGCGTCGGTGACCGAGTCGGGTCGGTGGTAGGCAAACGCGGCGGCTTTCATGACACCAGCCGCGACAGCGCGTTCAGCAGATCCTCGACGCGCTGTGCGGCAGGCTGCGGCCTGGCCCTGCGGCGGCCGACCAGAAATCCCACCGCGACACCCGCGGCCACCGCGGCCACGACCGGGCCGGCTCGCTTGGCCAGGGGAACCGCGACTACTTTGAGCAGGTCGACGGTGTCATCTGGCTGCGCAGCTGCTGCAGCGAACTCGGCTGTGGGAGCTGAGGTTTCGCTCGAGGGCGCGGCACCGCCGAGCACGTCAGCCTCAAGACGTTTCGCGAACTGCGCGATCAAGTTGCCTGCCACGTCGGCCAGCACGCCGCGGCCGAACTGCGCCGCCTTGCCCGAGATGGTCAGGTCGGTGGTGATGACCACGCTGGTGGCGTCGCCTTCGCCCTTGAGCTGGGCGGTGACAAGGGCGGCGGCGTTGCCGTTGCCCCTGGTTTCCTTCCCGTTGGCCTTGATGACCACCCGCTGCGCGGCCTCGTCTTTCTCCTGAAACGACGCATCACCCTTGTAGGACACCGTGATCGGACCGACCTTTACCTTCACCGCGCCGGTGAAGTCATCGCCGTCGACGGACAGCAGCTGCGCGCCGGGAATGCAGGGCGCGACGCGCTCGACGTCCGTCAGCACCTTCCACGCGGTGGCGGCAGGGACAGCGACGCGAAACTCGTTGACTAACTCCACTGTTGGTCCTTACGTCGTGGCTTGTTCGATGAGGTCGACGATGGCGGCGGGGCTGGCGGGCAGCTGGGTGAGCGTTACCCCGAGCGGCGCCAGCGCGTCGTTGATCGCGTTGATCACTGCGGGCGTCGCCCCGATCGCGCCACCCTCGCCGACGCCCTTGTACCCCCCGACTCCGGGCCCGGGAATCTCGACGTGGCCGAACTCGATCGGCGGAACCTCGGTGGCGGTCGGCAGCAGATAGTCGACGAAGGTTGACGCAAGCGGGTTTCCGTCGTCGTCGTATGCAAGATCCTCCAGCAGCGCGCCGCCAATTCCCTGCACGGTGCCGCCAGCGACCTGGCCCTCGACGACGTTGGGGTTGATCATCGGGCCGACGTCCTCGCTGACGATGTACCGGGTCAGCGTGACGTGGCCGGTCTTGACGTCCACCTCACACGTGCAGGCGTGGGTGGCGTTGGCCCAGTGAATCATCGCCGACGACGTGAACCGCGCGGTCGCCTCCAGCGTGGCGGGCATTCCCGGCGGCAGCTGTTGCGGCTGGTAGTACGAACGGTAGGCGAGGTCGGCGAACGTCACGTGCTTCGACGGATCTTCCCGCGCAGCGGCTTTCGAGTCTGCGAGCTCGATGTCGCCCTCGTCGACGCCCAGGTAATGAGCCGCCATCGCGACAATCTGGTTGCGCAGGATGGTCGCTGCCTCGTTCACCGCACCGGCGGTCATCGGGCCGCTGCGGCTGCCCTGAGAGCCCGCCCCGTACGGCGTCACCGCGGTATCGCCCTGAATCGTTGCGACGTCGTCGATGTCGGCGCCCAACGCGTCCGCGGTCAGCTGCACCACTGTGGTCTCGATGCTGTTTCCCGACGAGCCGCCGTTCACGTAGACGTTGATCTTGCCCGTAGGCTCGATGCGGATCGTCGCGCCCTCCGTCGCGAGGTGGCCGGTCGCTGCGCTAGTCGGTTCGACGTAGGCCGAGAAGCCGAGGCCGATGTAGCGGCCCTCGGCCAAGGCGTCCTGCTGCTCCTTGCGAAAGCCCTCGTGGTCAAGGATTTTCACGGCCTGCTCGAATGTGTCGGCGGGCGCGATGTGGTCGTACGGCATGCCGTTGGGGTTGACGTACGGCATTTCGTCACCGCGCAGGATGTTGCGACGGCGCAGCTCGACCGGATCCATGCCCATCTTGCGAGCGGCGATGTCGAGAAGGACCTCCCGCGCCAGGGTCTCGTATTGCCATGGGCCGCGATACGCCGCGAGGCCCGCGGTGTTGGAGAACACGGTCTTGTAGTTGAAGCTGGCCTTCGGGACGCGGTACGGGCCGGGAAAGAACATCCCGACGGCCGCGGTCGTCAGCACCGGGTACGGGGTCGGATACGCGCCGATGTCGTAGGTGAAGTCGATGTCGGCGGCCAGGATGTGGCCGTCGTCGTCAAGCGCCATCCGGACGTTGCCGTCGACGTGGCGTGCCTGCCCGGCCGACATCAGATTCTCGCGCCGGTCCTCTATCCACTTCAGCGCGGCAGGCAGTTTGCGCGCGGCCAGCATGATGCACATGTCCTCGCGCATCGGCACGACCTTCTGGCCGAAGCCGCCGCCGGTGTCGCGCATGATCACTCGCACGTTGTGCGCCGGAATGCCAAGCAGGCGAGCGCAGAACGCGCGCAATTCGTGTGGCGTCTGTGTCGACGCCCACAAGGTGAGTTCTTCGGTGGCGGCAGTCCACTCGACCACCATGCCGCGCGTCTCCATCGGCACCGGCGCGTAAATCTGTTGGTACACGTTCGCCGACGCGACGTGCGCGGCCGTCGAGAACAGCTCCTCGTCCGGCGGCGCGCCGCCCATCCCGCCCGCGACGTTGTCGGGGTAGGCGTCATGGACGACGACATCAGCGTTCACCGCCTTCATGAAGTCGGCGACGGCAGGCAGCGGTTCGTAATCGACGTCGACCAGTTCGACGGCGTCCTCGGCGAGGTAGCGGTTATCGGCGACGACCAGCGCCACCGGGTCGCCGACGAACTTCGCCTCGCCTTCGGCCAGGGGCGGGCGCGGTGTGTCAGCGACGTCCTTGCCGGCGACCGCGTGCCAGGCCTCCTTGACATCGGGGTTGAGGTCGGCCGCAGTGAAGACAGCGCGCACGCCGGGCAGCGCCATCGCCGCAGAGGCGTCGATGCCCTTGATGCGGGCGCGGGCGAACGGGCTGCGCACAAAACAGGCGTGCAGCATGCCCGGGCGCGTGATGTCGTCGACAAACGTGCCGCGGCCGGTGAGCAGGCGAAGGTCCTCGACCCGAGCGACGCGCGTGCCCGAGTAGCGCGGGGCGGGCGACGTCATATCGGTGCCTCCAATCCGCCGCTTGCTAAGCAGTCGCTCAGCAGCATCACCATAGTAGGTTCTGCGCGGTCGCGTCTACGACGGGTCGTGATGGATGCGGCCACCTACCTCGGCCAACGGAAGGCCGCAGCCGCCCCAGCGACGCGCGATGATCTCCGCCGCGATCGACACTGCCGTCTCCTCCGGTGTGCGCGCGCCGAGGTCGAGGCCGATCGGGCTGGCGAGGCGGTTCAGGTCGGCCTCGGTCAGGCCCGTCTCACGCAGCCGGTCCAGCCGGTCGAGGTGGGTCTGGCGCGAACCCATCGCGCCGATGTAGCCGACGCTTCCAAGCCGCAGCGCGACCTCCAGCAACGGCACGTCGAACTTGGGGTCGTGAGTCAGCACGCAGATCGCCGTGCGGGAGTCGATCGCGCCCTGTCCGGCCTGCTCTGCCAGGTAGCGGTGCGGCCAATCGACGACGACCTCGTCGGCGGCGGGGAAGCGCGCGGGCGTGGCGAACACGGCTCGCGCGTCGCACACCGTGACCCGGTACCCGAGCAGGGCGCCCTGCCGCGCCAGCGCGGCGGCGAAGTCGATGGCCCCGAAGATCAGCATTCGCGGACGCGGCGCGTGGCTGGCGACGAAGACCTCCATTCCGGCGCCCTGGCGCTGCCCGTCAGGCCCGTATGTCAGCACTGTGGAGTGACCTGCGCCCAGCAGGCCGCGGGCATCGTCGGTGACGGCGCTGTCGGCGCGAGCGGATCCCAGCGCACCGTCGACCCAGTCCGGCCCGACCACCAGCCGCCGGCCGAGCCAGCCGGGGTCAGGGTGCCCGATCACGGTGGCCACGGCTATCGGACGCTGCGCGACGATGTCCTCGGTGATCCGCTGCAGCTGCGGGAACGTGTGCTGCGATACCGCCTCGGCGAAGATGTCGATCTCGCCTCCGCAGGTCAGCCCGACGGCGAAGGCGTCGTCGGCGGTGATTCCGTAGCGCTGCAGCGCCGGCCGTCCGGTGCGCGCGACTTCGGTGGCGAGTTCGTACACCGCCCCTTCGACGCAGCCGCCCGAGACTGAGCCGGCGACCGCTCCGTCGGGAGCCACGACCATCGCCGCGCCGGGCGGACGGGGTGCCGAGCGGATCGTGCGGACCACCGTCGCGACGCCCGCCGTGTCACCCGAGCGCCAGATCGACATCAAGGTGTCGAGCACATCGCGCACTACAGAAACCTGTCCTTCGTGAGATCTCGGCTGCGAGTTTATGACGTTGCGAGATCATTGTTCTCTGATGTCGGAAACACAATTTCGGATCGCCGGAGTGCTGCTGGCCGCGGGGGCCGGGCGGCGCTACGGCAGGCCGAAGGTGCTCGTCGACGAATTCCTGACCGCAGCGCTCACGGCAGTGCGCGACGGGGGATGCGAGGACGTGATCTTGGTTCTCGGCGCGGCACAGGTGACGCCGCCCCCGGGCGTCGTCGCGGTGACTGCGCCTGACTGGGAGACGGGTCTGAGCGCGTCGGTGCGGGCCGGACTTGCCGAGGCCGGCCGGTTGCAGGCGCAGTACGTGCTCTTGCACGTGGTCGACACACCCGACGTCGGTGCCGCAGTGGTGGCTCGAGTGATCAAGCGCGCGTTGGCATCCGAGAGTGGACTTGCCCGCGCACAGTTCGCCGGGCAGCCCGGCCACCCCGTCGTCATCGCGCGAGAGCACTGGCCCGCCGTGATCGCGAGCCTGACGGGCGACCGGGGGGCCGGAGCCTACCTGGGCAGCCGCAACGACGTCGAGATCGTCGACTGCAGCGACCTCGCCACCGGACGCGACTGGGACACACCGGACTAGCGGTCAGCCCCCGTGATGACGTCCCATGCCGCCACCGTAATGCCCGTGCCCGTAGCCGTGGCTGATCATCACGATCGCGAAAACCGCGTAGAGGATCCCGAAAATCAGCATCAGAGCCCCGAACAACCAGAGCGACAGGACCCCGAGCCGGCGCACCCGATCGGATGCCGCTTTGGCTCCTAGGAGGTCGCCTGCAGCCCACAATGGGTAGACGTTGAACGCGTGAGAGAACGCCGAGAATGACAGCGGCCAGAAAAACAGCACCGCGGCGACAGCCCATCCGGCATTCGCCGAGGGCGGGACGTCGGGCAGTCGCGGCGATGCCTCGGGCGTGGGTGTTGTCGGTGCTTCGGTCATGGTGACCTCCTGAAATGTCGTGTGTGATCACCACGGTAGAACTCGTGGATGAGGATTTGCTGAGCGTTTTGCTCCTCACGTCCGCGAGCTTTTTCACACCGCCGACGGGCTGCCACGACCTGCGACGGTTGATAATCCATCCGTGACAGAGGCCGCCCCGCACCACCGCCTGCGACAGATGACCGGCCGCGACCCGGACGAAGATCACCGTGTCGCCACCCCGCTGGAGTTGCTGTTCGACCTGACCTTTGTGGTCGGATTCGGCGTCGCCGCTGAACAATTCGCGCACACGCTGGCGGAAAACCACGTCGGCTACGGGCTGATCGGCTTCATCTTCGCGACCTTCGCCATCTGGTGGGCGTGGGTCAACTTCAGCTGGTTCGCCTCCGCTTACGACACCGACGACTGGATTTACCGGCTCACCACGATGGTGCAGATGGTCGGCGTGATCGTGCTGTCACTGGGCGTGCCGCAGATGTTCTCCTCGATCGAGGACGGAGAAGGCCTCGACATCCGGGTGATGGTCGCCGGGTACGTGGTCATGCGGGGGGCGATGGTGGCGCAGTGGTTGCGTGCCGCCCGACAGGATCGCGCGCACCGCTCGGCGTGCTTGACGTACGCCGCGGTCATCACAATCGCTCAGATCGGTTGGGTGGGATTGATTTTCGTCAACACCTCGGTGCCGGCCACCGCGCTGATGACGTTGCCGCTGTTCGTCATCGAATTGGTTGGGCCGTGGATTGCCGAGACGCGCATGGCGCGCACACCGTGGCACGCGCATCACATCGTCGAGCGGTACGGCCTTCTGACGATCATCGCGCTCGGCGAAGGTGTGATCGGAACCGTCGCGTCGCTGTCGGCCGTCGTGGCCGAGGACGGCTGGAGTGTGGACGCGGTGCTCGTTGCCGTCGCGGGAATCGGCCTGACCTTCGGGATGTGGTGGACGTACTACGTCCTGCCGGTGGCACCGCTGCTCGAAGCCCACCGGGAACGGTCCTTCACGTTCGGTTACCTGCATTTCGGGGTCATTGTGTCGATCGTGGCCATGGGCGCGGGGCTGCACGCTGCCGCCTACTACATCGAGCACCACTCGAAGCTGTCAGCGGTGAACACAGTGCTGTCCGTGGCGATTCCCGTCGGGGTGTTCATCGCCTCGGTGTACCTGCTGTACATGGTGATCGCCCGCACGGTGGACTCGTTCCACGCATTGCTGGTGGGCCTCACGGCCGTCGTGCTGGTGGCATCAGTGGCTCTGGCTGCCGCCGGGGTGTCGGTGCCGATGTGCCTGGTGATCGTGATGCTCGCGCCCGTCGTCACGATTGTGGGCTTCGAGCTGGTGGGCCACCGGCACGCGGCCGAGGCGATCAGCCAGTCGCTGGTCGAAGACGGCTGACGAGCGGGCTTACTCGGGTCCGAACTTGTTGCCCTGCCTGACGTCCAGGCGGCACTTTATCCGCGATTGCCCGGTCTGCTGAACACACAACTCCACCTGCTCTTCGATGCCAGGCGCATATGTCTCGTCGTCCGGTCCGGGCGTGTTCGTCGGATCCAGGGTGGGATTCTTCACCAGCGACCAGGCAAAGTCGCCGTTCGCACTCACCCTCGAGCAAAACGCGTCCTTGCCGTCGGCGGTGTGCCCGAAGCCTCCCAGCGGCTCGCAGTCGGCGCCGACGAGCACGATCGGAACCGTCCGCGCCGGGCCCGGCGCGGACGTCGGCGGCGGCGCGTGCCCGGCCTGAGGAGGGCTTGGTTCATGACGTTCCCGTCCCGACAGCACCAGGATCACCACGCCGGCGACCACCAGGAGGGCGACGGCAGCCGCCACGCCGACGACAACCCGCCGATTTCCGGACGGCTTCTTGCCCACTGGGACCGACGGTCTCGACCGGTGCTTCGGACCCTTCGGGGTCGGCGCCTTCGTGATCGGCGCCGAGACGGTCGCGTCGGTGGCGCCGGTTTGGGCGGCGACCGTCCCGAGCCGGTTACCGAGTGCAGTGGCGAACTCGGCACACGTGGCGTATCGATCGGCAGGCGCTTTCGCGAGCGCCTTTGAGAACACCGGGCCGAGGTCGGCCAAGGCGGGCCGCCTGGTGCCGATGGCAGGCGGTGGTGTGCTCAGATGCTGGCTGATCACGACAGCAGGGTTGGAATGCTGGAACAGCGGTGTTCCGGTCAGCAGGTGGAAAGCCGTTGCCGCCAACGCGTATTGGTCGGCGCGCCCGTCGAGCGTTTCGCCCATGAGCTGCTCCGGCGCGGCGTAGGCAACCGTTCCGACGGTCATATTGGTTCCGGTGAGCCCGCTGGAGTCGTCAACCCGTCGAGCAATTCCGAAGTCCCCCAATAGGACTCGCTCATCACTCTGATCGGGGTGGGACATCAGGATGTTAGCCGGCTTGACGTCGCGATGCAGCAGTAGGCGCTGGTGCGCATAGTCAAGCGCCTCGGCGACAGCGGTGACGATCCTGACGACCTCCTGCGGGGGCATACCGTTGGGGTAGCGGTCGGCCAGCAGTTGAGCGGCGTCGGTGCCCTCCACGTAGTCCATCGAGATCCACAGCTGGTCGTCGCACTCGCCGCGGTCGTGGATGCCGACGATGTGCGGGTGCCACAGCGACGCGGCGATGTCCGCTTCGCGGTTGAACCGCTGGCGGTATTCGTCGTCGTTGGTGTATTCGGTGGGGAGTACCTTCAGCGCGTCGTCGCGCGGCAACCTGGGGTGCTGGGCCAGATAGATCTCACCCATTCCCCCTGAACCCAGGTGCCGCAGGATCGTGTAGCCCGCGAAACTCTGGCCATCGGCCAACGGCATGGGCGCATCTTACAGTCGGGGAAATGCAGTCAGCCGTCCGGCGATATTCGGCGTTCGCCGGGCGCTCATCGCGACATAGGTTTTCTCGTCGCCGGCCCGGGACTGGTCACTGACCACTGGGTTCAGCGTCGGGAAACGTTCGTCGATCTTGGCGATCATCCGGTCGAGTACCTGGCGTTCCCGTTCGGCTTTGCGAACGGCATGTCGGAGATCGCGCGCCGACGCGACGTCGATGTGGCCGCCGGTGTCCAGGACTTCGAGGTAGTCGACGATGGCGCGATCGATCTCGTCGCGGTGGTCCATCATAAGATCTCGGTAGTACTCGGCTTGCTTTCGATTGGCGGCTTCCACCGCAGCGTTTGTTCCCGAGGACCCCCGAGCCCGATTCATCGGCCAAACTTAGCGTAACGGTTTGGCGAACTGGGGACGAACGCGTTACGAATTCCGGGTAACACCTCCTAGTCGAGTTTCGGCCACGCTGATTTCAAGTCGCCGCAAAAGCCGGTCGCCGCTGGCGAAGGGTCGTCTACTGTCGCCGTGTGCGTCAGGCATTCGGCGAGGTGTTCGAGATCCGTCCTGGCTATCTCAACACCGCGAGCATCGGTGTGCCGTCGGTGCGGATGGCCCAGACGATGATCGACACGATCGCCGACTGGCGCACGGGAGCGTCAGAGCCTGCTGAGTTCGAGCCCGACGTCGAGGCTGCGCGTGCGGCGTGGGCGCACCTTGTCGGTGTATCGCCAAGCGACGTCGCGATCGGCGCCACCGCCTCGCAGCTCATCGGTCTCGTCGCGGCCAGCGTGCCCGACGGCACCCGGGTGCTGACGGTGCGTAATGAATTCACCAGCGTGACGTTTCCCTTTGCGGCGCAGGCACATCGGGGCGTGATGGTGACCGAGGTGGATGCCGGGCAGCTGACGGCGTCGGTGGCTGCCACCGACCTGGTGGCGGTCAGCGCGGTGCAATCCGCGGATGGAGCGGTCGCAGAACTTGCTGCCCTTCGCGCGGCGGCCGCGGCCGTGGGTGCCCGGGTGGTTCTCGACGTAACGCAGGCGGCGGGGTGGATGCCGCTGGACCTCGGGTGGGCCGACTACGTGGTGGGCACCGCGTACAAGTGGCTGCTGGCTCCGCGTGGGGCTTCCTGGCTCGCCGTCCGCGCAGACCGTCTCGACGAACTCGTTCCGCAGGGTGCGAATTGGTTTGCTGCAGAAGATATTTGGAAGGGAATCTACGGACTGCCGTTGCGTCTGGCCGCCTCCGCCCGCCGACTCGACCTGTCGCCGGCTTGGTTCAGCCATCGCGGTGCGGCGGCGTCGCTGCCCTGGATCGCGTCTTTGGACATGACGGCGGTGCGGGATCACTGCGTCGGGCTCGCCAACGCCACGCTGACGGGATTGGGTCTGGCGCCGGGCAACTCGGCGATCATCGCGATCGAACTCGGCGAGGACCAGGCTGCCCGGCTTGCCGACGCCGGCGTCGCGGCGAGCGTACGTGCCGGCAGGGTGAGACTCTCGTACCACCTGTACAACACCGTGGCCGACGTGGACCTCGTCCTGGACGCGTTGCAGCGCTGATTCGGTCAGCTCGCCGGGAGGTCGTCGGCCAGCCGGTCGAGGAAAACCCTTACCTGATTGGGATTTTCGAGCGTGTACTGCGCAGCCGACCGGCGATCACCGTCTTCGGTGTGCCGTACCAGAATGCCGATGCCATCAGTACGGACCGCGTCGAACGCATCCTCGTCGGTCAGGTCGTCACCGATGTACACCGGCAGCACGGGCTGCGACTGCTCGATCTGATCGCGGATCCACGCCAGCGTCGTGCCTTTGTTCCAGTCGACGTCGGGCCTCAATTCGACGACCTTGCGTCCGTTGGTCACGCGCAAGCGCTCGCGGCGCCCGACACGGTACGTGCTCGCCACCACCGCGCCGACGTCGTCGGCCGCCACGTCCCGATAGTGCACAGCGACGGCAAAACGCTTGTGCTCCACCCGGCTTCCGCTGATGTTCGCCAGGGCCTCACGCAGTTCCTGCGCGGCACGCTCGAGCACCGGCACTGCCGCCGCGGCGTCCTCGTTCTGGCGGTAGCTGCCGTCGGGTGCGATCGACTCGAAGCCGTGGCTGCCCGCGTACCACAGGCCCGGCACCGCGACGCGCTCGCGGATGTCGGCGAGATCGCGGCCGGACAGTATCGCCACTGGGCACTGGCCGGCCAGGCGGGCCAGCGCGGCGTCCGCACCGTCGACGAGCCCAGCGGCGTCAGGGTCCGCAACGATGTCCGACAGAGTGCCGTCGTAATCCAGGCACACCGCGGGGACCCCGCCCTCAAAAGATGCGGCGACTCCGGCGTAGGACTCGAGCGCGTTCGGGATGTCTGACATCCGTCGATCCCCGGTGCGCACGGCGACATCAGCGATGTCGTCGATCACGACGTCGGCGCCATGCTCGAGAAGGTCGTCACCCGCGGATGAGCCGCTTGCGCGAAGACCATCAGGGACGGCTCCGATCACCAGTGAGAACCCACCGCTGCGCGCCGCGACGACTGCGTCGGGATCGTCGGCGATCACGGCGCAGCGTTCTGCCCGCATGCCGATCGATGTCGCGAGCTCGCGCAGCCGCTTCGGGTCGGGCTCGGCCTCGCCGCTCGTGGCCTCGACGCCGGCGTCTCGGAGCCGGCGCGTCAGGGATGCCACCGAATCGTCTTGTGGTACAAGCAAAAGCACCGCATCGACGAGACGCGGATCGATTGTGACCTTCGGTTCCGTCATCAGCCCGCCTGCAAAGCCTCGGCCAGCGAACGGATGTCGGCATCGGGGATGTCGTAGCCGGGGAAGTAGACGCACACGCGCTGCGCGACATCGCCGAACCGGCGCAGGATCTCGGCCGCGCACTCCTCCGGTGTGCCGCGTACTGCAAGCGTGGTCAGCAGGTCGTCGTCGATCAATTCGGCCATCGCTTCGAAATCCCCCTTTTTCGACAGCGTGTTGAGCTCTGGCTGCAACTCGGCGCGCCCCTCGGCTTCGAGCACCGGCCGGTAGGCAGGCGTCGAACCGTAGAACGAGAGAATGCCCCGCGCGCCGCGGCTGGCCTTGTCGAGCTGCGAGTCGGTGCGGCCGATCGCGGCGATCACCTGCGGGAAGATATCGAGGTCGGCACGGGTGCGCCCCGCGCGCTGCAGCCCTTCGTCGACCGCGGGCAGCGTCCGCTCACGGAAGTGCCGCACGGAGTGGAAAGGCATCACGAGCAACCCGTCGGCGACTTCGGCCGCGGCGCGGGTCATCAGCGGCCCCAGGGCACCGAGGTAGACCGGCGGGATGCCATGCGGGTTGGGCCCGGGATTGAACACCGGCGTCATCAGCGTGTGTTTGGTGAATTCGCCACGGAATTCCAGCCGTTCATTGTTCTGCCACGCTGTCAGGATCGCGCGCACCGCGAGCACCGTCTCACGCATGCGCGCGGCAGGACGGCTCCACGTGCTGCCGTAGCGGCTTTCGATGTGGGGACGGATCTGCGAGCCGAGCCCGAGGCGGAATCGCCCCGAGGACATCAGCTGCAGGTCGTACGCCGTGTGCGCCAGATGCATCGCGCTGCGGGGCAGGGCGATCGCCACATTGGTCATCAGCTCGACATCGGTGGTGGCCGCCGCAGCGCCCAACGGAAGGAACACGTCGTGCTGGCCCTCGAAGGTGAAGAGGCCGTCGATCCCGGTGGCGGCGAGCTGGGCGGCGCGGCCGCCGGCTTCGTCGGGACGGCCGTCGAGCTGCACGTGCAGGAACACGGCCGCACACTACACCCGACGCGCGGCGGCCTTGGGTTTCTGGTCCGCCCAGACGCCGAAATTCACCTTTTGCAGGGAAGGTGCGAGTATACGTCTGCAAAGCGTGAATTTCGTTGCTGCTCAGGGCTTCCCGACCTGCGAAATTAGGACGGAGCGCGCCGCACACTACACCCGACGCGCGATAACGCCTACGGTGACGAGGCCGAGACGAATTCCCCGATGCGACAAAGGAGATCACCGTGCCCGTACGCCAGCGACTCCTCGGAACGCCGTGCTGGATCGACCTGATGAGCTCCGACGCGTCGCGCGCCGTCGACTTCTACACCGGACTGTTCGGGTGGACGGCAGAGCGCAGCGACGATCCGCAGTACGGCGGGTACACCGTGCTCTCGATTAAGGGCGGCGTCGTCGCGGGCGTCGGGCAGGCGCCACCGGACGTGCCGTTCGCAAACGTGTGGACCGTGTACCTGGAAGTCGACGACCTCGACGCGACGGCAGGCGCGGCCACGGAGGCGGGCGGCGTCGTAATGATGCCTGCGATGCAGGTCGGTGACCAGGGCAGCATGGCCGTCGTCTCCGACCCGTCAGGCGCGGCGATCGGTTTGTGGTTGCCGGATCAGCACCGCGGCTTCGGTGCGCTGGGGGAGATGGGCACCCCGATGTGGTTCGAGTTGATGACGCGCGACTATCGGGCCGCGCTGCAGTTCTACGAAACCGTGTTGAGATGGCAGGCCGCGTCCGTCGGCGACACCGACGAGTTCCGCTATTCGCAACTATCGCTAGGGGGCGACGCGGAGCGAGGCTTGTCCGAGCGACCATCCGACGCGTTCGCCGGCGCGATGGACGTCGCCGGCTTCCTCCCGGACGGCGTGCGGTCGTACTGGCAGTTCTATCTGGGCACCGACGACGTCGACGCCTCGATCGACCGGGCCAAAGAGCTCGGCGGGTCGGTGTTCGAGGAGCCGGAGGACACTCCGTACGGCCGACTGGCTACCCTCGCCGATCCGCTCGGTGCGCCGTTTCGGGTAATGACGCCGCCGCAGACGTAGCCGCCCCCCGCCGAGACTGCTGCCAGATCGCAGAAAGCGGCGAAATCACGATCTCCCAGCAGTCTCGGCGGCGGATGCGCTGCGAAAATGATGCCATTGTGACTCATGGTGTCGGCGTGAAATTTGAGGTATTTGTCGTACCCTGTGGCTCGTGTTCCTCAATCGGCGGGACGTCCTCAAACTCGCCGCGGCGGGCCCCGTCGTGGCCTGTGCGGGCGGGGCGCTGATCCCGACGGCCTCCGCCGCGCCGGCGAGCTACCTGCTCGACTACGCCGCTGGCGTCATCAGCGCTGGAGACCTTCGTGCATCGGGGGCATTGGGCGCGATCCGCTACGTGTCAGACCGTCGGCCCGGCGGTGACTGGATGAAGGGCAAGCCCATCCAGCTGCCCGAGGCACGCGACCTCTATCACAGCGGGCTGAAGATCGTGTCGTGCTACCAGTACGGCAAGCAGGACAGCGCCGACTGGCTCGGCGGCCAGGCCGCCGGTGTCCGGCACGCGCAGCGGGGGTGGCAACTGCACATCGCCGCCGGCGGTTCCTACGGCGCGCCGATCTACGCATCCATCGACGACGACCCCACGCCGGACCAATACCGCCAGCTCGTGGCGCCGTACCTGAAGGGCTGGGAGTCGGTGATCGGGCACCAGCGACTTGGGGTTTATGCGAACGCCCCGACGATCGAGTGGGCACGGCAGGACGGGCTCGGCTCGTACTACTGGCAGCACAACTGGGGGTCGAAAGGTGTGGTCCACCCAGCCGCGCATCTGCATCAGCTCGAGATCGACAAGCGCTCCGTCGGCGGCGTCGGCGTCGACGTCAACCAGATTCTCAAGCCGAACTTCGGCCAGTGGGACTAACCGCCAGCAAACTCGTCGCTGCAAGTTGAGTGAACAATTGTGGACTAAAGAGCCGAACAAGTGCTTGGCCGAACACGAGGCGGCCGCGAAATTGGTCCAAAATTCTTTTATAACGATTTGATCACAACCACGCTGTGATCTGCGTCGTTGTAGCTACTCGACCGTAACCACCAGCATGCAGGACGTTCGCCTCGCGCCATCCTTCGCCCTGATCGGCGGGCCGTTACTTCCGCGTCGGTTACTAATGCGTAGAACTCGCCAGTAACCATTGTCGTCGTCAACAGCGCGGCATTTCTTATGACACTCTTAGTGCAGTCAGTGGGCAGCTTCAGGCAGTCAGCCGTCGCGCAGGGCCCGGCTGACGATTCGACGGGGAATCACACCGACCCTCGCGAAGCGGCGGGGGGACTACAGATACGAAACGTACCGAGGAGACACGAAACGTGACGATCCACGAACACGACCGGGTGTCTGCCGGCCGCAACGGCGATACCCGCCGTGCTGCGCAGCCGGCTCACGCCCTTGTCGACCGCCTGAGCGCCGGTGAGGCGTACGCGGTGGCGTTCGGCGGCCAGGGCGCCGGCTGGCTGGACAGCCTCGAAGAGCTGGTGTCGTCTGCGGGTATCGAAGACGAGTTGGCCACGCTGGTAGGCGAGGCCGAGATGATGCTTGCGCCGATTGCCGACGAGCTCGTGGTGGTCCGCCCCGTCGGGTTCGAGCCGATGCGGTGGGTGCGCGCACACTCCGCGGGCGAGCCCGTCCCGAACAGCAAGCAGCTGACGTCCGCGGCGACGTCGATGCCCGGAATCCTGCTCACCCAGCTTGCCGCGATCCGCGCGCTGACACGGCAGGGCATGGACTTCACTGAGAACCCTCCCGTCGCGCTTGCCGGACACTCGCAAGGCGTCCTGGCCGTCGAGTCGCTGCGCTCGCGTGGCGCCAAGGACGTCGAGCTGATGGTGCTCATCCAGCTCATCGGCGCGGCCTGCACGCTCGTCGCCCGGCGCCGCGGGATCACCGCGCTCGGCGACCGGGCGCCGATGCTCTCGGTCACCAACGCCGACCCGGAGCGCATCAGTGAACTGCTCGACGAGTTCGCCGCCGACGTGCGCACGGTGCTGCCCCCGGCAATGTCGATCCGCAACGGCCGCCGCTCGTCGGTAATCACAGGCAGCCCCGAGCAACTGGCCCGCTTCGAGCTGTACTGCCAGCAGATCGCCGACGCAGAAGCCGCCGACCGCAAGAACAAGATCCGCGGGGGGGCGGTGTTCAGCCCGAACTTCGACCCGGTCGCGGTCGAGGTGGGCTTCCACACGCCGCGGCTGGCCGACGGCGTCACGATGATCGACGCATGGGCCGAAAAGATCGGCCTTGACGCCGAGCTCGCACACGAGATGGCCGAGTCCATCCTGGTGCGTCAGGTCGACTGGGTCGGTGAGGTCACCAAGCTGCACGAGGCCGGCGCCCGCTGGATTCTGGACCTCGGCCCGAGCGACATCCTGACCCGGCTGACGGCGCCGGTCATCCGTGGCCTCGGCGTGGGCATCGTGCCGGCCGCGACGCGCGGCGGACAGCGCAACCTGTTCACCCTGGGCGCGGTCCCGGAGGTGGCGCGGCCGTGGTCCAGCTACGCGCCGAGCGTGGTCAGCCTGCCCGACGGCTCGGTGAAGCTGTCGACCAAATTCACCCGGCTGACGGGCCGGTCGCCGATCCTGCTAGCCGGCATGACCCCGACGACCGTGGACGCCCGCATCGTCGCAGCCGCCGCCAACGCCGGTCACTGGGCCGAGCTGGCCGGCGGAGGTCAGGTGACCGAGCCGATCTTCACCAGTCGTATCGAGGAGCTGCAGACGCTGCTGGAACCCGGTCGCGCGGTGCAGTTCAACACCCTGTTTCTCGATCCTTACTTGTGGAAGCTGCAGATCGGCGGCAAGCGGCTGGTGCAGAAGGCGCGCCAATCGGGCGCACCGATCGACGGTGTCGTCGTGTCCGCCGGGATCCCGGATCTCGAGGAAGCGGTCGAGCTGATCGACGAGCTCCACACCGTCGGCATCACGCACGTGGTGTTCAAGCCCGGAACGGTCGAGCAGATCCGCTCGGTGATCCGGATCGCCGCCGAGGTCCCCACCAAACCGGTGATTGCCCACATCGAGGGTGGTCGCGCCGGTGGCCACCATTCGTGGGAGGACCTCGACGATCTGCTGCTGGCCACCTACTCGGAGCTGCGGGCCCGGCCCAACATCACCGTGTGTGTCGGCGGCGGCATCGGTACCCCCGAGCGCGCCGCGGACTACCTGACCGGCGAGTGGGCCTACCAACACGGCTACCCGCTGATGCCGGTCGACGGCATCCTCGTCGGTACGGCCGCGATGGCCACCAAGGAGGCCACCACCTCCCCGCAGGTCAAGCGGATGCTGGTGGACATCGGTGGCACCGACGAGTGGATCAGCGCCGGAAAAGCGCAGGGCGGCATGGCATCCAGCCGGAGCCAGCTCGGCGCCGACATCCACGAGATCGACAACGCCGCATCACGCTGCGGCCGCCTGCTCGACGAGGTCGCAGGCGATGCCGAGGCGGTGGCGGCGCGCCGCGACGAGATCATCGCCGCGATGGCCCATACCTGCAAGCCGTATTTCGGCGATGTCGCGGAGATGACGTACGCGCAGTGGCTGCGACGCTACGTGGAACTTGCTATCGGAGAAGGTGATTCGACTTTTGGAGCCGCACCGGCGGCGACATCAAGCAGCGCTACCGCGTCGCCGGGCAGCCCGTGGCTCGCCGACACCTGGCGCGAGCGGTTTGAGCAGATGCTGACGCGGACCGAGTCACGTTTGCACCCACAGGAATTCGGCCCGATCAAGACGATCTTCTCTGATGTGGAACTGCTCGAGCGGCCCGGGGACGCGATCACCGCTCTGCTGTCCAGCTATCCGGACGCAGAGACGATCCAGCTGCATCCCGCCGATGTGCCGTTCTTCGTCGAGCTGTGCAAGACGCTCGGCAAGCCAGTCAACTTCGTTCCCGTGATCGACAAGGACGTGCGCAGGTGGTGGCGCAGCGATTCACTGTGGCAGGCGCACGACGCGCGTTATGACGCCGATCAGGTGTGCATCATTCCGGGCACGCAGTCGGTCGCAGGCATCACCCGCGCCGACGAGCCCGTGGGCGAGCTGCTTGACCGGTTCGAGAAGGCGGCGGTCGACAAGGTGCTCGGTTCCGGCGCCGAACCGCGGGCCGTCATCTCGCGCCGGCAGGTCCGCAAGGACGTCGCCGGGCCGCTGGCCGTTGTCCTCGACGCCCCGGACGTGACGTGGGCGGGCCGGCTGGCGGCCAATCCGGTGCACCGCATCGGTGCGCCTTCGGAGTGGCAACCTCACGAGAACACGACCGGAGCCGGACGGCCGGCGACATTCGTTGGAGCGACACACCCTTCCACGGGTGCGCGGCTCGAGGTGAAATCCGACCAGTCCGTCGTGCTCAGCGTTCCGCTGTCGGGCACGTGGATCGACATCCGGTTGACGCTCACCGACGTCGCGCGCGACGGCGGAGCGCCGGTGGTGTCTGTCGACGACGCGTCGGCCGCGATGCGCGCGGTGCTTGCGATCGCGGCTGGCGTCGACGGGCCCGACGCGCTGCCCACGGTCGAGAACGGCGCCGCCAGAGTCACTGTCCGATGGGACCCTGAACGGGTCGCCGATCACACCGGTGTCACCGCTACGTTCGGTGCTCCGCTCGCCCCGACCCTGACGGTGGTTCCCGACGCGCTCGTCGGCTTGTGCTGGCCTGCGGTGTTCGCGGCGATCGGTGCCTCGGTCACCGATGAGGGCTTCCCCGTGGTGGAGGGTCTGCTGAGCCTGGTCCACCTCGACCACGCCGCGCACCTGCCCGCTGCGTTGCCCAGCACTCCTACCGAATTGACCGTCACGGCAACGGCTTCCGACGCCTCAGACACGGAGTTCGGTCGCGTGGTGCCGGTCAACGTCACGGTGGCCGCGCCCGATGGTGCCGTGCTCGCGACGCTGGAGGAGCGCTTCGCGATCCGTGGCCGCACCGGAGCAGTGGATCTCGACGATCCTGTCCGCGCCGGCGGAGCTGTGTCCGAGAACGCGAGCGACACGCCGCGTCGGCGCCGCCGCGACGCGAAGATCACCGCACCCATCGATATGCGGCCATTCGCTGTGGTGTCGGGTGACCACAATCCGATTCACACCGATCAGGCCGCCGCGCTGCTCGCCGGGCTGAAATCTCCCATCGTGCACGGGATGTGGCTGTCGGCCGCGGCGCAGCACGTCGCGACTGCGACCGATGGGAAAGCCAGACCGCCGGCCCGGCTGGTCGGCTGGACCTCGCGATTCCTCGGAATGGTCGAGCCCGGCGACGAGGTCGATGTGCGCGTGGACCGAGTCGGGATCGACCAGGGCGCAGAGGTTTTGGAGGTTACCGGCAAGATCGGTTCGGATCTCGTCATGGCAGCGACCGCCAGGCTCGCGGCGCCGAAGACGGTCTACGCGTTCCCGGGTCAGGGCATCCAGCACAAGGGAATGGGCATGGAGGTCCGCGCCCGCAGCAAGGCCGCCCGCAAGGTGTGGGACACCGCCGATAGATTCACCCGCAACACGTTGGGCTTCTCGGTGCTGCACGTCGTGCGCGACAACCCGACCAGCCTGATCGCCGCGGGCGTGCTGTACCAGCATCCCGAAGGCGTGCTCTATCTGACGCAGTTCACTCAGGTCGCGATGGCGACGGTCGCGGCGGCCCAGGTCGCCGAGATGCGCGAGTCCGGCGCCTTCGTGGAGGGCGCGATCGCGTGCGGTCACTCCGTCGGCGAGTACACCGCGCTCGCCTGTGTGAGCGGTGTGTACGAGATCGAGGCGCTGCTCGAGATGGTGTTCCACCGCGGCTCCAAGATGCACGACATCGTGCCGCGCGACGAACTGGGTCGGTCCAATTACCGGCTGGCGGCCATCCGTCCGTCCCAAATCGACCTCGCTGACAAGGACGTTCCCGCATTCATCGACGAGATCACCGAGCGCACTGGGGAATTCCTCCAGATCGTCAACTACAACCTGCGTGGGTCGCAGTACGCGATCGCCGGGACGGTGCGAGGCCTGGAGGAGCTCGAGGCCGAGGTTGAGCGCCGTCGCGAGATCAGCGGCGGGAAGCGGTCTTTCATCCTCGTGCCGGGCATCGATGTGCCGTTCCATTCGTTGGTGCTAAGGGTTGGCGTGCCGGAGTTCCGGCGGTCGCTGGCGCGGGTCATGCCGCACGACACTGATCCCGCGCTGATCGTCGGCCGGTACATCCCGAACCTGGTGCCGCGGCCGTTCACGCTCGACCGCGACTTCATCCAGGAGATCCGCGACCTCGTGCCCGCCGAGCCGCTGGACGAGATCTTGGCGGACTACGACACGTGGCGCAACGAGCGTCCCGCGGAGCTGTGCCGAAAGATCGTCATTGAGCTGCTGGCATGGCAGTTCGCCAGCCCCGTGCGCTGGATCGAGACGCAGGACCTGCTGTTCACCGAGGAGGCCGCGGGCGGGCTCGGCGTGGAGCGGTTCGTCGAGATCGGCGTCAAGTCGGCGCCGACGGTCGCCGGGCTTGCCAGCAACACGCTCAAGCTCACCGAATACGCGCATAGCACAGTCGAAGTGCTCAACTCTGAGCGAGACGCGTCGGTGCTGTTCGCCAGCGACACCGACCCCGAGCCGGAGGCCGAGGAGGGTGCCCCGGCCGAGGTCTCGGAAACGCCAACGCCGGCAACCGATTCCGTCCCGGCGCCGGCCGCGCCGGCCGCGCCGACCGCAGCCCCAGGCGCGCCCCGCCCAGACGACATCCCGTTCGACGCGTCGGATGCCACACTCGCGTTGATCGCGCTGTCAGCGAAGATGCGGATCGACCAGATCGAGCAGCTCGACTCGATCGAGTCCATCACCGACGGGGCGTCATCGCGGCGTAACCAGCTGCTCGTCGACCTGGGCTCCGAGCTGAACCTCGGTGCGATCGACGGTGCGGCCGAGGCGGACTTGTCGAGCCTGCGCTCGCAGGTGTCCAAGCTGGCGCGCACGTACAAACCGTTCGGCCCCGTGCTCTCCGACGCGATCAGCGACCAGCTGCGCACGGTGCTCGGCCCCTCGGGCAAGCGACCCGGTTACATCACCGAACGCGTCCGCAAGGCATGGGAACTCGACGACGGCTGGACCAAGCACGTGACCGTTGAGGTCGCGCTGGGCACCCGCGAAGGCAGCAGTGTCCGGGGCGGCGATCTCGGTGGCCTGCACGACGGGGCGCTGACGGACGTGGCCGCTGTCGACAAGGCGATCGACGCGGCGGTCGCCGCGGTGGGTGCCCGCAAGGGGATCGCGGTCGCGCTGCCCTCTGCAGGCGGCGGTGGCGGGGCGACTGTGGACGCCGCCGCACTGAGCGAGTTCACCGAGCAGATCACCGGACGTGCCGGCGTGCTTGCCAATGCGGCCCGGCTGGTGCTGAACCAGCTCGGCCTCGACGACGCGGTGACCACACCGCCGAGCGCCACCGACGCGGAGCTGATCGACCTCGTCAGCGCCGAACTCGGCGCCGACTGGCCCCGGCTGGTGGCCCCCGTGTTCGACGGCCGCAAGGCCGTGGTGTTCGACGATCGCTGGGCCAGTGCCCGCGAGGACCTGGTCAAGATCTGGCTGATGGACGAGGACGAAGTCAACGCCGAATGGCCCAGGCTCGCTGAGCGGTTCGAGGGAGCCGGGCACGTCGTCGGGACGCAGGCCGGCTGGTGGCAGGGCAAAGCCCTTGCCGCGGGCCGCAACCTGCACGCGTCGCTGTTCGGGCGCGCCGCGGCCGGAGCCGAGAACCCCGGCAAGGGTCGCTACAGCGCCGATGTCGCGGTGGTGACGGGCGCATCGAAGGGATCGATCGCGGCGTCGGTGGTGGCCCAGCTGCTGGACGGTGGGGCGACAGTGGTCGCGACCACGTCGAAGCTCGACGACGAACGGCTGGCGTTCTACCGCACCCTCTACCGCGACACTGCGCGGTTCGGCGCCACGCTGTGGGTGGTGCCCGCCAACATGGCCTCCTATTCGGACATCGACGCGCTGGTCGACTGGATCGGCACCGAGCAGACCGAAAGCCTTGGGCCACAATCAATTCACGTCAAGGACGCCCAGACGCCCACACTGCTGTTCCCGTTCGCGGCGCCGCGTGTGGCCGGTGACCTCTTGGACGCGGGCGCGCGGGCCGAGATGGAGATGAAGGTGCTGCTGTGGGCGGTGCAGCGGCTGATCGGCGGTTTGTCGTCGATCGGCGCTGAGCGCGACATCGCCTCGCGTGTGCACGTCGTGCTTCCGGGGTCGCCTAACCGCGGGATGTTCGGCGGTGACGGCGCGTACGGGGAGGCCAAGTCCGCGCTCGACGCCGTGGTGTCGCGGTGGAAGGCCGAGTCGTCGTGGGCCCAGCGGGTGAGCCTGGTGCACGCATTGATCGGCTGGACGCGCGGCACTGGGCTGATGGGCCAGAATGACGCGATCGTCAGCGGGGTCGAAGACGCGGGCGTCACAACGTATTCCACCGATGAGATGGCCTCGATGCTGGTGGCGCTCTGCGACCCGGAGTCGCGCGTCGCTGCCTCGCGCGAGCCGCTGCACGCCGACCTGACCGGCGGTCTAGGCGACGCACAGCTCGACATGGCCGAACTGGCCGCTACCGCCCGCGAGCAGATGTCGAGTGAGAACGACTCTGCGCCAACGAAGGACGATGCGACGACGATCGCGGCGCTGCCGTCGCCCCCGCGCGGCGCGGTGTCGGCACCGCCGCCCGTCTGGGACGACCTCGACATCGACCCCGCCGATCTGGTGGTGATCGTCGGCGGCGCGGAGATCGGGCCGTATGGCTCGTCGCGAACGCGTTACGAGATGGAGGTCGACAACGAGCTGTCGGCAGCGGGTGTGCTCGAACTGGCGTGGACCACGGGAATGATCACGTGGGACGACGTCCCGAAACCCGGTTGGTACGACGCTGAATCGGGTGAGCTGGTCGACGAGGCAGAGCTGGTCGAGCGGTATCACGATGCGGTCGTGGAGCGCACCGGCATTCGCGAGTTCGTCGACGACGGTGCCATCGACCCCGAACATGCGTCGCCGCTTCTGGTGTCGGTGTTCCTCGACAAGGACTTCACCTTCGTCGTCTCCAGTGAGGCCGACGCGCGTGCGTTCGTCCAGTTCGATCCCGAGCACACCGTCGCCAGGCCAGCGCCCGACGGCACCGACTGGCAGGTCACCCGCAAGGCGGGCACCGAGATTCGGGTGCCGCGCAAGACCAAGCTGACCCGCACGGTCGGCGGTCAGATCCCGACCGGTTTCGACCCGACCGTGTACGGCATCACGCCCGACATGGCCAGCTCGATCGACAGGGTCGCGCTGTGGAACATCGTCGCGACCGTCGATGCGTTCCTGTCGTCCGGGTTCACCCCAACCGAGCTGATGCGCTGGGTGCACCCGAGCCTGGTGGCCAGCACGCAGGGCACCGGCATGGGCGGCATGACGTCGATGCAGACGATGTACCACGGCAACCTGCTCGGCCGGAACAAGCCGAACGACATTCTGCAAGAGGTGCTCCCGAACGTCGTTGCCGCACATGTGATTCAGAGCTACGTCGGCAGCTACGGCGCGATGATCCACCCGGTCGGCGCATGCGCCACCGCCGCGGTGTCGGTTGAGGAAGGCGTCGACAAGATCCGCCTCGGCAAGGCCGAGTTGGTGGTGGCGGGCGGCTTCGACGATCTGACCCTGGAGGCGATCATCGGGTTCGGTGACATGGCGGCCACCGCTGATACCGAGATGATGCGGGCCAAGGGCATCAGCGACGCCCGGTTCTCTCGCGCCAACGACCGTCGCCGGCTCGGGTTCGTCGAATCGCAGGGCGGCGGCACGCTCCTTCTGGCCCGCGGGGACCTGGCGGTCAAGATGGGTCTGCCGGTACTAGCGGTGGTGGCCTACGCGCAGTCCTTCGCCGACGGCGTGCACACGTCGATCCCGGCGCCGGGCATGGGCGCACTGGGCGCGGGCCGCGGCGGCAAGCAGTCGCAGCTGGCGCGCTCGCTGGCCACGCTAGGCGTCGCCGCCGACGACATCGCCGTGATCTCCAAGCACGACACGTCGACGCTGGCCAACGACCCCAACGAGACGGAGCTGCATGAGCGGCTGGCCGAGTCGCTGGGACGCTCCGACGGGGCGCCGCTGTTCGTCGTCTCGCAGAAGAGCCTCACCGGCCACGCGAAGGGCGGCGCGGCGGTGTTCCAGATCATGGGGCTGTGCCAAATCCTGCGCGACGGGGTGGTGCCGCCGAACCGCAGTCTGGATTGCGTCGACGACGAAATGGCGAGCTCTGCGCATTTCGTGTGGCCGCGGGAGGCCCTGCGGATGGGCGAGAAGTTCCCGCTCAAGGCCGGGCTCGTCACCAGCCTCGGCTTCGGTCACGTCTCCGGGCTGGTCGCACTGGTGCATCCGCAGGCGCTGCTGGCGGCGCTGGACCCGGCCGAGCGTGCCGACTACACGCAGCGCGCAGGCGCCCGGGTGGTGGCGGGGCAGCGGCGGCTCGCGTCGGCGATCGCGGGCGGGCGTCCGCTGTATGAGCGTCCCGCTGACCGCCGGTTCGGTGACCACGCTCCGGAGCGGCTGCAGGAGGCCGAGATGCTGCTGGATCCGGCGTCGCGCCTCGGCGACGGCGACGTGTACGGCCGATGAGCCGCTTGCGCGAAGAGAAAATGGGTTGAGCTAACGTGCTCGCATGGCGATAGTCGGGCTGGGGATCGATCTGGTCTTCATTCCCGACTTCGCAGAGCAGGTGGACCAGCCCGGTACGGTGTTCGCGGAGACGTTCACGCCGGGTGAGCGCCGCGACGCCGCCGACAAGAGTTCTTCTGCCGCACGGCATTTGGCTGCTCGGTGGGCGGCCAAGGAGGCGGTCATCAAGGCCTGGTCAGGTTCGCGGTTCGCGCAGCGGCCGGTGCTGCCCGAGGGCATTCACCGCGACATCGAGGTGGTCACCGATATGTGGGGCCGGCCGCGGGTGCGCCTCACCGGGGCCATCGCCGAACACCTGGCGGATGTGACCATCCACGTGTCGCTCACGCACGAGGGTGACACGGCAGCAGCCGTCGCGGTGCTCGAGTCCACGTCCTAGCGCGCGTCTGCTCGCGGGACGAGCCGGGCACTAACCTCGACATCATGAGCGATCTGGTGGAGCGGGTGCGCGAGGTGTTGCCGTCGGTGCGTCGTGATCTTGAGGACCTTGTGCGCATCGAGTCGGTGTGGGCCGACCCGGCCCGGCGCAGCGACGTGCAGCGAAGCGCCCAAGCGGTGGCAAACCTGTTGTCGGCGGCCGGTTTTGACGATGTGGAGATCGTCGCCGAGGGCGGCGCCCCTGCCGTCATCGCATGGTATCCCGCGCCGACGGGTGCGCCGACGGTGCTGCTGTACGCGCACCATGACGTGCAGCCCGAGGGTGACCACGACCAATGGCATACGCCGCCGTTCGAGCCGACGGAACGTGACGGCCGGTTGTACGGGCGTGGCTCCGCTGACGACAAGGCCGGAATCGCAACACATTTGGCCGCGTTCCGAGCGCACGATGGCAAGCCGCCGGTGGGCGTCACGGTGTTCGTCGAGGGCGAGGAAGAGTCTGGCTCGGAGTCCTTGCCCCGGCTGCTGGAGGCCCACCGCGACAAGCTGGCAGCCGATGTGATCGTGCTTGCCGACTCGTCCAACTGGAGCACCGACGTGCCGTCGCTGACGGTGTCGCTGCGGGGGTTGGCGGATTGCGTCGTCGAGGTCGCGACGCTGGATCACGGGCTGCACTCGGGCATGTGGGGCGGCGCGGTGCCTGATGCGCTGATGGTGTTGACGCGCATGCTCGCCAGCCTGCACGACGACGACGGCAACGTCGCGGTCGCCGGCCTGCACGCAGGCAGCGCCGCCGACGTGGACTATTCGCCTGAGCAGGTGCGCGAAGAGACTGGATTGCTCGACGGCGTTACCGAGATCGGCAGCGGCACAGTGCCGGAAAGGGTGTGGACGAAGCCAGCGATCACGGTGATCGGCATCGACACCACGTCGATCGCGGCGTCGTCCAACACGCTGATTCCGCGTGCGAGCGCGAAGGTCAGCATGCGCATTGCGCCGGGCGGGGACGCGAAGGAGCACCTCGACGCGCTCACCCGGCACCTGCAGTCGCACGCTCCGTGGGGCGCACGCGTGACGGTCACCCCCGGGGATATCGGAAATCCGTATGCCATCGACGCCGAAGGCCCCGTGTACGACGCGGTGCGGGCGGCGTTCCGCGAGGCGTGGCACGCCGATCCCGT
>NZ_JAVHWM010000083.1:0-3099 GCF_032159765.1 Mycobacterium sp. | reverse complement strand
TGTCGAAGCTCTCCTGGACGACACCCGGCTGCCAGTCGTTGGCGCGCCAATACCTGCTGGAGTCCGGGGTGAACACCTCGTCGGCCAGTCGCAGGTTGCCGTGCTTGTCCACACCGAACTCGAACTTGGTGTCGGCGACGATGATTCCCTTCGTCAACGCATGGTCGGCGCCCTGGATGTAGGTCTGCAGCGTGCGCTCGCGCAATTGGTTCGCCCTGACCGCGCCGACGAGTTCGATGACATCGTTGAACGTGATGTTCTCGTCGTGTTGCCCCAGTTCGGCTTTGGTGGCCGGGGTGAACAGCGGCTCGGCGAACTTGCTGGCCTCGGACAGCCCGGGCGGCAGCACGATACCGCAGACCTTGCCGGTCTTCTGATAGTCGATGAGGCCCGAGCCGGTCAGGTAGCCGCGAGCCACTGCCTCCACCGGCAGCATCTCGAGCTCCTGCACCACTAGCGCGCGGCCGAGCACCTCTTCGGGAATGCGTTCATCGTCGGGAGGGCCCGCCAGGTGGTTGGGGGCCTCGACGTAGTCGAAGAAGAAGACGCTCATCGCGGTCAGGATGCGGCCCTTGTCGGGTATCTCGGAGTCGAGGATGTAGTCATACGCCGAGATCCGGTCGGTGGCGACGAACAGCAGATGCTCGTCGTCGATGCGGTACAGCTCGCGAACCTTGCCGCTGGCCAGATGTTCGTAGTCCGACAGAGACGGGCGCATCGGGCCAGCCTATCTGCTGGGATCAATCCCATGACGTCCCGTTACGTGCCTTATGCCACCACCCCGACCCGACTGCTCGCGCAGCTGATCAGCGACGTGGTCGTGGTCGCCTGGACGACCCTATGGGTGCTGGTCGGAATGGCGGTGCACTCCGCGGTGGCGACCATCGCCGAATTCGGCAGACAGGTCGAAGGCGGCGCCAACGGGATCGCGGGCAACCTCGATTCGGCGGGCAACGGCGCGCACAAGGTGCCGCTGATCGGCGATGCGCTCAGCAAGCCGTTGTCGGCAGCCGGAGACGCCGCGCGCGACATCGCGGGCGCCGGGCACACCCTGGGTGTCACCGCGAGCTGGCTGGCGTGGCTGCTGGCGCTGGCCGTCGCGGCGCCCCCGATCCTGGCTCTCGCGATGCCGTGGTTGTTTCTTCGGGTGAGGTTCTTCCGTCGCAAGTGGACGGCGTTGACGCTGGCGCGCACACCCGCCGGTGAACAGCTGCTGGCCCTGCGGGCGCTGGCCAACCGGCCGCTGGCCAAGCTCGCGGCCATCAGCGTGGATCCCGTCGGCGCGTGGCGGCGGGAGGACGCCGCCGCGATCCACGGCCTGGCCGCCCTCGAGCTCCGCGCCGCCGGCGTACGCCCCCGCCGCTAACCACGCGATTTGTGGAGCGTTCGCGGCGGTGAGCGCCGGTACGGCTCCACAAATCGCTGGGGGAACCGTCGGAGCTCGCCACACGTCAACCCTCAATATGCTCGACGAGTATCTACGTCAACACGATGGCGTAATCACCCTCGAACAGGCCACGCGTGCGGGACTGAGTCAAGATGCGATCAATCGACGACTGAGATCTGGCAGCTGGCTCCGGTGCTCTCGCGGTGTCTACTTTGTCGACGACAGGCCGTTTACCGATGAGGCGCGCGTTCGTGCTGGTGTTTGGGGCTACGGCAGTGATGCGGTGGCAACGGGTCTGACCGCCGCCTGGTGGCAGCGCCTCACACGGTTCCCACCTGAAACTGTTGAGGTCACTATTCCCCGAGATGCACGACTGCGGCGTCACTCGGGAACGCGTTTGCGACGACGCGACTTGTCGCCCGGCGATGTCGTCGAGCGAAATGGATTGCGAGTGACGGCACTCCCACTGACAGTCGTTGAGGCGGCCGTTCGACGCGGTGGCGGCGCCAAGCTGATGGACTCTGCGTTGCAGCGCCATGTCGAACTACCACAGCTGTGGCGCGCACACCTGCGGAACAAGGGCCGCCACGGCTCACCCGCGGCACGACGACTGCTGCATGCCGCATCCGACGGTGCACGCTCGGAAGCCGAGCGGCTACTCGTCAAGCTGTTGCGCGACGCCGGGATTACCGGATGGAAGGCCAACTATCCACTTGGCGGCTACAAGATCGACGTCGCATTCCCCAAGCAGAAGGTCGCTATCGAAGTCGACGGCTGGGCGTTTCACACTGACCCGGAGGCGTTCGCAATCGACCGCAAGCGGCAGAACGCCATCGCCCTGTTCGGCTGGCAAGTGTTGCGGTTCACGTGGTTGGACCTGACGGAGTATCCGCAGCGCGTGATCGCCGAAATTCGACGAGCGATCCGATCGCCACGATGACCCACGTTGCGAAGGCGATCCAGAAGAACCAAAGCGACACCACCGTCAGCCAACGCACGCCGGTTTCGACGGCCGTGGCATACGTCGCCGCCGAGTACGTCCCGAGCGGGAACACCGCAGCCCACCACAGCCCTGGCGGTAGCTCGTGTCGTCTCCGAAACCGTTGCAGGGTGACGTAGATCAGCGGCGGGATCCACGCCGTCGCGACGAACCACGTCACGACCGTCATCGGCCAAACGGCCTCCAGCCCGGCCTTGTGGATGTGATCGCCCGCCAACGTCGCGATCGCCGCGCCGCCCATCAGTATCCAAATGTCGGGCTGCACCAGCTCCGGGGCAGCCGGATCGTGGACTGCTCGCCAGACGATCAGGCCCGTCATCAACAGGTACACGCCAATGGCGGTGGCCCAGAACAGCATCGCGAGGAAGACGATCTTCAGATCCGCCATTACGATGCCCAATCCGGACGTCGCAACGCTGGCCAGTTCCCAGCCGCCGTGCGCACGGTCGCGCAGGCCCACCCCTCGGTCGCGCCACATGCACCGCGCCACCACCGGGGCCAGCGCGAGCCAACCCTGCAACGCCATCCCCGCCAGCACCCACAGCACGACGCGGTGTTCGGCTAGTCGCGCCCCAACCACCGCGCAGGCCGCGATGTAGGTGCACAGCCGAAGCGACACATCGAGATCCGTGAGCTTCCACGACTCTCGCCGCCATGCGGTTGCCGCCGCAACGATCAGCACCGGCAGCGCGACGGCCGCCAGCACCACCAT
>NZ_JAVHWM010000080.1:0-14849 GCF_032159765.1 Mycobacterium sp. | reverse complement strand
CGTACCAGACCGTTCGCGAACAGCGACTGGTAACGCCCGCGGACCTCGCGTCGCGCGGTGAACAACAGCACGCCCGCCGTGAGCCGGTCCAACCGGTGCGCCGGGGCCAGTTCCGCCAACCCCAGTTCTCGACGCAGCCGCACGAGCGCAGTCTGCGCGACATGACTGCCGCGCGGCATCGTCGCGAGAAAGTGCGGCTTGTCGACGACGACGATGTTGTCGTCGCGGTACAGAATCGGGATATCGAACGGCACCGGCACCTCGTCGGGAAGCTCGCGGTAGAGATATACCAGAGCTCCGGCGGAACGGACGCTGTCGGCATCCAGCACGGCACCGTCGGCGTCAACCACCTGTCCCTCAAGCACTTTCGCGACCCCAGCCGAACCGAACCGGTCACCGAACTCGTCGACCACAGACCCTCCGCGTAGCCGCAGCCGGGCGGGGCCGAGCCCGTCGCGCACAGGGAGTGGCACGGGTCTCAATTGAGCGGCACCGGTTCCAGAATCTCGGCGCGGGCCTCGGGCGCGGCCTGGCGCAGAGCATCGGCGGATTCGTCGTCGGGCTGCTGCTGCGACTTCACCTCTGCGGCCACCCGCGCGACGTAGATGTCGACCTCCCGCTGAATGTCGGCTTGGCTCCAGCCCAGGATGGGGGCCACCACCTCGGCGACCTCGCGGGCGCACGCGACCCCGCGGTGCGGGTATTCGATCGAGATCCGCATCCGGCGGGCCATGATGTCCTCGAGGTGCAGCGCGCCCTCGGCCGCCACCGCATAGACCGCCTCCACCTTCAGGTACACCGGCGCCTCGGTGATCGCAGATAAGAGGTCAGGCTTGACCACGCCTTTCTCGAAGGCCATGGCCAGCACCTCGCCGATCAGCGATCCGTATCTGTCCAGCAGATGGCGCACCCGGTATGGATGCAACCCGTAATAGGCGCCGACGCGTTCGGCCTGGTTGACCAGCGCGAAGTACCCGTCGGCTCCGAGCAGCGGCACCTTTTCGGTGATCGACGGGGCCACCCGGGCGGGGATGAATTCGCTGGCCGCGTCGATCGCGTCCTCGCCCATCACGCGGTAGGTCGTGTACTTGCCGCCCGCGATCGCCACCAGCCCAGGCGCCGGCGTTGCGACCGCGTGTTCGCGGGAGAGCTTGGACGTCTCCTCGCTCTCGCCCTCCAGAAGCGGGCGCAGGCCGGCGTAGACACCGTCGATGTCGTCGTGGGTCAGCGGCGTGGCGAGCACCCTGTTGACTTCGCCGAGGATGTAGTCGATGTCGGCCTTCGTGGCCGCGGGGTGAGCCAGGTCGAGGCGCCAGTCGGTGTCGGTGGTGCCGATGATCCAGTGCGTGCCCCATGGGATCACGAACAGCACCGATTTCTCCGTGCGCAGGATGATCGCGACCTCGCTGACGATCCGGTCACGCGGCACGACGATGTGCACGCCCTTGGACGCCCTGACCCGGAACCGGCCACGCTGGCGCGACAATGCCTGGATCTCGTCGGTCCACACCCCGGTGGCGTTGACGACGACGTGCCCGCGCACCTCGGTGACCTCACCGTTCTCCGAGTCGCGCACCCGCACGCCGATCACCCGATCGCCCTCGCGCAGAAGCGCGACCACCTGGGTGGAGGACCGGACCACCGCTCCGTAGTGCGCCGCGGTGCGCGCGACCGTCATCGTGTGCCGGGCGTCGTCGACCACGGTGTCGTAGTAGCGGATGCCGCCTATCAGCGAGCTGCGCTTCAGTCCGGGCGCCAACCGCAGCGCGCCGGCCTTGAGGAAATGTTTTTGCGCCGGAAGGGATTTCGCTCCGCCGAGCTGGTCGTAGAGGAAGATGCCGGCGGCCACGTAGGGCCGCTCCCACCACCGGTTGGTGAGAGGGAACAGGAACGGCAGGGGCCTGACCAGATGCGGGGCCAGGGTGGTCAGTGACAGCTCGCGTTCATGCAACGCCTCGCGCACCAGCCCGAACTCCAGCTGCTCGAGGTAGCGCAAGCCGCCGTGGAACATCTTGCTGCTGCGACTCGACGTCCCCGACGCGAAGTCGCGGGCCTCGACGAGGGCCACCTTCAGCCCGCGGGTGGCCGCGTCCAGCGCGGCTCCCGCGCCCACCACGCCGCCGCCGATCACGACCACGTCGAACTGCTCAGAACCTAGCCGCTCCCAGGCAACCGCCCTCTGACGCGGACCCAGGAACGTCTGCCCGTTGCCCGGGGCGGGGGCAGCCTCGATCACCAATGCTCCTTAGTTACTCGTCGGTATTGACCAGGCTAGAGCGTCGCGCTCAGGACTCGCTTCCCCAGGACTCCCGCCCAGACTGCTGGGAGATCGCATTTTGGCTGCGTAACGCGATCTCACAGCAGTCTCGACGTAGTGAGCAAGCCCCCATGTCACTCGAGGTCGTCGTGCGCGATCAGGCGGCGAGCCGCTTCGATGATCGACCCAGACAGCGACGGGTAGACGGACAGTGTCTGGGCCAGATCTGTGACTGTGAGGTCGTTCTGCACGGCCATCGCGATCGGCAGGATCAGCTCCGATGCGATCGGCGCCACCACGACTCCGCCGATCACGACGCCGGTCGCCGGCCTGCAGAAGATCTTGACGAACCCGCGCCGCAGCAGCGACATCTTCGCCCTGGCATTGGTGGTGAGAGGCAGCATCAGCGCGCGCGCAGGCACCGTGCCGTCGTCGATCTTGGTCTGCGGGACACCGACGGCGGCGATCTCCGGGCGGGTGAACGTGGCCGACGCCACAGTGCGCAGACGGATCGGTGTCACGCCCTCGCCCAACGCGTGATACATCGCGATGCGGCCCTGCATCGCGGCCACCGACGCCAGCGGGAGCAGTCCCGTGCAGTCGCCGGCCGCATAGATGCCGGACGCCGAGGTCCGCGAAACCCGGTCCACTGGAATGTAATTGCCCGGGCCGAGCTCGATGCCCACCTTCTCCAGCCCGAGCCCGGACGTGTTGGGCACCGATCCGACCGTCATCAACGCGTGGCTGCCCTCGACGACGCGGCCGTCGACCATCTTCACCACCACACCGCTGTCGCTGCGGGTCACGGCGTCGGCGCGGGCGTTCTTGATCAGCGACACCCCGCGTTCGGCGAATACCTCCTCCAGCACCGCGGCCGCGTCGGAGTCCTCATGCGGCAGGATCTGGTCGCGGCTGGCGACCACGGTCACCTTGACGCCGAGCTCGGTGTAGGCGTTGCAGAATTCCGCGCCGGTGACGCCTGAGCCCACGATGATGAGGTGTTCTGGCAGGTCAGCCAGGTCGTAGAGCTGCCGCCAGTTGAGGATCCGCTCGCCGTCGGGCACCGCCCCTGGCAGCACACGCGGACTCGCCCCCGTGGCGATCAGCACCACATCGGTCTTCAGCACGCCGACCTGGCCGCCGGGTGTGGTCACCTTCACCCGGTGATGCGCCATCCCGGCAAGGTCGTCGCACAGCTCGCCGCGGCCCGCGACGACGTTGACGCCCACGCGCAGCAGCTGACTGCCGATGTCGGCCGATTGCGACCGGGCCAGCGTCTTGACGCGGTTGTGGATCTGGGCCAGCGAGATCTTGGCGTCCTCGATCGCGATGTCGAAACCCAGGCCGTTGGCGCGGCGCAGCTCGGTGCGCACGCCGGTCGAGGCGATCAGGGTCTTGGACGGCACGCAGTCATACAGCACGCATGCGCCGCCGATTCCGTCGGAGTCGACGAGCGTGACCTGGACGGACTGGGCGGCCGCCACCAGGGCGGCTTCGTAGCCTGCCGGCCCTCCACCGATGATCACCACTCGGTTCACCACGCCGCCAACGGTAGTCAAGGCAGGCAATCAGCGCCCAAGTTGGCCGCCTAGTTGCAGCGCGAGGATCTACGCTTTCCCCGTGCCGCTCTACGCCGCGTACGGGTCGAACATGCATCCCGAGCAGATGCTGCAGCGAGCACCCCACTCGCCGATGGCCGGAACGGGCTGGCTGCCCGGCTGGCGGCTGACGTTCGGCGGCGAGGACATCGGCTGGGAAGGCGCGCTGGCCACGATCGTCCAGGATCCCGCGTCGAAGGTGTTCGTCGTCCTCTACGACATGACGAAGGAAGACGAGAAGAACCTCGACCGCTGGGAAGGCTCAGAGCTGGGGATTCACAAGAAGATTCGCTGCCGCGTCGAGCGCCTGAGCTCCGACACCACCATCGACCCCGTGTTGGCCTGGCTGTACGTCGTCGACGCGTGGGAGGGTGGAATACCGTCGGCCCGGTACCTCGGCGTGATGGCCGAAGCGGCCGAAATTGCCGGTGCGCCAGCAGATTACGTACACCGTCTGCGAACGCGCCCGTCGCGCAACATCGGCCCGGGGCACGGCGACTGAGGCGCCGCCATCCCCGCGTGGGATGCTACGAATGTGAAAGTTGTTGTTCACGACTACTCGGGGCATCCGGGCCAGGTGCATCTGAGCCGTGAACTCGCCCGTCGTGGACACGTCGTCGAGCACCAGTTCTGTGCGTCCTACACGACGGGGCGGGGCGCAACCGCGAAGCGCGACGACGATCCGGGCACCTTCTCCGTCCGCGCGCTGACGCTGTCCGCGGAGTTCCAGCGGTACAACCCGCTCATCCGCGTCGTCCAAGAGCTCCAGTACGCGTGGGTCGCCGCGCGTGCCCTGCTCGCGGCTCGCCCCGACGTGGTGATCCTGTCGAACATCCCACTGTTGGGGATGCTGCCGGTCACTTGGGCGTTGCGGCTCCGCCGTGTGCCCTATGTGCACTGGTGGCAAGACGTGTACAGCGACGCGATCAACACCGTCGCGCGGAGGCGCCTCGGTTGGCTCGGCGCGCTGATCGGCGGCCTCGCCCAGCGGATCGAGCGCCAGATCGTCCGCCGGGCGGCAAAGGTCGTCGCGATCGCCGATGCGTTCCTCGAGCAGCTGGACCAGTGGCGGATCGACCGCAACCACGCCAAGGTGATCCCGAACTGGGGCGCTATCGATGAGATGACCGTCCGCCCGCGCGACAACGACTGGGCGCGAGCGCACGGAGTGGCCGACGCGCAGGTGGTGATGTACTCGGGCACGCTCGGGCTCAAGCACGACCCCGCGGTGATCGCCAGGCTCGCCGACAACGCACCCGACGGCACCCGCGTCGTCGTCGTCTCGCAGGGCCGCGGCCGTGAGTGGCTGGAGTCCGAGGCGTCCTCGCCTGGCCTGATGCTTCTCGACTACCAGCCATACGAGCAGCTGCCCGACGTGCTGGCCAGCGCAGACGTTCTGCTCGTGGTGCTGGAGAGCGACGCCAGCCGCTACTCGGTGCCGTCCAAGGTGCTCAATTACCTGTGCGCGGGACGGCCTGTGCTGGCGCTGCTGCCGCCGGACAACGCCGTCGCCGAGATGGTCACCGCAGCCGGCGCCGGCGTCGTCGTCGACCCGAAAGACACCGAAGGCACCGACGCCGCGGTCGCGCGGTTGCTTGGCGACGCCTCCGAGCGGGCACGTATGGGCGCAGCGGCGCGCCGATATGCGGAAGACACATTTGACGTTGGCCGTATTGGCGAACTTTTTGAGTCAGTACTTATCGATGTCTATGATCGGAAAGCTCGCGTCGAGCAAACACGCTATCGCGGCAACAGCTACCTGGATGCCCGCGAGGCAGGGAGGACCGGCAGTGAGTAGTTCCCGAGGAAGCGTCCTCATCGGAGGCGCCGGCGGATTCATCGGCGGCCACCTGGCCAGCACACTCGTCGAGAAGGGCTTCGCGGTTCGCGCCGCTGACGTCAAGCCCCTCGACGACTGGTACCAGGTTCCCGAAGGCGTCGATGCCGTACAGCTTGACCTGGCCAAACTCGACCACGCGCAGGAAGCGGTGCGCGGCGTCGACACGGTGTACATGCTGGCCGCCGACATGGGCGGCATGGGCTTCATCGAGACCCATAAAGCCGACTGCATGCTGTCGGTACTCATCAGCACCCATATGCTGCTGGCCGCCAGGGATGCGGGCGTCGGGCGCTATTTCTATTCGAGCTCAGCATGCGTTTATGCCGCCGACAAGCAAACGGATGCCGATGTCACCGCGCTGGTCGAAGCCGACGCGTATCCGGCCATGCCGGAAGACGGCTACGGCTGGGAGAAACTGTTCTCCGAGCGCATGTGCAGGCATTTCTTAGAGGACTTCGGACTGCAGACGCGCGTCGCGCGCTACCACAACGTGTACGGCCCCATCGGCAGCTTTGAGGGCGGCCGGGAAAAAGCGCCCGCGGCGCTGTGCCGCAAGATCGCGCAGGCGGCGCTGTCCGGTGAGCACGAGATCGAGATCTGGGGCGACGGCGAGCAGACCCGCAGCTTCATGTACGTCGACGACTGCGTCGAGGGCACGATGCGCGTGACCGCCGGCGACAGCCCCGAGCCGGTCAACGTCGGCAGCTCGGAGCTGGTGAGCATCAACCAGATGGTCGGCATCATCGAGCAGATCGCCGGCATCACGGTCAAGCGCAACTACAACCTCGACGCCCCCAAGGGTGTGCGGGGCCGCAACAGCGACAACACGATGATCACCGAGATCTACGGCTGGGAGCCGTCGATCCGCCTCGCCGACGGCCTGGAGCGCACCTACAAGTGGATCTACGACCAGCTGGCCGCCCGCAAGCCGGCACGGGCGGTCAGCTGATCCGACGGGCGGCCCTTAGCCCTTCTTGGCGAGCAGTCCCTCGATATTGGCGACGCCGTTCTTGTTGAATACTGGGAGACATCGGCTTTCACGCGGCTTTGGCCGGATGCCTTTGTGCGGTGGTCGAATTGGGCGAGGACCCTGACGGCAAAGGGAAACAGTTAGCAGAGGGCGGCGGCCTGTTCGACAGTATTCACTAACACCCGCACGCCGATACCCAGCGCGCGTTCGTCGAGATCGAACGTCGGCTGATGCAGATCCAGCTGCGGACCGCGGCCTGACCAGACTCCCAAGCGCGCCATGGCACCCGGCACTTCCTCGAGGTACCACGAGAAGTCCTCGCCGCCTCCCGACTGGCGCGTGTCGGCCAGCGCGTCGGGCGAGATCTCCTCGATCGCGCGGGTGAGGATGCGCGTCGCCACCTCCTCGTTGACCACCGGCGGCACCCCGCGGTAGTACTGCACCGAATGCTCGATGTTCAGCGGCGCCAACAACGACGTGACGATCTCGCGCACAAGCTCTTCCAAGGAAAGCCACGTGGTGTGGCTCGCGGTGCGGATCGTCCCGGACAGTGTCCCGGCCTGCGGGATCGCATTGGCCGCCACTCCGGCGTTCACCGCGCCCCACACCATCACGGTGCTATTGCGCGGGTCGATGCGCCGCGACAGCACACCGGGAAGCCCGGTGATCACAGTGCCGAGGCCGTACACCAGGTCCCCGGTCAGGTGCGGCCGCGACGTGTGCCCGCCTGACGACTGCAGCGTGATCTGGATCGAATCGGCGGCCGACGTGATCGGGCCAACCGCGACGGCAACCCTGCCGACCTCCAGCCGAGGGTCGCAGTGCAGGGCGAAGATCCGCGACACCCCCGTCAGAACGCCGGCCGCGATCGCGTCGATGGCGCCGCCGGGCATCAGCTCTTCGGCGGGCTGGAAGATCAGCCGCACCCCCACCGGAAGCTCCGGCTCGCTGGCCAACGCCAACGCGGCGCCCAGCAGCAAGGCGGTGTGCGCGTCGTGGCCGCACGCGTGGGCGACGCCGGGCGTCACCGACGCGTACGGCGCCCCGGTCCGCTCGCTCATCGGGAGCGCGTCCATGTCGGCGCGCAGCGCGATCATCGGCATGTCCTCGGGTCCCAGATCGCACGTGAGCCCGGTGCCCGATGGAAACACCTTGGGGTTGAGGCCGGCGTCACTCAGATGCGACGCGACGAACTGCGTGGTGGCGAACTCCTGGCGGCCCAGCTCGGGGTTGGCGTGGATGTGACGGCGCCAGGCGACGAGATCGTCGTAGTGGTCGGAAAGCCAGGACTCGGCTGCTTCGGTGAGGCTCACGAGACTCGCCTCGCAAGCACCCGTTGGCGCTCCGATGGCGTCTCCGCGAGACGAATCACTGTGCGCGCCATCATGATCGAGCCGTCGATCACCGCGTTGTCCGCGCTTTCCGTCACGGCGGCGGCGGTGAACTCCGGCTGGTGCAACGCCGCGCCGCCCGCCTCGACACCGACCATCGGATGGATGCCGGGCAATGCCTGGGTCACGTTGCCCATGTCGGTACTACCGAGGCGCAGACCACTTTCCAGCTCTTCGGCCACCGGGTTGCGTCCGCGCCGGTTCATCTCGTCACGAAAGACGTTCGCCAGCCACGGGTCCGACCGCAGCGCGTCGTAGGCGGGCAGGCTCTCGTCGATGGCGCATTCGCAGCCGGTGGCCAGCGCGCCGGCGCGGAAGCAGTCGAAGAGCCGGGACTTGACGTTGTCCAGCGACGCCTTGTCCAGTGCCCGCATCCCGTAGCGCATCGACGCGGTCCCGGGGATGACATTGTTGGCGCGGCCGCCGTCGGTGATGATTCCATGCACTTGCTGCCCCGGTGCGAGATGCTGACGCAGCAGGCCGATCGAAACCTGAGCGACGGTGGCGGCGTCACCGGCGTTGCGTCCGAGATGCGGGGCTATCGACGCGTGCGACTCGTGGCCGCGGTAGTTCACCGCAACATCCGCCATGGCCAGCGACTGCGTGCCGGCGATGTCGATCGTTGACGGGTGCACCATCACCGCCGCGCAGATGTCGTCAAACACGTTCGCGTTGAGCAACAACACTTTTCCGCCGCCGTCTTCCTCGGCGGGAGTCCCGATCAGCACGACGGTCAGCCCGAGGTCGTCGGCAACCTCAGCCAACGCGAGCGCCGCGCCCACCGCGGATGCGGCGATGATGTTGTGGCCGCAGGCATGTCCGATGTCCGGCAACGCGTCATATTCAGCAAACACCGCGACCACGAGATCGCCGCTGCCGTACTCGGCGCGGAAAGCGGTCTGCAGGCCGCCTGGCGCCGCGGTGATCGCGAACCCCCGCTCGGCAACCAGCTGTTGAGTCTTGGCGCAGCTGCGGTACTCGGCGAACGCCAGTTCCGGTTCGGCGTGGATGTCGTGGGACAGCGCGATCAGATCGTTGCGACGGCGCAGCACGACGTCGTCTGCCAGGTCCGCCAACGATTCCGCCGCACCACGGCGGGGCGTCGACGAACTGGGAGGCATCATCGCAGTATCGCATTGCGGGCTAAGCTTCCTGTCCGTGGTGCGCGACGACGTTGCAGAGCGGGCCGCCACAGCGATCGCCGAGCACACCGGTGTCAGCAGTCATGACGTCGCCGTCGTGCTCGGTTCCGGGTGGGCGCCTGCCACCGAGGCGTGGGGGAAGCCGGCCGCGACGATGGACATGGCGCAGCTACCGGGTTTCGCACCCCCGTCCGCCGAGGGGCATCGGGGCCAGATGCTGTCAATCCCTGCCGGGGACAAGCGAATCCTCGTGCTGCTGGGCCGGATTCACGCTTACGAAGGATACGAGCTGCGCGACGTCGTTCATCCGGTGCGGGCCGCGGCCGCCGCAGGCGTACGCACGGTGATCCTGACGAACGCGGCAGGTGCACTCAGCGAGCGATACCCGGTGGGGCAGCCCGCGCTGATCTCCGACCACCTCAACCTGACCGGCCGGTCACCGCTCGTCGGGCCGCAGTTCGTGGACATGGTCGACGCGTATTCGCCCCGGCTTCGCGCGCTTGCAGTGGCCATCGATCCGGCGCTGCAAGAGGGCGTCTACGCCGGCATGGCCGGGCCCCAGTACGAAACCCCAGCCGAGGTCAGGATGCTGCGGACGCTGGGGGCCGACCTCGTGGGCATGTCGACGGTGCACGAGGCGATCGCCGCCCGCGCGGCGGGGCTGGAAGTGCTGGGCCTGTCGCTGGTCACCAACCTGGCGGCCGGAATCACGGGGCAGGCGATCAGCCACGACGAGGTACTGGCGGCCGGGCGTCAGTCCGCCACCGCGATGGGTTCTCTGCTGTCGCGCATCGCCGAGGCGCTCTGACGACGCTCCAGCCGCAGGAAAAAGCGCGCCAGCAGCGGAGCGGTGAACAACATCAGAAGTACCCGAATCACCTGTGCCGCAACGACGAACGTGACGTTTGACCCCGTCTCGGCGGCGGCGGCCAGCACGGCGTAGATGCCGCCGGGGCTGGTGGCGAGGTACCCGTCCAGCGCGCTGATCCCGCTCGCCTTTGCCAGCACGACGCCCAGGCCGGCCGCCGCGACGTTGAGCGCGAGGATCAGCCCGACGACGGTGGGCAGGATCCTGGCGATCGCGCGCAGCGCATCGCGGGTGAACGCGAGCCCGGCCTGCCATCCGATGAGCATGTAGCCGGCCTGCACCAGGATCACCGGAACGGCCACACCGAGCGACAGTCCCGTCAGCTCCAACACGATCGTGATCGCCATCGGGCCGAGCAGACCGGCGCCGGGCATCTTCACCATGCGTCCCGCGGCGGCCCCCGCGGCCACCAGCACTGCGATCAACGGAACGCTGAAATACCAAGCGAGTGAGCCATTTTCGACTTCACGGCTGCCGTGCGACGACGTCGACGCGTGATACACGAGCGTCACCACCACCGGCATGGACGAGGTGATCAACGCGACCCGCAGGTATTGCACGACCGCGACGACCCGGTCGTCGCCGCCCAGCTCACGTGCGATCGCGACCAATCCGGACGCGCCGCCGGCCACCAGCGCGAGGGCACCCGTGAGCGGGCTCACGTCGCGGTGCATGCCGAGCACCGCGCCGCCCGCGACGGAGACCAACAGCGTCCCGATCGCGACGGCCAGCACCACCGGCCAGTGCGTACCGAGCGCGCCCAACGACTCGCGGTGCACCATCGTGCCGACGTAGACGCCCAGAACGCCCTGTGCGGCAAGTCCCATGGGCCGGGGAACCCCTCGTGGTGCGAACCGCGCGAGGGCGAAGGCGATGCCGACGACGAGCGCGGCGAACAATGCGGCTGAGGGGACGCCGAGCATGGTCACGGGCACAGTCACACCGACCGTTGCAGCGAAAAGCACGGCCCACCTGACCATAAATACAAGTATGCCCTTGGCACATTCTGCCAATCAACCCACTTTGACCGCAAAGATTGCTAAGGTAGCGCTTGCTTATGACCATGCCCGATGCCGCGACCGAGCTCCGCGAGGCGATGATGGCGCTGACCCGCCAGCTCCGCCGGCACCGCCCTGACCATGGGTTGACGCTGAGCCAGCTGGAGGTGCTCGGCGACGTCAGCCGCACCGGCGTCAGCACACCTGCGGAGATGGCGGGCCGAATGAACGTCAGGGTGCAGTCGCTGACCGACAGCATCAACGACCTGGTGGCGCGCGGCCTGGTGTCACGGCGGCCGGACACCGCCGACCGGCGACGCCAGTTCGTCGAGATCACTGCGGACGGCGTCGCCCTTCTCGATCGCGACCGCGCTGAGCGCGACGCCTGGCTCGAGGGCGCGATGCGGGACCGGTTGACCGACCTGGAGCGCGACCTTCTGATGCTGGTGGCGCCGATCCTGCGCAAGCTCGCGTGACTCCCGAGGAGTGGATCGCCCACGATCCTGATCCGGCCTGCGCGGCGGAGCTGTCTGCGTGCACGCCCGACGAGCTTGCTGCGCGGTTCGGATCCTCGCTGACGTTCGGCACGGCGGGGCTGCGCGGGCCGATGCGGGCGGGTCCCTCGGGCATGAACCTGGCGGTGGTCCTCCGGACAACCTGGGCGCTGGGCCGGGTGTTGAAACACAGCGCCGGTGGATCCCACGTGTTCGTCGGCTACGACGCCAGGCACGGTTCCGCTGGGTTCGCCGCGGCGACCGCCGAAGTGCTTGCGGCTGAAGGTTTCTCCGTGACATTGTTCTCCTCTCCGCTGCCGACGCCGGTGCTGGCCTTCGCCGTACGGCAGAGCGGGGCGCTGGCCGGGGTGCAGATCACCGCGTCGCACAATCCGCCAGCGGACAACGGCTACAAGGTGTACATCGAAGGCGGATCGCAGCTGGTGCCGCCGGTCGACAGGGAGATCGAATCGGCGATCGCCGCGGCGCCGTACGCCGACGAAATTCCGCGCGTGCCCGTCACACCCTCAGATCAAACGGAGGTCGTCGAGCTGTACCTCGCGCGCGCGGCTGCTTTGCGCAGCGGTAGCGGCACCGTGCGCGTAGCCCTGACTCCTCTGCACGGCGTCGGCGGCGCGCTCGCCGTCGAGGCCCTGCACCGCGCAGGCTTCACCGATGTACACACCGTCACGAGTCAATTCGCCCCCAACCCCGACTTCCCAACCGTGGCTTTCCCGAACCCGGAGGAACCGGGCGCGGCCGACGCGTTGCTGGATCTGGCCGCACGCGTCGACGCCGACATCGCGGTCGCGCTGGACCCCGATGCCGACCGGTGCGCGATCGGAATCCCGACGAGTGGCCGGTGGCGCATGCTGTCTGGCGACGAAACTGGTTGGCTTCTCGGGGATTACATCCTTTCTCGACCGGCAGCCGCAGCCCGCACCGTCGCTACCACAGTGGTGTCGTCGCGGATGCTCTCCGCGATCGCCGAGGACCACCACGCCCACCACGTCGAAACGTTGACCGGGTTCAAGTGGCTCGCCCGCGCCGCCGGAGACGACTTGGTGTACGCCTACGAAGAGGCGATCGGATATTGCGTCGACCCCGCGGCGGTCCGCGACAAGGACGGCATCAGCGCCGCTGTGTTGTGCTGCGACCTGCTGGCCGCGGCCAAGGCGGCGGGCTCAGGCATCCCTGACCTCCTCGACGGCCTCGCCCGGCGCCACGGCGTGCACCTGCCGATGCCTGTCACCGCGCGAACAGACGAGGCCGCAGCGGTGATGGCGCGGGTTCGCGCCGACCCGCCCGGGACACTGGCCGGGTTCGCTGTCGTCGCCACCGAGCGCGCCGATGTCGTGATCCTGAGCGGGGGCGACGACCAGGTACGGGTCCGCGTGGCGATGCGGCCATCGGGCACCGAGCCAAAAATCAAGGCTTACATCGAGATCAGCCTGCCTGCCGACGATGACGTGGCCGCTGCCCGACGTTTCGCGTACGACACGTGCGACACCGTCAGGCGTGACGTGGTCACACTCCTGCAGGACCGCCGGTGAGTTTGCTACGTTGGAGTTGGTGAGTGTGCACAGGAACCCGATGGTCGCGCGTGTGAAGACGGCGGCCAAGCTGCGATTCCCCCGCCTCTACGAAGCGCTCAAGGCGCAGCGCCCGGCGACGCGCAAACGCAAGAAGCATCTGGACGCGCGCACCGCCGCGGCCACCGATATCTACGCCGGCGCGGGCTGGCGCTGCCCCGAGTCGAAACCCGGTGGCGGGTCCACGCTGGCTGCCACCGCGGAGTTGCGTGCCGAATTGCCACGAGTACTAAGCGACTTGGATGTGCAGGTACTCATTGACGCGCCGTGCGGAGATTTCAACTGGATGCAATACGTCGACCTTCCGGTGGAGCAGTACATCGGCGGCGAGATCGTGCCGCAGTGGGTCGAACGCCTCAACAACACCTACGCGGTGGCGAACAGGCGGTTCATCGTGCTGGACGTCACCGCCGATGACTTGCCGGCGGCCGACGCACTGTTCTGCCGCGACCTGCTGCTGCATCTGTCGTACGACGACATCAAGCGGGTCCGCGAAAACTTCAAGCGGTCGGACTGCACCTACCTGATCACCTCGAATTACCCGAACGTGAAGGTCAACTTCGACATTCTCACCGGCGAGGTTCGGCCGATGAACCTGTTGCTTCCGCCGTTCAAGTGGCCCGAGCCGCAGCGCTGGATCAACGACAGAGCCGAGGAGTTCATGGACCGGCGGATGGGCGTCTGGCACCGCGACCAGTTCTGACCCGATCCCTAACTTTCTGCGCCGAGGCTGTAACTGCCGCGCACTCTTCTCGAACTTTTCCGAGTGGAATACAGTTTCGGCGCGCAGGGAACTAGCGCGGGCCGAACTGCCGGTCGCCAGCATCGCCCAATCCCGGCACGATGTAGGCGATCTCATTGAGCCCGTCGTCGACGGTGGCGGTGAACAGTCGCATCTCGGGTGCGACGCGTTCCAGAGCGGCGATGCCTTCCGGTGCGACGACAACGCAGACCGCCGTGATGTCGTCGGCATTGCGCGCCTGAAGCAGCCCGACGGTGTGCACCATCGACCCGCCGGTCGCGAGCATCGGGTCCAGGACCATCACCGGCTGTCCGGACAGGTCGTCGGGCAGGGACTCCAAATACGGTGTGGGCAAATGGGTTTGCTCGTCGCGGGCCACCCCGACGAAACCGACCTGCGCCTCGGGGATCAGCTCGTGCGCCTGGTCCACCATGCCGAGGCCGGCCCGCAGCACCGGCACGAGCAGGGGCGGGTTGGCCAGCCGGCAGCCGGTGGTGTCGGCCAGCGGCGTGCGCACGGGAATCTCCTCGCGCGCTGCGTCACGGGTGGCTTCATAGACGAGCATCAGCGTCAGGTCGCGCAGCGCGGTCCGGAACGCGGCGTTGTCCGTGCGCTCGTCGCGCAGGGTGGTCAGCCGGGCTGCGGCCAGTGGGTGGTCGATGACACGGACATCCATGGCCCAGAACACTAATCGCGACGACGGTAAATACTCGCGGAACCGCGCGAGCGCGACGCTGCGTCCAACGTCGCATGCACGCCGATACCGACGCGATCCGCGCCTATGGGAAAACCCACGCCGACATGAGCACCGACCTGCGCGCCGTGGCCGCACGTGTCGACGGTGACGTCGCGCCGATGGTGGTCGCCGCATTCGGCCCGGTGGGTGCGCGGTTCGCCGCGGCACTCGCCGAGGGCGTGGAGGGGCTCGCGCGGCGGGTCGCGGCGATCGCCGAGGAC
>NZ_JAVHWM010000096.1:0-2609 GCF_032159765.1 Mycobacterium sp. | reverse complement strand
GGCGGCCGACTCGATCCGGGCGCCGTTGGCGGGCAGTCCCTGAAAGTCCGCGCCGGTAAACGTTCCTCGGCGCGTCCAGGCGGCCGCGACGACCTGATCGATCGCCATCAACCGAGTCACTTCGATCTCCAAGTCGGGAAACGCTGCGAGCAGGCCGCTGATGAACGCGAGCTCGTTGGCGATGCCTTCCAGGGGTGGCGTCCCCGGCAGCGTTTCGACGATGTCGTCGGCACACAGCCGACCGATCGCCTCCACGTCGTGACGTCCGAACGCGGCTAAGAAGTGGGCGACCACTTGCTCGGGCGTTCGTCCGCGGGCCGCGGTGGCGTCGCCCGATCCCGGTTCTGCCACCAATTTGTTCTGCTCATCCATGAGCTGAGCCTACGCCGAGAATGATATCCGTCAAATAAAAATCGGACATATGACAACCATGCTGGAGCCCCTGCCGAGCGTGCGGGGCAACGAGAGGGCGGTATACCCGAAGGGCGGCCGTCGACGCCGTCGCGGCTCCCCGGCGACGGTTACGCCGACGAAGCACGCGGTGATCGGGGACCAGGGCCGGCGGCGTGCGCCCGGTGCGCTGGAGTCAATGTGTGCCAAATAACTATTTGTCGATTATCATTTGCTTTCATACAACGGCATGCATATTCCGTCACCGCACACCGGAGGCCACTTGACTACCACCAGCGCTGCGTCACGACGCCGACCACGCGGGCGCCCACGCACCGAGGAATCGCCCGCTTCGCTCGACGAGATTTTCGGCGTGGCGCTGCGCGCGTTCGCCACCCTTGGCTACGACGGCGTGGTGCTGCGCACCCTCAACCGCGACCTCGGCGGCAGCCATAATCTGCTCAACGGCCGGTTCGGCTCCAAGGAGGCGCTGTGGTACGCCACGGCCGACTGGGCGTTTAAGCCCCTGGTGATGAAGTTAGCGACCGCCTTTGACCCCACATTGACCGATCCGCTGGATCAGTTGCGCATCACAATACGCACCTTCTTGCTGTACTCGGCTGAACGGCCCGAGCTGTTGGGGCTGATGAACATCGAAGGACGCCAAGACACCGAGCGCCTCGCCTACCTCTACAGCACCTATATCGGACCCGCGCTGGAGCCAGTGCACCGGCTGCTGGACCACCTCGCCGACAGTGGGCGCACACGGCGCGTTTCCCTGCGCACCTTTCATTTCCTGCTCGCCCACGGGGCGGCCGCCCCGTTCACGCTGGGTCCGCTGGCCCGTCACTTCGACGCCGCCGATCCCCTGGATCCGGCCGAGATCGAGGCCCATGCCGACCTCGCGGCCGATCTGCTGATCCGGGCCCTGGAAGAACACAACTGCGCCGAGAAGTAACTGCTGTTCGAAAGAGGACTGACCGAAGTGAGCAGTCAGCATGATCGAGAACAAGAACAGTGGGGTCCCGATCATCTGGTGGGCCAAGACGCTTTCGTCCATGAGCCTTGCTGCCACAGTTCTCAATGTTGTTGTGGCCGTGGTGTTACCGCCGCCCGACAAGTGTGAGCGTCACCGGCCTACCGGGTGCTCTGGATAGCCGGCTCAGCGGTCAAGCCATGCATCCTCGACGCGCCCTGTGTCGCCGTACAGGTGCCAGCGGACGATCCGGCCGTCGACGACCCGGATGTGCACGGCCTCGGGGGTGTCAAAGCTGCGCGCGTTCTTAGCGAACATCCGGTGATACGTGCCGAAGACGACGGCATCCTCATCGTCGATGAGGACCTTCTCCACCTCGACTCGAGTCTCGGCAGGCACGCAGGCTGATTCGAGCACCCGGAAGAATTCGGGCACGTCGCTGCGCCGCGACCGCCGCCCCGCCCACGGCAGGACCGAACCTGGCGCCCACCAGTCGATGTCGTCCGCGAACAGTTCCGTGACGCCCTCGAGATCGCCGGTTCCGAGACGCTCCAAGAACGCGTGTACGACTTCTGCGGTTGTCATCGCCGGTCCTCCTCGTCTGGTCAGCCGGTTCCTACATTAAGCCGAAATATGTCAGATGTCAAGATTTATATTGACGTCCGCCATATTAGGAGTTAGGGTGAAGCGCGGGTGCGAGCGCGAAATGTCGCCCCAACCAGTCCAGTTGGCAGGAGCGCGGATATGAGAAACCACCGACGCGGCAGCGTCGTCGACGGGCACGCCGATGTGCATAGCGAGCTCGGCCCCAACCGGGGCGAACACAGTGGCCGTGCCATCAATCCGACGATCAAAGTCGCCGACCTGGCCTGGCTGGAATTCGTCAAGCCCGACCTAAAGCGCGCCGAAACATTTGCTCGCGACTTCGGTTTCGTCGTCGCCGCCCGCAGGCCGGATGCGTTGTATCTGCGCGGGTCCCTGCCCGGCACGCCGGCCATGGTGATCCGCAAGGGCGCCCACCCCTGGTTCGTCGGGCCCACCTTCAAGGCCGCCGAAAAACAGGATCTGCAGCGGCTGGCGCAGGCCACCGGCACCCGCGTCGAACCGCTGGACGAGGCGATCGAGGGCAGCGTTGTGCGGCTGGCCGACCCAAGCGGTTTCGCCGTCGCCGTGGCCCATGTCAACGACGAGGTGCCCGCGCTTGCCGAACTCGCACCGCAGGTGCTCAACGTCGGCACGACCC
>NZ_JAVHWM010000225.1:0-2554 GCF_032159765.1 Mycobacterium sp. | reverse complement strand
ACCCCTGGGTGATCACACCGGTGAGAACGACGCTGCGGATATTGTTGCAGCGAAGAACCATATCCAAATTGGTCGAACGGAACGCACTCGGACGCCACTTCTGCACGATGATGTCGTCTGGCTGAATTCCGGCCTCCGGTAGAATTTCAGCGCCCCACGTGCCGCTGATCGTACAACCCTCGCTCGGGTCCATACCCTGCTTGTAGATCATGAAGCGCAGGAACGAACCCGATACAATACGATTTTGCGGAAGCCATTGGTTCTGAATGAAGATTGGTAGCACACCCATGCTACGCGCCGCGGCCAAAAGTTTTGCCACGCGCTGAACGGCAGGCGCCATCATATCAAGATTCTTGCCAATACGATCGAATAAGCCTTTGGGGGAACAGAAGTCGTGCTGGATGTCGATCATCAGGAGCGCGGTGTGCGCAGGATCGACGACCTCCTCGATGGTTGAGAACACTTCCTTGCCAAGCGCAGTGATCATTGCGATCTCCTTAAACAGAAAATGGATTAGCTGGCGATTTCGCGATCGAAGCGATCGGTCATTTGCTTGAGCGTTTCGGAGGCAAACTTCCAATCGATCGCCACCAATTGGCTGGCCGATGGAATACCGGCAGTCGCAGTGACCCTCAGATTAGTCGGCGTCGAAAAGAACTCTTTCATCCATATCGCCTGGAAACCCGGCGCAACGCACTCTTCGATGAAGGCATCGGCAAGCTCGGGGGCAGGCGCGTTCTTTACCTTCGCAATCCCCTTCGGCATTGCGAACATGCCTTCCTTGGGGGCCGCCAACCCAAGCGGGATGCCGCTGGTACGCCGCGGCATGACGTACGTCGTGTAGAATCCCGCGGCCATGCTCGCCTCGCCCTGCTCCACCAGGATCGAAGCCTGAGTTGGCTGGATGTAAAGATCGAGGATGTTCGGTTTTAGCGCCTTCAGCTTTTTAAAGGCCGCATCGACCTTGTACTGGGCTTTCTCGATTGGCTCGCCCGTTTCGTGATGGGCGGCCATGGCAGTGGTGAACGGCGCGGTGGTCGACTTGTAGGACGGAATGAGCACGCGTGATTTGTGCCGCGGATTCCACATCTCCTCCCACGACGAGAGACCGCTCGGAAACTCCTTGTCGTTGTAGCCGATGGACAACGCCGGCCACATGTAGTTGACCCACATACCATCGCGCAAAATGCCAGCCGGCGAAAGCTGGCCCATTGACGGCACGCTCGACGGCTTCAATTTTTCCAACAGGTCCTGGTCCGCCGCGACGTGAAGGATCGGATCATCCATCATGACCACCGAGAATACCGGCTTGTCCCTATTCGCTCTTCGCTTCTGAAGGTTCTCAAACGACTGCGACCCGTCGTACACAACCTTGCAATTGTATTTTGCCTCGAACAGCGGGATAGCCGCTCGCTTTGTCGCTTCCGCTTGACCAAGAGGGCCGCCAACAACCAGTTCGCGCGTCTGAGCACGGACGATGGCGGGTGTTCCGACGATCCCTGCCAATGCCGCCGTGGCCGCCGACTTCAGTATCGCTCGGCGGGATAAATCTGCATGCATTTCCAACCTCCGTTCATTGCGGATCGTGGAAAGCCAGTTTGCAAGCGCCGTGCCGGATCGACCCGGCAACGTGATATTTTCGGTCAGCGCCGGACCGGCGTGACTAACGAATGATTTTCATGAAGAGAATCAAAGACGCTCTGACGTTTTTGCTATGAGCAGAAAGGGGCTCATCCCAATTACTGCACGCGATGGCGCGTATGACTGATCAATTTTTGCATACAATAATTGCATAAGGCACGACACTTGCTCACATATTCGGCATTCAATATCGAGTCGCTGGATTGTTTTCACTAATGGTATGGAGCGCTGATTCACCCGAGCGGCGCCATTGTGATTAGTTTGATATCGCGGCAGCTTCATCGAAACCAACGCAGCAAAATCACCGAGCTGCGCACCAAGTCGCGGTCAGCGCAAACCGGCTTGTACCATCAGGCCAAGAGCAATATTTTAGTTGGCGATCTCACGATCGAACCGATCGCCCGCCTGCTTGAGGGTCTCGGAAGCAAACTTCCAATCGATCGCCAGCAATTGGCTCGCTGGTGGAATGCCGGCGGTCGTAGCGACCTTCAGATTGGTCGGCGTCGAAAAGAATTCTTTCATCCACACCGCCTGGAACTCCGGCGCGAGGCACTCTTCGATGAAGGCATCGGCAAGTTCCGGGGCCGGCCCGTTTTTTACCTTTGCAATGCCCTTCGGCATTGCGAACATGCCTTCCTTGGGGGTTGCCAATCCGAGCGGAATGCCGCTGGCGCGACGCGGAATGACGTAAGTGCTGTAGAAGCCCGCAGCCATGCTCGCTTCGCCCTGCTCTACCAGGACCGAAGCCTGGACCGAATTTACATACGCGTCCAGGATGTTCGGCTTGAGCGCCTTGAGCTTCTTGAATGCCGCGTCGACTTTGTACTGGGCCTTCTCGATCGGCTCGCCAGTTTCGAGATGCGCGGCCATGGCGGTGATGAATGCTGCGGTGGTCGACTTATAGGACGGAATG
>NZ_JAVHWM010000074.1:0-32639 GCF_032159765.1 Mycobacterium sp. | reverse complement strand
AAGTTCGTCGCCGACTTCGTCAAGGCGTGGGTCAAGGTGATGAACAACGATCGGTTCGACTTGAATTAACCGAGCCTGATCTTCGTTCCTACTCACAGCGCCCCGCGACCTGGCAACGGCTCGCGGGGTGCTGTCATATTGCAGCGCCAATGGCGGCGTGATCATGTACCATTTGGTACATGATCACCGAGGCCTCTGTAGAGATCACAGCCTCAGCATCCGACGTCTGGCATGTCTTCGCTGACGTCGAACGCTGGCCCGAATGGACGGATTCGGTCACAAGCTTGGTCGCACTCGATGGGCCGGACCTCGCCGTCGGCAAGCGGTTCGGAATTAAGCAACCGCGTCTGCCGAAACTCGTGTGGACCGTCTCCGAGGTCACCCCAGGCACGTCGTGGACGTGGGAGCAGCGCTCGCCCGGCGGCAAGACGATCGCGCGTCACGAGGTCGTTCCGATGGCAAACGGGCGCACACTGGTCCGTCAGAAATTGGAACAGACGGGTCCGATCGGCTCGTTGGTGGGCCGGCTGATGCGGCGCACGACGGCGCGCTATCTCGAACTCGAAGGCGAAGGCCTCAAGGCGCGGGCCGAGGGCGTCCGGGAGCTTCGTGGCCCGACGTCCTGATACTGGACGGCGTCAGGAACTCCTGGACGCTCTGATCGACGAGTTCGCCTCAGGCGGCATCGGAGATCGCTCGTTGCGTCAGGTGGCCGATGCTGTCGGCACCAGCCACCGCATGCTGTTGCACCATTTCAGTTCGCGAGACGAGTTGATGCTGGCAATCGTCGAGGAGATCGAACGACGACAGCGATCGGGCCTCGATACGTTGCAGACGGCCCCGGCCGAGGGGTTCGCCGCGATGTGGGATGACGTGCGCCGACCCGAATTACGGTCATTCGAAAGGCTTTTCTTCGAGTGCTACTCGAGAGCAGCCCAGGGCGAAGAACCGTTTGCGCGCATGATCCCGGGTGCCGTCGATGACTGGCTGAACGATGTCGACGCCGCGTCCGGTGGCACTGCGGATCCTGCGATGATGCGCCTCGGGCTTGCCGTCGTCCGCGGGTTGCTGCTCGACCTGACGGCCACGAACGACGACGACGGCGTCGACCGTGCCGCGCGGGCCTTCGTCGAGCTCCTCAGGCATCAGTGAAGTTCGGTGGCCGCCGTTGCTGGAATGCGGTGGTCCCCTCAATGAAGTCCGCGGATCCGAGCAGCTCGCTCTGCCAACGCTTTTCGCGATCTAGCGCTGCGTCAAGCTCTGTTAGCGTCGACGAGTTGACCGCCGCCTTGGTCTTGCGGAGCGCAATTGCCGGCCCCGCGACGAGTCGTTGGAGCAGCTGGTCGACGGTGGCGTCGAACCCGCCTGCCGGATAAACCGCGGTCACCAGGCCGCAGTGCAGGGCTTCGGCTGCCGAGATTCGTTCCGCCAGCAGTGCCATGCGCATCGTGCGGATCCTCCCCGCCGCGGAGGCGATCAACGACGTCGCGCCGCAGTCCGGCATCAGCCCGATCTTTGTCGCGGGAAGCGAGAAATATGCGGTGTCTGAGGCGAGGACAACATCACATGCCAACGCCAGGGCTGCGCCGCCGCCTATCGCCGGACCGTGGACCGCGGCGACGACGGGACACGGCACGTTGCGAATTGCGCGCACGGCGCGGTTGGCTGCGTCGACGAGATCGCCCGGCGGCCGCGTCGACGCAGCGGCAAGGTCGTCGGCGCTGATGCTCCCGCCGGAGCTGAACGCGCGACCAACTCCCCCGAGCCGGACGACTTTGGTGCTCGGATCAGTGCTGTCCAGTGCGGCGGAAATGCCGCTCAGCACTTCTTCGTTGAGCGAATTCAGGCTGTCCGGCCGGTTGAGCGTGATGCGCAGGACGCCGCCAGAGAGTTCGACGTCCAAGCCCGCTCTCGCCATAGCGTCAGCGCTTGCGCAAGCGCTGGCCAGCGAATGCGATCGCGACGCCGATCAGCGCAATGATCGGACCGAGCACCGACCAAAGGGTCGTGCCGGTCATCTCGCTGCCCTTTACCACGCCGATTCCCTGGAAGAAGAACAGCAGACCAGCCAATGCGACGAATATTCCAACGACAACCGCAATTGAGGCACCTACTTCACGCATGACTTCGAGCCTAGTCCCGGCCAATTGGCGCGAGCACGGGTCGGTTACTGAGTGGCGTACTCGTCGTGCCAGCGCCACCATTCGTATGGCTTGCCCTGCGGGTAGCCCTCGGGCGAATCCTCCCATTCCTCTTGACGCCCCAGCGCGGTCATGTCGAGGTACGCCCACGTGTTACCCATCACCTCGTCGCCGCGGCCGTAGATGAAGTAGGTGCGGAACACCTTGTCCCCGTTGCGGATAAAGGCGTTGGTGCCATGCCACTCGTCCACGCCGACGTCGGCGTCGAAGTCGTCGGTGAGCGTGTACCACGGGATCTGCCAGCCCATTTTGGCCTTGATCCGCGCGATGTCGGCCTGGGAACCGCGTGAGACGAACACGAGCGTCGTGTCGCGCGCATTCAGGTGGGCAAGGTTGCCGACGTGGTCTGCGACCATCGAACAACCGACGCACCCGTTCTCCGGCCAGCCGTGCACTCCGGGATCGAGAAACGCGCGATAGACGATCAGTTGACGCCGACCATTGAACAGATCGACCAGGCTCGCCTTCCCGTCAGGGCCGTCGAATTCGTAGGCCTTCTCGACGGCCAGCCTCGGCATCCGTCGTCGTTGCGCTGCGAGCGCATCGCGGGCACGCGTGACTTCCTTCTCGTTCGCCATCAGTGCGAGGCGGGCGGCTTCCCACTCGTCCGCGGACACGATCGGAGGCTCATGCATCGGATTGCTCCAGTGCCGTTTTGAGATTCGAGAGCTTGGCCGGCCAGCCGCCTGAGATCATTTCACGGACCTTGCTGTCCGGCGGGAAGTCATCGTGAATGACTGTCAGCTTGACCTGGTCCCCTTGGGGTTCGAGGTCGAATGACACCTTCGAGCGTCGTTCGGCAGCGCACGTCGCGACTGTCTCTTCGTCGAGTTGTTCTACGGCAGTGGCGAGTTCGGGTATGAACGTGTGGAACGTGAAGGCCAGTCGGCGGTACGGGTCGGACTCGAGAATCACCTGATCCGGGTGCTCGATCTTGAGGCCGTGGTCTTCCCAGACATACGTCGAACCCTTCTTCCAGTCCGACACCATGCCGTGGCCCATGTAGCTGTGCGAGAACGCGGGGTCCGTGATTGCTTGCCACAGCCGCTCCGGCGTCGTCTTGATGTAGGTCGTATAGACGAATGCGTTACTGCCACTCATTGATTCGGTCTCCAATGCTGTTTTCAGGTCGGCGAGCGTTTGCACCCGCGCACGGTCGTACTGGTTGATCCAGCGGTCGGCGATGGCGTTGATCGGCTCGGCGTTGAGGTAGTGCAGCTTCTCTCTCCCCCGCCACATCGTGGTGACGAGGTTGGCCGCCTCGAGCACGGCGAGGTGTTTGCTCACGGATTGCCGAGCCATCGACAACCCAGCGCACAGTTCCCGCAGCGTCTGTCCGTTACGAGTGTTGAGGCTGTCCAGCAGCAGGCGCCGGCTGGGATCCGCCAACGCCCTGAACACCTCGTCCATCTCTGCCATCTCCTATATGCAGCCGTTTGGTTGCATATAGCTACGATAGGCAGCTGCTCGGCTGCATGTCAAGAATTAGCCGGATGCGTCGCGATCGAGCTCGTTGAATCGCGCGATCGCGGCGTCGAGGTTGTCCTCGTCGTAGATTTCGCCGCGATTGATCAGGTCGCCATCGACCGTCGACAGGGAGAGCATCCGCCACTCCGCATCGAAGCCATGTTGCGAAGTCCCGTACGACGCCTGGGTGACGACCGCACCGAAATTGGTCAACCGATGCACGGCCTCGATGTAGACCCTAAATCCAGGTGCATCGTCCAATGTTGCGAGGATGTATGCGGTCATGTCACCGGTGTCGACTGCTACCGCCCGCCGATGGTCGATGTTCACCCAATCCGCCGTCAACTTGGGGAGCGCGTGCCTGTTCACCGCAGCGAAGGATCCGACGATGGTCGACCACGTTTCTGCGTGAGCGCTCGCTTCTCCCGCGAGATAACGAGCGTCGAGTTCCGCGAGTGCGGCATCGAGGTCGTCGGGGTCGAAGAAGACGACCGCACAAATCCGGTTGTCCGCTCCTGTTTCGACAACACGGAGCGCATCGATATGGAAATCCTCGGGTGTCCACTGGTCGTGGATGGCGAAATGAACGCGACCGAGGACGAGGCGTTCCCCGCGGGTCGCAACGAGTCGCGGCGTTATGCTCTGTGCCCCGATCTCAGCCATCGCTCGGACATCAGCAACGTTTACCTCCCGTCCGCGTCGGACACCGGTCCCGACCACCTTCCGTCGATCGTCCAGGCAAATGTCATCAGTAAATACTTCCGCGAGACCGGCCCAGTCGCGCGCCGCGAAGCAGGCGTAAACGCGTTCCGAGGCTTGGCTTGCCGCGTTCTCCAGCCGCTGCGGGCGCGGGTGCAATTCCTCAAAGCGGGTGAGCGCGGCGTCGAGGTCCGCCTCATCGAACAGCTCGTAGTGGCTGAGCAGATCGCCTGCGAACACGAAAAGCCCGATCTCCCGCCATTCGGCCTCAAAACCCTCGTGCGACGTCCCATGCCCCGCCTGGGTGACGACCACTCCGAGGTCGCTCAAGCGATGCACAGCCTCGATATAGACAGTGAGGTCCGGCGCGTCTTCCCATAAGGCGTGGATGTACGGGGCCGCATCGCCGGGCGCGAACGCCCCTCCGCGCCGATGGTCGATATTCACCCAATCCGGAGTTCGCCTTGGCAATTCGTGCCTGTTGATCGCAGCGAAGGCCTCCGTGAGCACTGACCACGCGCGCGCATGATCGGCGGCTTCGCCGGCGACGTACCGCGCATCGAGCTCCGCCAGGGCGGCGCCAATGTCGTCGGGATCGAACTGGACGTGCGCCGAGAGTTGGTTCTCGGCGTTGATCTCTGTGACGTCAAGCAGTTCGGCTTGAATAGGTTGGCGCCCGTCGCCGATGTAGAAGTCTTGACGAGCCAGGACGAGGCGCTCTCCGCGGGTTGCAAGGACGGTCGGCGTGATGTTGACGGTCCCGGCTTCTGCGATGAACTTCACGGTCGCTATGTCGGTGTCCCGCCCGTGTCCAACACCAGCGTTGATCACGTGGCGGCGGTCGTCGGTCGTCAAGTCGTCGGCCAGCATCTCTGCCATGGCGTCCCAATCGCGGGCCGTCCAGTAGGCCAGGTAGCGCTCGACCAGTTGGCTAGCCGCGTTTTCCAGCCGAGAAGCTGGTCTTCTGAGTTCGTCGAACCTCGCGAGTCCGGCGTCGAGGTCCGCTTCGTCGAAGATTTCGCAGCGGTTGACGAGGTCGCCTTCGAATGTGAGAAGGCTGATCTCACTCGACTGGGTTTCGAGGCCTTCGTGCGAGATTGCACGCGTCGCGTGGGTGACGACCGCTCCGAAGTTGTTCAAACGATGCACCGCCGGGATGTAGATCATTACCTCCGACGTGAGATCCCAGAAGGCGCGGATGTTGGCGGTCAATGCATTCGCCTCGATCGTGGCGAACGGACGATGATCGATGTTCACCCACTTAGGGATCGCCGCTGGGAGTTCGCGGCGATTCAGCGCGGCGTAGGCCGCCGTGACGGTCGACCACGTGTGCGCATACGGAGCCGCTTCGCCCGCGCAATAACGGATCTCGAGTTCGGCGATCGCGGCGTCGAAGTCGTCAACATCAAACGTGACCGTCGCTGCGACCCGATTCTCGACGTCGATTTCGATGACGTGCAGAAGATCGAGGGCGAATTCCTCGGGGTCGCCATCGCCGCGCGAGAATCGGGCGCGACTAAGGGCCAGGCGATCCCCGCGGATCGCGATGGCGTTCAACGTTTGCGCGGCTCCGAGATCCGCTGCTATCCGGAAGTTCTCCATGAAGAGAGCTCGGCCGATCTGGAGGTCGGCGTTTACCACGCGACGGCGATCGTCGAAGCTGACGTCATCAGTCACCATCTGTGCCATGGCATCCCAGTCGCGGACGACGAATCGTTCTTGAAAGAGTTCGCTTACGTGGCTTGCCGCGTTCTCCACGTTAGGCGCTGGCCGGCAAAGTTCGTCGAATCTGGCGAGCGCGGCATCGAGGTCTGCCTCGTCGAATATCTCCACGCGGCTGATCTGGTCACCTCTGACCGCTACGATGTCGATCGACCGCCACTCGGCCTCGAAGCCTTCTCGTGACACCAAATGTGCTGCGTGTGTGACGACGGCTCCGCGATGGTCGAGGCGATGCGCGAACTCGGCATAGGTTCTCGTGCTTCGGTTTACCTCCCAGCCGGCGCGCAGGTATGGTATCAGTTCGCCTGGCGCAAATGCGGCCACGCGTCGGTGGTCGATGCTCGCAAAATCCCCTGTGGTCGAGGGCAATTCGTGTCGGCTGAGTGCGGCGTAGCCAGCTGTGATCACGGACCAGGTTTGCGCATGGGCTGCTGCTTCGCCAGCGAGAAATCGCGCGTCGAGTTCCGCGACCGCGGCGTCGATGTCTTCGACGTCGAACGACACCTGCAGAGCGATTCGACCCTTCTCGTCGATGCCGATTACCTGGAGGATTTCGTCGTATGGTGCACCAGGGGTCACGTCCGCCGTGCCCAAGTTCAGTCGAGTGAGTGCCAGCCGCTCGCCACGCACGGCGATAACGATTACTTCGTTGACCCGCACGTCGCCCGTCTCGAGGAGGCGCAGGTGTGACCGGTCTCCTGATGCGACGTCGATTTGCTTGAAGCCGACCATCTTCCGGCGACTCTCCAAGAACCCATCGGTCGCAAATTGGTCGTGAACCTCGTCCCAGGCTCCTCGATGGATGGCAGCTTCAGTGCGGCGGATCGTTCGTACGCACGCGGTGTCCGGCTCGGCGATCCGCGCTTGAGAACCCTCGGCCTCGAAGCGGGCGTGAACGGCATCGAGCTCGGCCATCGCGGCGTCGAGGTCTTCGACGTCGAACCACACCTGCAGCGCGATTTGGCCTTCCTCGTCAAGGCTGATGAGCTGGAGCAGCTCGTCCCGCGGTGCATCGGGACGATCGCCCTTCGTACCTACTTCCAACCGGGTGAGAGCGAGACGCTCGCCTCGTATCGCAGCAACGACACGACGATTCACCACCGCGCCCTCTTCGCGGTATTCCCGAAGGTGGGCTGTCAATTCATTCAATTCGAAGGAACGATAAGGAAAGCCGACGATTTTCCGCCGACACTCGACGGAAAGGACGGGAGCGAGCACCCGACCGAGTTCGGTCCACGATGCGCTGTTGATGGCGGCGTCGAACTGGCGAATCCTGCGAACGCAGGCATTGTCGGGTTCGACTCTCGGTGCTTCGACTGGCGCCGGATCGGCCGGCTGTTCACGCTCGCCGAGTACACGACACGCCATCTCCGCAAGTGCCGCAGCGCCTTTCCGCTCATAGAGGTCGAGCGCCTGCTCGGCGGCGGCTTGGGCCCCCGCGGTCTCGCCGGCAGTGCCCAAAACGGTTGCGAGTGACAGGCATGCGTCACCGTGATCGACCAACAAGTCGGTGCTCGCGGCGAGAGCGACGGCCTGCTCGGCGAATCGCCGGGCTTCTTCGTGCTCGCTGCGGCGCGAAAGAAGCTGTGCCCGAAGCGTGCGCCACGCGATCGACGCCTTCAAGGCGTTGCCCGCGAGTTGCTCACTTTCCGAACACAATTCGTCAGCCTCGTCGGCACGGTCGAGGGCGAGACATGTCCGACCCAGCAAGGCGGCGGTTTCAGCGGTGTCTGCGTCGAGGCCCATGCGGCGAAAACCTTTGTAGGCTTTACGCAGCGGCTGCTCGGCCGCGGCGGGATCGTCGGCGACCAGTTCGACGATTCCCGCGAACTGCTCGACCTCGAGTAGCGCATGCCTTAAGCCGAGTTCGGTTACCGTGCGTCGAGCCGAGTCGATCATCCGTCGCGCTGCGGCGGCACGTCCGCGGAATGCCTCTAGCACGGCCTGGCAGCGCGTCGACGTCGCCTCAACCGCAGGCGAGTCCGTCGTAATGCGCAGCAGCCGAACCACATCGAGACACCGCCCGCCCGCCCGCGGAACCGGGTTGGGTCCCCAAAGTGCGGCGAGCGGCGCGCCGGCGAGTACCGCGTTCACCCGGCGGTGTTCGCGCGCGCGCCGCGCTGCGGTGAGAGCGTCGTCCAAAGCGATCTCGCAGTCGCCGATCCGCCCGAGACGGGCGAGGCACGACGCCCGGACGGTGTGCGCCTTGGCTTCGCCTGCAGCGTCGTCCAGTTCGGCGAGTTTGTCCGCGGCAGCCCCCAATGCGGTTTCGACCTCGTCCAGTCGCTCGGGGTGGATCAGCATGGATAGTTGACCGTCGAAGCACGTCGCCCACGCCGCCAGGCGGGCCGATTCCATTGTCGCTTCTTGCAGTTGGGCGACCGCCCCGGCCGCTGAACCGACGTCGCCCGCGGCCAACAGCGCCTCGCAGCGAGCGATCAGCAGTTCGGCTGCCTGATCGTCGCGGTCGGGCAACTCGTCGTCAAGCTCCTCCAGCGCATGCACTGCGTGGTCATAGAGGTCGGCTGCGCCTTCATAAGCGAGACGTGCCATCGCCTGGTCTGCGGCACGCCGGCAGTACTCAACGGCTTTGGCTGCGTTGCCTGCCCATGCGCATTCGAAGTAGTGGTGTGCCAGCTCGGCAAGCAACTCGTCCTCGGCGCCGGGCTGGGTCTCCAGTGTCGCGGCGATGCGCTGATGCAGCCGCATGCGTCGCACTGACGGCAGCTCGGCGAGCAGCGACTGTCGGACGAGGGCGTGGTTGAACCGGTAGCGACCGCCAGGCTCTTCGATGACGATGCCGGCCTTGCATGCTTCATCGAATGCATCGACGAGATCCTGGTCGACGACGCGCTCGACGAGCTCGACCGAGAATCGGCTGCCGACGACCGCAGCGGCCGCAAGCGCCTTGTTCGTCTCCACGGGGAGCCGAGAAAGCCGGCGGCTCACTGCTTCTCGTACTCCCTGCGGCAGGGTGCTCTGGTCCCAGACTCCGCCGCTCTCGTCGACGTGGCGCAGCGCCTCGATGAGGAAGAACGGGTTGCCGCCTGTCACCGTCGCCAATGCCCGGGCCAGCTCGTCGTCGTCGTAGCCGGCCTCAGCGACATAGGCACTCACGTCGTCCTCGTCGAGGCCGCTCAGCGCCAGTCGGTTGGCAGTTCCATCGCGATGAAGGTCGGCCAGCATCGCCGCGAGAGGATGCGAGCGGTCGAGGTCGGTGCTGCGGTACGTGCCGATGATCTGCACGCGGGCGCGCTCGCCGAAGCGCAGGAGATGGCGCAACAACAGGAGCGTGGGTTTGGCCGCCCAGTGCAGGTCGTCGAGGATCAGCACGACGGGTGCGTTCGTGGACGCGATTTCCAACAGCGCGCCAACAGCGTCGAAAAGTGCGTAGCGCTCGGTGTCGGGGTCCGCGCGCGTCGGCGCGGCGAGATCGGGCACGACGTCGGTCAGCCCGGGAACCAGTGGAAGCAACGCTTCAACGCCGCGCAGTCTCCGGAGCCTGCTTGCGCCAAGGGACGGCACGAGCGAGCGCAGGGCTTCCGCGAACGGCTGATAGGGCGCGCCGAGGTCCTCGTCGCAACGGCCGTACAGCACGACCGCCCCCTGCTCGTAGGCCTGTCCAGACCACTCACCGGCCAGGCGTGTCTTGCCCACTCCCGGTTCGCCGGCGATCAACACCGCGCGCATCCCACCGAGGAGCGCGGCCTGCCATGCGGACATCAGTCGCGTGAGCTCACTGCCGCGGCCGACGAACGGCCCGGGGCCAGTGAGTACCGCGGGTAGGTCGGGTCGCTCCATGGGAGCGTCTGGCGTAGTCGTCTGAGCAACGTCGTCGGAGGTCTCAAGGCGAAGCTCGAAGACATGCTCTTGGCGCGCAAGGTTCTTGAGCTGGCGCATCCCCAGGTCGACCAGCGCGACATCGTCGGACAGTGAGTCGATGACGAGCTCGGCGGTCGCACCCGAGCACAGGATCTGACCCCCCGCGGCCAGCGATCGCAGTCGGGCAGCTCGATTGACCGCCCGGCCGAAGTAGTCGCCGTCGCGCAGCTCGACCTCGCCGGTGTGCAGTGCCACCCGGATCCGCATCGGCTCCTGCAGCGCCCAAGGCTCGTGAACGATCGCTTCTTGCAGCTCGATGGCGGCGGCAGCCGCCGCCGACGGCCGCTCGAAGACCGAGAACGTCGCATCGCCTTCGCCGCGTGTCTTGATCAGCCGGCCACCGCGCGACGTGACAACCTGCTCGACGAGCTCGTCGTGGCGCGCCAACGCAGGCGCCATCGCGCTGGCGTCTGCCTCCCACGCCGCGGTGGACCCCTCGATGTCGGTGAGCAGAAAGGTCACCGCACGGGTCACCGACGAAAGATTCTGTGCCGCAGGGATTTCCAGCGCAGCATCCTGCGCGACGATCGCGGCCTCGAGTCGGCGAAGCTCCGGTCCGGGGTCGACTCCGAGTTCGTCGGCCAGCAGCGAGCGGGCGCGTTGGTAGGCACTGAGTGCGTCGCCCTGTCGGCCGGCGCGATACAGCGCGAGAATCAGTTGGCCCCATCGCCTCTCGCGTAGCGGAGCCTCGGCGACTGCGGCCTCGAGCTCGCCGACGATCTCGGCCGCGCGCCCCGTCGCCAGCAGCGCATCTGCCCGGTCCTCTACCAGCGCGGCATGGCCCTCCATCCAGCGAGTTTTCTCCGAAAGGCCCCGCTGGCGATCTGGCAGTTCCGGTACTCCGCGCCAGAGAGTCAACGCCTCATCGAAGCGAGCTACTGCTTGGCTGCAATCGCCGGCAGCAGCGGCGTCCCGCCCGAGCTTCGCGGCTGTTTTGTAGCGCGATGTGTCGACCTCGGTGTCGGCGAGTGTCCAACCTGCTCCCTCGGTGAGAACGAAGCCGTCGCCCAGAGTGCGACGCAAGGAGGAGATGTGGGTCTGCAGAGCCTTGACGGCGGTGCGCGGCGGATCCTCACCCCAGAGGAGTGCAACCAGCGTGTCGGCCGCGACTGCCGAACCGATGTGCAGCCCGAGCATGGTGAGGATTGCGCGAGGTTTGGCGCCCGGAATCGCGACCGGCACGCCGCCCTGCCGGACCTGGAGAGGTCCCAATACGCGCAGCTCCACCAATGAAAGCGTAGTCACGTTGCTAGCTTCAGTTGGCCGATTCAACACGTGGTCAAGATCGGGTAAAGGCGTAATAGCCTGAGACGATGCTTCTCATCGTGATCGTGACGATCCTCCTGGCGTTGCTGTTCGCGTTCTCGAGCTCCATCAAACTGCTCGGGGCGAGACAATCACTGGAGATTCGTGACCACCTGGGCGTCTCGCCGGTGTTGTGGCGCGTCATCGGAGCGCTCGAACTGGCCGGAGTCGTTGGCGTACTGGCTGGTTTGGTCTGGCGACCGATCGGCATCGCCGCGGCCATTGGTCTCGCTCTGCTGTCGGTTGGAGCCATCGCGTTCCACGTCCGGGCCTCCGACGGGTTCGTCAAGACCGCGCCCGCCGTCGTCGGCCTTCTGCTGGCTGTCGCGACAGCGATCGTGCAAGTCCCCGGAGTCACCTAGTCGGGTCGCTGCATCGCCGATCGCGCGGTGAGGACATCTCCCGTCAGGCACCCCGGGTTGAGGTAGACCGACACGAACACCCGCCGGGTGAATTTCCACTCGCCGTCGAGGCGCGCGACGTCGTCGTAGTAAATCCCCCATTGCTCAAAGTTGATTTCTGCACCGGCGCCGCCAAGCGCGGAGTCGGCGGACCCAACTCCGCGGGACATTTCGTGGATCGTCGTCGTCGCGGTCGCGCGATCGCCGTCGAGCATGACCACCGAGGAATGTGGTGTCTGGATCAGCACGTCGGTTGTTGAAGCCCTGACCATGTCGAGAAAGGACGCCACATCGTCGTAGCGCAGGCCCAGATTCGGACTTTCCCAGACCGCATCGGGAGCGAACACCGCTTCGCACTGGTGCCAGTCCGCGCGTGTCACCGCGTCGGAATACCGCGCGATCAGGTCCTGGATCGCGAGCCGATCGAGCCAGTCGCGTACCTCGAGTTCCGTCGCCACAGCCAGAGCTTAGGCCGACATGGCAGGCTCTGACTGTGGAAATGCCTGTGTTGGATTCCGAGATGCCGTATCTGGCCGACGTGACGCCGTCGGTGCTCGCCGCCATGGGCATTTCAGGCTTCGACAACCGAATCCCTCTGCCGGGCAATGCCTCTGGTGCCTGCGTGTTGCTGATCGACGGTCTGGGCGCCGAGCTGCTGGACACCTTCAGCGCCGACGCGCCCGTGCTTGCAGGGCTGCACCGCCAGACACTGCAGGTGGGATTCCCCTCGACGACGGTCGCTGGGCTCGCCGCGATCGGGACAGGCTGCCGATCCGGGCAGCACGGCATGGTCGGCATGACGTTCCGGCTGCCTGGCGCCGGCGTCGTCAATGCACTGCGGTGGCGACCGCACCCGTGGGGCGAGGACTTGCGCGACGAGGTCTTGCCTGAGCGTGTTCAACCCACGCCGACGACGTTCGAACGCGCCGCGTCGGCCGGTGTGGCGGTGAGCGTGATATCCGGCGCGGAGTTCACCGGCTCCGGGCTGACCCGTGCGGTGCTGCGCGGTGGTCGCTATGTCGGCGTGTACGGGCTCGGCGACCTTGCCGCACGGGTACGAGAAGCCGTTGCGGCCGGCGGATTCTGCTACGGCTACCACGCCGATCTGGACCTGCTCGGTCATCTCTACGGTCCGGGGTCGACGGCGTGGCGGATGCAGCTACGACAGGTCGATCGGCTGGTGGAGTCCGTAGTCGAAGGCTTGCCGCCGGGCGCCCTCCTCGCTGTGGTGGCCGACCACGGCATGGTCACAGTCGTCGACACCGTGGACGTCGACGAGTGCGAGCCGCTGCTGGACGGCGTGTCTGCCATCGGTGGGGAGGCGCGGGCCCGTCATGTGTACGCGGCCGAGGGCGCGGCCGACGCGGTTCTCGCGGCCTGGCGGGAGACCCTTGGTGGACACGCGTGGGTGGTATCCCGCGACGAGGCGATCGAAGCAGGCTGGTTCGGCGAACGGGTCGACGACAAGGTGCGGCCGCGAATCGGGGACGTGGTCGCGGCGGCGCGCGGGTCGGCGGCCATGGTGCGTCGCACGGTCGAGCCCATCGAGTCGTCGCTCATCGGCCAGCACGGCTCACTGACGACCGCCGAGCAGCTGATTCCGCTGCTGATCGCGCACGGCTGAGGGCCGAGTACCCTGCTTGTGTGGGGTTGAAGGCAATGGCGGTCGTCGTCGCGGCGCTTGGTGTGGCGTTGACGGGCGGTGTCGCGAGTGCCGATCCCGCGGCTCCCGCGCCCCCTGCGCCGAAGACGACGATCGACCATGACGGCACATTCGCCGTGGGCGTCGACGTCGCGCCGGGGAATTACAAGTCACCGGGACCCGCCGAAGGCACGACCTGCTACTGGAAGCGGACCGGCAGCGACGATGCAACCGTCGACAACGCGCTGACTAAAAAGCCGCAGCTCATAACCATCGATGCCACGGACAAGTCGTTCAAGACCAACGGCTGCCAGACGTGGCAGCTGACCGATGAGGCACCACCGGCGCCCGTTCCTCCGGCGATCGCGGCGATTCAGCTTCCCGGCCTGTTGGCGCCCATCCCTAAGCCCGGCGGCTAACGGTTCGCGAATCTGAATCCTGTGCGAACGCCGTCGGCGTGTCGTCGCAAAAGCTTCAGATTCGCGGGCCGGGAATTTCAGTAGAGCGGCGACCAGGCGGTCGTGCGCAGCAGCCGGCTCTCCCAATGGTCGCGGTACTTCAGGGCGTCGAACATGTACGTCCCCGGTCCGCGGTGTTCCGGTGGGATGTCGCTCGTCAGCAGGCGGACGAGCACACCGTAGTCGTCCGCCGAGGAGATCTTCTGCCACAGCATCGCTTCTCGCCTCCTCGAGCTGCCGTGCGCCACTTGGAAACACGCCTGAATGTCGAGCAGCTGCGACGTCTTCGACATCGGCCGGTAGTAGATCTCGTCCCACATCCGGATGTAGTCGTCCAGCGGTGCGTACGGCCAACCGGTGTCCTCCATGAACAGGCTCGAGGCGTGCGTCGCACCATCGGTCGGCACAGTCGTGAGGTCGACGGCCTGAAGCGGTGACCAGTCCACGGGCAGCAGGATCTTGCCTGTGACGTCATGGCGCAGGTTGTCGAGTTCGGCCATCCACGGCTTGAGGTCGCCGGACTGGGTGCGGTGGACAAGGCGCTCCCACGCCGCCCCGTCGGTGACGCCGGTGATGGTGACGACGTTGTACGCCAGCCCGGAGCCGTGAGCGTGGTTGGCGTACCAGAGAAGTCGGGCGTCGGCACCCTCGGCGAGCGTCGGCATCCACCCCTCACGGTAGGCCGCCTCGAAGTCGTCCTCGCGCGTCCCGACGACCCGGTGGGTCTCGTGGAGGAACAACATCGCGGCTCCCTTCGCCGTTTAGGACTCGCCTGTGATCAGTGCCCCGAGCGTGCGTCGATTGACCTTGCCGGTGGCGCTGTACGGAATGTCGTCAACGATCAGGAGTCGCTCGGGCAGCTTGAAATACGCGATCTGCTCTCGGCAGTGGGCTCGCAGTTCGTCGAGGCTCACCGGTTCGCTGGCCACCACGGCCGCGCCCACGCGCTGGCCCATCTCATTGTCGGAGACTCCGGCCACCGCCACATCCTTGATGGCCGGATGTGTTCGCAGAGCTTCCTCGACCTCGACGGGCCCGAACTTTTCGCCTCCGCGGTTGATGGTGTCCTTGAGCCTGCCACTCGGGTAGAGGTATCCGTCGCCATCCTGGCGGCCGAGATCGCCTGTCTGCAGCCATCCTTCGCCCACGTGCAGGCTTGTGTTGACCCAGAGCTCGCCCACCTCGCCCGGCTCGACGTCGGTGCCCGACTCTGGGTCGACCACCCGGACCTCCACTCCTGGCAACGGGCGGCCGACGGATCCCACGCGGCGCGGATCGTGGTGATCCTCCGGCAGCAACGTGGTGTAGGCGCCGAGAGTCTCGGTCTGCCCGAACACGTTCGTGAACGCGACATCTGGCATCGCCGCCATCGCTCTGCGTACCAACTCCAGGGGCGCGGTGGCAGCGCCGTATGCGATCGCGACCATCGAGCTCATGTCCGTGCGAGCGAAGTCGGGATGGTCGAGGATACGTTGCAACATCGTCGGCACCATGAAGGTCAATGTCGGCCGGTGCTTCTCCACCAGACTCAACCACTCGCCGGCATCGAACTTCGGCAGCACGACATAGGTGTTGCCCGCGTACAGATTGGCGAGAAGTCCGACGACCCCGCCGACGTGGAAGTAGGGCACGCTCATCATCGTCACGACGGGCGCTGCGTCGGTTTGGAACGGGATAGCGACACCCGCTGTTCGCGCGATCAGCTGACCGTTGGTGATGCTGATTGCCTTCGGCAACCCGGTTGTGCCGCTGGTGAACAGGACGAGACCCTCGCGGTAGCCGGCGTCGCCGGTTGGACTCGATGGTGAAAAGGGGTGCTCGCGCAGCAGTTCAGCCTCTGAAAGAACTTGCGCAACACCGGCTTCCCTCAACCGGTCGGCATACGTCTCCCCCGCGACTGCCACGTCCGCGCACCCGGACGTAGTAATGAGCTCTCTCAGCTCGGGCGCCGTCAAGGCGGGGTTCATCAGCGCCGCCGCCCCGCCGATCCGCGCGGCGGCCAGGATCGTCGCGAGAGACACCAGGCTTCCGCTGTCGACGACGGCCACGCGTCGCCCTGCGGCGCCACTGGCGTAAAGGCCCGCGGCGCACTGGTCCACGGCCGCAGCCAACTCACCGTAGGTGACCGTTCGTCCGCCGACGATCAGTGCTGCGCGGCCCGGGTCGCCCGCCGCCACAGCGTCGATGATCGTTCCGATGTTCATGGGGTTCATCAATACAGGGGCGACCATGACGACGTCCGAAACAGCCGGCTGGACCACTCGTCGCGCAGGCCAAGCGCGTCGTGCATCCATGTCCCGGGACTGCGGAGCTCGGGTGGTATCTCGGTCGCAAACAGCTTGAGCAGCGCCTGCGGATCGTGGACGCGCTGCATCAGGCTCACCTCCCGGCGAAGGTGGCTGCCCAGCGCCGGCTGGAAGGCGGCCTCGATGGTGAGAAGCGGATTGGGGCGGCTCAGGCTCTTGGAGTACACGTCGCCGCAGCGGTCGATGTAATCGAGGAGTTTGCCCTCGAAGGGCCACATGGTGTCTTCCATGTACAGCGTCAAGCCGTGCTCTCGCCCGTCGGCCGGCACTTCAGCAAAATCGATGTTCTGCAGCGGCGACCACGCAAGCGGCACAAGCAGTTTCGCGTCGACGTCGTGGCGGAGCTCGTCGAGGTTGCGCATCCACTCCTGGAGATCGCCCTTTTGGATCCGCCGCGCCAGCCGCTCCCACGCCGTTCCGTCGCGCACCGCGGTCAGCGTGACGACCGTGTAGGCGGGACCACTGCCATGTGCCTGGTTGGCGTACCACAGCAGCCGGGCGTCGTCGCCGCCCGCGAGTGTGCGCATCCATTGATCTCGGAAAGCGGTCTCGAACGCATCCTCGGCGCGCCCGCGCACCTTGTGCACCTCGTGCATGAACAGCACGCCGCGACCCTAATCCCGACGCCTCGACCTGTCCACGATTTACATGGAGACCGGCTGTGGAACGAGGACCAGTCGCCAGCCGTCCGGGTCCTCAAAGGTCAGTGCACCCGCGTCGGACCAGTAAGGGTTCTCGGCCTGTACCGGCAGGTGGCCGGCGGCGGCCAGCCGATCTGCGGCCTCGCTCATCGCGGCGTCGCCGCGGAAGTACAACACGAGCAGGTTGTCTCGCGTCGGCGCGGGGCACGGGCTGCCGTCGACATGCGATGTGAACTCGAGGTGATAGTCATTGCCGGGCAGGCCGATCATCACGCCGTCGTAGCCCGCGTGACGTTGGAAGCGGTAAATTACTGGCAGGCCAAGGTGTTTCGCATAGAACCGCTCGATTTCTGCGAGCCTGTCGGTCGGCCGTGCGATACGCACCTGCACCACGCCCAGTCCGTCGGGCCAGCCATCGGTAGACACGCACCGGAGCCTAGAAGCACAACACGGATTGAGGTCAATCCTGTGAGGTTCGTACCTTTACAGCGATGCCGAGAATCTGGTTACCTCCAAGGGTAACGATCGCCCGCGTGAAGGGTCGATGAGCCGCTTGCGCGAAGAGCAAATGGTCATGAGCCGCTTGCGCGAAGAGCAACGAGAGGGGTCGCGCATGGCTCGAGTGGATGTGCCGGACGGTCCCGGCGGTGAGGCGGCGATGATCTGGACGCTGCGCCCCGAGCTGGGCGGCATGGTGGAGCGGATGATCCGCGGTGCCTACCAGCAGAGCATCCTTCCTGCCGAGGAGCGGGAGCTGGCCCGAATGCGCATTGCGCAGATCAACGACTGCGTCGCGTGCTCGGATTTCCGCGCGCCGTCGGTACTCGACGCCGGCATCGCCCCAGAGCTGTACGACAACGTCGCCGCGTACGCCACGTACCCGGCGTACACGCCGCGCCAACGCCTTGCGATCGAATTCGCCGACCGGTTCGCAACCGATCACGAATCCATCGACGACGCATTCTTCGCGCGCCTGCGCTCGGAGTTCAGCGACGAGGAGGTCCTCGACCTGACTCTGTGCGTGGCCGTATTCCTCGGCCTGGGGCGGTCATTGACCGTGCTCGGCGTCGACCAGTCATGCGCGATCGACGTCTGAGCGCCGGGTGGACCTCTCCTCAGTCGACGAACTGCTCACCACCACGCGGGCAGTACGCAAACGCCTCGACCTGACGCGGCCGGTCGAACGCGAGGTGATCCTCGAGTGCATACGGCTTGCGATGCAGGCGCCGACGGCGAGCAATGCGCAGGACTGGCGCTGGCTGGTGGTTACCGACGCCGACAAGCGGGCCGCGATCGCCGAGATCTACGGAAGTATCGGTGCCGAGTACCTCGCCCAGGCGGCGACGAGCACCCCCGATCCGCAGACCAGACGGGTGTATCAGAGCGCGTTCGGCCTTACCGAAACCCTGGCCAACGTCCCGGTTCACGTAATCCCTTGTCTGGAGGGGCGTATCGACGGAAGCAACCATCTGGCGGCGGCGTCGGCGTGGGCGTCGATCATTCCGGCCGGCTGGAGTTTCCTGCTCGCACTACGGTCGCGCGGACTGGGATCGGTGTGGACGACGATGCATCTGGCCAGGGAGCGCGACGTCGCGGAGCTGCTGGAGATTCCCAGCGCGGTCACGCAGGCCGCGCTGTTCCCGGTCGCGTACACGATTGGCACCGACTTCCGTCCGGCGGCCCGCCCGCCCGCGGAGACCATCACCTTCTGGAACACCTGGGGAGCGGGTCGATGAGCGTTCGCGCGAAGAGGAGAGGGTTCTGATGCAGTCCTTCACCGTGCGGTTTCACGTCGACGCGCCGCCGCGAAGGGTGTGGCGGGTTCTCCACCCGCCGGTGCCGCCGAACGCACCTAAACCACGGGTGCTCAAGTGGCCCACGGGAAGCATGGAAATCCTCAACGAGGGAGACGAAGCCGGCGAGGGCCTGGTGCGCACCTGCATCTTCGAGGTGCCCAAGTATCTGCTGTCAGGCGGCAAGGGCCGGTCCTGGGAGACGGTGACGGAGGCCAAGCTGAACAAGCTGTCGCGATACGTGGCGGTGGGCAAGCCCCTCTGGTCGCGCGCCGAGGGCTACCACGAGCTCGAGGAACAGCCGGACGGCACAACGATTCTCACGTTTCACGAGACCTATCTCGCGTACAACCCGGTCCTGCGTTTCCTGCTCGAGCGTCCCGTGCACGCCAAGATCTCCCGCGACAACATCGAGACGTACGAGAAAGCCCTCGGCTACGTCGGAAACGTAACGCGGTTGGATTAACGAGTGCAGGACTTCGCACAACGCACCGTCGAGCTGGCCCGGCAGAATGTGGCCGAAGGTGGCCGGCCGTTCGCGACCGTCATCGTCAAGGACGGTCGGATCCTCCCGATGCGGTACGAGCCGAGAGACGACGCCGTCGAGGTCTATCGGTTCTGGCAGGAGAACAACGGCTGTGATCGACGGGTGTCGGGGGCTCTGCAGTCAGAATGACTGCCGGAAGGCGCGGTTCAGTCGATGTTTGAACGCCTTGTCGAAACGCCGGTAGCGCTCGCGCAACGCCTGCCCAGGCCACCGGTCGGGAGTGAGTGCGGCCGGCAGCAGCGGGTCGAGCTGAAGGTGGCGTACGACCGCGATGGACAGAGCAAATTGGCGGGTGAAATCCGCAGTGCTGCTGGCGCTCTCGAGTTCATTTTCCATCGCGTCGATCAGGCCTAGCGCATGGTCGGCCCACGTGTCGAGGTCGAACAACGATCGGATCACGTCGGGGGCGATGTCGGTGGCAGCGTTATGGAAGTGGGTGCACTGCTGATCCAGGACCTGCCGCGAGGGCGGAAGTCGTTGCGGATCAAGGTTGTCCGGCCGTATCCACACCCCCTCGCGAAGCTCCGCGAGGTGCAGCGCGGTGGCCGCTTTGCGGAGCTCCGTTCGGTCGGCGGCCGGCCGACGGTCCACGGAGACGATCGCCAATTCCCACGTTCCATCCCAGCGCCGCGTCGCGGAGTCGTCCGGCCGCGCGGCGTCGTCGACACGCTGCCGTCGCTCCAACAGGTGCCCGGCGAGCGCGTACCTTCCGTCGTCGCTGGTGAGTTCGCCCGTGCTGACCATTCGCCACAGGCACGTCCGGGTTGCCCCGGCGCTGATGCCGAACAGCGACGCCACGGCAACGAGCTGGCCGGCCGTCAGCCAGGGATGGCTGGCGCCCAGCAGAGCCGTGGCCAGGACAGACCTCGCGCTGAGCGGACGGCTTTCGATCAGGCCACTATCACGGTTTCGTTGACGCGTGACGCTCATAGTGTGATACTGACACACATGAGCTCGCCCACAAAGTCCGTGGTCGCCGACGATGTGGAGATCGCCCGCCGCATCCTTGCTCACATCGACGCCGAGACGACGGACGAGGGCGAGTCGTGGCGCGAGCCCGTCGAGAACTACGTGAATCCCGGCCGATTCGCCGACGAACTCGCGCTGCTGCGGTCGATGCCCAGCGTGTTCGTTCCTTCGGCGGCGATCCCGAACCCGGGCGACCACGTCGAACGTGTCGCGTTCGGCGTTCCCCTCTTCGCTGTGCGCGACCGCGATCAGCGGGCACGCGTATTTCGCAATGCCTGCCGGCATCGCGGTATGGCCCTGATCGAGGGAGCTGGTTGCGCCCGCACGCTGGTGTGCCGGTATCACGGCTGGACGTACCGCCTCGACGGTTCGCTGTCGCATGTGCCGCACATGGAGGCGTTCCCCGATCTGGACATGTCGGGCCGCGGGCTTGTTGAGGTCGCGAGCCGCGAGGCCGACGGGCTCATCGTGATCGACCCGCTGGATTCCACCGATTCGGCTTCGCTGGGAACACGCGCACAAGAACAGTCGGTGACGCTCGCGAACGGCAGCCCGTGGGGCGAGAAGCTACTGCCCGCAGAGCGGCTCGTGTTCGTCGAATCCACGGCGCGTGCCATGAACTGGAAGATTCTGGTTGAGCAGTTCCTGGAGGGCTACCACATCCGCTCCACGCACCAGAACACCTTCTATCCCCTGCAATACGACGACCTCAACGTCGTCGAGACTTTTGGAATCAACAGCCGAATCACGTTTCCCTACCGCAACATTGAGCGGTTGCGTGACCGCCCGGAGAGCATGTGGAACGTCGGGGCGCGGGTGACCTACGTGTACCACCTGTTCCCCAACGTGATGTTCGTGACCTTCCCTGATGTCGTGCTGGTGGTGACGATCGACCCGGTCGACGTCGAGCACACGACGGTCACCCTGTACTTCATGGCCACGAGCCAGACCGCGCGCGAGCTGTCAAAGGCGCGTGAATCCAGTGGATCGGCGGGCAATCGCAGCCTCCTGTCGCGCGGCGGCGAGGAGGACAACGAGATGTCCGAGGGCGTACAGCGGGGCTTGCGTGCCGGCGCCAACGCCTACCTGGAATTCGGCAAGCACGAAAGCGCGATCGGCCACTTCCACGCCGCTCTCGACGAGCACCTGGCTCTGCTGCATTCGCGCTGAACCATTTTCCCGCGGTTGCCGTTGTGCAGGGTGCCGACGGAGAGTCGGGCCGACGCACCGGTGTTAACGGGTCGTTTGCCCACTCGACCCAGGCAAATTGCGCGTTCTGCAGCAAATGACCGACGCGCGGGCGACGATGGTCACCGCGTCGATTTGCACGAAAGCAAGGAGACAGGAATGAAGGCCAAGGGGCCAATGATTACCCTGGGCGCGGTCGCGGCTCTCGGGATCGTATTGCTTGCCGTGAATATGTCCAACGAGTCGTCGCCGTCAAACAAGCCGTATGCCTCCGCGTCGCCGGCACCCGCACCGCCGGGCACGCAGTCACCGACCGCCCCGGCCCCGCCGCCCGCAGAGCAGTTTCCGGCCAAGGCCGACTACGTGGGCAAGATCCAGGCCAACGGTGGCGTCATGACCGTCGAGATCACCGTCGAGGGCCAAAACGCGATCGCGTATGCGTGCGACGGCAAGTCAGTCGAGTCCTGGCTGCGCGGCAGCGCCACCAACGGCGCTGTGTCTCTTGACAACAAAGAAAAAACCAGTCATCTCAGCGGACAGCTCACAGGCGGCAATGTCGACGGCTCCCTGGCGATCGGTAATGACCAGTGGAATTTCACCGCCACTCCTGCGCAGCCTCCCGCCGGGTTGTACATGTACCTGGAAAACGGAACGCGAAACAGCTGGATCATCGACCAGAACAACGGTGTCACCGGCGTGCAGCGCCAAGCCGACGGATCGAGGTCGCCAGCCCCGAGCCTTTCCCCAGATGGAACCGCCGTCATCAACGGCCAAAAAGTCACCGCCACTCGGGTAGAAGGAAACAGCAATGTCATTTGATCCGACTGCTCGGGCGCCACAGCCCGGGCGTCGCCCGCTACCACCGAGGCAGCAACCCCAACCGGCCGAGCCTGCGTGGGTGCCACCTGGACGGGCACCGGCGGCGCCCGAGCGCGGCAGTGCGGGCGCTGCGGCAGTGTTGATCGCCGTCGTCATCGGCGCCCTGGTCGCCGTCGGATTGGGCGTGTACGCCAACGTGCACAAGCCGACGGGCTACGCGTTCAACATCGCCGGCTTCTCCAGTGCCCCTTCGGTGAAATCATGGTTGGCGACAGTCGCGATCATCCTGGCGGTCTGCCAGCTGATCTCGGCGTTTGCGATGTACGGCTTGCTTCCGGGTATCAAGGCGCCCCCATGGATCGGCAAAGCACACGTGTGGACGGGTCGGCTCGCTGTTCTGGTGACGGTGCCCGTGGCGGTACATTGTCTGTATGCGCTGGGTTTCAAAACGTACGACACCCGGGTTCTCGCGCACTCGCTCCTGGGCTGTTTCTTCTACGGAGCGTTCGTGACGAAGATGCTCCTACTTACCCGCAAAGGCCTTCCCGGATGGATGATTCCGGTAGTTGGAGGACTCGTCTTCTTCGGCCTCGTCTTCGTCTGGCTGACGTCGGCGCTGTGGTTCTTCCAGACCCAAGGGGTGAAGCTATGACGCGCGTCGAGCTGGTGCGGGTCCCCCGCAAGACATTCCTCGTCGCCGGTGTGGCTATGTGCGCCGCGGCGCTTGCGGCATGCACGACCTACGGGAAGAAGCCGGCCGCACCGGCTCAGAGCCCCTCGGGCGGGGCGCCCGCACCCGGCGCGCCTGCGAACGCGGTCGCCAAGACTTCCGAGGTGCCGCTGGGTTCGGGCGTGATCGTCGGCGACGTTGTGATCACCCAACCGTCCGGCGGACAGTTCCGCGGATTCTCCACGACCTGTACGCATGCGGGCTGCGCTGTCAGTGAAGTGCAGGGCGGCAAGATCAGCTGCCCGTGTCATGGCAGCCAGTTCAATCTTGACGGTTCGGTGGCCCAGGGCCCGGCATCTCGGCCGCTGGAGGCGAAAACGGTGACAGTACAGGGCGATTCGATCGTCCTGGGCTGACTTACTGCGGCTGATCGTCGAGCCACGCCGAGATAGCGGCGACCGCGTCGCCGAAGAAGATTCGGTACGGAGTGTCGGCGACGTATCCGATGTGCGGCGTGGCGAGCACGTTGTCGAGTGTCCGGAACGGATGCTCGGCCGGCAGCGGCTCGACGTCGAACACATCGAGCGCCGCTCCCCCGATCGCGTAGCTCCTCAGCGCGTCGACCAGAGCTGACTCGTCGACGATCGGCCCGCGAGACGTGTTGACCAGCAACGCTGTTGGTTTCATCAAGGCCAATTCTGCGGCGGCGACCAAGTGTCGTGACCGCTCGCTGAGCCTGAGGTGGAGGGTCACGACGTCGGATGTGCTGAACAATTCATCCTTGGTCACGTAGCGCGCCCCAGCCGAAACCGCGGCGACCTCGGTGAGATTTTCACTCCAGGCGACGACGTCCATGCCGAGCGCCGTTCCGACCGGGGCGACACGTTTGCCGATGCGGCCGAGTCCCAGAATCCCGAGCACCTTCCCGGAGAGCTCGCGGCCAACGTTGGTCTGCCACTGCCCGTTTCGCACCGCTTCGCTCTCGGCGACCAAGCTGCGGGACGCAGCGAGGATCAGCGCCCATGTCAGTTCGACCGTCGACGCGATCGTGCCACTGGTCGTGCCGACGTGGATGCCGTGGTCGGCCACGGCTGTCATGTCGATGGACGCGTTGAACGGCCCCGTCGAGGCAATCATCTTCAGCTGGGGCAGTCTCTCAATGATCGAGCGGGTCAACGGTGTTCGCTCCCGCATCACGAATACGACGTCGAACCCGCGAAGGCGGTCGAAGAGGCGATCCGGGTCGGCAACGTGGTCGTTGAAGACCGTGATGTCGGCGCGGTCGGAGACGGGCGTCCAGTCTGCCATCGCGAGCGCGACGTTCTGGTAGTCGTCCAGAATCGCGACCCTGGGCCGCGTGGTCATCGGCGCACCGCGGTGATCTCTTCAATCGCCCCGAGGGTGATCGGATCGACCATGCACGTGAAATGATTGCTGTGCGGCGTTTCCGTCACGCGCACAGCGGGATTCGTCACCAGCAGCGCGTCGACCGCGCTGTCTGGAACCACGAGTCCGCCGTTGAGCGGCTGCAGAGCGCGCACGAGCACCGTCGGCATGGTGAGCGCGTGCCAGTGATCGCTCCAGTCGCGGGGCCACTCCTGATAGAGGTCCTCCTCGGCGGCCGCGCGAGACGTCGTCGGGCTCCACGTGCCGTCAGCTCGTCGCTCGAGCTCATAGGTGTAATACGCGTCCCAGAACGGCGACCACGGGTCGACGACGCCCGCGGCGCGAACCGCGTCGACGTACTGCTCGGCGGTCGGCGCCACCGCATCCAGCCGCGCCAGCCCGGAGCGGATCGGCGCCAACGCGGCAGGGTCCGCAGGCCCGGCGTGATCGATCAACGTGACCGTGCGCAGCCGGGCCCCTTCCCGAAGCGCAACACGCATCGCGATGAGCGCGCCGAGCGACCACCCCGCGAGATCGAACTCTTCGACGCCCAGTGCGGCGGCGACGTCGAGCACGTCGCGCGCGTGGTTGTCGAGCCCGTAGGTGCCTGGCGGGGTGATCTCGCTGCGTCCGCGCCCTCGTAGGTCGATCGCGGCCACCTGGCGGTCCCGACTTGCGAGATGCTCGGCGAGGTAGGTGAACCCAGTGAGATTTGCGGACAGGCCGTGGACGCACAGCAGCAATGGCGCGTCACGCGGACCCCACAGGCGAGTACGGATTCGGCCGCCGGGGAGATCGAGGTCGATGTCCATCAGGCGGACTTTACGCGGGCCTCGGCGGCTGACTTTGGCGCCTATCGAAGGGCCCAGTGGTTGTGGCACAGTTGAGGCTGCGATGAGCACTGTGGACCACCCGCGACCCCCGATTCCGCCGTTCGACCTCGACTCTGCGGTGGCGAAAGTCCAAGCTGCAGAGGACGCCTGGAACACCCGGGACCCGTATCGCGTCAGCCTTGCCTACACCGCGGACTCAGTCTGGCGAAACCGCGATCTGTTCATCACGGGCCGAGACGAGATCGTCGCATTCCTGACCGATAAGTGGGAGCACGAACTCGACTACGTCTTGCGTAAGAGTCTGTGGGGCTTCCGGGAGAACCGTATTGCCGTGCGCTTCCAATACGAATGGCACGACGCGCCGGGCCGGTGGTTCCGCAGCTACGGAAACGAACTCTGGGAGTTCGATGACATCGGGTTGATGCGCCGCCGTGAGGCCAGCATCAACGACGTCCCCATCGATGCGTCAGATCGCCGGTACTTCGGTCCACGGCCACCCGAGGAGCGCGGTCACGGCCACGACATCCTGTTGCGCTGATCTGCGGCGAGCAGACCAGCTCCGATCGCCGCGACTGCGGCCGCGGTCGCAAGGCTGAACCAGCGGTTCGGTACCGCGACCTGACGCCATGAGCCCAGAGTCCCCAACACGTCGCCGCAATCAGCGAGCACACAAGCAACCAGCCAGCGTCGCACCTTCCGCCGAGCGCGGATCGTCCCGAGAAGTCCTGCACCCAAGCCAATTTCACGTGCACCCATACCGCGGACGAATCCCTGTGCGGAGGGTGTCGCGCCGTCGCTGCCCGTGAAAATCTGAGCTGTCGGACCCGGTGCGATCAGCGCGAGCAGCCCGAATGCGATCCGGCCGAGGGCATATGGAGTTAGGAGTCTCATCCAGGATCACCCGCAATCCACGCCCGAGCCTTATCGATCACCGCCGCCGGATTGAACTCAGGCTCGGCCCATCGAATAGAACGCGTCCGTCCGCGGTCGCTGTAGCGCGTCATGATTGCAACATGGTGAGGGAGGTTGACGAACCGATCGAGGTCGGCTTCATTGGTCCACACCGATATCGAACCGCTCCGGACCGTCGTGCCCGGCAATGTCCACAGCCACATGCCGACAGCGCCCGGCATTCCGTACCACCCCGCGCGCATCCGCAGCCCCTTCAGCATGATCCCGGGCAGGTCGAGACGACGGTCCGCGACGAACTCGGTGACGCTCAGAACGACTGACGCGGTGACGTTTTCGTGAGGGCCCGGCATCCACGGTGTCAACTGCGGAACCGACAATGTCGCGGCGGAATTCATCAGCGTCACGTCTCCACCATGGGCCTACAATTGGTCCATGTCACGGTCCAATTCGGTGAATTCTGAACAGACCAATTCGCCTGCAGGCTTTTCTTCGGATCTCCTTCTCGCGCTCGACCGCTCTGAGCGCAGCGATCCGCTCTCGCGGCAACTGCAGCGCCAGCTGCGACGGGCCATCCAGCAGGGGCGGATTGCGCCGTCAACTCTCCTGCCGCCGACGCGATTGCTCGCCCAGGATTTGGGCGTGGCTCGCAGCGTGGTCGTCGATGCTTACGCTCAGCTCACGGCGGACGGTTACCTTGACACTCGACAGGGGTCCGGCACGCGGGTCCGGGCTACTGCAATCACCGAGCCCACTCATCAGTCGAGAGCTGAAAGTCCGAGTCCCACAGTTCATTTGGCGGGCGGCCTTCCTGACGCGGCGCTGTTTCCCCGGACTGAATGGGTACGCGCCTACCGCAGGGCGATGGAAACGCTGCCCAAGGATCAACTGGGATACTCGGGCGCTCGCGGAGTGCTTCACCTGCGCGAGGTGCTCTCCGACTACCTCGGACGGGTGCGCGGAGTGAGCTCTGACCCCGATCGGCTGGTGATCACCTCGGGACTGACCCAGGCGCTGGTTCTGTTGTGCCGGGCATTGCGAGCTCATGGTGTGACGGAAATCGCCGTTGAAGACCCGTGTTTCGGCTTCCATCGCGAAGCGATCGCCAAAGTCGGGCTGAGGCCCGTGCCGATCCCGATAGACGTCGACGGTCTCGATGTCTCCCAGCTCGCGCGACACGACGTTGGCGCGGTGCTCCTGTCCCCCGCCCACTCGTACCCGATGGGTTCGGTGCTCAGCGCATCTCGCCGTGTGGCGCTCATCGAGTGGGCGCGACGGCGCGACGGCCTGATCGTCGAGGACGATTACGACGCGGAGTTTCGCTATGACCGAGCGCCGATCGGTGCCCTGCAGGGCCTGGCCCCCGAACATGTCGCATACGCGGGATGTGCAAGCAAGACGCTCGCTCCTGCGTTGCGTCTGGGCTGGATTGCGTTGCCAGGCCGGCTCGTCGACGCCGTCGGCGACCAGAAGTTGTTCGACGATGTCGGCACCACATCCCTTGAACAGTCGGCCCTTGCGGAATTCATCGACACCGGCGGGTTCACCCGCCATCTTCGTCGAGTGCGGCCCATCTACCGGCGTCGCCGTGACGCGGCGCTGGAGTCATTGGCCGCCTGTCTCCCGGGCGCGGAACCGACAGGAGTTGCGGCCGGTCTGCACATGTATGTGCAATTGCCGCAAGGGTGCAACGAGGTGAAGTTGGCCGACGCCGCTCGCGAGCGCGGCATCCTCCTAGAGGGGGCGAAATGGCACTGGTCAGCCCCGGAGTTGGCGCCCCCAGCGCTCGTGCTCGGGTATGGCGCACTGCACGAGCGCGCGATGCGAAAGGCGTTGTCAGTCGTCGGATCGGTCTACCGCAGCCAGAGGTAGCTCACCGCTGTCCTACGCTCAGTGGTCCGCGGCGAAGCCCTTGACTGCGTCCGCGATCGGTGTGTCGCCCTGGATCAGTTCGAGGGTGAGCCCGATGGTGCCCGGCTCCATCAACAGGGCGACAAGAACGGCCGCGACATCGTCGCGTGTGACGTCGCCTCGGCCCGTCGACTCCCCGAGCCGTACATGTCCGGTACCGGGATCGTCGGTGAGATGGCCCGGCCGCAGGATCGTCCAATCCAAGCCTTCGCGCGAACGCACGTTGGCGTCCGCTGCGGCCTTTGCGCGCAGGTAGGCCGAAAAGACCGGGTCGGTGCCCTCAGGCGGGGTGCGGTCGGCGCCTATGGAGGAGATGACGAGAAAGCGACGCACGCCCGCCGCTTCGGCGGCGTCGGCGAAGAGGACCGCTGCGCCATGGTCCACGGTCTCCTTGCGCGCGGCGCCGCTGCCAGGACCCGCTCCTGCGGCGAAGACCGCCGCATCGGCCGACTCGAGTAGTCCGCGTACGTCCGGTATCTCCGCCGATTCCAGGTCGCACACCGCCGGCTCGGCACCGGCATCGACGAGGTCGTGCGCCTGCTCGGGCTTGCGGATGATCCCGACCGCGTGGTCGCCGCTGTCGGCGAGCAGCCGAGCCAGCCGTAATGCGATTTGACCGTGTCCTCCGGCGATGACGACGCGCATCACCCGACCCTACGCGGTCGAGTAGCGTAGGGCGCATGGCCGATTCACCCATCCAGGACATCCCGCTGAGCACGCTGGACGGCGCCCCAATGACGTTGTCGCAGTTCGGCGAACGGGCTCTGCTCGTCGTCAACGTCGCCTCCAAGTGTGGCCTCACACCGCAGTACGAGGGCCTCGAGAAGCTGGCCCGCGACTATGCCGACCGCGGCCTGACCGTGGTCGGCGTGCCGTGCAACCAGTTCATGGGCCAGGAGCCGGGTAGCGCCGAGGAGATCCAGACGTTCTGCTCGACGACCTACGGCGTGACGTTCCCGCTGCTCGAAAAGACGGAAGTCAATGGCGCGGGTCGGCATCCGCTCTACGAGGAGCTCACCAAGACCCCCGATCGCGACGGGTCGGCGGGAGATGTGCAGTGGAACTTCGAGAAGTTCCTGCTCGCTCCAGGAGGGCACGTGGTCAACCGGTTCCGGCCCCGCACCGAGCCAGACGACCCCGAGGTGATCGCCGCGATCGAGGCTGTCCTCCCGAATTAATCGCCGACTTCTGCGCCGGGGCTGCTGATCTTTTGAATCGACTGCCCTGATGCAGAATTCGTCGCGACGGTATCCGACTTGCGGCCTCGCCGCGCGGTCTTGATCACAAGCAGTGCAGCTCCCATCAGCACAACGGCGTATACCAGCAGGTAGAGATTTACCAGGACGTTCCAATCCACCCATTCCGGCGGAAACATGAAAAGCCCGATCCGCGGCACCTCGTCGATCGGAAACTGATACGGCCATGCCCCCAAAATCAGGATCAACGCGAGGGCGCAGAGCCACCACCAGCGGACCGTCAGCGCCCGATGCACCACCCAGACGATGAGCGGCACGAACCACACCCAGTGGTGCGCCCACGAGAATGGCGACACCGTGACGCCTGTCAGACCGGTGAGGGTGATCGAAAGCAACCGCTCGCCCTGCCGGTACAGCAGCACCGCGATCACCGACGAGACGGCCACCACCGCGACGGCGGCCAGCAGCCACAACCAGGTCGGTGGGGCCTCCCCCGGCATCGCATCAGTCACGATCCACGGCGGCCCGCCTGCGAGGCGACCGATAGCGCCGCGCAGCGACTGGTTGGCCGGATGCAGAAAATCGTTACCGATTCGCTGGGTGTCGAACAACATGCCCGCCCAGTACTGCCGTGAATCGCTGGGAAGAATCGCCCAGCCCAGCCCTACGCTCGCGAGGACGGTGCCGAGCGCCACCGCCGCCGCCCGCCACTGTCGCAGCGTCAGGAAATAGAAGATGAAATACCCGGGCGTCAGCTTGATGCCGGCCGCGATGCCAACACCGATCCCCCTCAGCCGGCTCTGCGTGGGGCGTCCGACGTCCCACAGCACCACCAGCAGCAACACCAGATTGATCTGTCCGTAGAACAGCGTGGTGCGCACCGGCTCGAGGAACGTACACGTCAGGGCGATCAACACCGACGCGGCGACAACGGTCCGGGTGACGCTGTACCCCAACATGCGCCAGCACTGCACCACAATCGCCACCAGCACAACGATATTGATGACCAGCCAGATGTTCACATCGACGAGACCGCCCGGCAGCAACAGAAACGGAAGGAATACCAGGGCAGAGAACGGCGTGTACGTGTACAGATGCTCGTGTATTAGCGGGGCGTTGTAGAGCGGCTGATGTTGGATGACGTGGCGCGCCGCCACCTTGTACGTCATGAAGTCATCGCCGCCGACGAGGATCCCCATCGTGATGAACGGGTCGACCGTCGTGAAAACCAGCACCAACGATGCGACCGCCGACACGAGCAACACCGCCAGAGTCCATCGACGGATCGGGACTGGGGCGGCTGTGTCGGCTCTAGTCATTGCAGGAAGAAGATAACCGCATGCGACACTTCGGTCATGGTTCTCGCGATCGCCCGCCCGAAGCTTGAAGGAAACATCGCGGTCGGCGAGGACCGACAGATCGGATTCGCCGAGTTCGGGGCCCCGCAGGGCCGTGCCATCTTCTGGCTGCACGGCACGCCGGGGGCGCGCAGGCAGATTCCGATCGAAGCCCGCACCTTCGCGCAGCAAGAAAACATCCGGCTCATCGGCATCGACCGGCCTGGTATCGGTTCGTCGACGGCACATCAGTACGAGAATGTCCTTGCCTTCGTTGAGGATCTGCGCACTGTCGCTGACACCCTGGGCATCGACAACATGGCAGTGGTCGGACTCTCCGGTGGCGGTCCGTACACGTTGGCCGCCGCTGCGGCGATGCCCGATCGTGTGGTGGTAGCCGGCGTCGTCGGAGGCGTCGCGCCGACGGTCGGGCCCGACCGGATCGGCGGTGGCCTGATGTCCCTGGGCAGCCGCGTCGCGCCGCTGCTCGAGGTCGCGGGATACCCGATCGGCATGGTGGCCAGCATGCTGATCAGGCTGATCCGTCCGGTGGCGGGTCCGGCGGCCGGCTTGTACGGGCTGGTCTCGCCTCCGGGAGACCGTCGCCTGATGGCGCGGCCGGAGATCAAGGCAATGTTTCTTGACGACTTGCTCAACGGCAGCCGCAAGCAGCTCCAGGCGCCGTTCCACGACATCGTCGTGTTCGCCCGCGACTGGGGTTTTCGCCTCGACGAGGTGAAGGTGCCTGTGCGCTGGTGGCACGGGGACGCCGACCACATCATTCCGTTCTCCCACGGCGAGTTCGTGGTCCGCAGGCTTCCCGACGCCGAGTTTTACCCGATGCCCGGCGAAAGCCACCTCGGCGGGCTGGGACGCCCAGAGGAGATCTTCCGCACGATCCTCAAGGTCTGGGACAACGAAGAAGGCTAGATCAACGCGCGCCGCAACAGGTGCATCGCGACGGTCGTGGACCTGTCACGGATGTCGAACCGGTTGCCGGGCAAGAGAAGTCGACGGGTATCGGTTCGCCCGTCGCTCAGCTTCACTGAGAAGCAAACGGTCCCGACCGGTTTGTCGGGCGTGCCGCCGCCGGGTCCGGCGATGCCCGTGATCGCGACCGCGGTGTCGGCGCTGAATCGGCGCAGCGCGCCGTCGGCCATCGCCTCCGCGACGGGTTCCGACACCGCGCCGTGCGTGGCGATCAGCTCCGGGTCGACGCCGAGCAGGTTTGCCTTCGCGTCGTTCGAGTACGCCACCACCCCGCCCGCCACATAGTCCGACGAGCCGGGCCGGTCTGTCAGGCGCGCGGCCACCAGACCAGCGGTGCAGGACTCGGCGGTGGCGATCTGGCGCCCGCTCAACAGTCGCGCCACCTGGTCGTCGACGGTTGACCCATCCTCGGAGAAGATCTCGTGGTCATGACGGTCGTGCAGCAGCCCGACCAGTTGCGTGTAGACCGCGGCGTCCTCGGGCTCGTATCGGGTGACCATCTCGATCTCTCCGCGCCGCAGGCAGGTCGTGATCTCCAGCTGTGCAAGGTCCGCGATGTCGTGCTCGGCGTCGCGCAGGGTCTCGGCCAGGCCCGACTCGGGCAGCCCGAACATCCGCACAGTGTCCTGCCGGTAGGTCGCGCGGTCCGCGATCGCCTCCTGGACGGCGTCGGTCTGCACAGCCGTCGGCCACATTGGCTGAAGCTCGCGCGGCGGGCCCGGCAACACGACGATCGCGGGCTTGCCGGGCACCACGACCCCGGGTGCGGTGCCCACCGGGTCAATCACGAACGCCCCGGCCGGAATCATCGCCTGTTTGCGGTTGGCCGCGCGTATGGCCTCGATATCCACGTTGTCGAAGCGCGCCATGAAGCGCTTGAGGATCTCGGTGATCTTGTCTTCCAGAACCGCGTCGAGCACCAGCTCGCGTCCGCAGAACCGCGCCACGGTCTCGACCGTCAGGTCGTCGGCCGTCGGTCCCAGCCCGCCGCTTGTGACGATCAGGTCGACGCGCTGGTCGGCGAGGAACCGCAGCTGCGCTTCCATATCGTCGGGGCGGTCGCCGCAAATCGTGATGTGCGCGAGCTCGACGCCGAGTTCGAGCAGCCGGTCAGCGATCCACGGGCCGTTGCGGTCCTGCACTCGTCCGGTTAGGACCTCGGTTCCCGTGACGACGATGCCCGCGCGTGCGCTCACCCGATCTCCCGTCGCCTCGCTCGCCTGGATGGCGACATTACCGTCGCCGGAACGCCGTCAGCCGTAGAGCTCTTCAAACTTCTCGATCGAACGCTCGATGTCACCCTTGACCGCGCGGGTGGCCACCATTCCGATCGGTCCGAATAAGGGCTTGCCGCCCAGATCGATTCG
>NZ_JAVHWM010000022.1:0-20068 GCF_032159765.1 Mycobacterium sp. | reverse complement strand
ACGGCGTCCTCGATGCGGTGCTTGCGCTCCTTGAGCTCCACCTCGGTGGCAGCACCGGCCTTGATCACCGCAACACCGCCGGCCAGCTTGGCCAGGCGCTCCTGCAGCTTCTCGCGGTCGTAGTCGGAGTCGCTGTTCTCGATCTCCGTCTTGATCTGCGCGACCCGGCCGGCGATGGCGTCGGAATCACCGGCACCCTCGACGATCGTGGTCTCGTCCTTGGTGACGACGACCTTGCGGGCCTTGCCGAGCAGCGACACATCGGCCGTCTCCAGCGACAGGCCGACCTCTTCGCTGATGACCTGGCCTCCGGTGAGGATGGCCATGTCCTGCAGCATCGCCTTGCGGCGGTCGCCGAAGCCCGGGGCCTTGACGGCGACGGACTTGAAGGTGCCACGGATCTTGTTGACCACCAGGGTCGACAGGGCCTCGCCCTCGACGTCCTCGGCGATGATCAGCAGCGGCTTGCCGGACTGGATGATCTTCTCCAACAGCGGGAGGAGGTCCTTGACCGTCGACACCTTGGAGCTGACCAGCAGGATGTAGGGCTCCTCGAGCACCGCTTCCTGACGCTCGGGGTCGGTGACGAAGTAGCCCGAGATGTAGCCCTTGTCGAACCGCATGCCCTCGGTGAGCTCGAGCTGCAGACCGAAGGTGTTGGACTCCTCGACGGTGATGACGCCCTCGTTGCCGACCTTGTCCATCGCCTCGGCGATCAGCTCGCCGATCGAGGGATCGCCCGCGGAGATGCCGGCCGTGGCCGCGATCTGCTCCTTGGTGGTGACCTCCTTGGCCGACGCCAGCAGCGTCTCGGTCACCTTCTCGACGGCCTTCTCGATGCCGCGCTTGAGCGCCATCGGGTTGGCGCCGGCCGCGACGTTGCGCAGGCCCTCACGCACAAGCGCCTGAGCCAACACCGTGGCGGTGGTGGTGCCGTCGCCCGCGACGTCATCGGTCTTCTTGGCGACTTCCTTGACCAGCTCGGCGCCGATCTTCTCGTACGGGTCCTCCAGCTCGATCTCCTTGGCGATGGACACGCCGTCGTTGGTGATCGTGGGAGCGCCCCACTTCTTCTCGAGGACGACGTTGCGACCCTTTGGTCCCAACGTCACCCTTACCGCGTCGGCGAGGGCGTTGAGGCCCCGCTCGAGGCCACGACGGGCCTCTTCGTCATACGCAATTATTTTGGACATTGCGAAGTGTTTCCTCCGGATATGGGGATGCACGTTCTTTTGGTCGGGCGCAGTGCCCGCGACGGACGACCTGGGCTGTGCGGCCCGGTCTCACCGTCCCGACCTAGCACTCACCGGTCGGGAGTGCCAACGTCATTTCTAGCACTCGCGTATAGAGAGTGCAAGGTCAGGTCAGCGGAGCGCGCAGGCCGTCCAGAACCACTTCGGTGAGTCGCTCGGCCGCGGCGGGATTGGCGGCCTGCATCGCAAGGCTTCCGACCAGGATCGCCTTGACGTCCATCACGTCGACATCACGCCTCACAGCGCCGGCTTTCTGTGCGGCCTGCAGTAGATCGCGGAGCATCTCGAGGAACGCCTCCTCGGCGGCCGGCGCAGCGGTCTCGATGTCGATCCCGATTCCGGCCAGTGCGTCCACGAGCCCCTGGTCTGTCGCACCCCACTGGAGCACCATCGACCGAAGGAAGGTGAACAGCGCATCGCCGGGGTCGGGAGTCAGCAGAGCGCGACCGTTCTCGACGATGCGCCCCAGCCGGTCGTTCACCACCGCCCGGAACAGATCCTCTTTAGTCGGGAAGTGCCTGTACACGGTGCCGGCGCCCACACCAGCCCGCCGCGCGATCTCGTCGATCGGCACCGAGAGTCCTTCGGCGGCGAACGTCTCATAGGCGACCTCGAGCACGCGGGCTCGGTTTCGGGCCGCGTCGGCGCGCAACGGCCGGTCGGGTTGAGCCACATCACACCACCTCGGGAATTGACAAAACGGGGCGCGCGTTCCGTATATTTGTACCAACCGGGGCCTACGCTCCGCTTAACACTTTACCGAGGAGAGATCATGTCCAACTGGACAACCGCCAACATTCCCGACCAGACCGGCCGCACTGCCGTCATTACCGGCGCCAACACCGGGCTTGGATACGAAACCGCCGCCGCGCTCGCCGCGAAAGGCGCCCACGTCGTACTGGCTGTACGCAATCTCGACAAGGGCAAGGACGCAGCGGATCGGATCGCGGCCGCCACTCCGGCAGCCAGCGTCGCCGTGCAGGAACTCGACCTCACGTCGCTCTCTTCGATCCGCGCCGCCGCAGACGAGCTGAAGGCTGGCCATGACGCCATCGACCTGCTGATCAACAACGCGGGAGTGATGTTCACGCCCAAGGAGACCACCAAGGACGGATTCGAATTGCAGTTCGGCACAAACCATTTGGGCCACTTCGCGTTCACCGGCCTGTTGCTCGACCGAGTGCTGGCGGTGCCCGGATCACGCGTGGTCACCGTCAGCAGCGTGGGTCATCGGTTCGCCCGCAACGGGATCCGCTTCGATGATCTGCAGTGGGAGCACGACTACAGCCGCGTCGGTGCCTACGGGCAGGCCAAGCTGGCGAACTTGATGTTTACGTACGAGCTGCAGCGGCGCCTGCAGGGCACCAACACCATCGCCGCTGCTGCCCACCCCGGCGGGTCGCGCACAGAGCTGACCCGCAATCTGCCGCGGCTCGTCGGCGCAATCAGCGGGCTGCTCGAGCCGATGTTCCAGGGCGCCGACATGGGTGCGCTGCCGACACTGCGCGCCGCGACGGATCCCGGCGTCATCGGCGGTCAGTACTTCGGCCCCGACGGCTTCGGTGAGCAACGCGGCTACCCACGCGTGGTGGCATCGAGCCGGGTGTCCCACGACATCGACCAGCAGAAGCGGCTGTGGACGGTGTCCGAGGAGCTGACCGGGGTGACGTTCCCCGTCTAGATGCCAGTCCCCCCGCGAGCGTGCGTGTCTGTTGGCGACACGCCGACGTCAGTACCGATTCTGCGCACGCTCGCGAGGGACTCTAGCCTGCAATTCGTGCCCGCCGACCAGCCCACCATCCTGGCGACCAGCGGGGGTTTGACCGAGGGGCGACGCACACGCTGGGAGTTCAACGCGCTCACTGAATACGCGATCGAGTTGTCCGGCGTGACCGGCCGAGCACCGCGCATCTGCTTTGTCGCGACGGCCACGGGCGACAATCCGGTGGCGCTGAACTGGCTCTACGACGCCGCACAGATACGTGGACTCGCGGCGTCACACCTCGCCCTGTTTTCGATGCCGAACGTGGACGACATCACGGCACTGCTGCTCGACCAGGACGTGGTGTGGGTGATGGGCGGCAGCGTCGCCGGTCTACTGGCGATGTGGCGGCTGCACGGCGTCGACGCCGCGATGCGCACCGCGTGGCAAGCCGGAGTGGTGCTAACCGGGATCTCGGCCGGGTCCATCTGCTGGCACACCGGCGGGACGACGGACTCGTTCGGGCCCGAGCTGCGCCCAATCACCAACGGGCTTGCGCTGATTCCGTTTTCCAACAGCGTGCACCACGACTCGGAGGTCCAGCGCCGGCCGCTGTTCGAGCGGTTGATTTGTGACGGCACGCTGCCCGCCGGATACGCCACCGACGACGGCGCCGGAGTGCTGTACCGCGGCACCGAATTCGCCGAGGCGGTGTGCGAACGTGATGGCGCCGCAGTGTATTTCGTGGATGCGTCAGGCGAGACCCGGCTCGCGACGCGGCGGCTCTAGAGTCCCGGGCCGCAGTTGAGATGCATCGCGAATTCGTCCGCGGCCTAACGATCCAGGGTTGTCAGCGAAAGCGGACGTGCACGGTTTTCACCACCTCCGTGTGTGGCGGATCGCCGATAGAGTTGCTGAACCTGGCGGAGAGATCGAGCCTGATTGTCGTCACCGGAACATTCACGGCTTCGTTCACGTCCCGTGACTTCAGCCCGGTGGTCCCACACAGCTCGGGAGTAGTGCGTGTCGCTCTGACGGTGCCATTTGCGTTCACAAACCTGATCGTTGCGAACGTACAAACCGGCCCGGCGACGGTGCCCCCGCCGGGGGGGAGGCCGGGGAGGTCGGGAAGGACGACGGAGGGGAGGTCAAGATACGACTTTCCCTTCAGAAACACTCTCGACGCGTTGGCGTTCTGGACATTGCCGTCCCAGCAGGCGACGGCCGTGCCCTGAGGTGCCCCACCCAGGTGCAGGTCGTCTCCGAAATCCCCTACCCCACCCTCCATCTTGAACTGGACGACCTTGCTTCGAAAGTCGCCAGGACACGACCACACGTCGTACGCCTGAGCCGTTGGAACACCAACAGCCGCGAATGCGACCACGAGCAGGGCGGCGATCCGCCCCAGTCGCGTCCCCCTCTGAACTTTGTTCATCTGACCGGCCTTCCTTACATCCGGTGTGGCAGGTGTCAGTGGAAGCTGGCGGTCACAACTTTCGTCCGGTCCACGAGCGGCGGGTCACCTGCGTTGTTCACGAGCTTGGTATAGAGCTCGAGCCTCATCCTGGTCACCGGAACGTTCACGGTGACGTTCACCTCCCGTGACCTCAGCCCAGGGTCCCCACAGAGGTCGGGTTCGGTGTGTGTCGCTCTGACGGTGCCATTCGCGTCCACAAACTTGATCACGGCGGACACACATAGGTCGTCGGCAGCGGGGGCGCCGCCGGGCGCGCAGCAGCCGCCCGGGAGGTTGTCGTGATACAGCTTTCCCCGCAGAAACACTCTTGCCGCATTGGGGTTCCGGACATTGCCGTCCCAGCAGACTACGGCCGTGCCCTGAGGCGCCCCGCCCAAGTGCAGGTCGTCCCCGAAGTCCGCTCCCCCACCCTCGGCCTTGACCTGGTCGACCGCATCTCGAAATTCGCCGGGGCACGTCCAGTAGTCGTACGCATGCGCGGTTGGGACACCGACGGCCGCGAATGCCAGCGCGAGCAGGGCGACGATCCGCCACAGTCGCATCCCCTTGTAGGCCTTGTTCATCTGACCGGCCTCCTTCACCGACAACGAGCCGCGGTGGGGATCGAAACCAGCTGTTGTCGATCGCCCATCAGCGTACGCGCGAGGCGCATGGCTGTATCCAAAATGGACTGCGCCAGTTGCGAAGCCGTCCGAGCGCTAGAACCCGAGCAACTCAGGCAGATCGGCCACCGAGTCGATGACATGATTGGGCTGCATCGCGAATTCGTCTGCGGCCCAACGGTCCAGCGTGTCCTGCCGGAACTTGCCGGTGCGTACCAGCACGCCCGTCATGCCCACCACCTGCGCGGCGAGCACGTCGTTGTTCAGGTCGTCGCCGATCATGTACATCTGATCCGGGTCGGCGCCCAGCCTGCTGGCCGCGGCGAGGAATCCCTCCGGCGCGGGCTTGCCGACGGCAGTCGCTTTGCGGCCGGACGTCTGCTCCATGCCGATGAGGTACATGCCGGTGTCGATCCGCAGGCCTTCGGTCGTATTCCACGATGTGCTGCGGTGCATGGCCATCACGGGCACGCCCTGCGCCATCCAGTCGTAGACGCGGCTGAGCGTCAAGTGGTCGTATTCGGGGCCGGCACCGCCTAGCAGCACCACGTCGGGCGCGCCGTCGTCGACGCCGAAGTCGGTCGATGCGACGACGTCGACGCCCGGCATGTCCTCGCTGATGTCACCGCTGTTGACCAGGAAGCACCGTGCGTGCGGGTAGGTCTGGCGGACGTATTCGGCGGTCAGCGCGGCGGCCGTGATGACCTCGTCCGCGCGCACTTGCATCCCCGCCCGGCCCAGCGCGTCGGCGATCTGCTGACGGGTGCGCGTGGTGGTGTTGGTCAGATAAGAGCACGCGATCTGGTGGCTGTTCAGCGCGCGCAGCGTCTCGGCGGCGCCCGGGATCGGTTTCCACGATGTCGTCAGCACGCCGTCGATGTCGAACAGCACCCCGCCGACGGTCATGGTGCCGACAGTAAACGGCGAGGCGACGAGTGCAAGTCGGAGCTCCTGCTCCTTAGGTCAATCCAAGTGGTAGTCGACGAGATTCACGTTGCGGGTGCGGGCCTCGAACGTCTTGCCGGAGAACGGCAGTTGGGTGACCACCTTGCCGCTCGGGTGGCGGAAGTAGTTGTCGCAGCTCAGCCAGACCTTCCCCGCCATCGCGGACTGGAGCTCAGCGTTGTACCCGTCGTGCGCGTCCCGCGTCACCTGAACGGCTCGGGCGCCGTGCTCTTTCAGCATCTCGAGCAGCCGGCGAACATACGCGGTCTGCACCTCGTGGATGTACAGGATCGAGTTGACGCCGTTGGTGTTCGGCCCATAGAGGGTGAACAGATTCGGGTACCCGGGCACCAGCGTGCCGAGGTATGCCTCGGCACCGTCGGCCCAGTCGTCGTGCAAGCGGCGGCCGCCGGCGCCGTAGACGTCGAGGCTGTTCAGGTAGTCGGCGGCCTTGAAGCCGGTGCCGTAGATGACGGTGTCGACGCGGTGCTCAGTGCCGTCGGCGGTGAGCAGCCCGTGTTCGGTGAACCGCACGATCGGCGAGGTCTCCAGGTGCACGTGCGGCAGCGCGAACGTCGGGAACCACTGGCGTGACATCAACGGTCGCTTGCATCCCGCCGGGTAATCGGGGGTCAGCTTCGCGCGCAGCGCGGGATCGGTGACCTTGCGCATCAGATAGCTGTAGGCCAGCTCGGTGGCCTCCCGGGTCTGGTCCGCGTCGGCGTCGAAGCTCGACGACTCGTAGGCGTCGAACGCCTCGTCGCGCAGCTTTCGCGCCGCGCTCGGGTCACGTTCGAACAACTCGTGTTGCTCTGGCGTGTAGGGGAAGTCGAACTTCGGCGCCACCCAGATCGGCGTGCGCTGAAAGACCGTCAGGTGCGCGACATCGGGGGCAATTGCCGGGACGTACTGGATTGCGCTGGCGCCCGTGCCGATGGAGGCGACGCGCTCGCCCGCGGTGGTGCGGCTGTGGTCCCACCGCGACGAGTGAAATACCCTGCCGCGGAACGCCTCTGCACCCGCAATGAGCGGAATATTCGGTATGTCAAGCATTCCCACGGCGCACACGACGGCGTCGAACTCCAGTTCTGCACCCGCGTCGCTGGTCAGCGTCCAGCGTCGGTCCTCGTCGGACCAACGCATCGTGTCGATACGGGAGTTGGATTGCAGATGCCGGTCCAGTCCGCCTTTGAGCGCAACGACTTCGAGATAGTCGAGGATCTCGGGCTGCATCGCGTAGGTCTTGCTCCAGCGCGGGTTCGGCGCGAAGGAGAACGAGTAAAGATGGCTTGGCACATCGCATTCCGCGCCCGGGAAGGTGTTGTGACGCCAGGTTCCGCCGAAGCCGTCGGCGCGGTCGAAGATCGTGAATTCGTAGCCGGCGTCTGCGAGTTGCAGGCCCATCGCAATGCCGCCGGCGCCGGCGCCGATGATCGCGACGTTCATGCGTACTGCGCGTAGTAGGGACGGTCGGGCCGGGTCTTCTCGACCAGGATGAACACCACGCCCCAGGGATCGGCGAACCAGGTCGTGCGCACCCGCGCGACGTCGGCGATGCCGTCGACGAGGAAGCGCACGCCGCGGGCTTCGAGCTCGGCGCGGGTGGCCTCGATGTCCTCGCAGATCAAGCCGACGTGCGAGAGGCCGACGTCGGTGAGGCGACGTTCGTGCGCGTCGCCGTCGGCGCGCAGGTATTCGATCACTTCCAGCACGTGGTCGTCGGGGCCGAGCCCGACGATCGCCGCTTTCATCGCGGGGTCTGAAATCAGCTGGCCCATGTCGTCGCGGATGGCGTCGCCGTTCATCACGTACGGCGGCGACAGCACTTGCAGGCCGAGCACATCGCGGTAGTACGCCACCGCGGCCTCGCAGTCGGGCACGCACACCCCTGTGTGAGCGAGGCCGGTAATCACGTTTTCAATGTGCCACACCAGCGAAGACGAGCCCAAGCGCCTCGGGGCCGCGGCCGACGCGTCTTGCGAAGGCAGGGCTCACACGATCATCTGGGGAAGCGCGTCGTAAGATTCTCGCAAACGGAAGGGTCGAATTTTGACGGCGCAGCAGTATCAGGATTTGACACAGTTCGAATCACGTGATGGTGCTCGTGGGCGACCATCCTGGTATGTGCAGTTGTGGTGGATATTCGACGCGTTATTCGTGCGTCCGACGCCGCAGTTCCTCTATAGATGGAGACGCGCAGCATTGCGTCTCTTCGGAGCTCAAATCGGCGAGGGTGTTCTCATTCGGCCTGGCGTACGAGTGACCTACCCCTGGAAGCTGGTGGTCGGCGACCATTGCTGGATTGGCGACAATGCATCGCTCTATACCATCGCGGAGATCACGCTCGGCGACCACACCGTCGTCTCTCAGGAGGCTTATCTCTGCGCGGGAACTCACGATGCCCGCGATATCACGTTTCCCGTTCTGGAGGGCCCCATCATAATCGAGTCGGAATGCTGGATCGCGGCGCGCGCGTTTATCGGACCGGGTGTCCGCGTCGGCCGGGGAGCGGTGGTCGGCGCCTGCTCGGTCGTACATTCTGACGTCGCACCGGCCACGATTGTCGCGGGCTTTCCGGCCCGAGCGATCCAGAAACGCAGAATACGGACACACGTTGACGGCGCACGCGGTCCGGCGGCATCGCCGGAAACCAAGCACATAGGTCGGGTCAATGGATAAAGAACAGCTCTATTCTCTGCTCAAATTGGAGCAGGACGCGGACCTCGAGACCTCGTTCGAGGACTTGGGTGTCGATAGCTGGAACTTGGTGGAGACACGAGCGGCGCTCGAAGTCCGACACGGAATCCGTCTCGTGGACGACGACTGGTTGCTGTTGGAGAGTCCCGGCGACATTCTGAGGCTTTTCGATGAAGCGCAGCGTTAAGGTCAACATGCCGCAGATGGCCCTGGGCTGTCTGTCGGAGAACTGGCTCCTCAAGGAGCTGGGGGACTTCCACTGGGCCAAACTGTGTAGCTCGCTCGGCCGGGGATCGAGGGATCTGGTCGACTCGCAGGGCCGGCGCCTTTATGCGACGTTCGTACACATCCGTATCGATCTCGACAGCGACCTGACGGCATTCCCTGAGGGCGACGAAATCACATTCGGGATCGAAATGACGCGATTCGGTCGCTCGACTGTGCAGAGCACCATCACGTTCGAAGGCGAAAAGTCAGCGGGCAGCGCCACCCTTCTCACCACCTTCTCGGTTCGTGCGAATGAAGGCAGCAACGCGTTATTGAAGAGCGAGCCTATCGGCGAATTCCAAGATGTGGTGGAGGCTACCGACATCAGCCCGTTCTTCAGCGAGTATTCGACCGTGCGATCGGAGTACGGTCGAAGCGAACCGAAGCATGAACCTCGGCCCGACGAGATCTATAGCATCAATCCCTATACGGACTCCAATGGCGCGGGTTTATTGTACTTTGCTGCGTATCAAAGCATTGCGGATCTGTTGGTGCTGAGGCAGTTTCCGGATGAATTCGATATCCACACGAAGCTTCGGGATATCTATTACTTTAAGAACTGCGACCTCACCGATGCCATGTATCTCGAGCCAGTGTCACGGATAACGACTGAGTCCGGCGCCGTAGATGGACAATATCTGCTTTATCGCGCGTCGGATGGTGCGTGTCTGGCATTTATGTCGACGATAAAACACGCCGACTGATCAGCCCCGGGCCCAGACGCTGTGGGCAACCCACGGCGATGCTTTGGACGCCACCGACCACGCCAATTCAGCGGGCACGTCGATGATCCTGTAGTGCTTGCGGCCCGCGGCCGTCGCGGCGATCAGCGTCGCGACCCCGGCCCGCCGCTGGAAGAACGTCTGGCGCACCGTCCAGCCGATAATGCCCGCGCACGCGATGCAGTCGCGGCGGCGGTCCACGCTGCCCGACCGCGCGACCAGCCAGCCGTCCTCGACGCGGTGGCCCAAGGACCGCACCCGGTCGACCGTCAGTAGCGCACACGCCACGGTGAATCCGGCCCAGATGAACCACACCCAAAAAGGCAGCCCTGCAACGGGAATCACGATCGCGACGAGCACCGGCAGCGCCAGGCCGCGGGTCCACCGCCGTCTCGCCGCGGCGAGACCATGCCGTTGCAGCGGCCCGGTCACCGCGGCGTCGTTGTCGATCAGTTCTGACAACACTGCCGTCGCGGTGGCAGACGGGCAGGCAGGCAACAGCACCGACGACTCCCCTTCGCCGTGCACGCCCGTCATCACGGCGTCCAGCCGTGCACCCCGCATCGCGCGCACCGCCAGCTGCTCGCTCAGCGTGCCGCCCCGCAACCTGCTCATGTCGAACGTGTGCTCGCGCACCCGCAGCAGGCCGTGCCGCAGGTGCAACGCGCCAGATTCGCGCGACAAGACCAAGCCGCCGTACGTCAGCCACGACCACAGCACCGCGAGCACCACTGACGCCACGACGAGCCCGACCACTCCGATGCCGATCACGACGACGATGCCGGTGCGGTGTGCCGCCTCGACTCCGACCCTGGCAACCCGCTCGGAGATGCTTGCCCCGATGCCAGCCTGGTAGGCCACGCCGAGCGCGGCCGCGATCATCAGGAGACCGGAGAAGCTCAGCGGGGCATATCGCAGCCACAACGGCTGCCACCGCGCCAGCACCCGGCCCGCGGGCTGCTCGCTCTCCTGCGGGCTGCCCGATGACGTCCTCGTCTCCTCCAACAACACCGCCCGCAGTCGGGGCACCTCCGACACCCGCACCGCGTCCAGCGCGAAGGAAGATTCTCGATGCGACTCGTGACCGGTGCCCACCCGCACGACGGTGAGCCCGAGCAGCCGGTGCAGCAACCGGGAGTCCGTCTGCACCGAGCGAATCCTGTTGCGGGGCACGGAAACCGATCGACGGCGCAGCATCCCTGTGCGCATCTCGACGTAGTCATCGGTCAGCCGGTAGGTGGTGAACACCCAGCGCAGCAGGCCAATGCCCACGATCAGGCCGAGTGCCACCAGCGGATACACCTGGTTACCGGTCGTCGAGCCGAGAATCACCGACCCGACAAGCACCGGCAGCTGACGCAGCACTTCGTGCACAGGATGGACCAGAAGCATCCGCGGGCTCAGCCGCTGCCAGCCGTCGGCGGTGTGCACTTGTTCCGTGGTACTCACGTCGCATCCTCGGCGCCGAGCGCCGCGATATCGGTCAGCTGCTCGACGACGCGGTCGGCGACGTCGTTGTCGAGGGCGCGGATGTGCACCGCACCCGCCGACGACGCCGTCGTGACGGTGACGTTGGCGACTTTGAACATCCGGTCGATCGGGCCACGGTAGGTGTCGACGGTCTGCACGCGCGAGATCGGCGCAATGCGGCGCTGCTGGATCAGCCAACCGCTGCGGGTGAATGCGGCCTGCGGGCTGATTTCCCAGCGGTGCACCCGATATCGCCACACGGGGACGACGAACACGTGCAGAGCCATCAGCACCACGGTCACCGCTGCGACGGTCAGATGCAGCCACCCCGGTCGCGGCAGAAGGATCAGCCACACGACCTGAGCGGCGATGGGCAGAATCCACCCCAATGCGGCCGACACCGCCCACATGAACGGGGCACGGCGGCTGGGTGGATTCGCGGGCTCGGCAAACGCCATCGATCACAGGTTCCTGTTGGATTAGCTTTGACGGGTAACGACCATACGTGCGCGCGCTGAGGAGATGGCGCCGATGGGTGCTTGCACGAAGAGGAGACGATAATGGCTAAGAAGTGGACGACTGCGGACATTCCGGACCAATCCGGCCGCGTCACCATCGTCACCGGCGCGAACACCGGCCTAGGCTTCCACACCGCCTCGGCGTTGGCCGAGAAGGGCGCGCAGGTGGTGCTCGCGGTGCGCAACCTGGACAAGGGCAACGATGCGGTCTCTCAAATCAAGGCGAACGCCCCGAACGCCCAAGTCTCGTTGCAGGAGCTCGACCTCACCTCTTTGGACAACATCCGCCGCGCTGCCGACGAGATCAGGTCCGCGCACCAGCGCATCGACCTGTTGATCAACAACGCGGGGGTGATGTACACCGACAAGGGCAACACCAAGGACGGTTTCGAGCTGCAGTTCGGCACAAATCATTTGGGCCACTTCGCGTTCACCGGCCTGCTGCTCGACAGGCTGCTGCCGGTCGAGGGGTCCCGGGTGGTGACGGTCAGCAGCGTCGGCCACCGCATCCTCGCGAAGATCCACTTCGACGACTTGCAGTGGGAGCACAGCTACAACCGCGTGCGCGCCTACGGGCAATCGAAGTTGGCAAACCTGATGTTCACTTACGAGCTGCAGCGCCGGCTGGCCGCCAAGAGTGAACCGACGATCGCACTTGCCGCCCATCCGGGTGGGTCGGACACCGAACTGACGCGCTACATCCCGGGGTGGATCAAGCCCGTCACGGATCTGGTGTGGCCGCTCATGTCGCAGAGTCCGGACAAGGGTGCGCTGCCCACTCTGCGCGCCGCCACCGACCCGACAGCGCAGGGCGCCCAGTATTACGGCCCTGACGGCTTCGCTCAGACGCAGGGCCACCCGAAACTGGTCGAGTCGAGCAAGCAGTCCCACGACGAGGCAATACAGAAGCGACTCTGGGAGGTTTCCGAGAAGCTGACCGGCGTCACCTATCCGGTGTGATGCGCTCCGTCGACGAACACGTTCGGGTCGTCGCCGGGCTGATCCGGCCGCGGCCGCCCGAGACCGTCGCGCTCGCCGACGCCGCCGGCATGGCTTTGGCCGAGGACGTCATCGCGCCACTGTCGTTGCCCGGGTTCGACAACTCCGCGATGGACGGCTACGCCGTGATCGCCGACGAGATCGCGGGCGCGACCGTAAACGGTCCCGTGGTGCTGCCCGTCGCCGAGGACATCCCGGCGGGCCGTACGGACGCGCTGACGTTGAAACCCGGTACGGCGCACCGGATTATGACGGGCGCGCCGGTGCCTTCGGGTGCGACCGCCGTGGTGCCCGTCGAGGCTACCGACGGCGGCACGGACACTGTGGCGATCCGCGCTGCGGCTCACGATGGCCAGCACATCCGCCGGGCCGGCGAGGACGTCACCGCGGGCGTCACCGTGTTGCACAGCGGCGCGCTCGTCACACCCGCGGCGTTGGGACTCGCGGCGGCGCTGGGATTGACGGAGCTGGCCGTCATTCCACGGCAGCGGGTGCTGGTGCTGTCGACCGGCGAGGAATTGGTGCAGCCCGGCCAGCCGCTGCTGCCGGGGCAGATCTACGAGTCCAATGCGGTGATGCTCGCGGCCGCGGTGCGCGATGCCGGCGCGGACGTGGTGGCCGCGACGACGACCCGCGACGACGTCGAGGAGTTCCGCCACGCGCTGGCGACCTACGCAAGCCTGGCCGACCTGATCCTGACGTCAGGCGGAGTCAGCGCTGGCGCATACGAGGTGGTGAAGGACTCGCTGAGCGGCGGCGGCGTCGAGTTCGTCAAGGTGGCAATGCAGCCGGGCATGCCGCAGGGCGCAGGCGTGGTCACCGGAGCCGGTCGGCCGGCGACATCGGACACAGGCACCCCGATCCTCTGTCTCCCCGGCAATCCCGTCAGCGCGCTCGTGTCTTTCGAGGTGTTCGTCCGCCCCGCTTTGCGGGCGGCGATGGGGCTGCCGTCCGCCCACCGGCCCATAAGCACGGCCGTACTTGCCGACGGGTTGAAATCGCCTGCGGGCAAACGGCAATTCCGCCGCGGGGTATTCGATCCCCCGACCGGGTCCGTCACCACCTACGGCCCCCCTGCGTCACATCACCTGCGCTGGCTCGCATCGGCGAACTGTCTGCTCGAAATCGCCGAAGACGTCACGGAGCTGACGGCTGGCTCGCAGGTCGATGTGTGGGACCTAAGATAGCGCCCAATGGCTAGACGCCCCCATCTTCCGGCCGACGACTCGGCCGAGTCAGAGGCTGCCCGGCTCCTTGAGCTGGTGCGCTCGACGGTTCCGCCGATGCATCCGGCCGGCTTTCCGTTCGTCGCCGCCGGGTTGCTGTTCGCCGCCGCGGGCCGCAAGCGCCGATGGATGCGGACCGCCGGTCTCTCGGCAGCCGCGGCCAGCGCGACGTTTTTCCGGCACCCGGCGCGCGTACCGCCTGACCGCCCCGGTGTCGTCGTCGCCCCCGCCGACGGGCAGATCACGCTCGTCGACACCGCGGCGCCACCCGCCGAACTCGGGCTACCCGCCGAACCCCGCCCGCGGGTCAGCATCTTCTTGTCGCTCTTCGACGTCCACGTGCAGCGCGTGCCCATCGGCGGCGAGGTCGTCAAGGTCGACCATCGGCTCGGCAAGTTCCTGTCCGCCGACAAGCCGCGCTCGAGTGACGAGAACGAGCGCAACAGCGTGTGGATCCGCACCGAAATCGGTCAGGACGTCGTCGTCGTCCAGATCGCCGGCCTGCTCGCGCGCCGCATCGTCTGCGACATCCGCGCGGGGGACAAGGTGACCGTCGGCGACACGTACGGGTTGATCCGCTTCGGCTCCCGGCTCGACACCTACCTGCCGGAGGGGTCGACGCTGCAGGTCCAGCCGGGCCAGCACGCGGTGGGCGCGGAGACCGTCATCGCCGAGTTGCCATGACACGCAACGTCAGTTCGCCTTTGAAGCTCTTGCCGAGCGCGATGACCGTGACGGCGATCTGCCTTGCGTTGACGTCGGTCAAACTCGCCCACGACAACGAGGTGACGCCCGCGCTGGCGCTGCTTGCCGGCGCGGCGATCCTTGATGCTCTCGACGGCCGGATCGCGCGGGTGCTCAACGCCACATCACGCATGGGCCAGGAACTCGACTCGCTCGCCGATGCGGTGAATTTCGGTGTGGCGCCTGCGTTCATCGTCTACTGGACGCTGCTCCAGCATTCGCGGGTGGGCTGGATCGTGGTGCTGGTATACGCGGTGTGCATCGTGCTGAGGCTGGCCCGGTTCAACGCGCAGTTGGACGACGCTCAGCCGGCCTATGCCAAAGAATACTTCGTCGGCATGCCCGCGCCCGCGGGTGCGATCGGCGCGATCGGGCCGCTGGCAGCAAGAGCGCAATGGCCCGGTGCGTGGTGGGGCACGGAGTGGGCCGAGTGGACGGTGATCGTCTGGATGATCGGCGTCTCGCTGCTGGTGGTCAGCGCGATTCCAATGCGCAAGATTCACACGTTCGCGATATCGCCGAACATGACCTTCCCGCTGCTCGTGCTTCTGGCGATCGGAGTCGCGGCGTCGATCTTCTTCCCCTACCTCGTGATCATGGCGATCATCGTCGCCTACGTCATCCACATACCGTTCGCGGTGCGCAGCAAGCGCTGGATCGCCAACCACCCTGAGGCATGGGATTCCAAGCCACGACAACAGCGTGCCCAGCGCAGGCAGATCCGTCGGACTCAGCCGCACCGGCGGTCGGTGGCGCGCCTCGGGCTGCGCAAGCCGCCACGACACTGAGTTGACATGCCGATTCTGACACTGACCGCCCGCCTGAACACCTCAGCAGTCGACTCACGCCGGGGCGTCATCCGCCTTCATCCGGAAGCTGTCGCCGCCCTTGGCATTCGAGAGTGGGACGCCGTCTCCCTTACCGGCTCCCGCACGACGTCCGCGGTGGTCGGGCTGGCTGGTTCCGCCGTGCCGGCCGGCACGGCGCTGCTCGACGACGTGACCCTTTCCAATGCCGGATTGCGTGAAGACACCGCGGTGATCGTGTCACCGGTGACAGTGTATGGCGCGCGGTCGGTAACACTGAACGGAACCAACCTTGCGCGCCAGTCCGTTTCGCCAGCCGCGTTGCGAATGGCGTTGCTGGGCAAGGTGATGACGGTCGGCGACACTGTGTCGCTGCTGCCTCGCGACCTGGGCCCGGGCACGTCAACGTCGGCGGCCAGCGCGGCGCTCGCGTCATCCGTCGGGATCACGTGGACGTCGGAGCTGCTTACCGTCACGGGCGTGGACCCGCAAGGACCGGTCAGCGTGCAGCCGAACTCGTCGGTGACGTGGGGTGAGGGGATCTCCGCGGTGACGCACTGGACAACCGAAGCCACCGAGCCGTCGGTGCCGGCCGTCAGCGTCGACGATCTCAAGGGCGCTCACCAACAGGCCGCCCGGCTCTCGGAATGGCTCAAGCTGGCCTTGGACGAGCCGCAGCTGCTGCAGAAACTTGGCGCGAACGCGAATCTCGGTGTGGTGGTGTCAGGCCCGCAAGGTGTGGGCAAGGCGACGCTGGTGCGCGCGGTGTGCGCCGGGCGGCGGCTGGTCGAGCTCGACGGGCCCGACGTCGGCGCGCTGGCGGCGCAGGACCGGCTCAAGGCGGTCAGCGACGCAGTGACCAGTGTGCGCAACGGCGGCGGAGTGCTGCTGATCACCGACATCGACGCGCTGCTGCCCATGCCCGCCGAGCCGGTCGCGACGCTCATTCTTGGCGAATTGCGCTCGGCGGTGGGTACTTCGGGCGTCGCGTTCATCGCAACCTCGGGCAAACCAGACGTGGTGGATCCGCGGCTGCGCTCACCTGAACTGTGCGACCGGGAACTCGGCCTATCCCTGCCCGACGCGGCGACCCGCAAGGCCCTGCTGGAAGTCTTCCTGCGCAACGTGCCGACTGGCGAGCTGCATCTTGACGAAATATCTGATCGCACACCGGGTTTCGTGCGAGCCGATCTGGCCGCCCTCGTACGTGAGGCCGCTCTTCGGGCGGCGGCCAGAGCTAGCGAGGACGGCAAGCCGCCCACGCTCACGCAGGAGGACTTCACCGGTGCCTTGACCGTGATCCGCCCGCTGTCACGGTCGGCAACCGAGGAGGTGGCAGTCGGCGGGGTGACGCTCGACGACGTCGGCGACATGGCCGAGACCAAGCAGGCGCTGACCGAAGCCGTACTCTGGCCGCTGCAGCATCCGGAGACGTTCTCCCGCTTGGGTATTCAGCCGCCGCGCGGGGTGCTGCTGTATGGCCCGCCGGGATGCGGCAAGACGTTTGTGGTACGGGCGCTGGCCAGCTCGGGCAAGCTGTCAGTGCATGCCGTCAAGGGCGCTGAGCTGATGGACAAATGGGTCGGCGCCTCGGAGAAGGCGGTGCGCGAGCTGTTCCGCCGTGCCCGCGACTCCGCGCCGTCGCTGATCTTCCTCGACGAGATCGATGCGCTCGCACCCCGGCGCGGTCAGAGCTTCGACTCGGGCGTCACCGATCGGGTGGTGGCCGCGCTGTTGACCGAGATGGATGGGATCGAGCCGCTCAACGACGTCGTCGTGCTGGGCGCCACGAACCGCCCCGACCTGATCGATCCCGCGTTGCTGCGACCCGGCCGGCTGGAGCGGCTGGTGTTCGTCGAGCCGCCCGATGCGGATGCGCGCCGTCAAATTCTGCGCACGGCAGGCAAATCGGTGCCGCTCGCCGCAGACGTCGACCTGGACGCGCTCGCCACCCAGCTCGACGGATACAGCGGGGCGGACTGCGTCGCGCTGCTGCGCGAAGCGGCCCTCACGGCCATGCGCCGCTCGATCGATGCGGCGGACGTGACCGCAGCCGACGTCGCCGCAGCGCGAGAGAACGTGCGTCCGTCGCTGGACCCTCTGCAGGTCGAGTCGCTGCGCGCGTTCGCCGCCGCGCGTTAGCCTTCGGCCATCTGCGCAAGCCGCTCGAGCGATCGTCGCAGCGACGCGTCGGTGGTGTTCCGTGCGCGTTCGAACCGCTTCTCGTCGGTCAGTGCCGACCAGTCGTAGGTGTGGGTGACGTGCGTCCGGCCGTCGTCCAGCGGTTGCAGCTCCCACCGCCACAGGTGGCCCGGCGGCGTCGCCCCCTGCTCAGCCGGGCGCCACGCGATCAGCCGGCCCTCCTCGAACTCCACCACGTGGTTCTCGCGGACGCTGCCCATCGTCAGGGTCATGGCGAACACATCTCCGACGGCCGTGACCCGTTGGCCCTCAGCAGCTTTGGCGAGATTGTCGTTGCTGTCCCACCGCGGCTGCTGGGCGGGATCGGCGATCAGCTCGAAGATCGTCGCGGCGGGTGCGCCGATGTCGCGGCTCGCCTGCACGACCCTGTCCTCATCAGTCACACCCCCATTCAACTCGTGTCGAGTGCGCGCTGGCTATCGGCGTCTCGTTGACCCCGTGATCAGAGCAGCGAACGCACCTTCACACTCTGATAGTCAGAACTCGCCCAACCGGTACTTACAGCACCCACTTCGTGTGGCGAAACCCTCACCGAAACATAAAGTTCCACGTTTTCTTCGGGCCACGGATCGGCATCCGCTACCTTGCTGGGCGACACGATGAATGGATCTATAACAAACTGAGTCGGCCCGACATCCAAAGGGCCGTCCAACGTATCAGTAGTCGGCTTGTCCCATACGTGATCATCGAACCACTTGTCCTTATCCATGACATGGGTCTGCAGGTGGAGAAATCCGCCGTGCCGGTTGAACTTATTCAGGTCTTGCTGGGTCAACACGAGCGTCCCACCGACGGTGAGTTGGAAGTCATCGCTAGCCGTGCGATCGATCTCCATCGAGACATCGATGATCTTGGCCATTTTGGTTCTCCTTTCGTCTCGGTGCATTCCCGATGCACCATGCGGAAGTGTGAGCGAGTCACGGCAGGGAGTCTCGAGTAGTGCGCTACTTGTCTTTTGGACCGCATATTTGCTTTTTCGGTTTTGGGCTGCGGGGGGGTGGTCGGCGACCTGCTTCACCGCTAACTTGTCGGACCCGGCTGCGATGATGGCGTTATGTCCTCGACCGCCGTCGTAGAGAGTCCCAATCAGCGCATTGAGCTGCTGTTTGATGAGTTGGCTGAGTTGGCCGGTCAGCGCAACGCGATTGATGGGCGCATCGTGGAGATCGTCGCCGAGATCGATGGCGACAAGTTGTGGGGCGCGACGGGGGCGCGGTCGGTGGGGGCGTTGGTGGCCTGGAAGACCGGCTCGTCGTCGGCGAACGCCGCGACGATCGCGACGGTGGCAAGCCGGCTGGCGGAGTTTCCCCGTTGCGCGCAAGGCATGCGGGAGGGCCGACTGTCGCTGGATCAGGTCGGGGTGATCGCGGCGGGTGCGGGCGAGGGATCCGATGAGCACTACGCGGAGCTGGCGCGCTGCGCAACGGTCAACCAGCTGCGCACGGCGGTCAAGCTCGAACCGCGACCCGAACCCGATCCTCGGCCCGAACCGCAGTCCTCGATCACCAAGACCTCCGACGAGGAATTCACCAGTTGGCGGATCAGACTTCCGCACGTGGACGCGGCGAAGTTCGACGCAGCACTGGCATCTCACCGTGATGCGCTGATCGCCGAGTGGAAACTCGATCGCGAGAACCGCGAGCGGGCATCAGATAACGCGCCGCCGTTGCCGGGCACTGTCGAGGCGTTCATGCGCCTGGTGGAGGCCGGGTGGGACGCCGAGGTGGCCCGCCGGCCGCACGGGCATCACACCACTGTGGTGGTGCACGTCGACGTTGAGCAGCGCGCCGCGGCGTTGCATCTGGGTCCGCTGCTCTCGGAGGCCGAACGCCAATACCTGACCTGTGATGCCACCTGTGAAGTCTGGTTCGAACGTGACGGCGAGGTCATCGGCGCCGGCCGAGCGACCCGCCAGATCAACCGGCGGCTTCGCCGCGCGCTGGAGCACCGCCATCCCACGTGTGCGGTTCCGGGTTGTGGTGCCACCCGCGGTTTGCACGCACACCATATTCGGCACTGGGAAGACGGCGGTCCCACCGAGTTGTCCAACCTGGTACTGGTGGTCTGCCCTTATCACCACCGGCTGCACCATCGAGGCGTCATCACCATCACCGGGCCCGCAGACAATCTCAGCGTCAGCGACAGCGCCGGCCAACCACTTAGCGCGGGATCGCTCGCGCGCCCGCCGAATCGGCCGCCGCCCGCCGTAGCGCCCTGCCCCGGACCCACCGGGGAGCGCGCCGACTGGTGGTGGTATGAACCCTTCCAGCCGCAGCCACCGCCGACATACAACTAGGTCGGCCACCGGGGCCGGTCGTTACCAGCACCGTATCGAAGCTCAAATAGGTTGGGGCATCGAGAAATTCGTTCGCGATACGCGCAGTTTGCGCATCGTGGGAATCGATGCTGACAACCGTCGGCACAAAGACACGCCACCG
>NZ_JAVHWM010000019.1:0-3479 GCF_032159765.1 Mycobacterium sp. | reverse complement strand
CTTCCACCGGTATACGAATCGCCGACGACTGCTACCCAGAGGTCTTTGGGGGGCGCGACCGCAGTCGCCCCTGGCGTCATTGCGCGGCTCTCGCAGCCAGTTATCAGAATGAGAGCCGAAAAAACGGCGGCCAGGCATTTCGCATGCCCGAGCAGCAATTTCATGACGTGCAGGCCCTTCTCGCCCCCGCGATATCGGGCGCCGTTCAAGATCAGCACCCATGAACGCGGCCAGTCTACGGTCAAAGGCTGTATTCCTCTTGTCCGCACGATTACAAAGGACGAGAAGGGAAGACCACCGCGAGAGGACGCACCGATGCAGCTGATATCGCCGACGGACAACATCTTCTTGCTGGGCGAATCCCGTGAACATCCCATGCACGTGGGCGGTTTGCAGCTCTTCGAGCCGCCCGAGGACGCGGGGCCCGAGTTCGTCCGGGAGACCTACGAGGCGATGCTGGCGTGCACTGACGTGCAACCGACGTTCCGGAAGCGGCCCGCATTCCTGGGCGGAATCACGAATGTCGCCTGGTCAGACGACAAGGACATCGATCTGGAATATCATCTGCGGCGCTCGGCGCTGCCCAAGCCGGGACGGGTCCGTGACCTTCTGGAACTGACCTCGCGGCTGCACGGCAGTCTGCTCGACCGCCACCGGCCGCTGTGGGAGACACACCTCGTCGAGGGGCTGGATGACGGGCGCTATGCGCTGTACAACAAAATTCACCACTCACTGATCGACGGTGTGTCGGCGCAACGGCTCATGCAGCGCTCCATGACGCCCGATCCTGACGACGACGAAGTGCGTGTGCCGTGGGAGCTCAAGCCGGGGCGCCGGAAAGCCTCTGGACGTGGCCGCTCGCCCATCGAGGCGCTGACCAATGCGGTGGGATCAGCTGCGGCGCTTGCGCCGTCGACGCTGTCGCTCATCCGCGACGGACTCTTCGAACAACAGCTGACGCTGCCGTTCCGGGCTCCGAAGACGATGTTCAACGTTCGTATCGGGGGCGCGCGGCGCGCTGCGGCGCAGTCGTGGTCGCTGGATCGCTTCAAGCGGGTGAAGGAAGCCGTCGGCGGCGTGACCGTCAACGACGTGATCCTGGCGATGTGCTCCGGGGCGCTGCGTGCGTATCTGCTCGACCAGAACGCGCTCCCGGAGGCACCCTTGGTGGCGATGGTCCCGGTCAGCCTGCGTAAGGACGGGGACGACGACCGGGGCGGCAACATGGTGGGCACGATCCTTTGCAACCTCGCGACACATCTCGACGATGCCGGACAGCGGCTGGAGGCCATCCACGAGTCGATGCGCGACAACAAGAATGTGTTCGCCGAGCTGCCCCAGGTCCAGCAGTTCGCGCTCTCGGCCTGCCTCACGGGTGGAATTGCGCTGGCGTTGGTTCCGGGATTCGTCGCGGCGGCCCCGCCGCCGTTCAACATCGTCATCTCCAACGTGCCGGGTCCCCGGGAGCCGATGTACTGGAGGGGCGCGCGCTTGGACGGCAACTACCCGCTGTCGATCGCGCTGGACGGGCAGGCGCTGAACATCACGATGACTAACAACGGCGACAACCTCGACTTCGGGCTGGTCGGCTGCCGCCGCAGCGTGCCGCACCTGCAGCGCTTGCTCGGGCACCTCGAGACGTCGCTCAAAGACCTCGAGCGCTCTGCGTGCGAGTAGCCGAGGAGCAATGAAACGCAGCGGACGCGAGGAGCAATGAAACTAAGCGCGGGTCTGCTGCCTTACCGGATCCGCGACGGCGTCGTGGAAGTCCTGATCGGTCATCCCGGCGGTCCGTTCTGGGCCAAGAAGGACGACGGTTCGTGGTCGATTCTCAAGGGCGAATACACCGACGGTGAGGATCCATGGGACGCCGCTCGTCGGGAATTCACCGAAGAGACGAGCCTTCCGCCACCTGTGGGTCCGCGCATCGATTTTGACCCGGTGCGTCAGCCCAGCGGCAAAGTGCTGACCGTGTTCGCGGTGCTCGGCGACCTCGATGTCACCAACGCCCGGAGTAACACCTTCGAACTCGAATGGCCGAAGGGCTCGGGCCGAGTGCGCGAGTACCCGGAAGTGGATCGCGTGCAATGGTTTCCCATCGCGCGGGCGCGCGCCAAACTGCTGAAGGGTCACCGCGTGGTACTGGATCGCCTGATGACCGATCCCGATCTGTCAGGACTGCGCGAGGAGTAGCACTAAGGGCACGTCACCTCGACCTTGAACGGTTTCATGGAGATTCCCGCGGTGGGGTTCGTGAGGTCGACTGCGATTCCGTTGCCCGAAATCGTGTACGTGAGTCCGTCTTTGACGGCCTGTGCGTCGCCCATGGCTGCCTTGGCGTAGGTGAGCGGCTGCTTGTTGACGAATATGCTGACGCTCTCGACCTCGAGGGCCTCGCTGGTGCTCAGCACGACAGCTAGGCCGTTCGTCCCGGTATCACCGGCCGCCACAGTCATCTGCCCACCACTGTCGATGCAGCTGGGTTGTCCTTCGATCGTCGTCGGGGTGCCGTCGATCGTCACCGTGGTTCCCGCCGGCGCCGCACCAGTGCCGGGAGGCTGCGTACCGGTGGGGGCCGCGCTCGCGGTCTGTGACGACGTCGTCGTGGACTTGGTGGTGGACGACCGTGCGCTCGTGCTCTTCGCCGACGCACCGGTGTGGTCATTGCTGCTACCGCTGTTGCGGAACAGCACCCACACCACCGCGACAATCGCGCCCAACAGGATCACACTGAGGGTCGCAATGATGGTCAACGCTGTCCGCGACGACCCCGTGCCCTGCTGAGGCACATACGGCGCGGGTGACGGGAACGGCTGCTCCCCGGGTGGCCCGAACGGGCCGGGAGGGGGAGCTCCGTACGGCGGTGTGTCCGGCGCAGCGGGGGGTGTGTACTGCCCGGCAGCCGGCGGCGTGTACTGCCCTGCACCTGGCGGCGTGTACTGCCCGGCACCTGGCGGCGTGCCGAACCCCGTTGACGGCGTCGTTGGCGACGGCGCCGCTGGGGGCGTGTACATCGGATAGACCGGGTCGATCGGCTGCGTCGCCTCAGCGGCCGGACGTGTTTGGGTCTCGGCGCCCGGCGGGATTTGTGGCTCGGGGGCCGGTGGAACGTAATAACCCGAAGGCACCGTGGGATTTTGGACGGGCGGGCCGCTGTCGGCTGCCGGCTCGGGCGGCGTCGGGCCAGTGCCCGGCGGGTCGGGCAGAGCGGGACCGGGATCCTCGGAGGATGGCATGCAGAAATCCTAGTGACGACGACAACGGCGGCGCCCCAAACCGAGCGCCGCCGTTGTCAGATGTGTGCTGCTACGGACAGGTGATCTCCAAACCGAACTCGTGAGAGTCAGGCATGGGTGCCGAGTGACCTGACACCGAGTAGTTCTTGCCGTCCTTCTTCACGGTTGCGTCGCCGCCGCTGCCCTTGTTGAACAGAATCGGTGTCCCGAAGTACAGCGCGACCTGGTTCACCTCCGGCGAAT